>CP070819.1:1064986-1070176 GCA_020344295.1 Dehalococcoidia bacterium | reverse complement strand
GAGGAACTCACCTCGCCGTTCATTAATCAATTGTCACTTGCCTACCGTTCTATGACACCGACCGAAATCGCCATCTGCAACATGATCCGTAACGGGATGCGCACTAAAGAAATCGCCAGTATGAGGGGCGTATCTCAAGCGACCATCAACCGTCATCGGGAGAAGATCCGTAGCAAACTCAAGATCACCAACCAAGATGTTAATCTCGCGACTTTCTTGCAATCGAGCATGTGGGAAGAAAATAAGAAACCAGGTTTTCCGGGCATGACGCAGCCCAGTTGATCTTTACATGCTAATATAAAAATCCTTCCTGGTGTCTTTGGTGAAATCCTTCATGACCATTCTGCTTCCCCTCCGTTTATTATTCCAGTCTAACAACAGAAACGGATCGATAATGCTTCCTTTATTAGAGTCAACCTTCTAACCACTTGTGGCCACACATAGAAAAAGGGCCGCCCGTTCTCACGAGTAGACCTTAGCCTAAACGGTTCAATAAAAGGGTGCTTTTACCGAACGATTTTGTCAGCGGATTTGTCAACGAAATTAACAGCACTTAATGACACTAGATAACACTAGATGAACGTAAAGTGTCGGATATATTGTACTTAACGATACTTGATGACACTCGATGGTACAAAGGACGTACATTTTACACACAGAAGGCCGTAGGTTCGAGTCCTACATCGCCCACCAGATTCGTTTTTCTAACGGTTTCCCTCTCCTTTTAATTTCCGCTTGTTAAGACAGGATCCTTTGACGCTGTCCCTGTCTGCTTTTGTGTTCAGGTGCCTTACCTCAAAGATAGTACCATTTAACTAGTTGATACCCCTCGAAAGAGCCATTGTATACCATTCTAATGTAGGTATGATAAAGATCGGGTAAGAAAGTTGTAGATATCATTCCAAAAAGAATAGAAGAGCATAGCAATTAAATTATCTTGAAACAATGCACAGCGACGGCAAGACAGGACATGGTAACCAAGAGAAAGCTACCACAGGTTGAGCCGGTGCTTCAGGCGCTGGAACCACAAAGCAAGCTGAAAAGCGGGCAGCACCGAGAATTACCCGAGAGATTCTGGCATCAAGAACAAGGTATGATGCCTTCAGTCGCCTTAGTATCACCCTATAAGCCTATAATATGCGGAATTGCTGACTACTCATACTTTCTCACCAGAGAAGCCCCGCCACACCGCTGGGATGTTCTATCCTTCAATCTGGATAACTATGGAGTCCCTCTCTGCGAGGAACAATCACCGGCCGCGAAAACTGTCTGGTACGGCATTAACAGCCGTGACGATTTCTCAGCGGCGTCCATAGAACAGGGACTTAGACCACGTTCAAAGCAGGTGCTCTGGTTTCAGCACGAATTCGGTATCTGGAGAGGCAATGCCAGATTCGTCAAGATGCTCAGAGAATTGAACACGCCGAAGGTGGTTACGTTACACACTCTTCATTTCCAGAGCATCGAGACGCGCTATGGATTACGCAGCGAAGAATACTTCTTCCTGCGCGCTATTCTTCCTCATGCCGATGCCATCACGGTATTCAGCGACGGCGTGTACCAGGCAGTAGCGCACGCCTTCCCTGAGCATATCCGTAAAGTACATGTATTAAGACACGGTATCCATTCATACCCTGAAATATCGAAAATGAGCAAACTCGAAGCTAAGGCAAGGGTCCATAAATATCTGATTGAGGGCTCAGAGCTGGACAGGCCGCTTAAGGAAGGCCTTGCCCAGGAGCGCATATTCCTCGATCCCAACACCGTAATAATCGGCGGCACCGGGTTTATTACAGCCAGCAAGGGGACAGAGCTGCTGTATCGTACCCACGATGTATTACAGCAGATGCTCCCGTCACATAGGATAGCAGCGGTATATGTCGGTAAATTAAGGGAGGCCGATAATAACATCGACAGCAGGTTTGCAACGCAGATGAAGGCAATATACAACGGAGCCGGGCAGTTTTTCCTGGATACCTATTTGCCGGTAGATATGCTTGCCACCGTGTTGAGAGCGCTCGATATTTATTTCTACTGGCCTGGCGATTGTACACAAAGCGGCATTATCGCTCATGCCTTAGGAGCTGGCGCCACAATGGCCTGCCGTGATATGGAGGGCGTAGGCGAAACTGTTAGAATGGCGGGTGGATTGACCAGCGCTAACCTTGAAGAACTGATTTCCGGGATAAAGCAGGCCATTGTCTTCCCTGAATTCAGGGTGACGATCTCGGAGAGAGCCCTGAGATATGCCAAGGATTTCTCGTGGAAAAATCAGCTCTGGCAACACCTTAAACTGGCGGAGCAACTCACTCATTCCCGGGATCGATATATGATGGCTGGCGTACATATCGCTTCAGAGTTGGCAGGGGGCCCCACACACAGTGACTCCGTTTCTGCCGGTCATACCGCCCCATCAGCCGGCAACAGCGTTTGTCTTCGTACATAATCAAAACCAGGATTGTCTGGGAGGTGCAATGTGTCCATGTCAGTTGAAGCGACCGTTATCAAGGTAGCCAGTGAATGGGCTCTTTTTATCGCCGGTAGGCGTCCTTCCGAGAGTGACCCCGATACGAATCTGCGCAGACTCGAAAGATATTTTCAGGAATCCTATGAGTTCCTCAGCGGATATGGCAGTCGATCGGATGAACAGGACTATGGAGCCGGGAGCTATAGGGACTATTCAAATGTTGCTTGACAGGAAGCATAGAAATGTCTGAGGTTGGGCTATGGCGTTAGAGAACCTGTTACTGCCAGGAGAGACGGTAAAATATCAGTCACCAGGTAGAGTCCGGCTGGGAAGCCAGAAGTACCAGTTGATAACAACGGGAAAACGATTGATACTATACCGTCGCCAGGGGATATTCTTTAAGACGGAAGAATTTAAAGCAGACGGAATTCCTGAGATACAGGCTATCAGCTACAAAGAAGAAGGGGCTCTTTCAAGAATGGGCACTCTTAAGATAAAAGCACAGGGCAGATATACAACCTATACCGGCCGTGCCGCCACGATGAAGACATTGTATGATGAGCTGCAGCAATACAGCATACACGCGAAGGATTGAGCTGTTGTATACGGCGGTCTGGTCTCCTCGAGTTTCCTCGTGTTTAGAAATCTCCGGGATGCTGCGGCTTCCTGTTGCCCCACTGCTTAGGTGATAAAAGAAACCTGACTACAGACTGCTTGGCCATACACACCATCACCTTCGCCAGGTCCATGAAGCTCAATGATGCCCGAATCCGCCATTTCACCGGTTCGATGACGTCAACGTACATGATCAGATAATCGCCCTGGCGCTGAAGATCATCGACGCGTCCCACCAGTTCGGTTTTCCCCAGTCCTGTTGACCTGAACAGCATGTTCGATCACCCCTTCTAGCTCTGCATATACAATGTAAAGTGATATCATGTGCTATCCGGATTCTCTGACACACAGCATAGCACTGCCAGTCGTTCATGACTATCGTGGCTGTACCTTTTTATGGGCGCATTGTTACTCAATGTCTCTTTCGAGATAGCACTATTTGTATGGTAATGACACCGCATTGGGTTAGGTGCAGCCACCAGCCGAAATGCTGGGGATAACTACAGTTAGCAAATATAGAAACGTTCAACTGGTTAGATTAGGGGCGCTATCTTGGGTGATATGTAGGTAATGACGGCTATGCCGAACCCCAGGGTCCAGATATTGATAAACACCTCGAACCTCATCTGGTTTGAGGAGCGGACAAGGCGGTAAAGGCCGTTTTGAGTGCTGAATGTAATATCCATCAGGGCGAGGAATATCAGTGAACCCGCTGTGAGCAGGGCAAACACCGGGCCGTAGGATTTATCCATTAAAAGCCCGGCGGCTCCGGCAACGGCACATGCCGACATCCACAGGTCGGCGGCGGGAAAGGCTCTTTCGAATTTGATATACCAGTCCTCCTTTATGGTCTGGACCTCGCCGCGGGTGAAGAAATCGACCCAGTAGAGAACCGTCCCAATCGCTGTGATAATCAGTAATGCAGATATCGCGGTCATCACGCACCCCTCCATTACCGGAGTATTCTGTCTGGCTTAGAGGATATTAACGTAACTGATATCTTTTTACCACCGAATGTGATATCACGAGACATAAAAATATGCAACGCGATGTCATGGTCTTAGAAGCCCTGCAGTCGGAATTTAAGGTTGTGGGGGGAAGGATTCGGCCGAAGGAATGCGGGTCAGCCTGTATCAGGACTCAATTCGTCGTCGAAAGCTGATAGTATAACATCGGGCACCTGGCATCTATCAGCCAGGGTATCTTCACAGCGTTCCAGGAACTGCTGACTGGCTACTACAAATGCGGTGAATGCTGTGAAATTGCGGAAGTATACCTTCCCTCGGGCTTGACCTTGTACGTCGAGTACAAGTTCACCTTCTTCAGACTTATACAGATTGAACTCGATATCCATGTGTCAGAATCCCCACCGTAACGCTTCGGAGGTTATCATACTTTCACAATAATGGCTGTCTGGGATTCAGACAATCACCTAATATTACCTATCTATACCTTACTTTTGTACCTGATCACCTGCATAGCGCTCTAGAAGTCCTTCTTGGATATAGCTACCAGGATCAGTGCTGGAATTCCCAGCATAGGGACAATGGGTATGGTGCATATCGTTCCGATAATTGCGAGCCAGAAGCCCATTCTCGCTATCGCCAGGGCTGAGCCCAGTATCGCCAACAGCCCTATGATGATATAAAGTACACCGATTGTATTAAGCCACGAGATATCTTCCTCTATGACCGGATGCTGGCTGGTAGCTTGCGTGACACCCGCTAGGATTAAAATACCAATCACGAGTCCGAATACTCCGGCGACAGTGCCCAGTATCCCACCCACAACGGCCTTAACTCCGCGCTTTCGTTCTTCCGCTGCTCCCCCTACCAGAATTTGCCCGCATCGGCTGCAGTGTCCCATACCGGGCGACACTGCTGAGCCGCAGTTGGGGCATGCAGTTCCGCCTGCTGAAACCGCGACTCCACAGTTGGTACAGAATCGGTTGCCTTCCGGGACTTGATTTCCGCATTGAGTGCAGTACATAGATATCTCCCCCGCAGTTATCGAATATCATAGCCCACTCAGGTTGGTACGGCAAGGCAGCTGGCTACGTGGGTGGTTCTGAGGTCTGGCGATATATTATAGGGGCGGTTCGCGAACCG
>CP070819.1:1062193-1064886 GCA_020344295.1 Dehalococcoidia bacterium | reverse complement strand
GACGATCAGGGTCACGTCAAACTCCTCGGAGAGGCGCTCTATACCGTACCTCAACAAGTCGTTAATAGCACAGTAACATCCTGCTCCTTCAGGCCGCCCCATTACAAGCAAGTCGAATCCTTTACCTGACCCGAGGGCCTCTGTCATCACGTTTCGAATATGTTTGTTTTCCATCTCGCGTTTCGCTCTGGGGTCTTCGATTATTCGACGTCGAATTTCGGCGACAGTACTATTCACCTCCATGCCCAGAGCATAGGGAAGGTTCACGGCAGAATCGGCATCGATGGCCAAGACCTTAAGCTTTTCCTCTCTGGCCAGAAGTCCCGTTACGATGGCAGTCAGCATGGTTTTGCCACTACCACCTTTGCCGGTTATAGCAATCTTCCGTCCCTTCTTCGGTAGTTGCATTATCTCCCTAAATATCCTTCACAGCCACGTTTACTAGCTAATCCTCCTTTTACTTCAGGCGATGCCCTGTCTCACTCCGATTTCCTAGTCAATTTAAAAGTAAGTCTCGAAGAAATCCGCAAATTTGGCTC
The DNA here is from genome assembly GCA_020344295.1 of Dehalococcoidia bacterium. GTDB lineage: Bacteria > Chloroflexota > Dehalococcoidia > SZUA-161 > SZUA-161 > SZUA-161. The sequence goes on along the minus strand of CP070819.1, from coordinate 1,064,347 downwards.
TTATGGCCTCGGCTGAGACAACCCTAGGATCAAAGAGATCCGTCTCGAAAATCAACACGGGGATACCCAACTCGTCTGATATCCTATCCTTTACCAGCTTCATTATAGCCCAATTGGCCTTGCAGGCGATGTGCCCAGCAAAGATGGCTGCATCTGCCTTAAGACGGCTGCAATGATCCAGAGAGGCATTTATAAAGTTCTCCCACGTCCCACCACATTCCCTGCCCATGTGAAGTCTGAGCACCTTTTCAGCCAGTCCCCTGAAGATATTGTCCGGATCCGAGATGCCCTCTACAGGCTCTATAATAAAGTTGCTATTCATATTGCCCACCGTTATAGCACCGTATTGCTTCTCCAGCCAAGGGAACAGGGCGAAATCGAACACAGGGGCACCATAGAGCCACACCAATCTGATCTTCTCATCTCTCAGGTGACCTTCCCCTTTACCCACTCTTTCTTTTGCCCAGGCATATCTCTTCTGGCAATAATCCACAAGCTGGGGGGTCCCGGGCAAGCCAAGGAAGGGAACATACTCCGAGACAGTTTCAATAGTGGAGTAGGGACATGGGACAGCTGCTCTCAGTTCACCGCATTTAAGAATTAACTCATGTGATCGGTTCGAGTACTCCATGACCTGTTTGAGTCTGTCCATATCAAGCTTACGTCCCGTTACTTCTTCCAGAAATGAGACCAGCCTCTTCAACTCATCGGCCACATACTGGCGGGTTCGCTCGTCCCTGAAGTAGGGCACGTCAATACAGAAATAGGGTTTATCGAAGTACTGGGCAATGACCGGAAATGTGGCCACGTTGGAATCGCAGGGGTGCGATGGGTGGATGAGCATGTCGGGTATCGGCACTTCACCTGCCAAGGCGGCACCGAGAAGGACCTTGTTGTCTGAACATACGTGATCAGGAATGTGCTGCTCGGCTATGTCGATGTATTTCGTCACACCCTCCGGGGTACCCGCTGCCATCCCGTGTATCGTGTCCAGCACCACCGGAACCAGGTCCATAGCCCAGAATATCTCCGGGATAACAGCGAAGTTGATCCAGGCTAGTGGTTCACCACGTTGGTTCGCCATATATGCCTTCTCGAATAAGTCCGCTATCATCTCAAAGGTCCAGGTCCGCTCAGGTTGGGTATTCCCATATTTAGCTATGCTCGAATCCCTGAGGAACCTGAACCTGTCCGTTACTTCTTTGAAGAGGTTCCTTTTTGTTGCTTCCATTTTATTACCCCCCTAAGCTCTCCAGGAATGCTTGAAGCCGGGTCCGGAGTTGCCCAGTAGCGCCCAAGGTATACTCTCTCTCCAGTTCCAACATGGGCATATCGGATTTATTCAACTGGTCCCTCAGTAAAAGAAGCTGGCCTGCCCAGAGGTCGCAGTACCTGAGCCTGTGGTAGACTACGCCATCCACATTGAAATCCTTAGCCATCTTCTTTATGAAGTCGATTCTCTCCACCACCTGGTCCGCCATCTTGGCACAGGCCGGACGATTCTGATAGGCCGTAGCCAGGTCGCTTAAGGGATCATCCGTCAGCTCCACGGGTTTCCAGAAGTATCTGGCACCAAAGCAAAGGGCATCTGTCACCACCAGCCCGCCAAGGCCCTCAATGACTCGATAGTAATCGGGATCGTCACAACCTCCGCTGCCTGCTACCATTAGCCTGGCCTTGTAGTCAGTTATCCCTTGCCTTCCATGGAGCTCCTCTATTAGCTGACGTAATAAGTCATTGTACTGCTCTCTGGGCATTATGGTAGAAGCCAGAACAATATCTAGCGTTTCCGCTCCTGTTAGAGGAGGTGTGTCTGATTTTCGGAGATCGTATATTCTCTGTAGCAGGTTCCTTGTCTCGTTGTATACCTCGATGGCATTTCGCAGGCTTGCATCCGTGATCTTGACCCCAAAGGCCTTCTCAACGCTTTCCCTGAATGTACCAAGGTCCTCCCTATACAACCCGATTGAATACTCCGTTATCTTGTGAGGGACACTCATGAAATGAAGGAAGGGAATGTCTCTCGTAACTCTGAATAAGTCGTATAGGCGGCGAATATGATCGCAGCTATCAGTAAGGACTATCCCATCGAGGAAGTCATACCTGCCATCAAGCACAAATTGCAGGCAAGAGCGTGTAAAACTACAGTTGAGG
>CP070819.1:1059518-1062093 GCA_020344295.1 Dehalococcoidia bacterium | reverse complement strand
CGCAGCGTCTCGTAGTCCAGACCCCACTTCTCCATAATCCCCGGAAGGTGGGCATCAGCGACAACATCGGCCCATTCGTAGATCAGCTTCCGGGCAACCTCCTGAGCCTGAGGCATCTTCATGTTGAGGGTGATGCCATACTTGCTGTCGTTATAGAGGGCGAAGAAACCGCTGCGATTTATACCAGCCTGGAAATCCTTGTAGGGAAAGGATACCCTGGTGATATCGGGCCTGGTCTGGGATTCGATATGGATCACTGTAGCCCCCATGTTGGCCATAAACTTCGTGGCGATGGGCCCTACCCCCAGCCAGGTAAAATCTGCTATCTTCACATCCTCAAATATTCGTTTTCTATCCACCTTTTGCTCCTCTCGATCTTGGCTCTACTGGGATTTAAATGGCCCCTGTTTCCTTGAGCAGGCGCATCTCATCATCGGAGAAGCCTAGCTCCCCTTTGTATATTTCCAGGTTGTGCTCTCCAATGAGGGGAGCGCGCCGCGATATGTTCCAGCCGGTCCCCGTCATTCTGTAGGGAGCACCGGCATAGGTTATGGTTTCACCGAGCTCGAGGTGCTCTACTTGAACCCAGAAATCCCTTTCCCTGAGCTGGATGTTCTCGGCCAGGTCCTTGGTATTGCTGACCGGGTAGAGGATGATTCGACGCTTCATAGCCTGCTCATAGAGTTCGGCCTTGGTCTTGTCGGCGAAGAAATCGATCAGGCTGTTTTCCCACGGATCGACCTGGTCCTGTGTCATGGCCCAGGCGTCTACCTTCTCTGCCCAGTCTTTGGCACCCCAGTCCTTAATATCCTCAAAGGCACCCAGCCTGTTCTCTTCAGCCATCCACTGTATCAAAGCCGGCATTGAGATCGAGGCCAGCTGTCCCCCGGCTATCAGGAATGCCACGAACCCGTCCTTGCAGGGAAATGCCACCCTGAAGCGCGGGGTGCCCATCATGCGTGTCGAACCCCCCCGGAACATATTGAATGTCATCAGGTCCCAGAATTGTATCACGTTCATCAGTGTCCATGCCACAGATTCCTGCATGGAAACGTCAACGTGCTGCCCTTCACCGGAGACCTCCCGATAATAGAGGGCTGCCAGTGTCCCGGAGGCAGCTTGGTTTCCGGCATGGAGATAAGCCTGTGGATAGCCGATTCGACACGGGGGTCGATCGTCGTCGCCGGTGACATATGACTGGCCGCCCAGAGAGCACCCCACTAGGTCGGGAGCTTTCCAGTCTTTATACGGCCCCGTCTGGCCGAAAGCGGTAATTGAGGTCATAATAATGCCGGGATTTATTTCGCTCAGCACCGGATATCCCAGGCCCAGATTCTCCATGTAATCTGGAGGGAACGACTCGACCACGATGTCGGCGGTCTTCACCAGCCTCCTGAATATATCCGCTCCTTCTGCGGTTTCGATGTTCAGCGTTATGCCCCGCTTGCTGGTATTGTAGGCCCACCAGTAGAGGCTCTTCTCGGGATGGGGGATATCTTTATAGAAAGGGCCGGTGTTACGGGAAGGGTCTCCGCCGGGCGGTTCGATCTTGATGACATCGGCGCCGAGGTCGGCAAGGACTTTGCCGCAGTAGAAACCCCTGTCGTCCGTCAGATCGAGGATGCGGTAGTCACTCAGGATATTTTCATGTTTCTCTTTTTTATTTATCATTTGAAACTTCTCTTACTTACCTCCTTTGTTTTCGTCAGCTTAACCACTTAGTATCTTTCTTTCAAGCTGCGGCGAAAGATGGCACCGCGCCAGCTTCCGGTGGTCGAATACATCTCTTTCATTCTGGGAATATATCTCGTGATTAGTAACGCAAGCATCACGACTACGAAAATGATTAGTTCGGATGAATCATACAGTAACCAGGCCATGAAGGGGACGCTGAGCAGCGCCGCCCCGTAGCTCAGGGTGGTAGTGCGGCTGATTAGCAACAATACGACGAAGAGGCCGAAATAATAGGGGATTCCCCAAGGCATGAGGGCGCCCAGGGCGCCGAGGCAGGCGCCGGCCCCTTTTCCTCCTCGGAACTTGAGAAAGACCGGGAAGGCGTGTCCCACAACCGAGATCCCACCGGCAGCCATCTGTACTGTGTACGCTGTCCCCAGCCAGCGGGCCAGCATAACCGCCGCAGCTCCTTTACCGACATCAACACAGAAGACGAAGAGGCCCTCCGGTATCCCCACCTCATAGAGAACATTGGTAGCGCCCATGTTCTTGCTGCCGACCTCGCGGATGTCGATCCCCTTCCGTAGACGGGCGACTATATAGGCTGTGGGGAAGGCCCCCATGAGATAGGCGGCGATTATGGCGATTGCTGTAGCGGCCGCGTTGTTATCCATGCTTTCACTACACGCGGTTTCTTTGGTTCAATAACTATAGCGACAATATGTCCTGACATCAATACCTGCTTCTTAAAGCGATCCCCTTAGGTTTTGGGGGATTTCGGGGGCGAAGCCCCCGAATTAATTAAATGGGCGGGTGGGTGGGTAGAAAAACATCGTTACGTTCTTCTATTCGGTAAAAAGGCAACAAGAGAACTTAAGTTCATTGACAATTATGCTAGAAT
>CP070819.1:1054525-1059418 GCA_020344295.1 Dehalococcoidia bacterium | reverse complement strand
CCTTACGATCGATAAAGTATCGATGAGAGAAGGTTCGCGAACACTACACTAAAGCAGAGGCCCACACGTGAGAATGTACGGGCCTTTTTCAATGAGAGGCTACAAGTCATCTCAGTGCTCAATAAAATAATGGAACTTATGACGAGCGGCTGTGGTTCACTTCACGGCATGGCCTAAATACATTATAGCGGTTGATGGAAGTAGGCCAAATACAGGCTCGAGTCGACGGTTAATCCAGACTGGTCCCATTCCCGTCATCGGGGCGACTCGGAACCCAAGCCCCTCAAGCTCGGTCTTCAACTCACTGGGACGTATGAACCTACTCGGGTCATGCATACCCTTAGGCATTACTCTCAGGATATCTTCTAACAATCTGACCGCCAAGATCCGAGCAATCCAGGTACGGTTGACTGTATCGAAGAAGAACAATCCACCAGGGCGAAGCACTCTATGAATCTCTGCCAGTACTGCCCGCAGGTCAAGTACGTGTTCCAAGACGTCCACGCTCACCACACGGTCTACAGAGTCACTATCCAACGGAAGTGATTCACCTGCAGCCACAACATATTGAATATCCAGATTCGATCTCTTTGCATGTGTTCGTGCTACCCGGAGAACTGTATCCCATGGATCTACCCCGATCACACGCGCCCCCCGACGGGCAAGCGCCTCCGCCATGAACCCCCCACCACAGCCAAGATCGAGAGTGTCCAGCCCATGCCATCCGGAGGCAATACGATCGAAGTATAATATTCGAGCATTTACTTGATTGGCTAGCATACGAAGGAAATACCTTGACCCATCCCACCAGGTCTCAGCATGATCATCGTGGACGTACAGTTCGCCTATTTTCATCTTGGCTTAAGCAATAAGAATATGATTCACAGTTATTCTAAGTCTGTAGATCTAATGCGTCAATGAGACAACGCATTCCCTGCTAATGAGGCCTTGGCCGTGAGGTGGTATGGAGGTAGTGGACGTCAACAACATTACTTATAAAAGTTCGTTATTAAGATTAGTGAATTAATGAAAGAGGGGGTTTAGACCCTACATTTTTTACGTTCGCGCCGAAGCTAAGAACGAACTTAATATTCTGTTTATTCTACCGCTTCACTGCCTCGTTCTTACCTACATCAGGCTGCTTGACTATCAACTACCTTTATGCTACGATTCGGCGAGCTTTGCTGCCAATGCGATAAATAGATATTATAGGGAACTTGAAGCTCCGCTATTCATATCACGACTATACGTGAATTAGCATAGACGGATGGATGCCATGGGCAAGCTTGCGATACTTCTGGGGATGCTTCTGGCGATTGCACTGATTATCTGTACTGGTGCATGTGGTGATGAGGAAGGCACTCAATTACCAGCGGGAGATGTAACCCCTACGAAATCAATTGAACCGGTGACGCTTAAACTGGCAACTTCTATACCGAACGATCACCCGGCAGGCCAGGCATACAATCGGTTCTCAGATCTGGTGCACGAATATACCGATGGCCGAGTACAGGTCGACGTTTATCCCGGCAGTCAACTCTTCCCGGCGACCGAGGAGTGGGAAGCGGTGGTCACAGGGGCGATAGATATCTTCGCTGACGCCAGCTATTGGATATCGCCATATGTCCCCGATGTAATGGTCTTCTATTTGGATGGTTTATGGGAATCCTATGAACAGGCCTATGCCGCTCTGGAAGACAGCGACCTCCCGCAGATCATTGCACAGAAGGCTGAGGAGGCTGCGCCGGTCAAGATGTTGGGCTTATTCCCTTCGGGCTTAGTACTCTGCGTTGTTAACACTGTTGTAGAGGCTGAAGAATTGAAGGACCTGACAGGGCTGAGGTGTCAAGGCAGCCCGGGAGCTCCTACTGCAGCGATATACGATTACACTGGCATGGCGTCAATACCAATCGCGCTCGAAGAAGCTACAACCGCCTTAATGCAGGGCGTTGTCGATGCCGTGCTATATCCTCCGGGCATAATCAGGGACCTTGGGATGCACGAGATAGGAAAGCACGCCTTGTGTCGTAACGCGATGTTTCCGACACACGCGCTAATAATAAATCAGGATACTTGGGACAACCTGCCAGCCGATATTCAGGACATAATAATGAACGTTGTCGTACCCGAAATATATGACTTCTTCAAGATGACCTGGCGCGGAGACGAGGAAGCAGCGCTGGAGGAAATAGAGCGCAATGTGGAGACGATGCACTGGGTTACGGAAGCTGATAATGATGCATACATTGACTACGTCAAGACACATTCCATATATAAGATGCAAATGCTCATGATAGATCCGAGAATCCCCGAGGTAGTCGAAGGACTTCGTCCTGGTGCACAGTAACCAAGAGTAGATAAGATTGTTAAACGCCACTCTGGTGTTCCGCAGAGCCGCTTCATAAAAGCTGCTGGGTCAGAAGGCCGCCAACTTTCTGGGCCGATGACAGCGATGCGACAAGAGGCGGAATAGACTCTCGAAAATCGGTGCCAGTAAGAAATCCTTCCTTTTTCAGATTCGCCGTAGCACAACTGGGCTAGGACCAAATATGAAAGTCTGGGCCGCGGTGGTTCCTTCAAAGGCCCCGGCGCGCCAGGCTCGGAGCGAATAGCGGAAATCGGCAAGACTTACGCAGATGCGGGCTTCAGGCCCCAGGTCCACGGCTGAATGGAGAAAACATGAAAGTCCTGGTTACTGGTGCGGACGGGCTTCTAGGGAGCAGCCTCGTGCGGGAACTGCTGGAACACGGCCATTCCACGCGCGTCTTGGTCCAGCCGGCGAGTAAGTCGCCGACGCTTAAGGGCCTTGCCCTCGAACGGATATGTGCAAACCTTCCGGAGGATGAGGCTGTACTAAGGGCCGCCGTCACGGGATGCGATGGTGTCTTCCACTGCGCTGCCATCACAAATCAACGGGCACCCGCCCAACTCACGTGGCGGATCAATTGCGAAGGGGCACAGAAGATCCTGGATGCCTGCCTGCAAGCGGGAGTCTCGAAGCTCGTGTTCGTGGGATCGGCCAGTTCCTTCCAATTCGGACCGATCGACCGCCCGGGCAATGAGAGCGGCGGCTTCCCTCGAGAGTACCGTGGTGTAACCTATATGGAGTCGAAGCACAAGGCCATGGGACTGGTTCTCGATTGTGTCCGGCAAAATGGCCTGAACGCGGTGGTGGTCTGCCCGACTTTCATGATCGGCCCTTACGACGCCTGGCCCAGCTCGGGCGAACTGATCCGACAGTTCATCAGCCGGCGTCTCCGGACGGTCACAGGCGGCGGACGGAACTTCGCTCACCCGCGCGACGTAGCTCGGGCCATGGTGGCGGCGCTGGAGCGGGGCCGGTCCGGCGAGTGTTACATCCTAGGTGGTGTGAATCTAACCTATATGGATTTCTTCACCAAGGTCGCGAGGATCGCGGGCCTGACCCCGCCGCGCATCGTTCTGCCGAGGGCCGTGGTGCTAGCGGGAGGGAGCGCGGGCTCGCTCTACGAGAGGATTTCCGGGAAGAGGGCCTTGATTAATTTAAACCTGGCCCGGCTCTCGCTTTTGGGAACATATTACAGTCCCGCCAAGGCAATAAAGGAATTGGGCCTCGCCCAGACTCCTATCGATATTGCCATCGAGGAATCGATCCGGAGCCTCAAGGAATATGGGCATCTTTAATAAATAAGAGCGAAAGGTCAACATCAAAGTTGGAGGAGCGGCTCTTGAAAAGACCATCAGATTGCGGATTTTCTACCAATCCGCCATCCGAAATTTGAATTTTCGCCCTCCCTTCCTCGAACGGGGCGATGCGGCGCGGGCAGACGGAGTCAACCGAAGATGAACTATTTCAAGGGCAAGGTCGTGTTGATAACTGGCGGGAGCCGGGGCGTGGGATTCGCCACGGCCAAGGAGCTGGCGCGAAGAGGCGCAAAGGTAGTGATTATGGCCCGCGGCGAGAAACGGCTCCTTGACTCAGAGTTAAAGCTGCAAGACCTGGACGCCGAGGTGGTAGCCGTGGTCGGGGACGTGGGTGAGTGGGAAGATGCACAGAAAGTAGTGGCGGCCGCTGTGAACCGGTTTGGCCGGCTGGACATCCTCGTTAACAACGCGGGTGTGTCCATGCGCGGGCATTTCGCGGATTTGGCCCCGGAGGTCTGTGCCGCCGTAGCAAGGACGAACCTCATGGGCTGCATCTTCATGACCCGGGCCGCGATACCACATCTCCTGGCGACCAAGGGCCAGGTGGTGTTCATCTCCAGCATTGCTGGCCTGTTCGGCCTACCGGGGGCGTCCATTTACTGCGCCACCAAGAAGGCCCTGACTGGACTAGCCGAGTCCCTGCGGCTGGAGTTGATCCCGATGGGCCTCCACGTCGGCGTGGTCTACCTCGGTTACACCGAGCACGATCCGGAAAAGAGGATCATCGCCGCCGACGGCTCGCTCACGGTTCCGGACCGCCCTGCCCATCATACTCAAGTCCATGTCGCCAGCAAGATCGTGAGGATGCTCGAGAAGCGCCAGAAACAGCTCATCATGACCCGGGTCGGGACCATCGGATGGATCTGCTACCGCCTCTCGCCGGCCTTGGTTGAATGCGCCGTCTTATTGGCCCAGAAGCGCCATCTCGGGATATTCAAGAGGTTTTCCTGAGCGATGAGGTTAAAGCCAAGCCCCAGAAGTGTAACATGTGTCTCGAACGGCTTGAGGTCGGCGATTTAACAATATGTGTATATTCCTGCCCTATTAGAGCTCTTGATTTTAGACCTTTGGCTGAGCTTGTTGATATGTACGGAGACAAGCATAACTGGAAGATATTCCTTTATACTCCGTAAAAAGTGTTCGTTTTTAGCATTTGTGTGAACGTAGAAAGAGCGGATTAAAAACCCGCTCTTTCATTAGTCCACTAAT
>CP070819.1:1048769-1054425 GCA_020344295.1 Dehalococcoidia bacterium | reverse complement strand
TAGCCGAGAAAAGAGGCGCTCCGCAGCAGCTTCAAGGTGTCCTCGATCTGGAAAGGGTCGCGCCCGAGCAGGAAAGGGCGGAGCAGGGATACTACTCCTTTGGCCTCGTCCAGGAATGCAACCCCGGCGCAGCAGCCCTCGATCCCCTCATCGGTCCTGAGGATCAGGATAAGGCAGGAGTTCTGTGTCTGAGGATAAGCGGGGATCCACGTGGGATAGAACGTCTCCGTCAGTGGATAGTGACACAGGTAAGCCTCAACCTCTGCGATCTTCATCTCACGCCTCCTTATGTCGAAGATCAGTGGTAACGAAAAACCAAAGGAAAAAGAATGTCTATGGACTCATACAAGCTCGAAAAAACAACGGTGTCATCCGAATCGGTCTATCGTGGATTGCCCATCCTCTCCCCTCGATGCGCGTATTGCCTGAATCTTTGTGCTTATCTCGTCAATCCTTTCTTTGCCCAGGGGATATATTCTCAGGAAGCCCAGTAGTATTGCTACATAAAGAGATGTAAAAGCGACCATGCCGATCCTGATTCCCATATCCATGAACTCCGGTTTGGGCTGCCCCGCAACGTAGCCGATAAGCGTGCCGAGGACAATAGAAGTACTCACCCCTATGATCACGAATGACAGCTTCTCCCCGGCCTTAATCGCTCCATAGTACGCGCCCTCCCTTCTGGCACCGGTCTCGACCTCGTCCGCATCCGGCAGGTCTGCAGTCATGACTCCGCGAGCCAGCAGAATACCACCCACAGCAGCTCCTACGCAGAATGCCCATAAGGCTCCCTGCCAGGTTGCCTGGACGACCAGACAGGGTATGAAGGTTACCACTACGGCTATCGAGGCAGCCGCCAGCGTGAACTTGGGACCACGGCTTATGTATATCTTTCTCCAGAACGGGAAGAAGATGAACATGGCGATCATTGTCGGCGCGAACAGCAGGGGAAGCTCATCTAGTCCCAGTCCCAGGCAATGCTTGGCGAAGAAGGGCAGCATCGCCGTGAGCCAGCCGAACATACACCATGTCATCAGGTTAATCATCATGAAGATGAGAAACGTCCTGTTCATCAGGGTTGTTTTAAGAGACCTGACAACCGACCAGGACTTATCCAGCACCAGTTCCCGGGGCTCGGTGACTCCCAACAGCGAGACGAAGAACGCAATCGAGAATACGATCCCCACAGCCAGTCCGGCCCATATCCATCCACTGAACGACCCCTTTTCATGCTCGGAGGCAACATCTATGCTCAGTTGCCTGACAGCCTCATTGGGAGGAGTGGAACTGTCGGTGACCATAACGGTGAATGTGTATTCCGCCTCGTCGGTTGGTTCGCCTGATATCGTCCCCGTTTCAGCATCTATCTCTACTCCGTACGGTAAGCACTCTTCTTCCTTGACTACGCATGTCCATATATATGGCGGTTCTCCCCCTACCGCCTTTATCACCGCCTCGTATTCCTTACCTGCCTGCCCGTCGCCCAGGCTTCTGGTAGCGACACTGAGCGGTGCTCCTGCCTCCCTTATATGAACGTTGACCGCCTGACTGCTAGTACCTGACTCGGCATCGGTGACTTCTACGATGAATGCATAGTCGCCCGCAGATGCGGGTGTCCCCGATAGGGTGCCACTGCTGTCAAATTCCAAACCATCGGGAAGCGAACTTGCATTGTCCACTGACCACGTATACGGTTCTTTACCACCTGCTGCCTGCAGCTCCTCAGTATATGGCACACCCGCCATACCATCGGATATCTCTACAGTAGAAATACCAAGCGAGGTTGTAGAAAAGGCGATAACAATTATGGGGAATATCATGATGGCCACCGCACCACCTATCACGGCAAAGGCCTGGTTCCAGATGGTGACCTCGGTTCCGTCCTTCACGCTCCGCCACATCTGAGGAAAAAGGGCGTACCAGGGAATTGCCACCATGCTGTATGCCCACGACCAGCAGAACAGAATGCCGGTGGCGAAGAGGAATATCCCCAGATTCCGGGGCTCTTCAAGGGGCTCGCCCCCAACCGGCGGTGCCCAGATAAGAACGAATAATATGAGCGTAGCCGGCACGCCCACTATGATCCACGGCCTCCTCCGCCCGATCCGGGAACGGGTCTTGTCGGATAATATGCCGATTATCGGATCATTTATCGCGTTCCACAGCCCAAAAGAGATAGCGAACGCAAGCCCGGCCAGCCAGGCGTCAAGGCGAACCACCTCGACGAGGAAGAATATCAGAAACGTGCCGACTAATTGAAAGAAACCAGTATAGCCCAGATTGCCCAATGAGTAGACTATCTTCTGGGCTCTACCCGTTAGAGGCAACTGCATTTTCACCCTGCTTCTACTTAATAGAAGTGCATCCCGTCAGTGTGGCATATGGAAGACGTTGCCGTAATTGACCGCAGTCAGGCTGGTGAAGGCTATCACATCTTTCGATAGGCCAGCTCCGCTACGATCTCTCCCCAGTTAGGGAGTATAGGGCCTCCGTCGGCGTCGGCGAGTATCAAGTCGTACAGACGCTTGATAACATCCGGTTTATCCATGGCCAAGTTTTCCTGCTGAAAGGGATCGTTCCTCATATCGAAGAGCGATGGGTACTCACCTTCGAGGCCGCAGATAAGAATGTACTCACCATCGTCGCACCACAGATTCATCAGGAAGCCGCAGGTTGCATAGTCACGGACTTTGTCCTTATTTCCCGCCAGTATCGGCATCAGGTCGTGCCCCTCCAGATCGTAGGGAGGCTTAATACCGAGGTAATTGAGGATCGTGGTGCAGAGGTCATGATGCTGCACCAGTGAGCCGTTCCTCTTCCCGGCACCGATTCCTTTCGGATGCCTGATCATGAGCACGGAGTCGATCAGCTCATAATACGGCGTCATCTTACCCGCGATACCATGCTAGCCGAGCATGTGACCGTGGTCGGAGGTCACGATGATCAGGCTGTTGTCCAGCAGGCCCATTTCTCTCACATTATCCATGAACCTGCCGAACCAGGTGTCCACCATAGTCACCTCGCCTGCGTAGAGCGCACGCATGTGATTTAGTTCCGCATCGATCATTTGGTCAGTGGGGCCATAGTGAGGATGGATCATCTCCACACCCTTATAGCCGGGATCATAGAGATCAACGTAGTGCTGCGGCGGATCCCAGGGCTCATGCGGGTCCCAGCAATCCATACAGAGGAAGAAAGAGTCATCGGCCTCCCGATTGTCCTCCAGGTACTCGATGCCTGCGTTGAAGACTCGGGGAGCGAAGCAGTCCTCCTCACCTTTCCATTTGGCCGATACCGCCAGATGGCCCAACAGCTCTCTCTCCTCCCAGCTTCCTCTCAACCAGGGCGGCACAAAACGCTCGATATCCCACTTCTTTGACAGAACAGGTGAGCCATAGTGGTCCGTACACTGGCCGCGAATGAAATCCCAGTGAGAGAACCCACGGTTGTAGTTCATGGACGGGCCGAAAAACGGTGCGCAATCGGTTATCAGGGCGGTGCGATAGGCCATGCCTGTTCCGCCGGTGCCATCGCGCAGTTCCCTCCGCTGGTGCTGTTCGGTCGCTGTCCCGACACCCAGGATCATTTCGGGTAGAGTTATTAAATCCCAAGGGATTGGTCCCCAGCCGGGCAGAGCCCCGAGGGGAACTGCAAGGAAGGTGGCTCCCGCCTGTATAGCGTCCTGCTTCGAGGGAAAGAAGTCGTGGTCAAAAGGGAATACGCGCATACCGGTAAGCATGGCGCGACGCACCTGTAAGGTAGGAAGCGACTCGGCAACACACCGGTCGAAGACCATACTCTCCGCGGCGAACCGGTCCAGGTTGGGTGTGCGTATCCAACTATTTCCATAGCACCCCACGTGATCGGCACGCAGCGTGTCGATCATCACAATGATGACATTTCTCTTATCCGACATCGTTCCTCCCTGTTCTACTAGCTACGCTCCTGTCATTCTGTGCGAAGCCTCAATGGCTGCATTCGAGGCCAGCATGTTTAAATATCGTCTATAAAGTGGTCCCAGAGGACCGCCCCTTCACACTGACGGAGCGGCTGGAAGCCCTTTTTGTCAGGACACTTACCACTGAGGGGTTCCGGCAATATTTCGTGCCAGTATAGCATATAGGGAAGCATCATAAAATAGTCCGTTACCAGTGGTTCTTCATTGTTTTGTCCTGCAAGTTGATTCAGAATCATTGTAATAATGTGACTATTGAAATAGAATGTCGTCAATCACGGATAATTGACATCGGTTAGCGCCCTATTAGCGTAATCAGTTGGCCAGAGGAATCGTGTCTTAGAGGTGCATTATGGACGGATTACTGGAGACCCCCAACAGGGCGGTTGTGGACGGGCAGGTGCAGTTCGGCCGCTTCGCGAAGCCGTTCCGGGAGCTGAACCTCCTAGACGCACGCTGCGGGATTCCGCGAATCAGTGGGCTGCGGCGTTTCCGGCTCAAGGAGTGGGTACACATCGCAATGGTGCATGACAACTGGTACCTCAGCCTAGCGATGGTCGATGCCGGATTTTTAGTGACATCCTGGCTGCACCTTTTCGACCGGCGAAAAGGTGAGGCTTTCGAACATGTGAGGAAACTGCCCCCCGGCCGATTCCGCGCTCCGGCCAACGTACTGGATCATACCGGGAAGATCGAGGCCAGCGGATACCGGGTGTACGTGCACAACCACCTCGAGCAACAGGTCCATCTATTCCAGGTTGAGGTAAGTGAGAAGAAGTCGCTGCCTGCAGTAGCAGGCACCCTGCTGCTGCATGAAGACCCTGCTCGGACAAAGCCGCTGGTGGCGATGCTGCCCCTGGGTCCCAACCGCCCGATGTTCACGCATAAGTCGGCCTGTCCCGCCAGCGGAATGCTCGAAATAGGGGGGGAGCGTGTGGAGTTCACCACTGACAGCAACGTGGGCTTGCTGGACTACCACAAGGCGTATTATCCCCATAACACATTCTGGAAGTGGGCCACTTTCGGTACCTTGGACGCCAGTGGGAGCCTGCTGGGAGTCAACCTCACCCACAACGTGATCGAGGACGACTCGCGATACAATGAGAACTGCATCTGGCATGGTAACTCGATATCGCTGGTAGGAGCTGCCCGCTTCAAGGTCCCGGGAGACCCGATGATGCCGTGGAAGATTCAGACCGAGGATGGAGCCGTAAACCTGGAGCTTGAGCCGCAGGGATTGCGCCGGGAGAGGGTGAACCTTGGCCTCGCCCGATCGGTCTACGACCAGCCTTATGGCTTATACTCTGGGACGCTGGTGGATTCCGAGGGCAAGAGACATACCGTTGAGCGAGCCTTCGGCGTGGCCGAGGACCATATCGCTAAGGGGTGAAGCGCCTCTCTATCTAGTCTTCTCATTTGCATATGTTGTTGTCTTTGACCTTCCTCTCCCCAATTCACTTCTCCTCTGCAAAGTATAGACAATAACGGCCTCTCCCGAGGCTGCTGTAATGCTTATACGCAGGCAGGTAAACTGTCGCTCCAATTGTACTCGGCATACACCTAGAATCCTCTGATGAAAGACCATGAAAGGGAATCCACTTGGTCACAATCATAGTCATCGACTATATCTACATTACTAACCGCGGGCGTTGGTGATGACTAGAGAAGATAGGCCCGTTCGAATAGCTGTATGGGATGGAT
>CP070819.1:1046129-1048669 GCA_020344295.1 Dehalococcoidia bacterium | reverse complement strand
CGAGATGTACATGCCGATGTAGCCCGAGACAGCGGAGCAAAAAGCGCCGACGAGAAAGGCCAGGCCCGTGCGCCAGGCTATACCCAGTGCATCTATGCCGCCTTCCTCCAATCCGACCTCACCATCAAGGGTGCCTACGAGCGCCCCGACAATAACCGCGGTGAATAGAGCGATTATGCCAATAGTCGTGTACTGGCGCCTGAGGAAGGCCAGTGCGCCTTCCATGATCATGTCACCGATTTGCTGCATTTCCGGCGTGCCAGTATCGCGCCGCAGTATGTCCCTAATGAGCAAGATAGCGAATATTAGTGCGAAGACCCCGGCCGCCGGGACAAGATAGATCAGTCCCAATTACTCATGCCTCCTTTCTTAATGAAATAGAAAGAACTTTTAGATATGAAAAAAGCGCATGCTGAATGCCTGTTTCAAGCATTCGATTCGCGCTTTTGAATCCTACAAGCTGTGAATGGGTCATAAAACTATAATGTGGCGGATTCATTCCTTCATAACCCTGAAGTTCCTGTAACATAGTACTAGGGTATTATAAGAGGGGCCCTCAACATGTAATGGCGGAGTTACATCGTCAAGAAGGAAGGACAATTGCCCTGGTAAAAACTGAGCATTAGTTAAATGCATCACAATTCGGAAAAAGTATAGCATCGATCAACTCTCGTGTCAATAGTATCGGGCAACAATCGTCATTTACGCAGAAATCGTCTGTTACCCCATTCATGACAGCGATCTTACGAACACTGCAAACAGACCGCATTTGCATTTGATACAGCATTGGTGTACAGTTAATCCTGAGAGCACAGCTTACCGAACGCGCTCAAATGCTGTTATACGTCCTGGAAATCGATTCCCCGCCACAGACTGCTTCAAGTTCTGTCATAATCGGCAACAACTCGAAATATCGTATTCATAGGAAAATTGCCTCTACGACAGATAATATTAAGGTAATGATAATTAGCGTTATGTGATTTACCATGGCTGAACGAAAACCCAGAGAGTACAAGCCCAAGAAGAAAGTGCGCCCAAGGGCAGTGCAGGAGGATGAAGGCTCCAGCGGGCGACTTCCTCCAGAGGCTATCCCCACCGTTAGCGCCCTTATGCGCAAGGCGGAGAAAGTGAGAAAAGCCCAGATGAATTTAACGCTGAAAAAGGTTCGCGGACTCTCCGAGAAGGATCAGGAAAGCCTTGAAGCCATGACCAAGGCCCTGGTACAGGAGATACTGCGGGAGCCGATAGAGCGCATTGGAGAGGGCGCCGAAGAAGCGGAAAGCTATGTTGAAGTAGTACGCAAACTCTTTCGCCTCGATACGGAGGAGCCCGAATAGAACCATGGTTGTGGGATACTATAGCGAAGCACTCATGTCTATAATTTTGAACTCGAATCCAGGGCGGAATCAGAGCTGGGATGTGATATATTGCAGAAGAAGTACTACATCGGCGGCTTTCTTATAGTAGCGGCGCTAGCCTCGCTCCTATACACCGGTTTCCGGGAGGGTGCTGTCTATTACTACACCATAGGTGAACTAATGGAAAATTCATCATCCCTGATGGGCAAAGACATCCGGGTGGCCGGGAACGTGGCGGATACCTCCATAGAGTGGGACGCGGAGAGCCTGACCCTGAGATTCACCATGTTCGATGAGGAGGAGAGCTTGCCTGTCGTTTACAGCGGGATTGTCCCCGATAATTTCGACGAAGGTAGAGAGGTGGTCGTTGGCGGTAAGTACGATCAAGATGGTATCTTCTCAGCCGATAGCATCCTGACCAAGTGCCCCTCTAAATACGCTCAGCAGGAATAGTTCTCTGGAGCGGCGATACTTATATGAGCACCATAGGTTATATCACCCTCTTCCTTGCCCTTGAGGTCTCCCTATTCTCAGCAGCCGCATCGCTCCTCGGCAGGACTATGGGATACCGCCGGCTGGCTGAAGGCGCCCGAATAGGGGTATTCGTAGTCTGCGGCCTGCTTTCAATCGCTGTGGCCTTGCTGCTCTACGCCCTGTTCAGCCATGATTTTCATCTCAGTTACGTCGCTGATTACAGCAGCAGGCAGACGCCTCCGTTATATCTTCTAACCTCTTTCTATGCCGGAAACGAGGGGTCTCTCCTGTTTTGGGCATGGATGCTCTCGATATTTGCGACAGTTACCGTGCGCAGGCCGTTTAGTAACAGTGTGCTCATGCCTTTTACTGCGTCTGTCGTAATGATGAGCGAAACCTTTTTCCTCGTGCTGCTTGTGTTTCTCACCAATCCATTTGCCGAAGCCAGTACTCTGGTGGCAGACGGACGAGGGCTCAATCCTCTGCTCGAGAACATAGGTATGCTGCTGCATCCTCCGACCATTCTGGCCGGCTATGTGGCCTTCACCGTTCCTTTCGCGCTCGCCGTAGCTGCACTCATTACCGGAAAACTGAGCGATCGGTGGCTGTCGGCGGTGAGAAGATGGGTTCTTATCTCCTGGCTCCTTCTCGGCGTGGGGAACCTTATCGGCGCCTGGTGGGCTTATACTGAGCTCGACTGGGGCGGGT
>CP070819.1:1040473-1046029 GCA_020344295.1 Dehalococcoidia bacterium | reverse complement strand
TTATGCTTAAAGTACACAACATATAAACAAGCGATAATGCTCATTTAAGGGTAGTGTTATGCCTCATGTGAGCTTGATGCGTTTAGTGCTATTATTCAAACATTGGGAGGATGCAAATTATATTCTGGACTACAGGAAAAAGATATAAGCAGTCTGCTGTTTCAAATGGTACTGAAGTGAATAAAAACTAGCAATAAGCGGAAATATTCGCCACCTTTGTTAGACTTCAGCAGAAAGAAAGATAAGGCGGATTATTTCAATAAATAGCACTGCTTTGCATACTACAATAAAAAAAGCAATTCTCCCATAGAACCGGTACTCTAGGAATGGCTATGCTTGTTTCTGGATGAGAGATCGTAGTATCGCTTCTGAGTAATGGGAGCACTATGTGGGATGAAAGAGAGAAGCCCAAGACATTAGTGTTAGGTATTGGCAATACAATCCGTGGCGATGACGGGGTAGGCATACAGATTGCTACGGAATGCCGACACAAGATCGATCAAGATCAAGTAACTGTTGCTGCGAGTTGTTCATCAGGCCTTAGCCTGTTAGACTTCCTCGCCGGTTATGAGCAGGTCATCATAATCGATGCTATTCACACTGTTGATGGGAAACCGGGTGACATTTATCGGATTCAACCTGAGACGTTTCAATACACCAGGCATTTAGCCTTTGCTCACGATGTCAGCCTAGCAAACGTCCTCCAAATCGGGCGAAGGGTAGGCCTGGTTATGCCGAATGAAATTGTCATATTCGCAGTAGAGGTGGCGGATACAGGTACATTTGGCGAGGATTGCACCCCATCTGTAAGACAGGCGATTCCTCAATGTGTTGATATGATTCTTGAAGAATTAAATGCAGAATCCAACATATGAATATTATTTTCCCACTTATGCTTCCACGAAATCAAAGCAAGCAGCAATCCCAGGGGCGATATGATATCTCAGAAATCCGAGCACTACCTTTAAAGGTTTTAACGAAACCTAACCTCTAAAGGCCTCGTCTACAATGCTGCCGTCATCAGCGACCAGTTGCACACATAGAGGCATTTGTCCCAGAGTATGGGTGGCACAGGACAAGCAGGGATCATAGCAGCGGATCGCCACCTCAACTCTGTTGAGCATACCTTCGGTGAGCTTATCTGCTTTAACAAATTCCCTCGCTACCTGATAGATGGCTCTGTTCATCGCAAGGTTGTTATTTTGCGTGGCTACAATGATGTTGGCCTTTCGAATAGCACCGCTTGAATCCACCCAGAAATGATGGATCAGAGTGCCCCTGGGCGCTTCGAGAAGCCCGACCCCCTCCTCGTTGTATTTAGATGCTGAGATCCTTATCTCCGTAGAACATATCTCATCATTCTGCAGCAGGTCCCGTAGCTTCTCAGCGGCATAAAGTCCTTCGATAAGCCGAGCGTAATGGTAAAACAGCGAACCCTCCACCATCCCCCCGTTACCCAGCTTTTTAAATTCCTGGAACTCCTTACTGGCCAGAGGGGTGGTAATTACATCAGCAACATTGAGTCTGGCAAGAGGCCCCACGCGGTATATACCAACAGGGTATCCCATCTTCTTGTAGCAGGGGAACTTCATATATGACCAGTCTTCTACCCTCTCCTCGATCATAGACAGATAATCACTGCCGTCGACCTGATCCTCTAATACAAAACCTTTGCCGTCGAGCAGCCTTAACTTGCCGTCATAGAGCTCCAAGTTGCCTCGCTGATCAACCAGCCCCAGATATCCTGATGGGAAGCTGGCGAAGCTATCCATCATCTCCTTCTGTTTATCCTGGAAATCCTTGATCAGGTCTAAACCCAACTGGTAGATTCCTATAGCCTCATCTATCTTGCCCAGAAAGTTATCCCTGGCCTTAGGGGAGAGGGATGTATTGACACCGCCCGGTATGGCGAAGTTTGGATGTACCTTCTTACTCCCCAGCTCTTCAATAATGGACTGACCATAGGCTCTCAGCCACACTGCCTTTGTGGTCAGCTCTGGATTTGCTCCAATAAGCCCGATTACATTCCGGGTGGCCGGGTCGGCATCCAAGCCAAAAAGGAGGTCAGGGCTCGCTAAATGGAAGAAATGGAGGGCATGTGACTGCACATATTGTGCCATATGAATGAGTTCGCGCAGCATTCTTGCAGTTGAAGGTATCTCGACCCCGAGAATGGCATCCCCAGCTTTGGCCGAGGCAAGATGGTGGCTAACAGGACAGATACCGCAGGCTCGCTGGGTAATGAGTGGCATCTCCCAGAATACCCGACCTTCGCAGAACTTCTCAAAGCCACGGAGTTGAAGGACGTTGAAATGGGCTTTGCTAACATAGCCCCTTTCATCCAAATGCAGGGTAACCTTGCCATGGCCTTCAATACGGGTAATTGGCTTTATTTCGATTATTCTGCTTTGCGAAGCCATTTTAAGACCTCCTAAATTAGTCGAACCGCATCATCTCCCTAGGCAGCACGGGAATTCTGCCCTGAAGGAGCTCTTTCAAGGCATATAAAATGGCATCGGATCTTGGCGGGCAACCCGGCACGAAACAATCAACCTTGACAACCTCGGTCACAGGAAGGGCCTTTTCCAAGAGGGCCGGTATTTCCGGTGAGGAGGGTATCCTGCCATCTTTGGTGCTCTCGGATTCAATATAGGCCCGACGTAAAACCTCATCTTTGGAGAAGGCGTTTCGCATCGACGGAATTCCACCGAAACAGGCACAGTCACCTAATACTATGAGGATCTTGCACTTCTCTCTCAGCTCCTTTGCTTCCTCCTCATGCTCAAAGGTGCCAATAGCCCCGGTGATTAAGCCGACGTCGACTTCGGCGAATTCCTTGATGTCAGTTATTGGGCTCCTGGTGAACTCTACCGCTTTGGCCACTTCAATAATCGCCTCATCTATATCCAGGAACGACATATGGCAGCCGGCACATGCATCAAGCCAGGTAGTAGCTAATCTTACTTTCCCCATTGCGGCAACCTCCGTTTCTCCATAGTATCGTCCTTCATAATTTCTTGGCGACGCGAGTAATTATTTCAGAGTCGGACCTGATGCCGCGAAGAGGCTTCAGAATCCGTTTAGATTGACTCTTTACTCCATCCAGCGAGACGTAGCTGCCCTGTTGCTCTGCCCAGATCGGCGAAGGCAGAACTACATCAGCGCACTCGATCAATGGAGAATGATAGCTCGCCTGTATTATCACGAACTCAGCTTGATTGAGTTGATCTATCCAGTAGTCTGTGTCGACTTCGTCATCACCCAGTAGCATATATACCAGTTTGCCTTTGGAAACTTCCTTCTGGCTGGCTATACCTAGATCCCAGGCTCCGCGGCTGTTGCCTCTGGGCTTCAGCGAAATGACATTTAGGCCATCTTTTCCCGCAACATTAGCTAAATCAAGCAGGCGGGCTATTATTCTAGTATTCTTTTGATTTATGACACCCTCTCCGTAGATGAGCACCGGTTTCTCCGCAACACTCAGTTTATCAATCACCTGCCTGATTACGGCCCGATCTAGACCAGTAGTTTCAGCGGTTTTAGCTAAAGACCCATTCCTGTGGGGCTTTCCAACGTTTGCGGCCCGTCTAGTTACAGCTTTTGCCAGTGCATTGAAGAGTACCTCCTCGCTTCCCGGCTTTGGACGTAACCGGAAGTCGGCACGGAAACCGAACGTATTCGCCCGGGAGTCGATAACTATCAACTGTGCATTGTTCTGGTGCCTAGCCTTGAGAACGTAGCTGCCAGCAACGGGGTGACTCTCCAGCGGATTAGACCCAACTACCAGAACGCAGTCTGCCTTTAAAATGTTCTCCAGCGTGCTTTCTACCTCCAGCCCTAAACCGTTTTTCGAAAACGAACTGATGCCTTTTGTCAGCACTCTGTAGCATTCTCCATCAAGCGTGTCGACTTTACTCGTTCCCACGATCTGTCTCATCAGACCTGCAAAACCATTCAAAGTTTCATTTGAACACCTACTGGAGGCTAGACCAGCTATGCTGCGCGTCCCGTAACGACCTTTATATTCTTTGATCTTCTCCCCCACCAGTTTCAAGGCATTTTCCCAAGATGAGGGCTGCAGACCGCGTGCGCGAGTGTGGATAAGAGGCGTTGTTATTCGCGTGCCCTCCCGGTAGACCTGCCTGAAGCGCCCCTGAGCACAGAGCTGCCCCTCGGGTTCTCTAAGGTCCGTTCCGTCTATACGCACTATGTTGTTGTCCTTGACCAGGACATCGATTGGGCAACCTACACCACACTGGCTACAGACGCTGCGAACAACCTTACCCTCGCTGGTCCTTCCCCTGTAGGCACTGATTTTGCTGAAAATAGCGCCGGTGGGGCAGGCCTGAGCGCAGGCTCCGCAGTTGATGCAGGAAGATTCGCCTATAGACTGGTTTATGTCAGCCACAACCAGGGTGCGCCAGCCACGTTTGCCGAAGTCCAGTGTATGGTTTGCCACACCCTCGCCGCATACACGTACACAGCGGCCACATAGTATACATCGGTTGTGATCTATGACCAAGAATTTATTCAGCGTATCGACAGGCAAAGACGGGAAGTTATAGGGATATCGCATATGGTCTACCTGATATTCATAGGCCAGTGCCTGCAACTCGCAGTCCCCACTTACCTCACAGAAGAAACAGAAATGATTTCGCTCTGTGAAAATCAGCTCCAAAATGAGACGCCGGTATTTTTCAAGTGCATCGGTTTTAGTTCTGACTACCAGACCGTTCCTTGCCGGATACGTGCATGCGGGGTTTATACGGCGCTCACCTTCTATTTCCACTACGCAAAGGCGGCATGCACCTACGTTGGAAAATCCCTCCAGATAGCAGAGCGTAGGAACATATATATTGTTGGCACGGCAGATATCCAGAATTGTGTCTCCTTCTGTGCCTTCTACCTGCTTATCGTTGATGGTGAGGGTTATCTTCTCGCCGTTGCTCATTTGCTCATTCCTCCACTACTACTTCGAGGTCACATCTCAGGCAGCGTGTGGCCTCCTCTTGCGCCTCCGCTGGCCTGAATGGTTGGACAATCTCCTTGAAGCAAGATCTGCGCTCTATGGGATCAGTATGAAGCGGATAGAGTCTTGCTTTCTCCTTAACCTCGTCGTCAGTCGGTGGTATTGCCGATACCTCAATGGGCTCATAGCCATTTCTCGCTATAGAGGGTGAGAGCGGCTCACCCTGAAGGTAGCGGATAATGGAATTAGCAGCTCGCTGCCCCGCTGCTACCGCCCAGATAACGGTCTTCGGTCCAGTTACAAACGTCACCGCCGGCGAAGACACCGGGCTGACTTGTAGCCAGGGTGCGGGGGTCCGCTAAAACGTTACCGCCCCTGCCCACCTTCACTTCACCACCCTTTATAAATGACGTTTCAGGGCGCTGCCCTATAGCCTCGATCACCGTATCGACTCCAATGTTGTACTCCGATCCCGGCAGCGCATGCGGAGTGCGTCTGCCGCTGGAGTCGAATTCCAGCAATTCCATCCGTACGCACTCAAGCCCGCTAACCTTTCCATCTTTGCTCAGGACACTGGTCGGGGCAGT
>CP070819.1:1036630-1040373 GCA_020344295.1 Dehalococcoidia bacterium | reverse complement strand
GTCGGCATCTGCGGCGAGAGCTACATCTAGGTGGTCATTTACGATAAAAAGAGCGTTAAACTCGGAGCAAAGCCTTTTCAATTCTATCGAGACCGGAATGAGCTCGCTCTTGGAGCGCACTTTATCACGAAGCTGGATAGAGCGGGTTCCACCCTCGAGTGCCTGACGCGCAACATCGGCATCATGTCGGTCCCCTAAGGCTTGTTTATCAAGGATCAGATAAAGACCGGTTAATCTGTCTCTTTTATCACGGCGCGTCAGCTGCAGCAGTATAATCTGCTCCAGTTCATAAACTATGAATCTACTGCGTTTAAATTCATTCCAGTCGAACCCGAATTCCTGCCCAGGAATCTTGGTGATTTCTTCGATAACGCGCAGTGACTGCTGGACCCGGCGCGAATTTGCGCTGACCAGACTGGCAGTATCAAAGCGCTCACCCTCACCCTCGACTTCAAGGAAGGCACCAACATCGGCCTGTGCCTCACGAGCGCTAAGAAGGTTTTCCTGAATTGCTCGATTCGTGGGTAAGAGCTGGTGTCGCAGGTCTTTCAGTTGCTCACTTATATTGCGGTCGTTCAAGGTAAAGCGGCTGATGTCTTCGAGGACGCGTAGTCCTTCGCCAATACGGTTGAGATTGGCATCGAGAATGCGCAGCATGATGGGGTCGCCTTCTAGAGTTGATCCTTGAGCGTCTTGGGCAGTTCGCCTTCTCTGGCAGCAGCTATGGTATCCTTAACGCCAGCGAAAGTATCTCGATATTCTTCGCTGTCCATGTCTATGCCTAGGTCCTTGAGCCTTTTCTCCGTATAACGTCCGATGTTTCTAGGGTCTTTGTAATAGTCCCTGTCTTTAGGGAACATAGTTGGCTCTCCTGATTCTTCCCAGACCGACTTCGTAGTCTTGTGAACGGCGAATCGTGAAATGCAGCGTTCGAGGCTGCTATCACCGCAGACAGGACACGTAGGGCTCAAAGGATCGTTGACAGTCCTTACGAAGAAGCTGGATACCTGTTGACAGGCGTTGCAGCGAAACTCATAGATCGGCATAGTCGGTCACTCCCAGTCGTCGTCACCGCTCAGTTCCGGCGGCTTCATCGCCTCCATCACCTCGGATACATCCGCGCCGGCATCGAGCCTGTCCATAAGCTCCTCGGTTTCGGGAGTGATATCTTCGTCGGCGGCGCGGCTCATCTTTCGGCTCCATTCGGCGAGAGCTCGGGGGTCGTTACGCATAAGGCCGTCGGTCAGCTTGCGGTCGGACAGGATGTCATCGTAGACGCTCTTGTCATTCTTCGATCTGCGCACAGCGAACTTTGAGAAGATTCGGTTGAGGTCGTTGCTGCCGCAGTGAGTGCATGTAGCGTTCGAAGGAGAGTTGAACTTATGAACGAAAACCTCTGTTTTACGGTTACAGGCGTTACAGCGAAACTCGTATATAGGCATTCCGAATTACCTCATGCACGTTATGCGCAATTGTGTCACAGCTTGAATTTTATCACAATCCCTTCATCCAGTAAATGTGTGCACTCGTAAGTGCCCGTGCTATAATGGGACTGAAGAACGAATAGGTGCCAGGGATAATGGATGTGGAACACTATACTTTAGGCGTTACCCGCTGCGGCCGTGTTGAGTTTGTCTGGGGACAGCGGACCTATGTTATGGGGATCATCAACGTAGCACCGGATTCCTTTTCCGGCGATGGTCTGGACAGCGTGGAGGCCGCTCTAGATCAGGCGCATCGCTTTGTATCCCAAGGTGCCGATATAATAGATGTTGGTGGTGAGTCCACCCGTCCCGATTTCACCCCTGTTTCGGTGGATGAGGAGCTCAGGCGGGTTCTGCCTGTGGTAGAGAGACTGGCAGGGGAGGAGCTGCCGGTTCCGATAAGCATAGATACGTACAAATCATCTGTGGCGCGAGAGGCGGTAGCTGCCGGTGCGAGGATGATCAATGATGTCTGGGGGCTGAAGCGCGATCCGGAGACAGCGAAGGTGGCTGCAGAGAATGCTGTTCCTCTGGTCATCACACAGAATCAGAGGGAAGGTGCTTTCAACCATTTTTTGCCCGAACTCATTGATGATCTGCGGAGAAGCATGCAGACGGCGCAGGAAGCCGGTGTTGACTGGAACAATATTATTATCGACCCGGGCGTCGGCTTCGGCAAGACCGTGGAACAGAACCTGGAGATCATACGGCGCCTGGCGGAGTTAAAATCGCTGGGGAGACCGATTCTACTCGGCACTTCACGCAAATCCTTTATCGGCTTGGTACTTGACCTGAGCGTTGAAGAGCGCTTGGAAGGCACGGCGGCCTCTGTGGCTATCGGGATCGCTCATGGAGCGGATATCGTAAGAGTGCACGATGTGGGAGCGATGCTTCGGATTGTACGAATGAGCGATGCCATTGTCAGAGGCAGATAGTTATGGCCGGGAGTTGAGATTGGGGGACTTAAGGAAAGCAGATGCGATGTTGGTAGTATATCTCGGCCTGGGGTCCAACCTTGGGGACAGGATGGCTAATCTAGGTTACGCAATTAAACGGCTGTCAGAAAAAGTAGCCATAAAGGAAATTTCCTCGATCTATGAAACGGAGCCGTTCGGCTATAAAGACCAGCCTCTTTTTCTCAATGCGCTTCTCTTCGGAGAGACGGAACTTGGCCCCTTTGGGCTTCTGGATTTTGTGAAGGATATCGAGGCCGATCTCGGCAGAGAACCGAGCTTCCGCAATGCGCCCCGACCGGTTGATATCGACATACTGCTTTATGGCGATATGATAATACAAACGAGCAAACTTGTCATCCCCCACCCTGGTATCGCTGACCGCGCTTTTATCCTTGTCCCGTTGGGCGAGATTGCCCCTGAGATCATCCACCCTGTGACCGGGAGGAAGATCTGTGGTCTGCTGGCATGCGTTGATGGGCTTGAGGGGGTAAAGGCCGTTAACTGATTGAGTTTGCAGGGGGCAGCCAGCTAGTTGCGGAGGATATATGTATCAGGTGTCAGTAAGGGAACATTTCGACGCGGCTCATTATCTAAGAGGCTACGGCGGTAAGTGCGAGGAGGTGCACGGTCATCGCTTCGAGGTGGCGGTCACTTTAGAAGCTGAAGAGCTCAATGAAATTGGCATAGCATTCGATTTCACTGAGCTGAAGAAACACCTGGGAGCGATTATAGAGCGTTACGATCATGTCTGCCTGAATGACATATCCCCCTTCGATACCATCAATCCTTCATCCGAGAACATTGCCCGGACTGTCTATGACGAGTTGGCCAAACGGTTGACTGGAGTTGCTGTGTCCAGTGTTGAGGTCTGGGAGTCTCCCGAGTCGAGGGCCGTTTATATACCATAGACGTTGATTGATCGGGAGTTCTGGTTGTGGTATTGATCGGCGGTTTACTCTTCGGGTGGTTTATCCGGGGCCTGTGCTATTTTCGTGGAAGCCATCAGGCGTCCGATTGAGAAGCCGATTCCCAGTACTACCGAGAATCCCACGATTACCGGAGCGGCTATCGCCCAGAAACGCCACTCCTCACCGGCAACCAGCCCCCAGATAAATAGGCCGGCAAGAATCAGGCAAATACCACTGATTATCGTACGACCTACACGAAACTTCGTCATCGCCTATTCTTGCCTCCATAATATGTTCTCAAAGGGCTCAAATGTGCCTACCTGTGGAGCCAGTCTGACTTACTTGTTTTCACGTAGGTCGGGTGGCAGCAGATTGGGGATGCCTTCGTCTATCGG
>CP070819.1:1031869-1036530 GCA_020344295.1 Dehalococcoidia bacterium | reverse complement strand
TCTTCGACGGCAATATCATCAAGCTCCGCTGTAGTAATACCCGGCCTGACCGACTTGGCAACCTTTGCCAGAACTGTTGCTGCTATACGGCCCGCTTCCCGCATTTGATCAATCTCTCTCGGTGATTTCAGGATTATGCCCATTTCATATCTGACCTGGGTCATCTTCCAATCCTTGATTCGATAACCGCGATCAGATCCTCACTAACCTCCCCGATCGACCGTTCCCCATCTACTTCCGTTAATTTCCCTGTCTGGGAGTAATATTCTATCAGAGGCATGGTCTGAGAGAAATAGACATCGAGTCTCTTACGCACTGTCTCCTCAGTATCATCTGCCCGCTGATAGAGCTCACCATTACACTTATCGCATTTGCCCGACACTTTGGGCGGTACCTCAACTATGTTATAAGGAGCCTGACAATCTCGGCAAATCCAGCGTCGGCTCAAGCGTTTTATCAGCTCCTCGTTTGAAACCTTTATGTACAGGACTAAATCGATACCTTTTCCCTCTTTGGACATAGCTTCATCCAGAGCTTTCGCCTGCTCCAGCGTTCTAGGGAAACCATCAAGCATAATTCCTTTGGCACAATCGGGAGCAGCGATCCTGCCCAGGATCATTTTAACAGTCACATCATCCGGAACCAGCTGGCCTTTCTCCATATATGACTTGGCGATATTTCCCAGTTCGCTGCCACTCGCCTGTTCCTGTCTAAAGAGGTCACCGGATGCGATGTGAGCCAGCCCAATCCGCTTCGCAATCAAAACCGCCTGAGTTCCCTTACCAGCCCCCGGAGCCCCCAAAAGAATTACATTCAATTATGTTTCCTCCTCATTTGATAAAACCTTCATACTGCCGCATGAGAAGCTGTGCCTCTATCTGTCTCATTGTATCGAGGACCACACCGACGGTGATCAAGAGGCCAGCGGCGGAGATGAGCATGAGATTCGCCCAGTTCGGTCCGCCAATCAACCATCGAGACAATAGAGGTGATACTGCTATTGCAGCTAGGAATAAGGCTCCGCCCCATGTGACACGAGTTATCACCCTATTCAAATATTCGGCCGTCGGACGCCCGGGACGTATGCCCGGGACAAAACCTCCTTGCCTCTGCAAAGTCTCAGCCAGATTCTGCTGCTGAAAAGTAACCATCGTATAGAAGAAAGTGAAACCGACGACCAGGAAGAACAGCAAGATCCAATAGATTTCCCGCTCCACACCTAATACATCTCGAACCCAATTAGCTCCAACATAGCTGGCAATTGCCGAGGGGAACATCAGGAACGCATAGGCAAAGATTAAGGGAATCATTCCCGCAGAATTAACCCTGATCGGTATATGCGTTCCGCCCGACTGTCGATACATCCGCCCTCCGCGAAACAGGCTGCGTGAGTACTGAACTGGTATCCGGCGTACAGCCTCGCTGACAAATACTCTAAAGAAGGCGATCGCAACTAATAGAATTACCAGCCTGATCATGCCGCCGAATCCCGCGGTCTCATTACTCGACCAGATATTTACGGGTAAGGCGGAGACAATGCCGCCGAAGATAATGATAGATATGCCATTGCCAATGCCCTTCTCTGTTATGCGCTCCCCGAGCCAGACGAGAAAAACTGTCCCGGCAGTCATCGAAAACAGCATAGCGAGTGTAGGCAGCCACAGGTCACCCGAAAAGCCGACGCCACTTACGAGTTTCATTCCACTTACTTCGGTATTTTGCAGAACAACTAGCTGCCCATAGCCCTGGAGCATGGCCATGGGAACCATCAGCCAGTGCGTATATTGATTGATCTTCCGACGCCCTTCCTCCCCCTCGCGGGATAGCGCCTGGAGGCGGGGTATGACGGGCACCAGTAACTGCATTATGATTGAAGCTGTGATATAAGGATATACGCCCATCATGGCTATGCTGACGTTCCTTAACCCCCCACCGCTAAAGATATCTATCATGCCTAGGAATGCCGGTAACTGACCTTCCCCCGAGGATAGTGCTCTAAGTGCGTCCGCATTAGCCGCGGGAATAGCCACATGAGCCACGAAGCGAAAGACGACAAGCATTGCGAGTGTGAAGAGCAGCTTCCGCCTCAAATCAGGTAGGCTAAAGGCATCAACCATAGCCTGAAGTAGCTTGGGCCTCGAGCTCTTTTGTGCTTGTTGCATCGTCCTCGGTATCCCCTAAACCTCTTCTACACTACCGCCGGCGGCCTCTATCTTCTTTTTAGCGCTCTCAGTGAACTTACCGGCCTTTACCATAAGGGGGTGCTGAAGTTCACCATCGCCCAGGATTTTGATGGGTTTCTTGAGAGATTTCACCAGCCCGGCTTCCAGAAGTCTTTGCGGCGTTACCTCTGCACCTTGTTCGAAGGCCCGCAGTTGCCGTAGATTTACCAGGGCGTAGTCGGTTTTAAATATGTTGGTGAATCCACGTATGGATGGTAGCCGCTTGACCAAAGGTGTCTGACCACCCTCAAATCTCAATCCGACGCCACCGCCGGAACGCGACTTCTGGCCCTTGCTACCTCTGCACGAATAGGTGCCGTGGCCACTACCGTCGCCACGGCCGATTCGTTTTCTACGCCGTTTTGATCCAGCCTTAGGGCCGAGATCATCTTGCCTCATCCGTCACTCCTCAGGTACTTCTTCCACATGGACGAGATGCCTAACCTTATTAATCATACCGCGTATAACTCTCGTGTCATCATGGACAACCGTCTGGTGCAGCGAGCGAAAGCCCATGGCCTTAAGGGTCAGGCGTTGCCCTTTATCATAGCCTATGGCACTCTTATTCCAGGTAACACGCAGCTTAGACACGGGACTCCTCAACACCGGCAGCAGTTGACTTTCTCTTCGCTACTTCCTGCTGGGGATCACGTAGCTGGGCCAGGGCTAGCATGGTCGCCCTGACCACATTTGTCGGATTTGAACTTCCCATTGACTTGGTTACTATATCTTTTATTCCCGCAGCCTCGACAGTAGCACGTACCCCACCGCCGGCAATCACCCCTGTACCTGGACCTGCTGGTTTCAGCATTACCTTAGCCCCTCCGAATTTGCTCACAATCTTGAAGGGAATCGTACCCTCAATCATAGGGACCTTTATCAGATTCTTGCGGGCGATCGCACCCCCTTTTCGAATTGCGGCTGGCACCTCCCTGGCTTTCCCCAATCCAGCTCCCACATGCCCTTCACCATCACCGACTACCACCAGCGCACTGAAGCTGAAGCGCCGTCCCCTCTTCACTACCTTCGCTACCCGATTAACATTGATCAGCCTCTCTGTAAGGTTCAAGTCCCTGGCGTCTATTTTTTGCGAATAATCCATAGTGTTTAAACCCTCAATCCGCCTTCGCGTACAGCGTCAGCCAGGGCCTTAATCCGACCGTGGTATTTACGCCCGCCACGGTCGAAAACTACCTGGCTTATACCTTTATTACGAGCTCTCTCAGCGACCACTGTTCCTACTATGGCCGCCTGCTTCGTTTTTGTTACATTCTCGAGGTTACTTTTAATATCAGCATCTAGGCTGGAGGCGTACACAAGCGTACGTCCCTCCGTATCGTCAACAACCTGTGCATAGATATGATTAAGGCTTCGAAAGATACACAGCCGTGGTCGGTCAGGGGTACCAAAGACCCTCTTCCTCACCCGATTATGCCTTCTCCTCAGCGCAGCTTTCTTATCAACAGCCATACAGCTCTATTTCCTTCTGCCCAGCTTACCTGCTTTTCCGGCCTTTCTCTGGATTCGTTCACCTGCGTATCTAATCCCCTTTCCCAAATAAGGATCGGGGGGTTGCATCGCCCGAATCTGCGCGGCAAATTCCCCGACAAGCTCCTTCTCTATCCCCAGAACGCTAATTTGATTGGGCGCATCGCTGACGATCGTTATCCCCTCCGGCGGCCTGATCTCAACTGGTCTAGAATAACCTGCCTGTAAAATGAAAGCATCCTCAGCCTTCTGGACACGGTAACCAACACCGTGAAGTTCGAGATTTTTACGAAAACCCTCGCTGACTCCCTCCACCATATTAGCGAGCATGCTCCTCGTGAGACCGTGCATCGCGCGGTGCACACGGCTGTCAGACGGCCTGGATACGGTGAGGATACCATCCTGCAGTGAAATACTCATGTCTACAGGACACGAGCGGCTAAGCTCCCCCTTTGGTCCCTTAACCGTGACCTCAGATTCCTCGATAGTTATCTCAACTCCTGAAGGCACGACTATCGGTTTGGTCCCTACTCTAGACATCCCTGTCCCGCTTTCGCATTACCAAACGTAGCACAGCACCTCACCGCCTAATCCCTTCTTCCACGCCTGTTGCCCCGTAAGCACTCCTTGCGAGGTCGACAATATGGCTATGCCAAGTCCCCCATATACCCTGGGAATTTCACCTTTGTTGCAGTAAACTCGCAGGCTGGGCTTGCTAACTCGCTGCAATCCAGTCAGCATAGACTGCTTTTTATCAGTATAGGCGAAATGAATCTTGATTACTCTCTGCGGTGTATTGCCCTTAAGCACCTCATAATCTTTGATAAAACCCTCTTCCTTCAGTACCTTGGCTATGGAGATCTTGATTCTTGACGCAGGAACCACAACAAACTCATGTCTGGCCGTGATGGCATTACGGATCCGCGTCAACATATCGGCTATCGGATCGCT
>CP070819.1:1028533-1031769 GCA_020344295.1 Dehalococcoidia bacterium | reverse complement strand
TCTTAATCAGCTCAAAAGACTTAAGCGCACGGACGTAATTCATCGCTCGCTGAACAGCGCATTAAGGTATCTTGGGCCTCGCCCGAGAATTGAGACAGTAATAAAGACCAGACTAAGCCGTTACGGCTTCGATGCAGCCACTATCCGGCAAGTTGTTCTCATACTAAAGCAGCGAGGATTTGTTGACGACGCCAGCTTTGCCCGATTCTGGCGTGAGAATAGAGTAACATTTAAGCCGCGCAGTCATCGGCTCATCGAATTAGAGTTGAAGCAAAAAGGCGTTGCCCCCGAAATCATTGCCGAAGCCGTTAATGGTATAGACGAAGAACAGGGTGCCTATCGTGCGGCACAGAGAAAGAAACGCGCACTCTCCGGACTGGATTATCCAGGTTTCCGTAAGCGTTTGGGGGCTTTCTTGAGGCGGCGTGGGTTCGACGCCGAACTGACTAATCATACTATTGACCGGGTTTGGCAGGAGGACAGAAACGAACTACCAAACTAGCGGTAAAGAAAGGTTCAAGTAATGGATGCTATATATTTAATACCAGTTATCATTATAGTGCTTGTCCTGGGAGTAGCGGCAGGCTTCTTCACTCGAACTGCCATTATGGCCAGGAGGTTTCATCACGCCGAAGAAGACGTTGCCAAGCTACTTGATGAAGCTGCCACCAAGCAAAAGGAGATTCTCCTTGAAGCAAAGGAGGAAGCATTGAGAATTAAGGCTGACATCGAAGCTGAGATGCGCTCACGGCGTTCAGAGCTTCATCGCCAGGAGAGGCGTATATCCCAGAAAGAGGAGAATCTCGACCGGAAAACCGATGCTCTCGAGAAACGAGAGCGTAGCCTGGGCAATAAGGAGAAAGAAATCGAGAAGTCATTGGCCCAGTTGGACGAGTTCAAGAAAAAACAAGTACACCAACTTGAGCTTATCTCCGGCATGTCTACAACCGAAGCTAAAGATATGCTTCTGACCACAGTTGAAGAAGAGACCCGTCAAGACATGGCTCAACGTATCCGCGATGTCGAGGCTCAACTAAAGGAGGAATCCGATCAAAAGGCCAGAGAGATAGTTGCCTTCGCTATTCAAAGGTGTAGCTCAGACGTTGCTTCTGAGACTACAGTATCCGTTGTATCTCTGCCTTCGGATGATATGAAGGGACGACTCATAGGCCGCGAGGGCCGTAATATCAGGGCTCTGGAGAATGCTACAGGCGTTGACCTAATCGTGGACGATACACCAGAGGCAGTAACTATCTCCTGTTTCGATCCAATTCGTCGTGAGGTAGCTAGGTTAGCATTGGAGAGACTGATAATAGATGGCCGTATTCACCCGGCTCGCATCGAGGAGGTAGTAGGTAAAGCCAAGGACGAAGTCGATGCAATCATACAAACAGAGGGTGAACAGGCAGCCTATAAGGCCGGAGTTGTTGGTCTTCATCCTGAGATCATCAAATTATTAGGACGATTGAAGTATCGTTTCAGCTATGGACAGAATGTTCTTACCCACAGTGTGGAGGTGTCACATCTATCGGCAATGATAGCCTCAGAGGTTGGTGCCGACATCAATATTGCCAAGACAGCAGGACTCTTGCACGACATTGGCAAAGCTGTAGATCAGGAGATCGAGGGCACCCACGCCGCTATTGGTGCTGATATCACTAAAAGACTCGGTAAATCACTAGAAGTATCCAAGGCCATTGCCGGACATCACGGGGAAACCGATTCTGTTGGTGTCTACGGTTTTATCGTGTCCGCGGCTGATGCCATCTCCAGCTCAAGGCCGGGAGCCAGGCGCGAGTCCCTTGAGCAGCATCTCAAACGTCTGGAAGCACTTGAAACCGTAGCCTCAAGCTTTCCCGGAGTGGAAAAATCGTTCGCAATTCAGGCCGGCCGCGAGGTCCGTATAATGGTGAAACCGCAGGACGTCGATGATTTAACTATAGCGACATTGGCCCGTGATATAGTAAAGCAGATAGAGGAGAATCTGGAATACCCGGGCCAGATCAAAGTTACTGTCATACGTGAAACAAGGGCGATTGACTACGCAAAATAGACACTCATCCAAGTTAATGGAGGCCCATTGAAAGTATTAATGGTGGGAGACGTTATAGGGAGGCCAGGAAGGAAAGCAATTGCACAACTGTTACCTCAACTGCGTGAACAATACGGAATCGATCTCATTATTGCTAACGGCGAAAACGCTGCCGGCGGTATTGGACTTACACCGGACACAGCCAATGAATTCTTCCAATCTGGTGTAAACATCATTACATCGGGAAACCATATCTGGCACCATAAAGAGATCATTCCCGTTCTGGATGCTGAATCGCGTATAGTTCGCCCTCTGAATATGCCGCCAGGGGTACCAGGCCATGGTTACTACTTATCTACAGATGTTTTAGTAGTGAATATTGTAGGCCGTGTCTTTATGGGGCACTATGATTGTCCCTTTCGAGCTATGGACCGCTTGTTAGATGAACTTCACCCCAGACCCCCAATAGTCATCGTTGACTTTCATGCCGAAGCTACAGCAGAGAAGGTCGCGATGGGCTGGTATCTTAATGGTCGTGTGAGTGGCGTACTCGGCACGCACACCCATATAGGGGCGAACGACACCAGGATATTAACGCGTGGCACCGCCATCATAAGCGATGTCGGTATGGTAGGCGCTTCCGACTCCGTTATCGGAGATGACATTGATTCAATGATAGATCGCTTCATTACCATGATGCCCCATCGTTTATCAGTAGGTAAGGGCAATACGACCTTCAATTCAGTCTTGGTGGAAGTAGAGAAAGACAGTGGTAAGGCGTTGAGCATTAATCGCATTGACCTCGAGTTGAGTAAGTGATGAAAGCAGACCTTCATTTACACACAACTGCATCAGATGGTAGATTGAGTCCACAGGAGTTGGTTCATAAAGCTGTACAACTAGACCTCGAGGTAATTGCGATCACAGATCACGACTCCACAGCAGGAATACCATCTGCACTTGCGGCAGCTAAGAACTTCCCAGATCTATTGGTAATACCCGGCGTTGAGATAGACACTGACATTCCGGATCACGATGTACATATCCTCGGCTATTTTATAGACTATCAGAATGTCGAATTTACCAATTTACTGGATCGGCTGCGTAACTCTCGCTATGAGCGAGGGCAGAAAATGGTAGCCCGGCTCGCGGAGTTGGGTATTACGATCGCTTGGGAAAGGGTGCTCGAGTTAGCATCTGGAGG
>CP070819.1:1025651-1028433 GCA_020344295.1 Dehalococcoidia bacterium | reverse complement strand
TAGCTCACCGATTTGCTGATCTTGATGCCGTGGTGGTGGCCTACTATACTGAAGAGCGTAGCGTGGGTACCGCTCTGCGCAATGAACCCGACAGAGCCCGCTTCGCCGTAGGTCTGCGCCGCTGTATGCCGCAATCCGATCCTGGGATTATACAGCCCGACGCAGTTGGGGCCGATCAGGTTCAGACCTGCATCCCGGGCGAGATCGGTGATCTCCTGCTGCAGCCGTATCCCCTCCTCGGTATCTGTTTCAGCAAATCCCGAAGTGAAGAAAGCTACTCCACCCACTTCCTTACGGATGCAGTCTTTGACTATACGCGGGGCCACCTCCCGGGGAACGGCACCAATTACATAGTCTACCGGTCCGGGTATGTCCAGAAGGCTGAAGTAGTTGTCAACGCCGAGTTCGGCAATGCCCGGCAGCTCATTGGGATCGATTTGCACCGAATAGACCTTGCCCTTGAAGGAGCTCAGGCTTTTCAGCCACATATAGCCCAGTGCCAGCTTGTCGCCAACCACTGCAACCGAGCGGGGGTTGAAAGCTCTATCCAGGTTTTTCGTCGTGCGCTCTGCGACCGTGCTCATTATTGAGATTCGAGTATTACTCTGGCGTCCACAGCCACCGCGCCATCGCTGTAAGCGAGGATGGGGTTGAGGTCCAGTTCTTTGATCTCAGGGGTTTTATCCACGAAATCGGAAAGCTTTAAAAGCAGGTCTTCAAGTATCGTGACGTTAGCCGGCTCCTGGCCACGGTAGCCCTCCAGCACCGGGTAGCCTTTGATCTCCTGGATCATCTGGCTGGCGTCTCTCCTGACAAGGGGTACAATCCTGAAAGCAACGTCCTTGAGCACTTCGACGAAGACGCCGCCGAGGCCGAACATCAGCACCGGGCCGAACTGGGCGTCCTTGGACATGCCCATAATCACCTCGACGCCGGGCTTGGCCATTTTCTGCACGGATACCCCGTAGATTTTAGCCTTGGAATCGGTCCGCTTTACCGCTGCTATGATCTCGGTGTAAGCCCTGCCCACCTGAGCAGCGTTCTCCAGGCCGAGTTTGACCCCTCCCGAGTCACTCTTGTGGATGATGTCGGGTGAGACCACCTTCAGTACCACTGGGACTCCTATCTCCTTGCTCATGGCAACGGCCTGGGCCTTGCTCCCGGCCAGCTTTGATTCCACAACCGGTATGCCGGCCTCCGACATCAGTTGTTTGGACTCGATCTCCGTCAGCACTGTTCTCTTCTCTTTAAGGGCACTGCTGATAATCTTGTTACGCACTTTTTATCTCCTCAGTTCCAAAGAGATTTATCGTTGCTAATAAATCCTTGCCGGAGTCTCCGGCATATTGGGCACAAATCCGTAGGCTATTCTAGCAGGTAAGGCCTTGAAAGTAAACCGAGCAAGATTGGATAGCATCAACTCTAACGAAGCAGTCAGTTTTTGAGATGAAACCCTTATCCGGGATCTCAGGCGGGGAGTGACTTCGAGGCGTTCAAAATCGCTTTATTCGCTGCCAGATAGATAGCCGGAAGTGGCTGGGATCGAATTCAGCGGAGCGGTAGCGTTTCCATTTAGGGAGGTTCCCTGAATATATCCCCAATCGCAGCGCGAGAAGTAGAGGGCTTCCTAAAAGGATCGTCCTGAGCAACCTCGGCCTCGAGAGAAGGACTTTCAGGAGCGGGAGTAGCGTGCTCATTATACTGGGCGGGCATCCTTTGATCCTGGTGCTCTGGTTTTTATCCCGATTCTTGCTTATGGCGCAGTCGCCGAAGAGGACCATTTTCCGTCCGGCTCCCCCATCCGCCTTCTGTCGTCCCCAGTAGACCCAGGCATCACCGCAGTCCTGGTTGGGATTTGATTTAGCGAATATACCCAGGGCACAGATCAGACCGCCGTAGCATCCTGAGCAGAGACTGTCCCCCGGGTGGGGGACTGAGAGGCCGGTTATGCCGTAGGTAAGCAGCTCTTCCTCTGCCATTGATTCCCAGGAGAGTTTCTCCTGGAGCGCATCTATGTCTTCCCCCACTACTTGAACTGTGCTCATATCAGCAGATCTCTCTGTAAGCGCGGCGTACTCGTGCAGATAGCCTATCTGCGAAGGATCGATCCCCAGGATCTTTGCTCCAACGCAGTCACAGGCAAGTGCGTCTCGACTGGCTATTATGATGTTTTTACGATAAGCGGTGCCCATAAGGGTATCCGCTCCCTTCTCCAGCATATAAATGCCGTCGATTATCGTAAGGTCACAATCGAGGAACTGCGATAGGTAGCTTATCATGCGTTCCAGGCCTTTGTGGTGAAACCTTTTCCTCGATACGATATCGATACAGCCTTTCAGGTTCTTCAGTCCCAGCGAGACCTTTACCTGAGGGTGGGTTTTCAATACCGGTACATTGATCACGAAGTCGGCATCCAGGACTATCCTGGAAACGCCGACTCTGACATCGGCGATTTCTCTGGTCTCGAAAGGTTCTTTATTGAGGTCGACAAGCCTGGCACCGTATCTCCTGGCTACTCTGTCGATACCAGTATACTTAAAGCCTCTTCTGGTATTGGAGCCAAGCACCTCGGCGACGGTTCCTTCGCCGATAATGATGTTTTTACATCCATGGTCCAACAGATGGCGCAGGATGCCCTCTATCATTATAGAGGTGGTCACCATTCCATACGGCGGTATAGGCATCCATCCCGAGAAGGTGATGTTGGGTTTTATCAGTATGCGGTGGTTTTTATCCAGCCTGTCGAAGCCGCCGCACATCTCGATAGCGCGGCCAATGCAGT
>CP070819.1:1022154-1025551 GCA_020344295.1 Dehalococcoidia bacterium | reverse complement strand
CTTACCCCCGATATATCCGCGCCCAATTATAGCAGCAGAGATTAACCAGGACAAACCTTCGACTGTCTGAGATTGATTTCCTACATGATAATAGCAGTTTCTGGCCATCTCAAGATATCTTTTCAATATATATCTTACCCTGTCAATAACACTTTATGTTATCATTATATTTCAGGCCTTATTCTAAAAGGCTACACAGAAGATGAATAACGCCTTGCAGGGGTGTGAGGAGGCGAGCCATGGGAAAGAGTTCTGGAGAGAGAACCAATAACAGAACTGCGCCGATTCGGGTAGCGCAGGCATCTGGAGATGGTCATGAATTCTTCAAAGCATTGATAGAGAACGCGCTCGATGCCGTGATAGTCGTGAGTAAGGATGGCAGGATCAAGTACGAAAGCCGCTCCATCGAGCGAATGCTGGGATATGAATATGGCAAGTTCATCGGAAAGAGTCCGCTTGATCTAGTTCACCCCGAGGACATAAAGGGGGCAGCTGATGGCCTCGCTCGATTAATGGATGGTAGAGATAGAATAGTAACAGCAGAGGTACGGGTTAAGCACGCCGATGGATCCTGGCACAATGTTGAAGCGTTCGGCAAGTATCTTCTGGATGATCCAAGTGTGCAAGGCATTGTTGTCAGTTTCCGGGACGTAACTGAGCTCAGGCAACGTGAGGAAAAACAGCGAGAGCTTGAAGCCTGGAGTTCGGCGCTGGTTGAGAATGCAAGGGATGGTATCACCGTTTTCCAGGATGGTGGTATCAGGTTTGCCAACAGGACCTTAGCGGAGATTACCGGCTATTCAACCGAAGAAATGGACGGTATGCACTTGACAGACCTGGTAATGCCTGAACATCAGGATGAAACGAGTGAAAGGTATGAAGCATATATCAAAGGTAAACCACCCAATACATTTAATGAATTGAGGATTCAGCGGAAGGACGGAGAGATAAGGACAATAGAAGCAAGCGGAACTGCGATTAAATACAATGGCAAACCGGCCATTATGGGAATAGTGCGCGATATCACCACGCGCAAGCAGGCCGAGGAAGCACTGAAAGAATCGGAGGAAAAGTGGCGTATACTGGTGCAATCCGCCCCCGAAAGGGTAATGATGGTGGACCGCGACGGCACAATCCTCTATATAAACCGTGTTTCTCCTGGCCGAGCTGTTGATGAGGTGATCGGCACAAAAATGTACGACTACACGTTACCTAAAGACAAAGCCACTGTGCGCAAGGTGTTAAAATCAGTCTTTCAATCTAAAAGGATCGAGAAATATGAGGTCGCTGCGGTCGCTCCCGACGGTACAAAGCTTTATTTTGAAAACAGTGCCGCCCCTCTGGAACGAAACGGGGAAGTCGTAGCAGCAATTATTCTTTCACTGGATATATCAGAGCACAAGCGGACAGCAGAAGAGCTCCAGCGCAAAGAAGAGTATTTCCGTGCTCTCATTGAGAATTCCACAGACTTTATAGCGGTAATAAACGCTGAAGGGAAAATAAAATATCAGAGCCCGTTTGCTGAAAAAGTACTGGGGTATGACAGTGCTTACCGGGGAGCCAAGACTTCGCTGGAACTGGTGCATCCCGACGATCTGCCAAGAGCTACAGAAGCTCTTAATGAATTAATGCGAAATCCCAGTTCTACCATACAAGCTGAAGTACGTGCCTGGCACAAAGATGGCTCATGGCACAGCTTTGAGGTAACAGGCCGTAATCTTCTCAATGATCCTATTGTGGGTGGTATTGTCACCAATTTCCGCGATATAACCAAGCGCAAGCAGGCCGAGGATGAACTGCGAAAAGCCCATGATGAATTGGAAGCACGGGTAATAGAACGAACTACGGACCTGGAAAGGGCGAATCAAGAGCTTAGCATCAGGATAGCCGAAGCAAGGCAGGCCGAGCAGGCACTGCGCGAAAGCGAGAAGCGATACCGGGAACTTGCGGAATTACTGCCTCAAATGGTCTTTGAAATCGATAAAAAGGGTAATTTCACGTTCACCAATCGCAAGGCATTCGCAACGTTTGGTTACACTGAAGACGAAATAGAGGAAGGTTTTAATGCATTTCAGACACTGATTCCTGAAGACCACGATCGGGCCTGGAATAACATGAAAAAGGTATTAGCCGGCGTAAAGTTCAGCGGCAATGAATACACTGCATTAAGAAAGGATGGCAGCACTTTCCCGGTTCTCATATTCTCCAGTCCCATTATAAGAAATAACAAACCAACAGGATTACGGGGAGTTGTTGTTGACCTGTCCGAGCGTAAGCAGATGGAGGACGAGTTGCGGGAATCAGAGAATCGCTTCCGGGCGCTCATCGAGAACGCCTCGGACGTCATCGTAATTATCAACGAGGATGGAACGATCAGATATGAAAGCCCCTCCGTTGAACATGTACTTGGATATACATCTGAGGAACTGATTGGTCAACATGGATTCTTCGCCCTTCATCAAGATGATTTGCCAAGGATAACAGAGGAGTTCACCCATTTGATGGAGAATCCGGGCGGCATGATTCAAACGGAGATACGCTATCAACATAAAAATGGTTCTTGGCGAAACATCGAGGCGATAGGACACAATCTTTTAAACGATCCTGCGATTGGAGGCATTGTGGTGAACTTCCGCGATGTCACCGAGCGCAGACGGATGGAAGAGAAGTTACGGCGAGAGGAAGAGTATTTTCGATCACTGATCGAGAACTCACTGGAAGTAATCGTATTAATAAACATTGACGGAAGCGTACGGTATGAGAGCCCGTCGTCACTCAACGTAACAGGCTACAGCCCCGAAGAACGACTGGGCAGGAGTATCTTCGAATTTGTCCACCCCGATGACCTGCCGAATGTATCCCTTGAATTTAAAAAATTAATTGCAAATCAGGGCTCTATCGTACATTCAGAGCTGCGAGGAATCCGGAAGGATGGAAAGGTGAATTATATCGAAGCATCCGGGCGGAATCTGCTGGACGATCCAATGGTACAGGGCATTATCATCAATTTCCGGGATATAACCGAGCGCAAGCAGGCAGAGGAAGCTCTGCGGGATAGCGAGAAGCGCTTCCGGTCTATCTCGGAGTCGATTCCGCTACCAGTGTCCATCACGCGGCAATCCGATGGCACCATTCTATATGCGAATGAGCTTTTTGGATCGACGGTTGGATTACCCGTGAATGAACTTATCGGCCGCAGCATAATCGATTTCTATAGTAATCCGGCTGATCGTCAATATGTTACGGATTTTCTGGAAAGAGACGAAATAGTCCGTGGATGGGAGCTACCGGGTAAAAAGGCCGATGGTACACCATTCTTTGTCATTGCTTCGATTCAATCGATTACATACGAAGGGGAGCAAGCCTATATGGGCAGCTTCTATGACATTTCCGAACG
>CP070819.1:1019301-1022054 GCA_020344295.1 Dehalococcoidia bacterium | reverse complement strand
GTCAGAAGCCTCATTGTAAATGAGCAGCGGAATAGCTATCAGGCATGTCCCTGCCGGCTCGCTTCGGGCACCAAAGAAGAAGACCTGGATATCATATGTCCCTGCGATTACAGGGACCCGGACCTTAGTGACTACGGATCGTGCTACTGCGCGTTGTATGTATCGGAGGAGGTAGTAAGGGGCGAGCAGGAGGCGGGCTCGATACCGGAGAGAAGGCCGCCGGAGGGCGAGAGGACGGGAAAAGCTGAAGAGGCGGCGAAGGCCGGGGCCGGAGGTATGCTGGCATCCCTGCCGTACCCCGTATGGCGCTGCAAGGTCTGCGGTTATCTGTGCGCCCGGGACGGGCCTCCGGAGACCTGTCCGGTCTGCAAGGTGAAAAAGGACAGGTTCGAGCGGTTCATTTAATATTGCTGCTTCCGGCAGGGCATAGCCTTATCAGCTCTGGTATATTGGCTATTCCACGTGCCTGAACTTATCGCCGGGAGCTCCGCAGATAGGGCATTCATCGGGGAGTTCACCGTCTGAGACATAGCCGCACACGCCGCAGACATAGTAGTCCGTTTCTTTTTCCTGTATCATGTGCTCCAGTGCTTTCTTATAGAGCTTGGCATGCCCCGCTTCCACATCGCGTGAATAGGTGAAGATCCTGGCTACGCCGGTATTGCCCTCCTCATTGGCTTCCTTGATGAACTGGGGATATGATTCGCTTGCCAGGTTCTCCCTCTCGAACGCCGACTCCAGGTTCTCCTGGGTGTCGGATATGCCGCCGAGGAGGCGCAGGTGATGGTAGGCGTGGACTCCCTCCGCCTCGGCAACAGCGCGGAATAGCTTGGCCACCTGCGGGAGCTCTTCCTGTTCGGCCTTCATCGCAAAGGCCAGATTTCTCTGGTGTGCCTGGGACTCAGCGACGAAGCCGGTTTTAAGGTTCTTCAGGGTCTTCGTGCCCTTGATCCCCGGGACTTCATGCGGGAGCAGTTTCTCCGCTTCCGCGCCGCAGACGGGGCAGTGTTCCGGCTTCTCGGGCGCGATCTCCATATGATGGCAGTTGGAACATTTCCACATTATTATTTCTCCCTCCTGGTGCGTCCATTATATCAGGCTGTATTCTATTCGTCGTTTCCAACGAGGGGCCGTACTCTGTCGATCTGGAAATAGACTAGGTATTCCTCCATGTCAGCATCCGCCGGGGACATGGCGTAGCTCTTTCGCCGCAGCGCATCTATCAGATCGGGATTCTGCTCCTCGCCGCTCTTTTTCAGATAGAGCCTCTTCCCCTTAAAGCCCTCGCCAGATTCCAGGAACAGGTACACAGCGTGGGGATTGGATGTCAGGTTCTTGTGGGTGAGGCGATTGGTCGTTATGAACACGATCCGGTCTTCGGTGATGAAATGAGGCCGCGCGTATACCGCGGCGTCTACTTTCCCGTTCGAATCCGCTGTCGCCAGCACTCCCTTTCCCTTCGTATTCTCGAAATACTCGCTCAGTTTCATTTCATTCCCTCCGATAAAGCTCATATTGTTTCTTCAAAGGCGCTCAAGGACATCAGGGCGCTGGAGCCTCACGGCAGGCACGGTAATCGTCATCTCCGGCCATCAGCTCGCTCTTACACCTTTCGTATCTCTGTTTGCCCTTCTCCCACCGTTCCCTCTCCTCGTCCGAGGACAGAATGAGGGGAGGGACCTCGGTCGGTTTGCCCTGTTTATCCAGTGCCACCATGACGAAGTAGGCGGTCAATGCCTGTATCTGCTCCTCCTTGATAATGTTCTCCCTGATGACCTCGACCCGGACCTCCATAGTAGAGCGGCCCACGAATGTGAGATAGGCGTTGATTATTACGAGGTTTCCTACCTTGATTGGATAGTAGAAGTTCACCCCGTCTATTCTGGCGGTAACCACGTCCGCATGAGCATGCCGCGTGGCCACAACGCCGGCTGCGGTATCCATCATCTTCAGGATCTCGCCCCCGTGCACGTAGCCGGCGCGTCCGGCATGGTGGGGCAGGATCATCTCGGACATGGTGACTGCCGAGTGGTCTACCGTTCTGCCGTCCATCTGTGCTGACTGACTCCTTGCGGATGTTTACCCCGTAAAGGTTGACTGACATGTGTGTTACAGCCCTGTGTCCATGATAGCCGCGCCGTTATGAAGAAGTCATAAAATGGGGGGTAAAAAGTTTGAAAAGTTATCACATTTCGCAGAGTAATCCAGTGCAATTGGAAATTCGTTGTCATCGCACGCTCTCCACCGGTATGGTCAGGGTACGAAAGTGCTGAATAATCGCTCAGCGAATGTTACGATTTGATAAAGGAAGAAGTACGAAAAAGCCATTGTCAATATGTAGGGGCTCGATCAAAATAAGGATACTGGAAAGATTCTTGAAAACGGTTATTCCGCTCCTGCCCCCTTGCTCTTTGGTAGCTATACTTTGAAGTAACAAGCGGGCAGGTGGGTAGGCTAAAAAGACAATAGTATGAGGTTATAAAATGGCAACAAATGATTCTGCGGCGGCGAAGGAACTGGATGCTTATCTTAGGGAAGAACTGCACAGAATAACACAGAGGGCTAATGAACGGACGGCACAGGTCATTAACGAGGTGATACAAAGGCTCAGAGCGGAAAGTGAGAGCATAATAGCCGAAATTACTATAGATACCGGTGACTGCTAATACCGGGTGTTAACTTTTTAAGTTGGAGGAAGACGTAAAATGGGGTACAGGTGTCATGTTTGTGGTTTTACTTCACTTTCGGACGCC
>CP070819.1:1015975-1019201 GCA_020344295.1 Dehalococcoidia bacterium | reverse complement strand
GGGGTCTCCGCGTATCCCGACCGGGCTCGTTGCTGGAATCTCTGAGAACGGTCCGCCTGATCCACAAAGTGAAGGGGAATACTGCGGTGCTTCCCTACCGACTGGCAACCTTATATAGACTTACCAGAGAAATCGACGCCAGCGCCATTCCGGGTGACGTCGTAGAGTGCGGGGTGTACAACGGTGGCTCTGCAGCCCTGATGGCCTCCGTCTGCACACGTTCTCCACTGAATAGAACCATATGGCTTTTCGACTCATTCGAGGGTCTGCCCAAGCCGACAGAGAAGGACGGTGCCCAAGCTCAAACCTGTGGGTGGTGGTGTCACGGTGATCTGTCCAAGGTACGAGCGATTTTCAGCAGAATGCATATCCCCGAATCTCACTTCTGTGTCATCAAGGGCTGGTTTCAGGATACGTTCCCCGCAGTGCGAATCGGAGATATTGCTCTGCTCCATATCGACGCCGACTGGTATGATAGTGTCAAACTCTGCCTGGAGCGGTTCTACGACAGCGTCCGACCTGGTGGATACGTGGTCATCGATGACTACGGACACTGGGAAGGCTGCAGGAGGGCAACCGATGAATTCTTACGAGAAAGATGCATTGATATAACATTGACCCGCGTAGATTACACGGGCCGGTATTTCCAGAAACCCGTGGAATCCAGTTAGGCGGCATAACTAAATATTACTCCTGGTCTCGGCCATCACCATGCTTAACTTCTGTCTTATATCCGTTAACCTGGAGCTCATGGCAGAGCTGAGATTCCTCATGACCACATAGCCTATCCCGGTGTTCTGCTCGAACAGTTTCAGCAAGTCCGTGCCCTTGATGCAGATATCCTCAGTCTTCTCCGCGCACCTGGCGGATGCAGTATATACATGTGGTTCTACTACCGCTGACCAGCCGAAGATCTCTCCCTCAACTGATGTATGGACCGTTTCTTCCACCTTACCAGAGGGCTGTTCAAG
Source organism: Dehalococcoidia bacterium (assembly GCA_020344295.1). GTDB lineage: Bacteria > Chloroflexota > Dehalococcoidia > SZUA-161 > SZUA-161 > SZUA-161. The sequence goes on along the minus strand of CP070819.1, from coordinate 1,018,230 downwards.
CTCAACGACAATGTCCACCTTTCCAGTGCGGCAGAGATGTAGCTCCATCGCCTGCTGACCCTGGCCGAAGCAAACGGCGCCCTTTCCAAAAGTACGTTCACGACAGAGTTCCACTATTGAGGCAAGTTCGGTGTCACCAAGGCCCATGAAAACCCTGAACTTCTTCAGATCATCGATCGTTACCATTCCCCTCCCCCCAAAGGTTGCCCTGCCAGTTGAAACGATCAGGCATAACTACATCTTGAATGGTGTTCCGGTAAATAACAGTCAGTTTATAACGTAACCACCAGGTCACCATCGCTGAGGTCGACCGCACAACGCGTTAATGAACCCTTTCCGGGACCACTGAGCTTGTTCCCCTCATAATCGAACTTCGAGTGACCCACACTGCAGCAGCGCAAAACGGATTCCCCGGGCACGGGATCGATCTTCCGCTTCCCATGCGGGCAACTGTTAACAAATGCAAGATACTGATCATCCTCGGTGCGAAAGACCAGAACAGGTTTATCAAGGCCCTGTCCTTTGAGATAGACTGCCCCCGCTTTTTGAGACAGTTCAGGTACTTGGTCTAGTTTGACCCGCACCTTGCCATCCTCGACGCTCCACATATCCGGGCTCAATGGCTTGGTCTCACATATCCCCAGTATGGACTTAAACAGACCGGTGAGACTAGGCATCTCGTTGCTCCTCTCTAGAATTAAGTCTCAGGCTAGGCAACTAAGGACTAATCTTGCATGAGGCGCTGAAAACCTAACACGCTGGAGGCGGCTTGTCAAGAGTTATTCTTGAGTATAGGAGATTCTAGATCGGGTGGATGCGGCCGCAGTGCGGGCACTGCACTTTGGCCCTTTTCAGGTTGGGGGGCACTCTCAGCTTCGTGCCACAATCACACATCAGGGTCTTGTACTTGCTCTTGCGCCACATGAGGTCGGAGACCTCGCGGGTGCGCTCGAGCTTAGTCGGCTCGGGCTGTACAGGAGCAGCCTCGGGCGCTGCTGCCCGCAGTCCTACAGCGCCGGCGGCAGCTACAGCGGCAGGAGCCATGACCCCTCTGCTACCCCCGTGGACCTGGCGGTAAGCGTTATCGTAGTCTACGAAAGAAGCGCCCCCGGCCATCGAGCGCAGGATGCGTACCCGCTCCGATATCGGCGGATGAGTGCTGCTGAGGTCTGTGGCCGGACGCCCTTTCTTGCGGAAGGGATTGGTTATATACATCGGGGCTGTAGCCTGATTGGCCGATTGCAGTTGTGCAGTCGAAGCGCCGAGCTTCTCCAGTGCTGAGGCCAAACCCTCGGGGTACCGAGTATAAAGGGCTGATGAGGCATCGGCCAGATACTCCCTCTTTCTGGAGATGGCGAAATAGATCAACTGAGCGAAAATAGGCGCCAGTATCATCAGTACAATTCCAAAGATCAGGATTATGGCAGCGCCGCCACCACCTCCGCCGGAGCTTCTCCGACCGCCGGTCATGGAACTGAAGAAGAGCATGTATGTTGCGTAGTATGCTAGCATTACGATCGTCCCCAAAAGCACGCTGCATAATGACATCAGAAGTACATCCCGGTTCTTGATGTGGGCTATCTCGTGGCCGATTACGCCCTGAAGCTCATCGCGGTTAAGCTTCTGCAGCAGCCCCGATGTTATGGCGACCGATGCCCGCTTGGGATCGCGGCCGGTGGCGAAGGCATTAAGAGCTGGATCGTCGATAATGTATATGTCCGGCATTTTCTCCAGTCCCGACGCAATCTTCATCTCCTCTACTATGTTATAAAGGCGGGGATGGTCATCGCGCTCTATTTTTCTCGCCTTGGAGATCGCCAGCAGTATACTGTCACCCTGGAAGTAGGCCACCAGGTTCATGATCACCCATACCACCAGAGCTATGAACAGGCCGGCTATGCCGTTATCCATAAACGCCAGACCCAGGACAAAGCCTATCAGTAGCAGCAGCATCAGCATCCCCGCTACGAGCACGGCCGACCTGATCTGATTCGATCTAATCTGTTGCCACATCGCTGATCGTTTCCAGATTAACGGAAGCTAACCTTGGGCGCCTCTCTCTCTGCAGGTGCCTCGACCTCGAAGAACTCATCGGCCTTAAAACCGGTTGCACCTGCAATCATGTTAGAGGGGAACATCTGTATCTTGTTGTTATAACCAAGTACCGAGTCGTTGTAGAACTGACGTGAGAAGCTTATCTTGTTCTCGGTCGACGTTAGCTCTTCCTGCAGGGCGAGGAAGTTCTGATTTGCCTT
>CP070819.1:1013059-1015875 GCA_020344295.1 Dehalococcoidia bacterium | reverse complement strand
TCGGCCAACCTCCTTTAGTCTCATCCGCAAGATGAACATCTTCACCTACTGCAGAAGTAAGCCACTCAGAAGTTACATCATCCGACTCAGCTTCTCTAATAACACTCGGGGCAGGCACTGGGGTAGCTGGAACAGACCCATTTTCCCCAAGCTTGGCCCCCCAATCCTCCATGCCAGGCGAAGGCGCTAACATAGACTGTGGGGGTGATTCATATATCACTCCGTTGCCCTCAAGCCAGCCCCCATGTGGAACCACCTGGAGGAAGTCCAACATGAGCAACAGCACCAAGGCTGCAGTCACAAAAGCCGTTGCCGGGCGCAGCCAGCGCATCCTCTGAGGATCCATAATGCGTGCCCGGGCACTATAAACGCTGGCTACCGCATATACAGGCACAGGACGCATCCCGTCCCATCTCCGGGGCTCAGGCACCTTCTCTTCACCCGTCTCTGCTTCTCTAATCGCGAAAGACCTCGGTACGGGCACTATCTGCACCTGATTCAGCAGGTGCACCGTCATCCGCAATGTCTCGAGCTCCTTCGAGCAGGCATCACAGACCCCTAGATGACTCTCCATCCAATCCCTTTCCTCACAACCGAGGCGGTCATCTATATATTCAGAGAGTTTACCCCGAACCCTGCGGCATTCTCTCTTCTTACCAATAGCAAACATATCCCAACAACCTCTTCTAATTATCATGACGAAATTCTGCCGGTAAAAGTTCCCTTCGCTGTAACAACAAGTCACGTAGCCGAGCTCTCCCTCTGTTCAGCCGCGATTTCACGGTTCCTAAAGAACTCTTGGTAGCCTGTGATATCTCCTCATAGCTCAAACCTTGAATATCACTTAGAATCACGACCAGGCGCTGATCCTCCGGCAGGCATGCCAGACTGTCGTTGAGAAACCGGCCCAGCTCGCTGCGAATAGCGTAGTCCTCCGGAGACTCAGCCTTATCATCCGGGATGAAATCCCCTGCATCCTCCATTAAATTATCCAAGGAGGTGACACTTGCCTTTTTGGCCATCCTCATTTTATCGTGGCATGAGTTCGCGGCTATACGAAGTATCCAGGCCTTGAAGCTGCCACCTCTGAACCTGCCTATTGCTCTGTATGCCGAAAGGAATGCATCCTGCGTGGCATCCTCAGCTATCTCCTTATTACCCAGCATCCTGCGCGCAAGGTTGTAGACAAGCTGCTGATAGCGCTCGACTAGCTGGTTAAAGGCCTCGATATCGCCTTTCTGACTTCTCGATATATATTCCTTCTCTTCCATATTATGCCCACAGGTTAGCTGTCCTTGACTAGCCAGCTATAAATTCTTTATACTGAGTTCACATTGATGACTGCCCCGCACATTCTACCACGTTTGACTCGCACGATGTAGCCGTTAGGTCTATAGATACAACTAAATGATGAAACCGATTGTCCGTGAAATAATACAGATCGTCGTCCTGGCGTTGGTTGTATTCTTTGCTCTTCATTTTTTGATACAGAACTTCAGGATCGAGGGAACAAGCATGGAGCCCAATCTCCATGATAGCCAGTATATACTTGTAAATAAGACGGCCTATTGGTTCGGTAAGTCTCCGAAAAGAGGAGACATCATCGTCTTCCAGGCACCAGACCAGCCCCAGTATGACAGGATAAAGAGGGTCATCGGCCTGCCCGGTGAAACAGTTGAAGTGAAACAAAATGGCTCTGTCTTCATCGATGGCCAGTTCATCGAGGAACCTTACGTCGTAAAGCCAGGGGGTCCTAGCGGCACATGGGAAGTTCCTGAGAACGAATACTTTGTTATGGGAGACAACCGCACAGTCAGCTATGACTCACGCAATGGTGGCCCAATTCCTAAAGGTAATATTGTGGGCAGAGCATGGCTGGTCATCTGGCCGATCAGCAATTGGGGATTTGCCCCGCATACGGCTATTTCATTTGCCTCGATTTTCTGATTATACAGTCTTCATCTTGCGCCCAGCTGCAGCTAATCAATTAGGCCGTGGATAGCCAACGTTCTGGACAGTCTCCATCCAGGAGGATCTTGAATGACGCTGAGCAGAGGGGATAAGATCATTGAAAACCTGACCGGAACCGGGCAAGTCAGAAGAAAAGGCGAGATAATCGCGCAGGCATGCTACTGTTTATACGTTGAGATTGAGGAGATAACTGCAAGGTCTTTTGGTCAGAACGAGACGCACTTCAGCCGTAAAAACGTCAATGGAGAGATCACACTCCTGGACGGAGCCATGCTGTCGGGTGACAATCCAGCCACCCCATCTGGCTCATTCACCCTGGTTTTAAAAGACGGACGAGAGGTGGACTTCCGCGTGGAAAGTTGTACTGTCGAGTACAGTCCCACGCGTCAGGTATGCCGCATCCACGGCTCAGGCAATAAACTTTAGAGCCACACAGGCTTCCCGTCATTCCATTCTTGGGTATGCCTCCATTGACAACCCCTATTGCATAAACTACAATGGGGCACGATTGAGAGCCATCGCAGGAGGGGTGCCATGAAAAGAGAGCTGATGGATATTCTCGCTTGCCCGATGTGCAAAGGACCCCTTCAACTCGACGTCACCAAAGAGGACGAAAACGAGGTGATAACAGGCTCACTTAAATGCACTCAATGTCCCGAGACCTATCCGATAGACGATGGAATCCCCAATCTGCTGCCCCCCGACCTCCGCGACAATAAGTAGGGTAGATCTCGCTTATTAGAAATTGCATTGTTGATACTGTTTGAGATCATTCAAAGGAGGCAGGTATAGGCGATGACGATGTTTCGTGTAGGTGGTACGTTTATCTGGGGTTTTTGCCTGAT
>CP070819.1:1009491-1012959 GCA_020344295.1 Dehalococcoidia bacterium | reverse complement strand
TGCCACTGTCACATTCTTCACCTTGGCATCGAGGAGGCGATAAGGACATATACTGCACATAAATGAGATTGCTTTCACACTGGCATTAGGCATTTCTTGGATGGACGTATATTATGCAATGGAAGCGGGCGTTCAACTATTATGAGAGAGATCAGCCCTAACAATACAGAATTCATCATACTTTCTTTTGAAGGTCCTGACCTGTATTCCCTAGCGGGTGGTCTGGGGGTCAGGGTCACCAATCTGTCTGAGGCATTTGCCGACCAGGGCTTCAACGTTCACCTCTTCTTCGTCGGCGATCCGAAGCTGCCAGGGGAGGAGTATATACATGCTGATAGACTCATACTGCACCGCTGGTGTCAATGGATAAGTGAGTATCATCCCGCCGGAGTTTATCAAGGAGAGTATGAGAAGCACCGGGACTTCAGTGATTCGGTGACCGGGTATGTAGTAAACCGAATAGTAAAACCAGCGGTGGCTCAGGATAAAGTTGTCGTTATCATGGGCGAGGAATGGCAAACTGCAGAGGCAATGTGTCGTATAAATGAGCTTCTTCATATTGAGGGTATTAGGGAGAAGGCTATACTGCTCTGGAATATTAATAATACCTTCGGCTTTCATCACATAAACTGGACGCGACTTGCTAATGCCGCCACGATTACTACCGTTAGCAGATACATGAAACAGATAATGCTGGTGAGGGGATTGAGGTCATTTGTGATTCCCAATGGAATCCCCGGGTCGCTTTTAGAAGACGTTGACGAAAGCCTAGTATTAAGGCTAAGGAGAGGCCTGGATGCTGACCTGGTTCTTTCTGAAGTAGCCCGCTGGGATCCCGACAAGCAGTGGCTAACGGCGGTAGAGGCGGTAGCGCAACTTAAGGCCACAGGTTTGAAGACGGTGCTGCTGGCTCGGGGTGGGATAGAGCCACATGGTTGGGAGGTGCTGCAAAAAGCATTCAACCTAGGGCTCACCATAAATGAGGTTGGCGCATCGGATTTCAACCTAGACGATTACCTGAGCATGATCGAAGAGAACAACGGTGCTGATATTATCAGCATCAGGTCTCATTGCACCCAGGGGTTTCTGCGAATAGTCTACCGCGCCTCAAATGCTGTACTGTCAAACAGTGGGCACGAGCCTTTTGGCCTGGTTGGACTAGAGACTATGGCAGCCGGAGGGATTGCTTTTACCGGCAGTACAGGAGAGGACTATGTTATCCCTTTTCATAATGCGATTGTTCTGGAAACATCAGACCCCATAGAAATCGAGGGATATGTAATGTATCTGGAAGAACGACCTTATCTGAAGGAGAAGATAAGAATAGCGGCAAATATAACAGCGAGCATGTTTACGTGGGAAGAAGTGATAAAGAATCTTATTCAGAAGTTGGAGTATCGTGCGAGGACTCAGGGTCTCATTACCATGCCAAGTAGAAAGCCCGTTTTGGAGTTGGACGCACCTGTTCTCCAGCGCGCCCTACGCGAGCACATGCAATGGTCGAGAGAGGAAGCATCTGTTGCGGCACATGGTGTCGCCGTATAAAACGTGCTGTATCAAATGAATCACGGTTGTAGAAGGGAGGTGATATCCAAGTGATTAAAAAGCCGGGAAAACATGGTCCTAAGAAGTAAAAAGGAAAAGCAACAATATAGGGGGTGAGCGCCGGCCACCTCACCCCCATGCATAGAGGATGGACAGCATCGTTTCATGTGGCTGTGACTCAAACGAAAAAATGGCCCGGAAAAATAGTGGAGAGGTATAACATGGCTAAAGTAAAGGTGGATAAAGCATGGCTGGGTGATGTCCCCGAGGACAGGGTGTTCTGGTGCCACGATGGCAGAGTGGTGAAAAACATGACCGATCTTGCCGCCGCCATCAAGGAGATGAACAATGATACATTCGAATATCACCTTAACAGCGAGAAAAACGATTTCAGCACCTGGGTCCGTGATGTAATCGGTGATACGACACTGGCCAGCCAACTGGCGAGAGTCGCCTCGCAGGCTACTGCTCTTCGGAAAGTCGAAACGAGGGTGAGTTCAATCACAGGAAGTTAGGCGACGTACAGTTTAGGACTATAGGCAGTGCTCCAGACAAGGAGTATGCGAAGAAAAAAGGTAACTGGGTAGCCCTCTGGGAAGTTACGGCGGATCCCGTACAATTCGCCGCTAAGTTCAATACAACAGTGCCCGGAGCACACCGCCTGGTATCGGCGGAAGATATTCGGTCTATGTCCCATTGTGGCCTGATAGGGCGGCGCGGATTCTATACCCACGAGGACCTTGAAGCCGTCAGGGGCATACTCCAGTATGAGCAGTTCCGGAAGCAGGAATAGGGGACGGGTTTCAATGTTAAGGACCAAATCTTGCCCTAGATGCAAAGGGGATGTAATGAGGAGCCACGATCAATACGGGTGGGTCGAAGAGTGTCTGCAGTGCGGCCACGTGTATGACGTGGATACTTTCGGAAATGGTAAACGGCATCTGGCTGACGAGAGACGCAACAGAAAACATGTATATAGATTACGAAAGTATGGGAGACGGTAGAATTAAACTTAATGAAGTAAAAGACACTACGACCTGAGGGGAAATAAGGTGGGGAAACATATAAATATCAGAAAGGTCATGCTTACATTCTTATGTGCTTTATCTCTGGGAGCCAGTGATGTCAAGAATAAAGGGGAAATTACAGAAGTATCTTAGTGGCAAGCTCGTCATTGTCCAGATAGGTGCTGGCTGTGGCGCATTTATTGGGATATCTATAGCTGTACTTCTTCTTCCGGACTATGCGACCTGGAATATCGTGATTATCGGCATAGTAGGCAGCACAGTAGGCTACATTGGTACCTATGCGATCGGCTACTGGCTGGCTTTCAGGCGTGATTATAGGGAATCAAGTAGATTTATGCCGTTCGATGTCGGACGATTACAGATAGTTGAGCAAATGCCTAATCTCGGAACATTTATTGCCTCGGGAGTTACCCAGGGTGCCTTAATTGGAGGCACAGGGCTGCACCCGGTGCTAGCCGTTAATCTGGGTAGTTGGTTCGGCCCGCACAAGATCATCAATCTGGTAGCAATGTTAACCAGCAACTCCTTGAAAAAAGCCTGGGTTGATGGTACTTGGAGACCAATTGCCCTCGTAAGAAATTTAGTGTGTCTAATAATGCGAATTACTGGATTTAGAGCTGTAACGAGCGAGCAATCAGCAGTTCGATCAGATATATATTCAATTTAATACCTGTAAATTCTGTAGTTGTTCAGTGCATTCTTCGGAATGTTTTTTTAGGGAGATAAATAGATGTATAGGAAAATGCTAATCCCTTTGGATCGTTCTGAACTAGCTGAAGTAGTTTTTCCCTATGCTAGGGAGCTAGCAGGAAGATTGGGGCTCGAGGTAATCCTACTTAATGTTGTTGGCGAAGAAGAGAAAGGCCGAATCGCCAAATATAAGGGATATTTAGAT
>CP070819.1:1006816-1009391 GCA_020344295.1 Dehalococcoidia bacterium | reverse complement strand
TTGAATACCGGGTCGGTAAGTGAGATAGAGTCGTTCCTTAAAGATAGAAAACGTTAGTATGAGTGATAAGGAGCCTATGGACGAAAAAGAAGCCTACAGGAGAGCGGAGAAGCTGGTGACTCAGAAGATAGGTTTTCTGCGCCACCTGATGATATATGTGGTCGTTAATATTCTCCTTCTCGCTATAAATATGGTGATATCCAGCGGATTCTACTGGTTCCTGCTGGTTCTTGGTATATGGGGCATTGTGCTCCTGTCGCATTTTATCGGTATTTTCATCCTGAAAGGGGACAGGTTTGAGCGCTGGAGGATGCGGGAGATCGAAAAGGAAGCAGAAAAACTGAGAAAGCTTGACTGAGAACTTTTCTGTAAGGTGTGAAAGAAATGACCTCAGACGGCTCTGCCGATAGTAATATGTACCCTGTAAATGATAACGAGGCTGTTCAGCACCTGAAAGGTGCCATTGCCGGGGGCAAGCCCTGGCATATAGCATTACTCGAAGCTATGGCATTATGGGTATGGCCTGAGGAAGAACGAAAAGGGCAGTGCTACCATTATCTTATCGATGGCGAGGCGTTCGACTGGTTATTGCTGGCAGGGCGTTTGAGTGAAGAGGTAGCCGATGATATACCCGAGGATGAGCTGGTCGATCTCCTCTTTTACGGGAGGATGCCGGGTGAAGTAACCGATGAAATGTTCCGTAGAATGATTGGGCCGGCAAAATACCATGCCTATTTGAACTACCTCTACGGCGTGGTTGTTGAGAAGTTCGTGTTGATAGCTGTGGAAGAAGAGATAAGAAAGGAGCGTCACTCGCATGTTTTTTCAAAGCAGGGTGACGGTCAGGATGATTCCTACACACGTGTCTACGGGATAAGTCAGGGAGACCTGCTTGAGCAATTCAGGCAGGAGAGGGGATATAATGATGAAAAGGATATGGACCTCGACCGGCTGCAGGAGTTTACGTACTGGTTATTCAAGTACCGTATAGAACACTGTGACAAGGCACGGGTTGCCAGCGATACGCGAAAGGGCGTTGAATATCTAATGAGGCACAGGCGCGAGGGAGGCTTGAATATCCCTGAAAGGAGCCCTCAGAATACTATCGAACATGGTCTGTGAATAATGCAGCGAGTTTGGTAGGTATATTGTAACGGGAGAGACGGTTCGCTATAATAGCGCTCACGTTAAGGTTTGACGCTTCACGAGTATTATTTGAACTATAGAGTATAAGACAGGAGCAACATGTTACTGGCGATAGACATCGGTAATACGAATATCGTCCTGGGCGTATTCGATGGAGAGAAGCTGAAGGCCACCTGGCGGTTGAGTACGGATGTGCACAAGCTTGAAGATGAATACTCTGTGGTCTTGCTGAACCTGCTGGAGATGAAGAAGCTAGCTTTTGCGGATATAGACCATGCCGTTATTGCCAGTTCGGTGCCTCCGCTGGTAACCATTTTCAGTGAGCTGTGCCGCCGGTACTTCAATGTGGAACCTCTTGTAATCGGGCCGGGTACAAAGACCGGTGTCCGTATAGAGCTGGACAATCCCAGGGAGGCCGGGGCCGACCGCATTGTAAACGCCGCAGCGGCGCACAGTCTGTATGAAGGTCCGCTGGTGGTAATAGACTTCGGAACGGCCACCACACTGGATGCCGTATCCAGAGAGGGTGATTATCTGGGCGGGGCCATAGCTCCCGGGATAGCGATATCCGCCGAGGCTCTTTTCGAGTATGCGGCGAAGCTGCCGCGAGTGGAACTGGTGCGTCCGCAGAAAGCAATTGGCAGGAGCACTATTGCCGCAATGCAGTCGGGCATTATCTTCGGTTATGTGGGGCTTATAGAAGGAATAGTCGACCGTATGAAAAAGGAGCTGGGCGGCAGTGTGAAGGTTATTGCGACGGGAGGGCTGGCTGATGTTATCGCCAGAGAGACTGATGCTGTTGACGCTCTGGAGCCCGACCTGACGCTTATAGGATTGAGAATAATATACGAGCTCAACAACGGGCGATAGCCCATAGTATGGAGGTAGCGTGTTCGAAGATAAGAATGTAGTACTGGGCGTGACCGGAAGTGTTGCTGCCTACAAGGCTGTGGATATCGCGAGCAATCTGACACAGAAAGGCCTGACGGTGGATGTGGTGATGACAGGGGCGGCTCAGAAGTTCGTAACGGCGATGTCGTTTCGCAGCGTCACCCAGAGGCCGGTGGTTACCGATATGTGGGAGCTGTCTTCGGAGTTCAGCGTCGAGCATGTGGCGCTGGCCGAACGTGCGGACGTAGTGGTAATCGCTCCGGCGACGGCGAACACGATTGCCAAGATTGCGGCGGGAATCGCCGACGAAATGGTATGCTGTACAGTGCTTGCTACCCGGGCGCCGGTTATTGTGGCGCCGGCGATGGACGTCGGGATGTACAACAATACAGTCACCCAGGAGAATATAGCGAAGCTGAAGTCGAGGGGATTTGTCATAGTAGGTCCCGCTCACGGCAGGCTCGCTTCGGGCCTGGTCGGCATGGGGCGCATGGTCGAAACAGAAGAAATACTTGCCGAGATATTCAGGATACTGGGA
>CP070819.1:1003759-1006716 GCA_020344295.1 Dehalococcoidia bacterium | reverse complement strand
GGGAGAAGACCAACAATTACATTATCGTCAATACCAATACCGAAGAATTCGATTACCCCCTGGGTGAGGAAAACATTTACACCGAACATGCCGCCGGCGGCGGGGTACCGCTCAGCTCCTTTTTCCGCAGGGTGGCCTATGCCTCGCATCTCGGCGATTTTAACGTCCTCATAAGCGGCGAGATCAATTCCGGTAGCAGGATACTCTAATACAGCAACGACCAGGAGCGGGTAAAGCATATCGCTCCCTTCCTCCAGATCGACGATGACCCCTATTTGGTGATCACAGAGAAAGGCAAACTGGTCTGGATACAGGATGCCTACACCTGGAGCGATAGATACCCCTACTCCGAGCCTCTCCCTGATGGCACTAACTACATCCGCAACAGCGTCAAGGCAGTCGTCGACGCCTATGACGGCTCGGTGATTCTGTACGTTGTCGAACCAGACGACCCTGTGGTCCAGACCTATTGGGCGATCTTCCCTGCTCTGTTTACCCCGGGGGAGGAGATGCCCGAGGACATCAGGGCACACCTTCGCTATCCTCAGGACTTGTTCTTGAAGCAGGCGCAAGTGTACCAGAAATACCATATGACAAATGCGATGGTTTTCTACGGAAAAGAGGACCTGTGGACAGTCCCTGAGGAGATATATCAGGGCACGGCGCAGCGGATGGAGCCATACTATGTCATTATGCGCCTCCCCGACGAGGAGAGGGAAGAGTTCCTGCTCATGCTCCCCTTCACCCCGGATAAAAAGAATAACACCATCGCCTGGCTGGCAGCGCGCTCCGACGGCGACAACTACGGGAAACTGCTGGCATATTATCTGCCTAAAGAAAAACTAATATACGGCCCTATGCAGGTGGAGAACCGCATCGAGCAGGATACTGACATCACAGAGCAGTTCGCCCTTTGGGGCCGCGGAGGCTCCAGAGTGCTTCGTGGAAATCTGCTGATGATTCCTATTGAGGATTCTTTCCTCTACGTGGAGCCGGTATTCCTGCAAGGGGCAGCGGGGGGAGTGCCGGAGCTAAAACGGGTGATTGTTGCCACCAAGGATCGCATCGCTATGGAGCAGACGCTGGATGAGGCACTGGCCGCTGTCTTCGGTGAGGCAGATATCATGCAAGCAGAGTTCATGGGTGCACCAACAAGCGGCCTTGAGCCCCTTGTGGTTCAGTTCTCAGATCAATCAATGGGCACCGTCGCCACCTGGTCATGGGACTTCGGCGATGGACAAACGTCTGACGAGCAGAACCCATCCCATACCTATCAAACCGTGGGAAGCTATACTGTGTCTCTGACCGTCACCGGACCAGCGGGCTCGGACACAGAGACCAGGACAGACTACATAACGGTGACCACCGGAGCTGATATTGCGGACCTGGTTAGCCGGGCGCAGCAGCTTTATGATGATGCCCAGGCGTGTCTCCTGGGAGGTGACTTGGGGTGTTACCAAGAGAAGATAGAAGCCATGGCGGCTCTTCTTGAGCAAATAGAGAAGCTGTTGGCAGAATAGGTAGGGTATGACTAACTGGCAGGCGCTAGAGAAAAAATACTTTATGACCACGTTCAAACGCATGCCCCTGACGCTGGACCAAGGTCAGGGGGCGCGGGTGTGGGATGAGCAGGGAAAGGAGTATCTGGACTTCACAGCGGGCTGGGGGGTGAATAGCCTGGGGCACTGCCATCCAGCGGTGGTGGGCGCTGTCAGCTTGCAGGTCAGAACGCTGATCCAGGCGTCGAACCAGTTCTACACAATTCCGCAGATAAAACTCGCGGAGCTGCTGGTGGGGAATAGCTGCTTAGACAGGGTCTTTTTCTGCAACAGTGGCGTCGAGGCCACCGAGGGCGCTGTAAAGCTTGCACGCAGGTACGGTAAGCTCCATCTGGACGGAGCTTTCAGGATTATCACTACGTTTAACTCCTTCCACGGGCGGACCTTGAGCATGATTGCAGCGACGGGACAGGCCGCTCATCAGGAACTCTATGTCCCGCTGCCCGATGGATTTGTCAATGTGGAGTACAATAATGTTAGCGCGATAAAGGAGGCGACATCGCCTGACACATGCGCAGTTATGCTGGAGCCGATACAGGGTGAAGGCGGGGTGAATATACCTGCTGACGATTATTTGAAAGAGGTAAGGGCCTGGTGTGACGAGAAGGGCATTCTGCTTATTCTCGATGAGGTGCAGACAGGAATAGGGCGTATAGGAACGCTGTTCGGACACGTATCATTCGGCGTTGAACCGGATATAATGGCCCTGGGCAAGGGGCTCGGGGGAGGCGTACCCCTGGGGGCTTTCCTGGCTAAGGAAAAGGCGGCTGTCTTTGCACCCGGCGAGCACGGTTCTACGTTCGGGGGTAATCCCCTGGCCTGTGCTGCGGGATACGCCACCCTGAAGTATTTAATCGAAGAAGATATACCGGGGAAGGTCAGAGAAACCGGTGCCTATCTGATGTCTGAGCTTACGAAGCTCAAATCAAAGTACGACTTTATTACTGAGCTGCGGGGAAAGGGACTTTTAATAGCGCTTCAGTTCGACCGCGAACTATCGGATAGTGTTGTAAGGGCTTGCCTGGATAGGGGACTATTGCTTAATCCGGTGAAACCTAATGCCGTTCGCTTCGTCCCGCCGCTTAATATCACTAAAAATGATGTAGATGAAGCGGTGGGTATTCTGGAGCCTGTACTTGCGGAGCTCGTCAAATAGCCCGGGAGGATCGTGATTGAAGGACAAGGTAGTATTAGCCTATAGCGGGGGACTCGATACCTCGGCTGCAATCAAATGGATAGCCGAGAAATATAATATGGATGTAATCGCTTTGAGTATAGACTTGGGTATGGAGCGGGATTTCGAGTCTATCCGGCAGAAAGCGCTCAAGGTGGGAGCTACTGAGGCCCTGGTAGTGGATGCGAGGGAAGCCTTTATCAGCGACTACGTTTTCCCGGCGC
>CP070819.1:992830-1003659 GCA_020344295.1 Dehalococcoidia bacterium | reverse complement strand
TGTGGAACCCAATGATATTAAGAAACCTTCCCACACCGGTGGAACAATCGACGCCAGTTGCAGCGCCTTCCATCGCGCCCACACCAACACCCGTATCCACACCTGTACCACTTCTGACTGTAGTGCCTACCCCAGTTTCACAATCTGCATATATTCCCAATGCACTTTTTCTTCAAATTATCGAGCCGCAGGATGGCAGCGAAATAAGATCGGGAGACGGCATTATTAACGGCAGAACAATTCCGGGGGCTGTTATAAGTGTATTCGTGAATGACGACATAATTGTAGCTGATGTTAATTATTCTGGCGACTTCAGCGTCGAGGTTGTTTATGAATTGGGCCCTAATATGGTTGAGGTTCTAGCTAGCGACCACAAAGGAAATTCAATATATTCAAGCTTTGTGGTAATTGGAATCTATTGAAGAAGCAGATTTTTGCTTTTTAAAATAGAGGGCTTTCGCAACGTTAGAATAAAAATAGCATTTGAAAGGAGAAAGAACGATGAGTACTCTTAAAACCTTCTGCATTGTCCTGATAGTGGCGGTATTGCTTCTAAGTAGCATAGGAAGTATATATGCCGCAGGTACGCCGGGCCCTCCCGATGGGAAGCCTGATGTTACCTATGCCAAAGGCCCTCCTGATGTGAAGCCCAACGCTGACAAGGACAAGGGCCCTCCCGAAGGGAAGCCAGACAAGGACAAGCCCAAAGGTCCTCCCGAAGTGAAGCCCAACGCTGACAAGGACAAGGGCCCTCCCGAAGTGAAGCCCAACGCTGACAAGGACAATGGCCCTCCCGAAGGGAAGCCCAACGCTGACAAGCCCAAAGGGCCTCCTGAAGTGAAGCCCAACGCTGACAAAGATAAAGGCCCTCCTGAAGAGAAACCCAAAGCGAAGAAGGAGAAGAATGCAAAATCTGCGGGCAAGAACCGTGGTTTCTCCGGCAATGTAACAGAGGTAATTGAATTTAGCGATGGAAATGGATTCGGCAATGTCACCTTACTTACTAACCAGAACTGGACTGTTGTCGTGGAGCTCAATGAGTTTACCAGGTACAAATTGCCGAGAGGAAATATGGGCTGGATTAGCGATTTCGACTGTTTTGTTGAAGAAGGATTAAACGGCAACTTCACTGAACTCGAGGGAAGGAGAGTAGGGGTATTAGCTGGTAATGTTACTGGTGAGCCTCACGGCCCGTTCACCGGTGTGGCCCTTAAATTCATGTTGATGCCACAGCCGGGTACCCCGCCTCACGCTCATCGAACAGGCAATGTCACAGAATTTAATCTGCCGGATCCTGATATTGAGGGTTCTATTGGTAACATTACTATAGTCGATCTGAAAGGTTTCAGTCATTTCTTCGTAGTAGATGGGAACACCACATATCGTCCCTCCCCACCTGAAATGACTGTTGAGCAGATTCAGATTGGCAGCTTCGTGACTGTGGTTACTATTGGCAACCCGAAGCATGATCCTCCGGCCAAGGCGATTGTACTTCATCGGGCTAAGCTTGAGGAATAAACAGGGCTATTTCCGGGATAATAACATTGATATGGGCGGCCCTCACCGGAGGGCCGCCCATGGTTATATGAATACTTATTATGAAAGCGACATCCCCTGCCTAATTCGCTTTTATAACATACAAATAAGTTCCTTCTTATCCTGGTCTTACTTTATAAGTAACTCTTCCTAGAATAATCGGCCGCTGTATAATAGGTAAGGGCATAGCACCATAAACATCACCTTGGATACCTACAGCCATATATTACCGGGATTACAGGAAGCGACAGCACTTAGGTTCGGGGAAGGATTAAGTATTCCCAAAATCGAGTAACCAAGTGAAGATAAGGTATGTAACGAAAATGTTACTAATTATGGACTTCGGGCGGTCGAGCGAGTATAATTTTGAAGCTACGGAGGGGTGTCCGAGTGGTTTATGGTGGCGGTCTTGAAAACCGCTGTCCCGGAATACCGGGACCGTGGGTTCGAATCCCACCCCCTCCGCTTATTTAGTACAAAGAAAGGAATGGTTGCAGTTCTTCCAGACGTGTCCAGATAAGCGATAATATGAAACTCTTCGGTTCCTCGGGAATAAGGCGGGTCGTTGACAGAGAGTTCCTCCAGCTTGTATTCGATATAGGGCTGGCTACAGGCAGCTCATACCGCTCGCTGCTAGTCGGCAACGACACCAGGACTTCCAGCGAAGCCGTGAGATACGCCCTGCTTTCGGGCCTGCTGTCCGGCGGGGCTGAAGTTGCCTGCGCGGGTGTTATCCCGACACCGACGCTCGCCTACGCCGCCAGACACTTCGAGGCCGGCGCCATGATAACCGCCTCCCATAACCCACCGCAGTATAACGGCGTAAAGCTGGTAAATCCCGATGGCTCCGCCTTCGACCCGGCTCAAAGAAGCCAGATAGAGCAACTGGTAGCTGAAGGATCGGCACAGACTGCCCAATGGGAACAGATCAAGCAGTGCACAGATTATGTCGAAGCTATCGAGGAACATGTGGAGCGTATCCGGGCTGACTTCCCCGGCCGTATCGGTGTCAAGGTGGTAGTAGACTGCGTATGCGGCGCTGCGTCTGAAGTAACCCCAATCTTATTAGGTAGGCTTGGCTGTGAAGTTATTCCTTTGAATTGCAGCCCCAGCGGCTTTTTCCCTCGGGAGATCGAACCTATCCCGGAAAACCTGGATGAACTCATGCAGGCGGTGAAATCGGAGAACGCCGATCTGGGAATCGCACATGACGGCGACGGAGACAGGATAGCTGTCATCGACGATAAGGGAAGATTCGTCCTCGCGGACAGGCTGATGGCGCTTTTCGCCAGGGAGCTGGGAGCCAGGAAAGTGGTGACGACGGTGGATGCCTCGATGCTGATCGATGAGCTGGGCTTCGAGGTAATGAGGACGAAGGTGGGGGATGCATACGTGTCGGACGAACTGAGGCGCAATCCCAGGGCTGATTCACTAAATGAGTTTGGCGGAGAGTCGTCGGGATGCTTTATTTTCCCCCATATCTCCCTCTGCCCTGACGCAATATATGGGGCTGCCAGGGTAGCAAGGATGGCAAGCGAGCAACCGATCTCTACTCTAGTGGAGCAACTGCCCTCTTATCCGGTCCTGCGTGGCGGAATTCCGGGAGAACCGGCTATAATGGAAGATGTGGAGCGCCGTCTTAAGAACGAGTCGGCGTCGGGTGGGGGTACGCTGGAGGCTATCGACGGTCTCAGGCTGGCGTTCAGCGACGGTTGGCTCCTGATCAGGCCATCGGGTACCGAGCCTAAAATCAGGATAACCGCCGAGGCCACCAGCGAGCACAGAGCCCGAGAACTATATGAGCTGGGCACGCGCACCATCGAGGAGTGCCTCTTGGCGAAAGAAAGAGCAACAGGGTGAAAGCAGTCATACTTGCAGCGGGTGAAGGCAAGAGAATGCATCCATTGACCTTTACCAGGCCCAAGGTCATGCTGCCCATCGCCAATAAACCCATCATGGAGCACCTTCTAGTTCAGATGAAGGAAGCAGGGATCAGCGATTTCATCTTCGTTGTCGGTTATCATGGAGAGACGATACGGGAACACTTTGGCGATGGCCACAAATGGGGTGTAAGGACTGAATACGTAACGCAGAGGAAGCAGCTCGGGACAGCGCACGCTGTTAAACTCGTTGAACGACTGGTAGGCGATAGATTCATTTTGGCGAACGGCGATATAGTTGCCGCCATATCGGATATCGAGAAAGTGATGGCAAGTAAATGCATCACCATGAGCCTGGTGGAGGCGGAAGATACTAGAGATCTCGGAGTAGTTGAGATAGACGGCGACAAAGTCGTGGGTATCTATGAGAAAGTGGAAAAACCACCGTCAAATCTGGCTAACACTGGCATATATCTGCTGACAGGGGATATATTCCCCGCCATAGACAAGACACGGGAATCACGGCGTGGAGAATACGAACTGACCGATTCCCTCGAGATGCTAATAAAAGAGGGACAAGACCTTTCGTGGGTGAAAATCGACAGCTGGCTCGATGTCAGCTATCCATGGGACCTGCTTGAGGCTAACGAAGCGCTCATGACAAAGGTCAATGCAGTAAATCAAGGTGAGGTCGAAGAGAACGTAGTTCTGAAGGGGACTGTGGCCATAGGGGCAGGGACCGTGGTACGTTCCAACTCTTACATCGTGGGGCCGGTCGTAATCGGTGAGAATTGCGAGATAGGTCCCAACTGCTATATCCGCCCCAGCACTGCCATCGGTGACAACTGCCACGTAGGCGGCGCTGTGGAAGTGAAGAACTCGATAGTTATGCGCAACAGCAAACTCCCTCACCACAACTATGTGGGCGATAGCGTAATAGGGGAAGGATGTAACTTCGGCGCTGGCACGAAGATCGCAAACCTGCGACTGGACCATGCAAACATCACTGTTGCCGATATCAATACCGGGAGGCGCAAACTGGGCGCTATAGTCGGCGGCGGCGTTCAGACGGGTATCAATGCAAGCATCAACGTGGGCAGTACGATTGGAGATCACAGCTTCATCGGGCCCGGTGCCATAGCCAACGGCGTAATACTGCCCAATTCAAGGATATTGTAGTGAAATGGATGCCGGATTGATCAGCTTGGTTTACGATGTAGAATGACGGAGGGAAATCGTGGAAAGAATAGAACAGGCTGTCATCCTCGCTGCAGGAGAGGGGCAAAGACTGAGGCCGTTCACTGCATCCAAGCCCAAAGTCATGATACCCATCGCCAATAAGCCCATATTAAGGTATGTAATCGAATCTGCTGCAGTGAACGGGGTTCGCAAAATCCTGGTTGTGGTGGGCTACCGCAAAGACCAAGTGATCGACTACTTCGGCGCCGGTGAACAATTTGGCGTGGATATCGACTATATCGAGCAGAAACAGCAGCTAGGCACTGCTCATGCGCTCAAGCAGGTGAAGGATAGAGTGAATGGCATGTTCCTCACACTCTCCGGGGATAATATCATTGAGCCGGAAACAATCGCCGAATTAACTAGGGCCAAGGTGACCACTATCCTTGTCAAGGAGCAGGAATTCGTCTCCAAATACGGCGTAATCGAGGCCCAAGATGGGGCTGTAACCAGCATCATAGAGAAGCCCAGGGAAGCCCTCAGCCACCTGGTGAACACTGGCATT
This sequence comes from Dehalococcoidia bacterium, assembly GCA_020344295.1. Lineage (GTDB taxonomy): Bacteria > Chloroflexota > Dehalococcoidia > SZUA-161 > SZUA-161 > SZUA-161. The sequence continues at coordinate 998,499 of CP070819.1, read as the reverse complement.
TATGCTTTCGGCGATGATATCTTCGATCAGATAGATCAGGAGACCGACCTGACTTCGGTGATCTTGAACATGATAGGCCTTGGACAGGAGGTCAGGGTCTGCGAGGCCACCGGCGATTGGCTCGACGTCGTCTACCCTTGGGACATGCTCCGGCTGAATGATTCCGCACTGGCCAATATTTCACCCTCGACTGGAGGTTCTATTGAAAACGGAGTTAATATAAAAGGCCTAGTCTCCGTAGGCGAGGGCACAATAATCAGATCGAACTCCTATATCGTAGGCCCGGTCACCATCGGTAAGAACTGTGAAATCGGGCCCAGCGTATGCGTTCTGCCATCTACCAGCATAGGTGACACTGTCTGTATCTCACCTTTTACCACGATCGACAACAGCATACTGGCCGATGGTGTGGAGATCGGTGCCAGCTCTCATGTCCAGGACTCGATCATTGACCGGGGATGCCGGGTAAAAGGGCACTTTATCACCCAATCGGACGAAACGGAGATCAGGATCGACGATGAGTATCACCGGGTACAAATCGGGGCTATGCCCGGTGAGCATTGTATCATTGGAAGCAATGTAGTAGCTTCCTCCGGCATCATTATCGGCAACCGCAGCCGGATCATGGCTTTAAGGACGCTCGAGACAAGCATTCCTGACGAAAGCCTGTTAATGTAATCATGTGCGGCATAGTTGGCTACATAGGGGAAAGGGCGGCTCAGCCGGTTCTGATAAACTGCCTGAAGCGGCTGGAGTACCGAGGATATGATTCCTGCGGTATCGCCCTTTTGGGTGGCTACACCGAGATATATAAGGATGCTGTGAGGATTGAAGCACTTGAAAAAAGCCTGCAACCGAACGACAGCGTAATCGGCATCGGACATACCAGGTGGGCCACTCACGGTAAACCTTCGGAAGTAAATGCCCACCCCCACTCTGATTGTAGCGGCAAGATCGCAGTCGTACATAACGGTGTGATCGAGAACTACATGCAACTCAGGGAACAACTTACTGGCGAAGGCCATGTTTTCAGCTCTGAGACCGATACCGAGGTAATACCGCACCTGATCGAGAAATATTACGACAGGAATTTGGAGCAGGCTGTTTCACGGGCTCTTAATGAAATAACGGGATCGTACGCTTTCATCACAATACACGCGGACAGCGGAGAACTGATCCTTTCCCGAAAGGACAGCCCCTTGATAATTGGGATTGGAGACGGCGAATACTTCGTTGCCTCTGACGTTCCTGCAGTACTGGACTACACGGACAGGGTCATATATTTAGAAGATGGTGACCTGGCCGCCATTACCAAACAAGGTATCAGCATTACGAATAACAACGAGCGAGTCACGAGGGTCGAAGACAGAGTTCCTTGGACCGTGGAAGAAGCCCAGAAGGCAGGCTACGAGCACTTTATGATCAAAGAGATTCATGAGCAGCCGAAGGTGATCCGCAATACCTTCGCAGGCCATATCTCCGCGCTGGAGTCCGAGGTAGAGCTGGGCCTGAAGAATAAGGAGATGGGGTTCAGCAACATCCTGATTCTCGCCTGCGGGACATCCTACCATGCCGCACTGATAGGGAAACACGTTATTCAGAAACTGACGCAGGTGCCGGTCACTGTGGATATAGCTTCGGAGTTTAACTATTCGGAATCAGTGCTGGGCAACACGCTAGTCATGGTTATCACCCAATCGGGGGAGACCGCTGACTGTATGAAGGCATTGAAGAAGGCCAAAGAGCTGGGCTGCTACACGCTGGTAATCACAAACGTGGTCGGCAGCAGTGCCGCCCGTATCGCAGACGATGTGCTTTACATAAAGGCAGGCCCCGAGATAAGCGTGGCTGCCACCAAGAGCTTCGTCGCACAATTGGTGATGCTCTATCTTTTCGCCCTCTCCCGGTCATCTATCGATGTACGCTCACGGGCAAGTCTGATCGCGGAGCTGAGGCAGCTGCCCAACAAGATCCATGAGATCCTGAACAGGGAAGAGGATATCGCCGAGCAGGGTAGGTACCTCGCAGGGTATGAGAACGCCTTCTTCGTGGCCCGGGGCATCAGCTATCCGGTCGCTCTCGAAGGAGCACTAAAGGTCAAGGAAATCGCCTACATTCATGCCGAGGGCTACGCGGCGGGAGAGCTCAAACACGGGCCCTTCGCCCTGCTGACACCGGAGACGCCGGTTATCGCCATCGCTACCAGGGACAATACATACGAGACCATTCTAGCCAACATCAAGGAGATCAAGGCGAGGGAATCGCCGGTTGTCGCCATCGCTGAGGACGGGGATGATGAGATCGGGAAATATGTCGACGCCGTCATTAGGATTCCAAGCGTAGACCCCCTGTTCGCACCGACTACGGCTGTGGTCGCCCTGCACCTGCTCGCCTACTACACGGCGAAAGAGAGAGGGTGCTCCATCGACATGCCGCGAAACCTGGCTAAAAGCGTCACTGTGGAGTAGATCGAAGTACAACGGAGGAAAGCTTGAAGATTCTGGTCACCGGTGGCGCGGGATTCATCGGCTCCAACGTTGTTGATGCCTATATCGACCTCGGCCACGATGTCATAGTAGTCGACAACCTCTCCACCGGCTTCAAGCGTAACCTCAACCCCAAAGCTAAATTCCATGAACTCAGCATCCGTGGTAAAGATCTTTCCACTGTATTCCAGAACGAGAGGCCTGATGTGGTGAACCACCACGCCGCACAGATAGATGTGAGCAAGTCTGGGGACGACCCCATCGCCGATGCCGAGGACAATATACTGGGAAGCCTGAATCTGATCACCAACTGCGTCCAGTCCGGCGTGAAAAGGATCATATACGCATCTACCGGGGGAGCGATATACGGTGAGGCGGAATATCTCCCTGCCGATGAGAACCACCCGATTAATCCCGTAGCGCAGTACGGTGTATCGAAGCATACTGTGGAGCACTACCTCTACCTCTATCATACGCTGCACGGGATCGATCACGTTATATTGAGATATGCCAACGTTTATGGCCCACGGCAAAATCCCTACGGTGAAGCCGGGGTGGTGGCGATCTTCGCTACACAGATGCTTACCGGACAGCAGCCCACCATCTTCGGCTCGGGTGATAAAACCCGGGATTACGTACACGTCTCGGACGCTACGGAGGCCAACATCCTGGCTCTCGAGAGAGGGACGAACACCATACTCAACATCGGTACAGGGGTGGAGACCTCCGACCAGCGGATCTTCGATACCCTGGCCGAAGTCCTGGGGTATAACGGTTCCCCGAACTACGCCCCGGTACGGAAGGGCGAGGTCTACCGCATCGCACTCGAATGCAGCAAAGCCCGACAGGAGCTCGGCTGGAGCCCACGGCTCTCGCTCAAGGAGGGCATAGCGCAGACCGCCGAATATTACCGGGATCTAGCCCGGCGATCCAAAGACGATTAGCAGGCAAGCGACCCGCGACTGTACCGAAACCCTATATGCCCGCACTTTTTTTCCTAACACCACTATCCTGGACAGACGGGTAACCCTGTAGTGTCATGCTTCCCATCACGACATATGCTATCCGGGGGTACGGGGGCGAAGCTCCCGAAAACATCTATTGGCGGGTGGGAGGGCAGATCGCCTTGCAGCTTGCCCATCACCGATTTACAATAAGCCTGCATGATTTAGGTAGTACTTTATGAGAGAGGCTGTAATTATCGATGCGGTGCGCACCCCGATCGCGCGGGCGCACCCGGAGAAGGGCTGGTTCAAGGACATCCGCTCCGATGAGCTCGGCGTCATCGTTGTCCGCGAGTTGACTAAAAGGACCGGCATCGACCCGCACCGGGTGGAGGACGTTATCCTGGGCTGCGCCAACCAGACCGGCGAGCAGGCGATGAACGCGGCCCGGTACATCGCGATCATGGCGGGACTGCCCTTCGAAGCGGCGGCCCAGACCATCAACCGTCAGTGCGCCTCCGGCATGACGGCGATCCACAGCGCCGCCCAGGCGATAATATCGGGCTGCGGCGATGTTATCATCGCGGGGGGTATCGAGAGCATGACACACCTGCCCGAGGGGGCGGGGGCTGACCTGAACCCCAGGCGGTTCGATTTCATGGACCGGTCGGCCTCGTCGATGGGCCTGACCGCCGAGAACCTGGCCGAGATGTTCAACATCTCGCGGCAGGAGCAGGAGGACTGCGCGCTGGGCAGTCACCGGAAGGCGATCGCCGCGCAGGAGGAGGGGAGGTTCAGGGACGAGATCGTCCCCGTCGAGGTAACCTCGGATAGCGGCGAGAAGACGCTGGTGGACAGCGACCAGAATCCGAGGTCCTACACCTCGCTGGATATAATGGCTGCCCTAGAACCTATCGCTCGGCCCGGTGGTACGATCACCGCGGCCACCGCCTCGCCCGCGAGCGATGGGGCAGTGGCCGTATTGCTCATGGCGCAGGAGGTGTGTGAGGAACTCGGCCTGAAGCCGAAGGCCAGGGTTGTCTCCATGGCTGTAGCAGGTGTGGACCCGAAGCTGATGGGGATGGGAGCGGTGGAGGCAGCGCGAAAAGCGCTGGAGCGGGCAGGGCTGGATGTTTCCGACATCGGGGTGGCGGAGTTGAATGAAGCGTTCGCAGTGGTTACAATAGTGGCAGCCAGGTTGCTGGGTATTGACGGGGATAAGGTGAATCCCAATGGTGGCGCCGTTGCCCTGGGGCACCCGATGGGCTGCACCGGCGCAAGGCTGGTGACCACCCTGGTCCACGAGATGGCGCGCCGCCGGGTGAGGTACGGTCTGGCGGCGATGTGCGTGGGGATGGGACAGGGGGCGGCGACGGTGCTGGAGCTGGCGGACTGACAGTTTATAAATTGAGCTTTAGTGGGCTCGTAGCTCAGCGGCAGAGCGGTCGGCTCATAACCGATTGGTCGTAGGTTCGAATCCTGCCGAGCCCACCATTTGTTTGTCTTTTTCTTTTAACATTAAGACTTAGAATAAGGCCCTGCTTCCGATTACCAGTCCTGTCACCAGGAAGACCAGGAGCACATAGATAATCCAGCCCACTATGCATGTGCCCAAAGCCCTCCAGGTGGAGAAGTCCAGCGCCTGCCTCACCGCGATCACGCCCGCCGTCAGCGCCCATGCCGATACTATAAAGCTGAGAATCCCCCCCAGTCCCGGCACGAAGACAAAGAAGGTGAGCACGCGGGGTGAATTGGAAAACCCTATCGTCCGCATTAGCTCTCCATATGTAGCCTGTGTCTCCGGACCCCGGAATACAGTGGTCCCCAGCCAGTAGGCGAACAGTGCCCAGATCAGCCATCCGGCCAGGGATACGGACACTCCTATCAGCAGCCCCCAGAGGAACCACATCCCGCCCTCTACCCTCACACCGGCGATGCCCGATCCGATGCCGGCGGCCAGACTGGCGATCAGCACCGCGGCCAGCGCCTGGCCGTTGGCGGTGGTGTCCGCTTCCACCTCCTCATAGAGATCTACATCCAACTTCGCCGCACGTACCATCCTATTCAGCAGGGAAGTTTGACCTACCATTTCCTTCTCCGTTTCTAAGGGCCCAGCTTTATACAGTTGACCCTCTCATCAATAATACTAAAAGCGTTTAGGGAATCCAACTAGCAACGTCGGCTGTCTGTATCGGTATTGAGCCTCATGGTGATAATCATTAGGTTTAAAAGGATCCCG
>CP070819.1:987171-992730 GCA_020344295.1 Dehalococcoidia bacterium | reverse complement strand
GGGCCCATGCCGTGTTTATCGCGATACGAAACTGCCTGATCTCCATACAGCTCGACCAGAACGGCAGCCACCGCAGCGAGAAGGTGCACCAAGGCCTGACGGTGCGTTAATTAAAGATGCAGTATTCCCTCAGGTTCGAGATCGCTACCGGTGTGATCAAGACACAGAATGCTATCGTACGCTCCATTTATCGGAAATATGTGATATCACGCGTTACTTCCGGCCTGCTTAGGATCGCCCGGTGACATGACATGACATGATCGATAACTACATAATGGCCTAATTAGATCGTTCAGATCATTGACAGGGTGAAGAAAACGGGCTTTTTATACGATTTGAGAATCCATACCTAAGTTCACTCTATTTTGGCCGTATTACGATCATAGAAATAGGCGAACACCCACTCGATAGTTGCACTTAGCTTGTTCTTTAAACCAACCAGCAATCCGCCATACGAAAACAGCATCCCGAAAAACAGGGCTCTACGCATGAATCCGGCAACATAGCCATCGAATACGAGCCCTAATAACTCCGCAACGGCCGCATTTCTATCTATATAGAACAATTGCCCCACGAACTTACGCCGGAAGGGACGCTGAGGCTTTCCCTTGATTGTATTGACAATGTTTCGGGCACATACGGGACCCTGTCGGACTGCAACCTGAAAAGTGGGTGGGTAAGGTTTAGCTCTGTCTTCCTGCTCGAGATAGGCGCAGTCTCCAATGGCATAGATCCCTGTCGACTCTGGAACTTGCAGGTATTGATTGACCAGGATCCGGCCATCCCTGGCCTTGGCGACGGGCAGCGCCTCAACGGCAGGCGCTGGTTTTAGACCCGCCGACCAGATGACCGTCCGGGTCGGTATGGTATCGCCGTCAGCAGTCTGGACACCTCCAGGCCAGGCCTTGGCAATGCGTGTATTCAGCATTATCTCAACACCCCGTGACCGCAGCCGGGACATAGCCAGCTCGCGTGTACTGTCCTTCATGCCAGCTAGTACATGGTCCTGGGCCTCTATCAGTATGATACGGACGAATGACTTCAATGAAGGGTACTCCTTCGCCAACACCTTGCCGGCCAGCTCCCGAATGGAAGCGGATAGCTCGACTCCCGTGGGGCCGCCGCCGATTACCACAAAAGTGAGCAGTTCGCTACGGCGCTGCTCGTCTTCTACGGACAGTGCAGCCTCATAGTTCTCCTGTATGCGGTTGTGAATGTCTATCCCGTCACTCAAAGATCTGAACGGAATCGCGTTCTCCTGGATATCGGTCATCCCGAAGAAGTTGGTTGTACTGCCCAGGGCTACAACCAGATAGTCCCACTCAAGTGATCCCTTGTCAGTTATAACCGTCTTACTTCCTACATCCACCTCAAAAACCTCCCCTTGTCTGAACCTGACTGCCTCGACCCTGCCTCTCTTCCTCAGTAGCTTGCGTACGGGGAAGGAGATATGGCCGGGACTAACACTTCCGGTCACTACCTGATATATAAATGGGATAACGGTGTGATAGCTCTTCCGGTCCACCAGTGTTACTTCCATCCCCTTACCTGAAGCTCGTTTCAGCGTCAGCGCTAAACTGATCCCGGCAGAGCCTGCGCCTAAAATAACGACCCTATTTTTCGGGGCGGTATCTTTCAATGCCATTTGCATACCTCCAATTTTGGCAGAAGTAAATGGGAATATATCAGTTTAATATGATATGAAGAGTGTAGGTATAATAACACATAAGGCAAGACTGCCAGCGGGCGCTTGAATTTCTGATATTGACATGGGCTCTAATCAGTCCGCTAACTTAAAAAGGCCGAACTTCATTTTGTGTTATTACCCAGTCTCGTTCCATTTGTTAGCGGAACTGGACTTGGGTGTATATAACAAGGTATTATCCTGAAGCTACGGAGGAGCGGCTGAGTGGTGTATGGTGTCGGTCTTGAAAACCCTCTATCCACCTCAATTGACCACCGTTGCCTGCAATAAGCCCGTTTCCGGTTACGTTAACTTGTCCGGATAAGGATTGACAAGCGCGCGCCAGAGGCATAACATTCCCGCAGCAGGAAGCTGTGAACTGGTATTGACTCACACGTCTCAGATTTAAAATAGCATGTCTGTTGAAATATATCAGGGGGTAAGATCTGTTCACGACACGTTTCAGATCAAATGGAGGGAGGTGATAGTAACTCGAAGAAAATACAAGAAACCTAACCACTGATTAAAGGATAAGAAGGGGGGTAATTATGAAAATGAATAGGTGGTTCATCACGGTAGGCGTCATTATCTGCCTGGCATGTCTGCTTCTTCCGATAGGATGCGATGACGAAGAAGAAGCAGGTGAACCAACACCAGAACAGGTTCAATATTTTGAGTGGACCTTCCAGACCACTGAACAGCCAGGTATGGTTTCGTACGATAAAGTGTTCCCTGAGTTTGTTGAGAGCGTGGAGAAGATGTCCGACGGCAGGCTCAAGCACACCATGCATCCAGGAGGGGCTCTGGTGCCGCTGATGGAGATTCATAATGCGGTGGCAGATGGTGTGGTCGAAATGGGTTTCAGCACCGGTGCTTTTTGGGCGGGCACTGTGCCGGTAGCTGTTCTTGCGCTGGGGCTGCCCTACTCATGTGAGACTATGGAGGAGATGGAGGCATGGTACTATGAAAGGGGTGCCCTGGATGTCTTGCGCGAGGCCTATGCCGAGCAGAACGTTCATCTACTTGCCCCGCTTATCGGCGTGCCTTACGGCAGCATAATGTCCTCCGAGCCGATTAGAAGCCTGGCTGATCTGGACGGCATGAAAATACGGACAATCGGTTACTTCGGTAAGATATGGGAATCGGCTGGTGCAGTGCCCACAACGACTGATATAGCCGAGATCTACACATCGATCGCTCAGGGCATAGTAGATGGAGCCAACATTGGAAATCCCGCTCGCTTCGCTGCTATTAACCTGCAGGAGGTTGCCAAGTACTTCACGATGCCACCGCTTTCAGCGTACGCCAGCGGAGAGTTCTTTGTGAATATGGACAAATGGAATGAGCTGCCGGAAGACCTGCAGGAAATCCTGACTGTTGCCGCACAGAGAGCTTCCACCGGGTTCGCAACTTATTTTGCCTATGAAGATGCCGAGGCATTAAGAACCTTCGCGGACGCCGGAGTCGAGATCAACTACTTCTCTGAGGAAGACCAGGAAACGCTGAGAGAAGCATCTGTAGCTGTGTGGGATCAGCTAGCCCAGCAGGATGAATATACCGAGAGGATAGTCGATATAACCAAGGAATATTTGGTTTATCTCGGGCGACTCGACTAGCAAGCGTTAAACATAATACGGGGATAGACGTGCGGTCTATCCCCGTATATCCATCCGAATCTGATTTGGCTCGTTCCTCGCTGTTGAGGAGGAGAGATACGCTAGTTGAAAGGCAGGGAATGAGACGTATTCTTAGGCTTATTGACCATATTAATGATCAGGTAGGCAAGCTAATCAGCCTCTTGGTCATTTTCATGGTCGGCATCATGGTCTACGAGGTTGTAGCAAGATATGTATTCGATTCTCCTACGATCTGGGCCTACGAGACAATTACATTTCTTCTTGCCGGCTATGCTATCCTCGGCGGGGCATACGTCCTTCGCCATGGCGCGCACGTCAATATGGACATACTGTATAGACGCCTTTCGCCGAGAAAACAGGCAATCCTTGATCTGGTTACATCAGGCCTCTTTTTCCTCTTCTGCGCAGTTCTAATCTGGAAGGGTTCCGAGTGGGCATCGAGGTCCATAAGACTTTCAGAGACCACCACCTCCACATGGGCACCCGTGGTCTATCCCATAAAGATGGCAATACCTGTCGGGGCCTTTCTCCTCCTGATACAGGGACTGGCTAAGTTCATTCGGGACCTTATGACCGCTGTCACCGGGGAGAGACCGGAGTGAGTGACGGAGTTCTCACAGGCCTCTTATTCGGCTCTATGCTGCTCGTCGTTTTTTCCGGATTGCCCATTTCCTTCGCCCTGGGAGGCTTGGCCACGGTATTCATCCTGGTGTTATGGGGCCCGGATAGATTGCTATTGAGCGTGATGAATACCTATGGGGCAATGACCAACTACCTGCTGGTAGCCGTCCCTCTATTCGTTTTCATGTCATCGATTCTGGAGAAAACAGGGATCGCCGAGGATTTCTTCGATGCCATCCAGAACTGGGTAGGAGGACTGCGCGGCGGCCTTGCTATAGGTACGGTGCTTATGAGTGTAGTGTTGGCGGCCATGGTTGGTATCAGTGCGGCATCTACAGCCATTCTGGGGCTTATCGCCCTGCCTGCCATGCTCAAGCGCAACTATAACAAAGAGATAGCGCTGGGATGTATACAGGCCGGAGGTGCCCTCGGGGTTCTTATTCCGCCGAGTGTGCTGATGATAATCATTGGCCTCTTTGGGGAGATATCCGTAGGGCAGTTATTCATCGGGGGGATATTTCCGGGGTTGGTGCTGGGAGTCTTATTCGTACTGTATATAGCGACAAGATGCAGGCTGCAGCCGCACCTTGGTCCATCTGTGCCACCTGATGAGAGGGCTAACTGGAAGCAGAAATTTATATCTCTCAGGGTAGTGATGTTCCCTTTAATACTGATCCTGATTGTCATGGGTACGATTTTTGCCGGAATAGCCACTGTAACAGAAGCTGCCGGTATGGGAGCGATGGGCAGCATACTGATCGCTATTCTTACCCGCAGGCTTACATGGCAGAATTTTAAGGAAGCATGCTACGGGACATTAAGGATCAGCGGCATGATAATGTGGATTGTATTTGGCGCTGCTGTCTTCACCGCCATATATCACGGCATAGGGACTCCTGCAATCATAGAGGATATATTGACGGGTGTTCCCGGGGGAAACTGGGTTCCAATCATAGTAATGGTATTTATTCTCATTATCTTGGGGTGTTTTCTGGATCCCGGAGCGATAACCATGATCACGATCCCGATTTTTATACCCATAGTGGTGTCATTGGGATTCGAACCCCTGTGGTTCGGCATAGTTTTTGTGATCATTATGGAGATGGGTTATCTGACACCTCCATTCGGAATGAATCTATTCGTCATGAAGGGCGTTGCTCCCCCCGGAATTACAATGGGGGACATATATCGCTCTATAATACCCTTTGTTTTACTTCAAATGGCAGGCTTAGCTGTCATCATGCTTTTCCCACAATTGGCCCTTTGGCTCCCCGGTCTGATGATTAAGTAGTACGACAATTTATAGTAAATCGGTTGAGACGTGCCAGATATCTGATTATAAGTTGATCCTTACAGTGGTGTTAAATGGTGATGTCCAGTTTCATGTAGTCTAACTCTGAAGCCAAAAACAAACGTCACTATGATGAATCGTCCATCTGGTGACGTTTTGTTATGGCCAGTATTGTGAGCAGAATGTGATTAAGAAGGAGCTTGGAAGGCGATGATTCGATCCATTGGCCGAAGCTGAGGCCTGCATGTAGTTTCATGCAGGCCTTTCTCCATTTGACACCAGGGGACAGTAACAGACGTAATCGGGAAAAAGAACCTGTGTAACAG
>CP070819.1:980430-987071 GCA_020344295.1 Dehalococcoidia bacterium | reverse complement strand
TACAATCTGGTATGGGACTACCCCGGATATTTTGGCATAGACCCGGATGAACCTGATGCCGAGGGATATATAGGGAAAGACGGTGTGTCGTGTAATACGGATGAAGACCTAGGGCGGATGCTCGACGGCATAGATTTATCGAAGAAAAACATAGTTCTAATTAATGGGGATACGCTGCCCATATTTGCGATCTATATTGCTTATGCCGAGGGAAAGGGATTCAACAGGGCTGATCTCCGTGGTAATACCATGAACTGGGTATTCACGGCGTGGTATGCTCCCAACTTTATGTGGGAGACGGAGGACGCGCTCAAGCTGGCAACCGATAATATATATTTCTGTGTCAATGAGATACCTCGCTGGAACCACACCAACATACAGGGGCATGCTATCTCAGAGACCGGTGCCGACGCCATCCACCAGATGGGTTTCTGTCTGGGAACTGCTATCGCGGTGGCTGATTCCTGTAAAGCTGCCGGTCTGGAACCGGACAAGTATATGACCGGCATAGGCTTCCAGATAGCCCAGTGCAATGATTTCTTCGAGTACATCTGCATGTTCAGGGCATGGAGGAAGCTGTGGGCAACGATAGCCCACGAGCGATATGGCTGCACCAGGCCTGCGGCAATGCACCTGAGGACACATACCAATACGTCATGCTTCGAGTTGATTAAACAGCAGCCGTTGAATAACATTATCCGCAGCTCTTACCATGCGCTGGGAGCGGCCCTTTCGGGTACAACGGCGATGCAGGTGCCGGCGTATGATGAGCCGATAGGCATCCCTACCGAGGAATCGGCCATCCTGACCTTGCGGACGCAGCAGATCCTGCTCCATGAAACCGGGGTGACGAGGGTCAGCGATCCTCTGGCGGGTTCTTACTATGTCGAGTGGCTGACTCAAAGGATGGTGGAGGAGGGCAAGAAAGTCCTGAAGGAAATAGAGGAAGCCGGAGGATTCGTCAAAGCCCATAAGGATGGCATGCTGGCGAGGGTACTGCGCAAGGGTTGCGATCAGTGGCGGGAGGATATCGAGTCCGGCAAAAAGATAGTTGTCGGGTGGAATAAGTATGCTACTGAGGAAGATCGGAAGGTGCAGGCCTTCCGTCCCGATCCCGAGGTGGCGAGGATATCAGTAGAGCGAGTTAAAGACTATAAGGCAAGAAGAGACCAGGCGAAAACGGACGCCGCATTGAACGGTGTGGTAGCTGCGTGTGAGAAGCTGCAGAAGGGCGAGTGGGGCCATGTAATGCCGGCCTGCATCGAGGCGGCCAAGGCCAAGGCCACGGCCGGTGAGATATCCAAGGCGATTAGAAAGGTTATGCGGTGGGGGCCGGAGTACAACGTGATGCTGAAGTTCTAGGAACTGCCGACTCAACCAACTACTCAGAAGGGGGTTAGTGAATTGTCTAAGAACGGTAAAGCCAGAGTTCTACTCGTCAAACATTGGATAGATATACACGATAGAGGTCTGAGGCTGATCGCCTCCAGATGCAAGGACGCCGGCTTCGAGGTTGTATATGCCAGTTACAGTCAGCCTGAGGAAGTCGTGAAGATGGCGGTACAGGAAGACGTGGATGTCGTTGGAATGAGCTTCTTCACCAGTGCATATGAGGCGCATCTGCCTAAGGTAATACAGGGCTTAAAGGAGAACAATCTGGGACAGGTAATGGTGGTTCTGGGAGGAGTTATTCCCGATGAGGACCATGATATGCTGAAGAAGCAGGGTGTCCGCGAGATATACGGCGCAGGTTCAGATGTAAACGGATTCATTGAGCTGATAAAGGCGGAAGTGAAGAAGTAGCTTGTAAGATACCTTCCATATAATCGGATAAAGGGGGATGCAATGGCTTTCGAGACTATTATCCTGGAAAAGCAGGACGGCATTGCCAGAATCACCTTCAACAGGCCGGATGTACTTAATGCTTTCAGCCCTAAAATGTCGGATGAGCTGAAGGAGGCTGTTAAGGGCATTGCGGCTGATAAGGAGGTCAGGGTAGTCGTTGTCACCGGAGCTGGCGATCGTGCATTTATGTCGGGAGCCGATATCGATAAAACGATCCTGGCGTGGGTCGAGATGACGAAGAAGGGCGGCAGAGTCATGGATGACCATAAGGTCTATTTCTCCCCGACTATGCTCGAGGAGCTGCCACAGCCGGTGATTGCAGCCGTCAATGGATTCGCAATGGGAATGGGATGTGAGATCGCCCTGGGCTGTGACATAAGGATCGCTGCGGATACCGCGCAATTCGGCCAGCCTGAAATAAGGCTGGGGATAATGTGTGGAGGAGGAGGAAGCGTCAGGTTAACACGTCTGGTCGGACAGGGCAAGGCGCTGGAGATGTGCCTGACAGGTGACCCCATCGATGCCCAGGAGGCCTACCGTATCGGTCTTGTCAATCAGGTGGTACCTGCGGCGGAACTGGAGAATGCCGTCACCGCCATGATAAAGAGATTGCGATATAAGGGCGCTATAGCGCTGGACTCCACAAAGAAGAGCATCTACGCTACTATGGAGATGGGAGTTAAAGAGGCGATACAAAACGAAGGTAAGCTATTCTCAGACATCTTCAAGACCGAGGATGCAGAAGAGGGCGCCAAAGCATTCCTCGAGAAACGGAGACCTGAGTTCAAGGGTAAATAGACGATATTGTCTCTGACCTGATATAACTCAAGAAGCAGGGCAATGTTCGACTTACCCTGCTTCTTCATATAATCCACATTAAGCCTAGTCGCATTTTGGTAGTAATTCTCTGTATTCTTTGAAGTACTCCTCCTCGCTTTTCCCCGTTATCCTCTCGAATGCGTCATCTGGCTTTATGCCGAGAATGGTCTCGGCAATTTCCTTCTTGTTCTCGAGGTTGGCCCTTCTCCCAATCATCATTTTCTGTGCCTGAGGTGATCCGGCGCCATGCAGGGCCTCGGGAAGACCCGCACCTACAGCCATATTCTCTATGAGCCTGACCATATGAAGCCTGTCCCTCGTAGATGTTCCTGCCTTACCTCCGAAGTATTTATCAATATACTTGCCTACTTCAGGATTGCTGTAGTCTTTCTCCGAAGGCAGTGTGATTATAAGGCCTCCGGCGATATCTTGCGCCAGCCGCATCCACTCATAAGTCATGCGTGTTATGTTAAGTTTAACCACGTTAGCCAGAAGAGGGTTGATAGTATAAGCGCCCGATTTCGTCTGGCTGCCTTGATAGGAACAGGCCAGCGAGCATGACCAGCATGTCTCTGCCATACTCACCATCTCGGCCATAAGGTCCCTGATATATGGCGACTTCTCTACTCCATTGTTCTCCGCTACCCAGTACGCGGCACCTGTAACCACATCGGCGAGCCCGACCTTGCATCCGCCGTAATTGCTCCGGTGAAATCCGGCGAATGTCTCAACCAACTGCCCTGTAAAATCGTACTCACCGCACATGAATACCCGATCCCAGGGCACAAAAACGTTATCGAATACGATCAAACACTCTCCGCCCACAATGCCGTACTTGGCATTCCCCGCATCGATCTCGCCGTCAAGCCTTCTGGTGTCATTGGTCTGCCTGCCGAATATCAGGGTTATGCCCTCAGCATCAACGGGAACAGCGAAGCATACAGCGTAGTCTTTATCCTCCTCGCCCATCGTCCTTGTGGGCATGACAATGATCTCGTGTGCATTAACTGTACCGGTTATATGAGCCTTGGCACCTCTGACCACTATACCGTCGTCTTTCTTTTCCACAATATGTACATACATGTCTGGGTCTTCCTGCTGGTGCGGCCGTAGGCTCCTGTCACCCTTGGGATCGGACATGGCCCCGGCGAGCATAAGATCGTTGTCCTGCACATATTTGAGATACTTTTTAAATTTTTCGTGATAGTCGGTGCCCTGTTTCTGGTCGATTTCATATGTGGTGATATAGACGGCGTTTAGACCATCAAGGCCGACGCAGCGCTGAAAACATGTGCCGGTCTTCTGTCCCAGAAGCCGCATCATCTTCACCTTGTTGACCAGGTCATCAATGCTGTGGTGCACGTGTGTGAAGCGGTTGATCTTCTCACCGGTAAGATTCGAGGTGGCTGTCATCTCCTGCTCGTATTCGGGACTGTTGGCCAACTCGTAGGTCATTGCCGCCGCGTTCAAATGTGGCTGAAACATGGGGTAATCAACCACGCTATCAACCCGTTCACCGAACGCGTATACCTTCGGCTTCAGCTTTCTGAGACTCTCTATGTACTCTTTTCCTGATTTAATAGCCATTTATCCCTCCCTGACCTGTCACATTTTCAGGATATAACGTCCAAGCTCTTATGTAAAGGATTTCACTCCTTTGTATAGTCGTAAAATCCCTTACCTGTCTTTCTCCCCAGATGACCTGCCCGGACCATCTGTCTCAGTAAAAGCGGCGGCCGGTACTTGGGATCGCCATACTCCGCGTGTAAGTTCTCCATAACGTGCAGTATAGTGTCTAGGCCCACGAAATCAGCGAGCTGCAGCGGGCCCATGGGGTGATTCATCCCCAGCCTCATGCCTTTATCGATATCCTCAGCGCTGGCAATCCCTTCCGCAAAGGCATGGATAGCCTCGTTCTGAAGTACGCCAATTAGACGGCTCGTGGCGAAACCGGGTGTATCGTTTACCAGAATGGATTCCTTGCCCATCCTTGAGGACAGGTCGCGTATAACGCCAATGGTCTCTTCGCTGGTACTGAATCCCCGAACAATTTCTATTAGCTGCATCATCGGCACGGGATTGAAGAAATGCATGCCGATAAAACGGTCCGGCCTGTTTGTAGCAGATGACAACTCGGTTATGCTCAATCCCGATGTATTGGAGGCGAATATTACGTGATCGGGGCACGCCTTGTCTATAGTGGTATACGTTTCTACTTTTAAGCTCATGATCTCCGGTATTGCTTCGATCACAACATCGACTTCCTTAACAGCCTCGAGGAGATCGGTGGTACATGTGATACGGGCTACGATATCATCGGCGTCTGCCTGTGTGATCTTCTCCTTTTTAACCATACGCCCCAAGCTTGTGTTAATGGCGTTCATGCCGTTGTCAAGATACTTGTCCTCAATGTCCCGCATCTTAACTTCCAGACCTGCCTGTGCTGCCACCTGTGCAATGCCATTGCCCATAATGCCTGCACCGAGCACACCAACTTTGTTTACTGCCATGGAGAACCTCCTGATATAATTTATATGCAATCCGTAATGGCTATATGGTCAGCCATCCGCCATCGATAAAGATGGTCTGGCCTGTAATATAGCTTGATTCATCAGATGCCAGAAATATCGCCGTGCCCACGATCTCCTCCGGCGTGGCAAATCTCTTAAGCGGGTTTTTGTCCTTGAGATCGCTGTAAATCTTCTCGTTAGACCTAAGACCCGCCGTGAAGTCAGTCTCAACAAAGGACGGGCCTATGCCGTTGACCATGATGTTGTGCTGCGCCCACTCAGCGGCGAGCACTTTGGTCAGCATGACGATGCCCGCCTTACTTGCGCAGTAGGCAACCAGTCTGGGTAAAGCCACCTCACCGCCTACCGAGGTCATATTGATGATCCTGCCGTTTTTCTGCTCAATCATGACACGACCGACTACCTGTGAACAGAGAAACGTACCTGTGAGGTTGGTCGCTATTATCTGGTCCCAAGCCTCCTTCGGCGTGTCTTCAGCGCGCTTCCATACTGGGCTGATCCCGGAATTATTAACCAGTATATCGATACGTCCATACTGGTCTACCACCTGATTTACAAGACCGTCTATACTCTCCTCAATAGTGACGTCGAGCCTTATCGCAATGGCCTTCAGCCCCTTACTTAATAGTTCATCGACAATACCCTTTGCCAGCTCCTGTCGGCGCCCGCATATTATAACGTTAGCCCCTTCATTCGCGAATCCTTCAGCGATAGACTTGCCGATACCGCTGGTTGAACCGGTCACTATGGCTACCTTATCCTGCAGTCTCACTGGCTATGGCTCCTCCCGGTTTTGATTAATGGATTAATCTGCGCTCAGTAATAGACAATTAATGTATTGAAGATAAGAACTCTCTGAGGATTCCTATGGGCACGAGCATGAAGCTATCTATGATGGAGCCAGGCATACAACAGGCGGGTGTTCTAAGCTCATTGTCACCCTGATTCCTTGATAATCATAGTCAGAAATCAAACGAAGGTCAAGGTGAGTTAAGGGAAAAAGCCATGGAGGAGCAACACAGGGAAACTTAGAGGATGTATTAAAAAAGGCTAAAGAAAGGACAGAAGATTAGCTACGTTAATGTTATGCTGATAATCGTTCCTACTAATAACTCCAAATCTATTTAACTGTGGTATGGCTATTATTGTACATAATATGGCCTTCTTAAGAAATGCCTAGATAACAGATGTGGCACTATGCTAGGTATTACAAATAAAAACAACGAGTAGAATATATTGACAGTACTGATTTTTACCGATAGAATGTCACCCACACCGCTATTCTAGCGCACGCCACTCGTTCAAGACACGCTTCATATCTTATAGATCATTTGTATCTGCAACCTGCTTTACATTATGGAGATCATAACTATGTGCGAGTACACTTGTACTCAAGTGCAGTTACGAACCATAGGTTTAGAACTGAGGCAACAACGCTGCAGATCT
>CP070819.1:977191-980330 GCA_020344295.1 Dehalococcoidia bacterium | reverse complement strand
GAGGCAGATAACGATAGAAGAAGTCCATCAAAGTATAGCTGGGGGCGTAACAGTCACGCTGTGAGCGAAATCCAGCAGCTTCTATCAATGATCGATAAGCCCGGCACCGAACGTACCATTAGTAATCGATTTGATATAATTGACAAGTCGTTGCATGCTATCGAACAGCAGTCCAGGACACTCAAACAGTATTTCCAGGTTAACGAGTTCTTAATAAATTACCCGAATATCGAGTATATAGTTCAGGATATGCTTTCAACCAGCGCTACAGTTGCCAGTTCCGATCTTCCCGTCAAACCTAAATATGCAGTTGAATATCTCAAGATGTATGCAGCAGCAAACAGCAGTGTTGTAACATTTGACTCTAAATCGGGGAGACTTAAACACATATCCGGTAACGGTAAAAATGGGGGCCAGGTAACTTCATGAATTCCGATGTGTGCGATTTCACAGATGACCTCAACGAAGAGAAACTGCTCATCCAAGAGAAGAATGTCATACTTGACGGCGTCGGCAAAGGCAAGCTCTCTCTAACTAACAAGCGAATAGAGTTTGAGCACAGACGCAGCTTCCTGTCAACTCCCAAGATTGTATTATCGTGTGACCTGTCCGAGGTATTTTCAGCGAAAATTAAAGATGCATCTAACATTATTATTATTGAGGCGCTTGACGATAACAGCGAACGTGCATTTTATCAATTTAGCTTCCCCGAGAGCGATGTCTTCACCCAGATATATCGATTACTTAACAAGGAGCTTAGGGTGCGAAGGCAGCTTGCCGAACTACAGGAACGTAGGTCATCCTTCCAAGCTTTCCTCTGGCATATTGCTTACCAGACATGGATGATATCCGGTATTATCTCAAGAACCGTTCACGCTCTAACCCAGGAAGACTGGGATGAGGTAGACTCTGCCCTTCACGAAGCTAAACAGATGTCCCAAATTCTATCTAATGAATCATCATTGGACATAAGTCAGGATATCAATGCGATGTCCGAAGCTATATCAATACGTAATTCTCCGTTAGTTCTGCAGCATGTGGTGACCACTACCAGGTCATTGGGCAGCTTGCTGAATGGTGAGCTTCCATTCGGTAATGAATGGGCAGACTTATATTCAGAAGACGCCCCAGGCCTTAATTGGGGAGATATCAGATATATCTTCCTGTTCGGCTCCTGGTATAATCTCCTCTCTCTATGGCAGCATTTAGGTGAGACTCAGAAGATAGAGGATTCGCTGCCTAGAATGGCAACCCTGCTGTCTATCCTCGCCCATAGAATTTCCGGTCGAACGCACCTCGGCATCGCTTTCCACGATGATGAAGCAGCCAGCAGCGTAGAATCTGTCGAATCAGCGGCACATAACCTCGATGCCCTTCTGAAAATCAATTCAGGTGTAGTCTAAATGGCAGCATCAAGATCCGATAGTAAATATGTTGTTTGCCCGAATCGTCATCCTAATCCTAATGGCTCAAAGCTATGTAACACCTGTGGTCTACCCATCGTGGACTATGAAACTGAACTTGAGAGCCTCCTTAAGGCATGGGCTGAGCAGGAACCACATATCAAGTTTTCCAGGGAGAAGGTATTTATTGGCGTTGGCAACCAAGGATGCAAACTCGTCCACGATCTACACCGCTCATGGGGTAACATCATAAGAGACTCAGAGTTCCTCATGATCGAGTCATCTGGAGAGACCGCGCAGCCTAAAGAATATACTCTCCCGCAAACCTCAAGTAATGGTAGTGTAGCACCGCGTCTTTCACTCCACCTAATCCCGAGAGCAGTTAACTCACAGGTAGGTTATTTTGGTCTCGGCGATAAGCTGGCAAGAGATGATCCCGGCCTCGATGACCGGCTGCGCCGATCTGGCGTCAACCCGTCAACCGAAAAACAGACTGTTCTTCTCCTTTCTGCCCTAGGTGGTGGAACTGGCAGCGGAGCAAGTCCATATACGCTACAGAGAGCTAGAGAGATCAATCCTCATAGCAGACGGGTACTGGTAGCTATGATGCCCGGTGCCGATGAGCCAGATAGCGCGCACTTCAACTCTTTTTGCTCGCTCTCGCACTCCCTGCAGCCTAACGACGATCCCGTTACCGATATTCTCATTCTCGCGAACTATGACCGGCTCTCACGGATCAGGGGCGTAAGCTCCTCCGGCGAAGAGCTCGCTAGAGAATCGCTGCTCTCCCATCTGGTGGCATCTCTCGCGGGTGCAGTTGAAGATGGCGGATCATCCGAATCGGACCCCGGATATCTGGCGAAAATGGGCAGCTCGATGGGTGTTCATGCTTTCGTTCCGTGTCTGGCAATAGGCCGCAGCCTTGAGATATTCGGAAGTATCGGCAACATACTTGAAAGCGCATTTTCATCGCCATTGGCTCCAATTGATACAGAGTCTATCGTGTTGTCGTATATTCTGGTACAAGTGCCGGACAGGATGGCTTCATTACTCCATGAGAAAACGCTTAGAGCTGAACTCAACAGATGGAATAAAAACAGCTTTCCCCAGCTCAAAGGCAGTGTTATCCAAATGTCACACTCCTTTAGGACTTCTGATCGTGTCGATCTTTATCTACTGCTCGGCGGCACCAAACTCGCCATCACAGCCAGCAGGGCAAAAGAAGGCTTCGATCGCTTCAAATCTGTAGTGGGGCGAAAAGCATGGGAGCAAGAGTTCGGAGTATCACCTCAGAGCCTCCTCGAAATAGAGGAAGCCATAGATTCATATGACAACGGCCTTGAAGAGATGATGGCCATCTAGCTAAATCCTATCTATTCCCCCCAATCTGCCTCCACTACCTTATACACCCCGTTTATCAATATTTTAACTAACTCGTAGAAAATCGGTAGGAAAAGTTAATATTGGTTTATTCTGACCCTTTGACATCCAGCCAGATATGTACTAACGTACTATCACGTGACAGATCTCTGAATTTTAAGAGCATATCGTTTGCCTATTTTGAGCCGGTTTAGTACAGATTGCAGAGGATATGTTTAGCCTATATGTACTGGTCAATTGGTTCAACAGCAGTACAGAATCAGCCAGATCTTCGGTGGCAAATAAGGAAACCAAGGGCAAACCGAGACATAGTACTCCAAATTCATCATTATTTAATATCCTATCCTGGTTAGCCG
>CP070819.1:974292-977091 GCA_020344295.1 Dehalococcoidia bacterium | reverse complement strand
CCGGGTGATCGCGAAGTACATCCACTGATCGCCCCATCAGCTCTCGCAATAGCCAACTCCCGGAACCCTTCGGCAGGTACTCTTCAACAGGCCTTCCCGGAATATCGTGCGGGGGAGTGCAGATTGCACCCAGAGTGTCTTCATGCCCCTTTATCTTGCATATATGCCTGTAGCCAACTCCAGGATAAAAGTTTATCTCCCTATCTCCTAGGTTCTCCTGCAGTGCTGCTACCAATGCACGGGCTTCGCCGTCGCTTATATGACCCGCGCTGTAGTCCCGCATCATACCATCCTGTACCGTTACCAGATTACAGCGGAAGCCGACCTCCCCTTCAATGATCGGGATTCCCATGCTTATCGCTTCGATCGCGCTCCTGCCCCCATAATACACTCTCGGGTCATAGCCCATTATGGACATACATGCACATGCGCTCGAAGGCTCCATACCCTCGGGCACCGTTTTTACCAATCCTACTGATCCCTCTCTCGCCAGACGGTCCAGATTCGGAATATATGCCAGCTCAAGGCATGTTTTACCACCTCGTTCCTGTAGAGGCCAGCCCGAGGCACCATCAATTATTACAATGCAATATTTCATGATTCATCAAGTATAGCTGTGGATCGAATTCAGTTCAAGGAGGCCCTCGCCAAATATTATCAGCTAGTATAACGGAGAACGGGTTTCTAAACGATAACGGCCGTTCTTTACGGGGGACGCCATTTTTAAAGGCAGGGTGCGGCCAACCCCGATTGTGGTAAACCCATGTCTATCACGTATTTTATCTATAGCCCCGATAAGCCTGCTCATGGTTTCTTGATAATGATCAAACATCTTAAGCTGTATTCCATCAGTCAGGTTTGACACTCCGATGCCTATTAACCGAACAGGTGCTGTTCTATGCCCCAAAGCCCTATCTAATAGAAATCTGCCGACTTCGTAGATATCTTTTTCGGTATTTACAGCGTCTCTTAAGGTATGGCTGCGAGTGATCGATTCGAAATCCGCATACCTCACCTTAATGGTTATACATTTAGCATATCTACCCTGTGAACGCAGAGAAGCGCCAACCTTCTCACCGAGATAGTGTAAGACCGCATTGAGGTATATGCGATCGGCGGTATTTTCATTAAATGTCGTCTCACGGCTGATAGACTTACGTGAAGAATTAAGTGCCAGTTTCCTGCAATCTATTCCGTTGGCATATCTATACATAACCTCGCCATGTACTCCAAAGCTCTGCTTTAATAAAGAAAGCGGCAGCCTACCAAGTTCGCCGATGGTTTTTATACCCATTCTCTTTAGTATTACCTCTGTCTTAGAACCAACACAGGGGAGTTTAGCGACCGGTAGCGGCGCAAGGAAAGACGGTTCATCACCCGGTAAAACCTCAACCAATCCATCTGGTTTATATATATCCGAAGCTACCTTTGCTACCACTTTTGAACTGGCGATCCCTATTGAGGCGGTGATTCCCAACTCCGAGTTAATTCGCCTTTTAATCCCAATAGCCGTTTCTTTAGCAGGACCATACAGTACCTCGAACCCGCTCAGATCCAGATATGCTTCATCAATACCCGCCGATTCTATCTCCGGCGTATATTCAGCAAGAATACCCATAAATACCTTCGATGCATCCCGATAGCTGCGGAAATCACCTCCCATGAAGATAGCATGAGGACATAACCGTTTAGCAACAGCCAGCGACATCCCTGCCTTCAGGCCATACTCCCGAGCTTCATATGAAGCACATGCAACCACTCCGCGTCCATTGGGGTCGCCACCTACGACCACTGGCTTCCCTTTTAGATCAGGATTCATCACCTGCTCCACGGATGCAAAGAAGGAGTCTATGTCTACATGCATTATTCTCGTTATCATCTCATGATCCTAAGGGAACATTTGTTCTACTAGAGATTATATTTTCATGGAAACACTGTTGTCAAGATTACTTAAACGTATTTCGTTTTTACCTGCTGTTTTTTTCACACCCAGCTCGCCTACCCATGTTACTGGGGTGTGTGGGTGGGTTAAACAGCCTTTATTGATTTGTCTTTAAAGAATAGCTATACTAGCCAAATTAAAAACAGGAAGGAGGTGAAAAAATGCCGGAGGTAGAAATCGGCAGAGTAGATACATTCTTTGCCAGACCGGTGGTGGCAGGAATCAATCTGACTTCGAGCCTGAAGGTAGGTGACACAATCCATATCATGGGGCATACCACTGACCTGCAATGTACGGTAGAGTCGATGCAGATCAACAATGCTGAAGTCAGTGAGGCTAAATCCGGGGATTCTGTGGGGGTGAAAGTCCCTGACCGTGTGCGACACGGCGACCATGTTTACCGGGTCACCTGATCAGTATATCGCGGTAATCCTGTGGTGTTCTCTAGACCTGATCCCCGGGCTAGTCAGGGCTGCCTATGTCCTTGGTCAAGTTCGCCATCTCGATAGCATGGACAGCAGCCTGTGAACCGTAATTCCCGGACTTTGTACCTGCCCTCTCTATGGCTTGTTCCAGTGTATCCGCCGTGATAACACCAAGTATTATTGGCAGTCCTGTATCTAATCCTACGTTGGCTATCCCCTTGCTCACCTCAGACGCAATGTAATCGAAGTGCGGTGTTCCACCTCGTATCACAGCGCCGAGACAAATTACGGCATTATACCTCTTGGATTCAGCCAGTTTCTTCGCAAACAGAGGAATCTCAAACGATCCAGGGGTCCAAGCCATATCTATGTCCTTTTCCTACACTCAATGGCGGGATAGCGTATCTTGGGCTCCGATCAGGAGCTTTCCTG
>CP070819.1:968936-974192 GCA_020344295.1 Dehalococcoidia bacterium | reverse complement strand
AGAGCGAAGGATGATGGTGTTCATATCACCGCCGAAGTGACACCTCACCATCTAACTCTGACAGAGGAGACGGTTGTCGGCTATAACACATATGGCAAGGTCAATCCGCCGCTCAGGACTACGGCAGATACTGAGGCGCTGGCACTTGGCTTGATGGAAGGCGTAATAGACGCGGTCGCCACAGACCACGCTCCCCACGCCGCCGAAGACAAGGTGTGTGATTTCAACCGTGCTGCTTTCGGCATCAGCGGATTCGAGACGGCGCTGGGTAACCTGATGGGGCTGGTGCATGGAGGCAAGATCGATTTGATAATGCTGATATCGAAGCTCACATATGAGCCGGCTTCCTTCCTGAAACGGCCTGATCTGGGCACCTTGAAGCCCGGGGTACTGGCTGATGTAACGGTCTTCGATCCTTTGAAGGAGTGGCTGGTGAATCCTGACGAATTCACCTCGAAAGGTAAGAATACTCCTCTTGTCGGACAAGTTCTCAGGGGTAGGGTTGTGCTGACTATTGTTGCTGGAGTGGTTATTCATAGTCGTAGCCCGTATGTCTTCTCAACGGGGAACGTGAGATAGCTCGAGAGTAATTATGATCTGGCAAATATATAAGGAAGGGGATATATATGCCCAAGCGCAGTGACATCAAAAAGGTGATGATCATCGGTTCCGGGCCCATCATCATTGGCCAGGCCTGCGAGTTCGATTATTCGGGCACGCAGGCGTGCAAGGCGCTGCGAAAGCTGGGGTATGAAATCGTGCTCGTGAACTCAAATCCAGCCACGATCATGACCGATCCCGGCATGGCGGACGTGACCTACATCGAGCCCCTTAATCTGGAGACCATGACCAAGATCGTTGATAAGGAAAGACCTGATGCTTTGCTCCCAAACCTCGGAGGGCAATCAGGGCTGAATCTCTCCTCAGAGCTGGCCAGGGCAGGCGTGCTCGATAAATACGGCGTAAAGGTGATCGGGGTAAATATAGACGCCATTGAGCGCGGCGAGGATCGTCAGGTATTCAAGGATACCATGAGCAGCATTGGACTGGAGATGCCGAAAAGCGAGACCGCCTGTTCTGTGGAGGAGATGGAGGTAATCGCCGAGAGGCTTGGCTACCCGGTCGTGCTCCGTCCCGCCTATACCATGGGCGGTACCGGGGGTGGGCTCGTATACAATGTGGAGGAACTGCGTATAGTGGGCAGTCGAGGCCTGTCCGCCAGTCTGGTGGGACAGGTGCTGGTGGAGGAATCTGTCCTTGGGTGGGAGGAACTGGAGCTGGAGGTCGTGCGCGATGCCAAGAGCCAGAAGATCACGGTATGTTTCATCGAGAACGTTGACGCCATGGGGGTGCATACTGGGGATTCCTACTGTACGGCACCGATGCTGACCATCGACCCGGAGCTGCAAGAGCGGCTCCAAAAGTACTCCTATGATATCGTCGATGCTATCGAGGTTATCGGCGGCACCAATATCCAGTTCGCCCATGATCCTGTGACCGGACGGGTGGTGGTGATCGAGATCAACCCCCGTACTTCGAGGTCGTCCGCACTGGCGTCGAAGGCAACGGGATTCCCGATTGCGATGGTGTCCTCGATGCTTGCCGGTGGCCTGACAATGGATGAGATACCCTACTGGCGAGAGGGGACGCTGGAGAAGTACACGCCTTCCGGCGACTATGTGGTCGTTAAGTTCGCCCGCTGGGCCTTTGAGAAGTTCAAGGATGCCGAGGACAGGCTGGGCACCCAGATGCGCGCTGTCGGCGAGGTGATGAGCATCGGCAAGACATATAAGGAGGCGTTCCAGAAGTCTATCAGGTCGCTGGAAAACGGCCGTTACGGCCTGGGCTTTGCCAAAGACTTTCATAGTAAACCGCTAGCGGAGCTGATGAGCATGCTAGCGGAGCCGACCAGTGAGCGCCAGTTCGTAATGTACGAGGCGCTGCGCAAGGGAGCGGACATCGGGGAACTCTATCGGCGTACTTACATCAAGCCCTGGTTTATCGAGCAGATGAAGGAGCTGGTTGAGCTGGAGGAGAATCTGCTGAAGTACAAAGGCTTGATGCCGCCGGACGAGCTCCTTGTTCAGGCGAAAAAGGACGGCTTTGCCGATAAATATCTTTCTCAGATTCTGGGGGTGCCTGAAAGCGAGATTCGCGCGAAGCGCACTGCGCTGGGTGTTGTCGAAGGATGGGAGCCTGTACCCGTCAGTGGCGTGGAGAATGCCACCTACTACTTCTCAACCTACAACGCACCGGATAAGGTAGGGATCAGCCAGGCGCGGAAGGTAATGGTTCTCGGAGGCGGCCCCAACCGTATCGGCCAGGGTATCGAGTTCGACTACTGCTGCGTACATGCTGCCTTTGCCCTGCGCGACGAGGGTATTGAGTCCATCATGGTCAACTGCAACCCCGAGACCGTCTCCACCGACTACGATACCTCGAACAAGCTGTACTTCGAGCCGCTGACTGTCGAGGATGTCCTTGCCATATATGAGAAGGAGAAACCGGAAGGAGTTATCTGCCAGTTCGGAGGGCAGACCCCCCTTAATATCGCGGCCGAGCTTGAGGCAGCTGGTGTCAGGATTCTGGGCACAAGCCCGGATACCATCGACCTCGCTGAAGACCGCGACCGGTTCCGCAAGATTATGAGGGAGCTGGATATCCCTGTACCGGAATCGGGCATGGCCAGCAATATAGAGGAGGCACTCGCCATCGCCCGGGAGATCGGCTACCCACTGATAGTGCGTCCTTCCTATGTGCTCGGCGGCCGTGCAATGGAGATTGTCCATGATGATGATATGCTGCGGGAATATGTCAAGGCGGCGGTGGGCGTATCTCCAGAGCGCCCGATTCTAATCGACGATTTCCTGGCCGATGCGATAGAGGCCGAGGCCGATGCCATTGCGGACGGTACAGATGCGTTTGTGCCGGCGGTCATGGAGCACATCGAACTCGCCGGCATTCATTCGGGCGACTCCGCCTGTGTGATCCCCCCGGTCAGTATTGCCCAGAATCACATAGACACCATCGAGGAATACACCAAGAAGATGGCGGTAGCGCTCAATGTTGTAGGGCTGATGAACATCCAGTATGCTATCTACGAGGACAGGGTGTACGTTCTCGAAGCCAATCCGAGGGCGAGCCGAACCGTGCCGCTTGTGAGTAAGGTCTGCAACATCCCCCTGGCGCGTATAGCCACCCAGGTGATGCTGGGTAAGAAGCTGAGCGAGCTTAACCTGCAGCGCCGGCCGATACCGCATTTCGGCGTCAAGGAGTCTGTCTTCCCCTTTGACATGTTCCCGGAGGTAGACCCGGTACTGGGCCCCGAGATGCGATCCACGGGGGAGGTGCTGGGCATGGCCGATAACACGGGTCTGGCATTCTATAAAGCTGAGGAGGCGGCCAAGCACCGCCTGCCGGTGGAGGGCACAGTGATCAGCACGGTATCGGAACCTGACAGGGTCCGTGCCCTGGAGGTGGCCCGGCGTTTCTCAGAGCTGGGATTTGCCCTTAAATCTACGGTGGGAACCAGGCAGTTTCTGGCCGAGAACGGCATAGAGTCCGAGTTGATTCTGAAGCAGCACGAGGGGCGCCCCAACATTGTAGATGCTATTAAGAATGGCGAGATCCAGCTTGTAGTCAATACCCCCAGCGGCAAGCTGAGTGCCGAAGATGACTCCTATATCCGCAAAGCAGCGATCAAATACAAGGTGCCTTATATAACTACCACCACGGCAGCGGTTGCTGCGGCTAAAGGAATCGCCGCCTACCGCAAGGGGCACGGCAAGGTAAAGAGTCTTCAGGAATACCACACCGATATCTCATAGAGCCAGCGTGTGATCTGGGCCGGGGGTGAGCAGTGCCCAAGAAGGCTATACTAATACTGGAAGATGGGTCTGTCTACGAGGGTCATTCCTTCGGCGCCGATGTCCAGAGCTACGGTGAGGTGGTGTTCAACACCAGCATGACCGGCTATCAGGAAGTGCTGACCGATCCCTCCTATGCCGGACAGATAGTGGCCCTCACCTATCCCCTCATCGGTAACTACGGCATCAATCCCGTCGATATCGAATCGAAGCGCATACAGGTGAGCGGTTTCGTTGTTCGTGAGGACTGCCCCACTCCCAGCCACTGGCAGAGCACCAGCACTTTGGCAGAGTATCTTGCGGAAGCGGATATACCGGGGATCGGCGGTGTGGATACCCGCGCGCTCACACGGCGGCTGCGTCTGGCTGGCGTAATGATGGGCGTGATCACCACAGATACTTCCCCCGAAGAAGCATTGAAACAACTGAAGAGCCTTCCTTATTATGGTGACGTCGATTTCGTTAAAGGAGTGAGCACCGAGGCCTCATATGAATGGGAACAGTCGTCTGAGGCTAAAACAAGCGGACATCACGTAGTGGTTGTCGATTGTGGCCTTAAATACAACATCTTGCGCATATTAAGGGAGATGGACTGCCGGGTCACCGCCGTGCCCTCCACCATGTCCGTAGAGGATATACTTGCTCTCAATCCCGATGGCATACTCCTCTCTCCGGGGCCCGGCGATCCGGCCCTGCTGGACTACATGGTTAAGACTGTGCAGAAGCTTGTCGGGAAGAAGCCTATTATGGGGATATGCCTCGGGCTCCAGCTTCTGGGGCGCGCCTTCGGCGCCGAGACCTTCAAGCTCAAGTTCGGGCACCGCGGCGCCAACCACCCGGTCCGTGAACTGGAGACAGGGCGGGTTTACATAACTGCGCAGAACCACGGCTATGCTGTCGACGCTGATACCCTGAAAAGAGGGCTTGGGGTAAGCCACATCAACCTCAACGACGGCACGGTGGAAGGCCTCAGGCACCGTGAGCTGCCGATTTTCGCCATTCAGTACCACCCCGAGGCCTCCCCCGGCCCCCAGGACAACGTTTACCTATTCCAACAATTCGTAGAGATGATGGGAGAGGCATGCCGAAGGTAGAGAAAGTTCTTGTTATCGGCTCGGGCCCGATAGTGATCGGGCAAGCGGCGGAGTTCGACTATTCTGGCACCCAGGCCTGCCGCGCCCTCAGGGAGGAGGGTGTTACCTCGGTACTGGTCAATTCCAATCCCGCCACTATCATGACCGATCCGGGGATGGCCGATGTCACCTATATCGAACCGCTCAACCTTCAAACCATGACCGAAATCATTGAAAACGAAAAACCGGATGCCATACTCCCCAATCTTGGCGGGCAGAGCGGCCTGAACCTCACGTCGGAACTGGCACGGACCGGT
>CP070819.1:966037-968836 GCA_020344295.1 Dehalococcoidia bacterium | reverse complement strand
CCCTCCTTCTGCAGCAGGTACATCACCTCGAAATGCTCATGCGCTCTTGTCCACTCTCCAATACGCTTATCGATTTCATCGTGGTTATGCCACCGCTTCAGACTATCGGAGAATCTTTCATCCCTGGCCCATTCGGGGTTGCCGATGGCCCTACAGAATCCCTCCCATTCCTCATCGGTGTGAATAGTAATACACACCCATCTGTCCTCGCCCAGGCAGGGGTAGCAGCCCTGAATTGCGCCATTAGGATCCCGATTGCCCGTGGTTCTCTGAACACGGCCATTCATGGTATAGTCCATTACTATCTCGCCGAACTGGGGGATAGCCGTCTCAACCTGAGCGATATCGATCAACATTCCCCTCCCGGTCTTGCGGCGTTGACGCAATGCCAGCAACAATGCGAAAGCAGCGGTCATCCCAGCACTTTCATCAGTATGGTACACCGTCGAGTTTGAGGAAATATCCCTGTCGACATAACCTCTCAGGCAGGTCCCCCCAATATAGCTGTCAAGCTGCGCGCCCAGTGTGCGATAATACTTGAAGGGCCCGGTCAGACCGAAGGAAGGCATCCGCAACATGATTATCTCTGGATTCCATTCGCTGACTACTTCATAGTCCAGATCAAGGGTCTCCATGACATGGGGCATACTGCTCTCGAAGAATATGTCGCTCACCTCGACCAGCTTTCTGAACATCTCACGCCCTCTGGGCCTCATAACATCCATAGTGCAGGAAAGCTTGTTCCGGCCATGAGGATTGAAATAGCAGCTCCTGTTCCACGGCCTTCCATTCACCTCATTATAGCCTTCCTTAAGATATGCAGAGAAATGTCCCTTCACCATGTCGACGATAAATTTGGGGTGCCTGGGGCCAGGCCCTCTCGTACCCAGCGGGCAATACTGGAGGCACTCCACCTTGATAATCTCAGCTCCCCAGTCGGCAAGCTGAGACTCACCGAAGGGGCCAGCCCAGATCGGTGTCATACAGATAACCCTTATGCCCTCCAGCGGTAGCCTAACTATGCCCAGCCTCCCTAGATAATACTGTTTTCTGGTAATACTTTACTGATTCAGATAATACCCATCTCCCGCAGCTTTACCATATCTTCCTTTGTATATCCCAGATGCCCGTAGACCTCCTCGTTATGCTGTCCTAAAAGCGGGGCAGGCTTTTTCATCTCCCAGCTTATATCCTCCGACCTAATCGCGCTTCCGGGATATGTGAGTGTTCCCACTACCGGGTGGTCGATATCCACCCAGAATCCCCTCTCCCTTAGCTGTTCTTCCTGGAGCAGGTCCTCTGTGGTATTTACCGCAGCGCTGAGTACGTGTCCTTTCTGGCAGGCCTCGACGATCTCCTTCTTGGTGCGTTCCATCGCCCAGGGATACCAGACCTGCGAGAAGAACTCCTCACGGCGCTCTAGATCGAATTGATTCGTCCCGCCGTATCGCTCCATTAACGGCATCTCTAGCACCTTTTCCAGCCGGTCGATCCACAGAAATCCGGCAGCGACGTCAACATAACCGTCCTTGCAGGGGAAAAGACCGAACGGGTACTGCATCAGGCCCGCAACATCCATCCTGGGCGTCAGCTCATTGTTATACTGATAGGCGAGCAGCTCACTCATCCTTCTCTCGATGGAGCCCATCTGGATCTCCATCAAGGAGATATCGACATGATTGCCAACGCCCTGTGTTTCAGCATTGAACAAAGCTATCATGGTAGCCACAGCAGCCATCGTGCCCCCACCGTACTGGACCAGATTACCACCCTTCTTGATCGGCTCCTGATCGCCGAGACCGGTACTGCACATATTACCGCCCATGGCATACAGGACAACCTCCGACGCCTTGAAGTCCCGATAGGGGCCGGTCTGGCCGAAGTTGGAGATCGAGGTCATCACCAGTTGCGGATTTATCTTCTCGAGGGCCTCATAGTCTAAACCGAGCGCAGGCATAACACGAGGGCTTAAGCTCTCGACGAGGATATCCGCTTCTCCAATCAGATCCTTGAGGATTTTCTTGCCGGTCTCACTCTTCAGATTGAGGGTTATACTTCTTTTATTGGTGTTGAGGTACAGGAAAAGCCCGCTCTTCTCGGGGTGAGGATCATCCTGGAAGAAAGGCCCCTTTCTCCTCGCGGGATCCCCTTCGCCCGGTTTCTCCACTTTAATGACCTCCGCTCCATAGTCCGCGAGGAGCTTGGTGCAGTAAGGTCCGGCGATGTACCAGGTTAAATCCAGCACTTTCACATCAGATAGAACCTGTTCAGACATGTCTCCCACCCTTACGAAACGCTGACGGCATGTTGAAATACTGCCAAAGAGAGAAGTTCGGCGAGGATCTCACCCACAGATATCTCAAAGCTCTAGTATGCCTTATAAGCAATCGGTGGCAGCAGGTATCGAACCGATAAGCACTCCATACATGATATATTAACACGTAATGAATAATATCAGAGTTCGATCTCCTTCAAATCAGGGGCTACGACCAGTTTGGGCTCGGTCAACCTCTGTACCTCCTCCACCGTCCAACTCGGAGCTACTTCTTTCAATAGCAGCCCCTCGGGTATAACTTCGATTACAGCCAGATCGGTTATTATCAGGTCAACACTCTTCCTGGCAGTAATAGGGTAACTGCATTCCTTCACTATCCTCGGCTTTTCCTCCCTGGTGGTGTGTTCCATAGTAATAATCACCTTCTTCGCCCCCCAAGCCAGGTCCATCCCTCCCCCAATTGTGCCGCCAAGGGCGCCGCCACCAGTGCTCCAGTTAGCCAAGTCGCCTTGCTCCGAGACCTG
>CP070819.1:953581-965937 GCA_020344295.1 Dehalococcoidia bacterium | reverse complement strand
GCTAGTGGTATACGTTTGGGCACGCCTGCAGTAACGTCCAGAGGTTTCGGTTTGAAGGAAATGGAGTTGATAGCACAACTTATTGTCCGGGTCCTGTCGAATATAGGTAACGATCAAGTATATCGGGATATTAATCAACGCGTAATCGAGATTTGCAGCAAATTCCCGGTGCCTGGGCTTATTAAATAGCTGTATCTTGCTGCAGTCTTTAACCACGTGATATAATTAATCGTTCATGCCTGTTGACAGCGCATGATATGGAAAAAAGGGGTGAGTAATTGCGCGACTACGAAATGGTTATGATAATAAGTCCTGATGTTGCTGAGGAAGATGTCCCCGGTACGATAGATAAGGTAAGTGACTTCATTACATCCAAGGGCGGTGAAGTTACCCAGATTGATCGCTGGGGCAAGAAAAAAATGGCCTATCCTATCAACCGTTTTAGTGAGGGGAACTACGTGGTGAGCCGGTTCAAGATCGAGCCTGGAATGACTACAGAACTCGAGGCTAGTCTTAAGATCACCGAGCAAATCCTGCGTCACATGCTAGTTAGACTTGGCGAATAGAGAATAGAAGGCAGGGGAAAGGAGCCGGTAGAAATGGTGGGGTTGAATAAAGTAATAATCATTGGAAACGTTGGGACGGATCCTGAGATGCGCTTCACCCCTAATGGCAACCCGGTAACTTCATTTCGTATAGCTACCAGTCGAAGCTTCACGAGTCCTGATGGTGAGCGAAAACAGGAAACTGAGTGGTTCGATGTCGTTACTTGGAACCGGCTTGCGGAGAACTGTAATCAGTTTCTGACCAAAGGGCAACGTGCATATGTTGAGGGCCGACTTAGGACCAGATCGTGGGAAAGTCAGGACGGGCAAAGACACTCTCGTATTGAGATAATAGCAAACAGGGTTCTTTTCCTCGATAGGCGTCCTCTGGGAACCTTACCGGAAGGTGCGATCGATACCGCCCCCGAGGATGATCTGGAAGCAGGAGATATCCCGTTCTGATTTAATACATAACCAAATTCAAAATAGTAAGCTGTGGGAGAAAATGGCTAGAACGACGAAAACTGCATCGAAACATAGACCTTCCGGGAGGGGCGGTAAGTCTAGATACATACCTAAGAGGAAGGTTTGCCCTTTCTGTGTAAATAAGGTACGTGAGATAGACTATAAAGACATAGCTTTATTACGTCGCTTTATTTCTGAACGCGGTAGAATGGAGCCACGACGTAAGACCGGTGTATGTGCCAGACATCAGCGTGTCTTAAGCATAGCACTCAAGCGTGCTCGTCATATCGCACTTCTACCCTACACAGCAGAGCATATCCGTATCGGTAGCGGCCTTGGCTTTCGAGAGTCCAGCTCTAGGGGCTCTGGCCACCGCGCGGCGAGGATAAAAGAGCCCGTGCACGAGGAAACCAGCCCCGAGATACCCGTTGTCGAAGAGGGTATGGAAGAGGAGACAAAGGCCGAAGAGACCACCCCCGAGGAGGCTATACCCGAAGAGCCCGCCTCCAACGAAAAGACTGATTAATACAGCCAAGCTGCACGCTGAGCAATAGATCTTTCCTCAAGGTATCGCATTTTGAGCAGGAAACGTAAACCTGAACCTAGAGTAGCGGTTGCCAGGAAAAAACCCCCGAGGTGGCAACGCGAGCATAATATATCCCGCTTCCTCTGGATATTTATTCCCCTTGTTCTTGTAGTAATGGTTGCTCTGGTTGGGTATTGGGCCTATGACAGTTATGTCGCTGTCTGGAATAGACCTATCGCCAAGGTTAACGCTACAACTATAGATATTGACTATTATGTCAAAATGTTACGGCTCTATTCCTATACACAGAGGATAAATGTTCATCAGGCCTCTTTACCTTGGCAAGTAGTGCAGTTAGTCGAGGAAAACGAAATCATCAGGCAGGAGGCAGATAGACTGGGCATAATTGTGTCTTCTGAGGAGGTAACTGCAGCAATCGCTGATATTTTCCCAGCGGATGGTCAGGAATCTTCGGATACAGTTGATATCACTCCGGTGGTTCCGGGCAATAATACACCAGCCGACGGTTTTGGGAATGAAATATCGGTTACCGAAGGAAACGATTCTGCCACTGACGCAGATAATCCTTCGTCTCCAGCGGATGGCAATGGTAACACTACCGATGTTGATAAGGAAATAGGTGCAGAATACTATCAGTTTCTTGAAGAAGTTCGAATCAGTGATGATGAATACCGGCTTGTTGTGGAGACAAGCTTGCTGGCTCAAAAGCATCTCGAATATTTAGAGGAGAAGGAGGTGCCGGTAACGGCAGAACAAGTCTATCTCCACTATATCCCGGTTGGTACTGAGGAAGAAGCTAATTCAACTGTGAATCGAGCCAATGCTGGAGAGGATTTTGCTGCGCTTGCTCAAGAACTTTCCATAGATGAGACGATCAAAGAAATTGGGGGTAGTATTGGATGGGTACCAAGAGGAATATTTCCCGAGCTTGATGATGAGGCATTCGGTCTCGAAGTGGGTAATGTAAGTTACGTTTTCACGAGTGAAGGGTATATTGTATTGAAAGTTACAGACATTGACGGTGACAGAGAAATTGCGAAAGAATTGCGACAGGTACTTGCCAGGAAAGAATTTGACGACTGGATGCAAGAACAAAAGGATTTAAATGTAATAGAATACATAGATGAAAATATGATAGACTGGGCTCTAGAACATATAGACTGGAAGTACGAAAACGTAAATTGGTCTATCGAATGATAGCATTGGACTAAGTTCAGGTGTCGAGTGAGTAATAAAGAGTACATACATGTGGGCCTATTGGGGCTCGGGGTAATCGGCACAGGCGTGGCTCGCACTCTGGTAAACAGGGCGGATGAACTGTCAAGACAGGTAGGTTGCCAGCTTGCGCTGAAAAAGGCTCTTGATTGTGATGTCACTAGGAAAAGCACGTCGGGTATTCCCGATCATATGTTCACAACTGATGCGGACCAGATACTTGAAGATCCCGATATAGATATTGTCGTCGAGGTAATTGGTGGTGATACCGATGCGTTCGAGTATTTCAAGAAAGCGCTTGTCAGACGCAAACACGTTGTCACCGCTAATAAGGAGCTCATATCCAAACACATGGCTGAATTAATAGCCCTGGCTACAGAAAACAACGTAGATATTCGCTATGAGGCGAGTGTTGGCGGGGGTATACCCATAGTCAGTCCGCTGAAACAAGACCTTGTGGCGAATAATATTATAGCTATCAATGCCATAATAAATGGAACAACCAACTACATTGTTACTCATATGGCAGCGGAGAATATGGATTTTTCTATCGCTTTGAAGCAAGCTCAGGAACTGGGCTACGCGGAAGCGGATCCCGCTAATGATATCGAGGGCATCGATGCGGCTTATAAACTGGCTATACTTGCCACTATCGCCTTTCGTTCTGAGATCGGCCCACAGGATATTTATTGTGAAGGCATTTCCCGCCTTTCATCGCGTGATTTTCGATATGCGAGAGAACTCGGTTACGCTATAAAACTTCTGGCCATCGCCAGAAGTGATCACGATTCGGTGCAGGTGCGGGTTCATCCATCTTTCATACCTGAGGAAACTCTTCTGGCTAATGTCGACGGTGTCTTCAATGCTATAGAGGTGGAAGGAGACCTTACCGGTAAAGTTATTTTCTACGGGCGTGGTGCCGGATCTCTGCCGACAACAAGCGCCATAGTTTCTGATGTATTACGGATTGCACAGCGCATCCATCTTGGACTGCCACCGACAACTCAACCAATAACTTCCAGCGTCAAGAAAATTACACCGATTTCCGAAATCGTTTCACGTTACTATATGCGGCTTACAATCGATGATAGCCCTGGTGTTCTGGCCCAGATATCGAAAATACTGGGAGACCACCTGATCAGCATTGCCTCAGTAATACAGAAAGAAGCTGACGAAAAATCACAGACTGCGGAGATCGTGATAATGACACATCCCGCTCGTGAGTCGGCAGTCCAGAAAGCAATACAGGAAACAGAGGCAATCCCTGTTGTCAAGGAAATAGGAAACCTCATCAGGGTTGTGGACTAGGGAGCAGCATGGAGCTGTGCCTTCTTGAGAAGTACCGAGAGTTTTTACCGGTAACATCGCAGACCCCGATTATAACTATCGGTGAAGCCAACACTCCCCTTGTAAGGTCGCACACGCTGGAACATGAGCTTGCTTGCGGCGAGCTTTATTTCAAGCTGGAGGGCTGCAACCCAACGGGATCTTTTAAAGACCGCGGCATGGTAGTGGCCGTGGCGAAAGCTGTTGAGGAAAAGAATACAGCGATAATATGCGCATCTACAGGGAACACCAGCGCCTCTGCGGCGGCCTATGGAGCTTTGTGTAACCTAAAAGTGTTTGTTGTCGTACCTAAGGGCAATATCGCTATGGGAAAGCTGGCACAGGCAATGGCCTATGGAGCTAAGATCCTGGCTATCGATGACAACTTCGATAAGGCACTGGAATTCGTACGGATCATAACGCAGAAGCATCCTATTGCCTTGGTGAACTCCCTCAATCCTTATCGGATTGAGGGGCAGAAGACCGCGTCATTTGAGATTGTGGACGTACTGGGGGCAGCTCCGGACTATCTCTTCATCCCCGTGGGTAACGCTGGCAATATAACAGCGTACTGGCGGGGATTCACCCATTATAAACAGGCCGGCCGTGTTGAAGACACCCCCATGATGATGGGGTTTGAAGCTGAAGGGGCAGCAGCTATCGTTAAAGATACCATAATAGGTAATCCCCAAACCGTTGCTTCAGCGATACGTATCGGCAATCCCGCGAGCTGGATAGGGGCTACCACTGCCAGGGACGAATCGGGTGGCACGATAGATTATGTTAGTGATGATGAGATAATAAACGCATATCATCTGCTTGCTCGAAAGGAGGGCATCTTTGGCGAGCCGGCATCAGCAGCATCTCTAGCAGGACTGATAAAGCTGCATAATAATGGCTATGATTTCTCAAATAAAAGACTTGTCTGTATAATCACAGGCTCCGGATTGAAGGATCCTGATACAGCAATCAATAATGCTGTGCCGCCTATAGAGCTGCCAGCCGATCTAAACATCCTTGAAAAAGAGATACTAAAGGATTGACCATCTTATCGAATGTAATATAACTGTGGTAAGGTGATATCAACCATATGAAAACACTTTCAAGCGGAGATGCTAATTGATAGACAAAGATAAGATCGAACATTCAATAAAACAGATAATAAAGGCTATTGGAGAGGATCCCAAGCGCGAAGGCCTAGTTGGCACTCCCAAACGTATCGCAGATATGTATGCCGAGATATTCGAAGGTGCCTTCCAGGATCCTAAAGAAGAACTGCAGGTAGGCTTCGAAGAGGGCCACCATGAGATGGTAATATTCAAGGATATTCCCTTCTATTCGATGTGCGAGCACCATTTTCTACCATTCTACGGTATGGTGCATATAGGCTATATTCCAAATGGGTGGGTCGTGGGTGCCAGCAAGATGGGAAGAGTAGTTGAAATACTGGCCAAACGTCCGCAACTACAGGAACGGCTTACCTCGATGATCGCCGATACTATAGTTGATGTCCTGCAGCCACAGGGAGTTGCAGTGGTAATCCAGGCTGAACATCTATGTATGACCATGCGTGGTATAAAGAAACCTGGCAGTAATATCATAACATCTGCCACCAGGGGCCTTTTCAGAAAAAGACCGGCCACGCGTGCGGAGTTTCTCTCACTGGTTCAGAATAAATAATCAATTACGTCCAAATAGTATAGACAACTATTATTATTTAAGGCTGCCATTGTAAGATTATGTAAACTTGTCCAACAACCGTACAACTCTAACTACAGTCGTAACATTCAACTATATTTTGTATGTCACAGGGGAATCTGCTAAAATGTGTATGGTGAAACTAGTATAAAATGCATGTTCTAGCCGTTGGCGTCAACCACAATACAGCGCCTCTTGAAGTTCGAGAGAAACTGGCACTCAGCAGAAAACAATCTAAAGAAGCGCTCACCTCATTGTTCAACTTCATACCCGAAGGAATACTTCTCTCCACCTGCAACAGGACTGAAGTATACACGCTCTGTGGAAACGACCAAGCAGAAAGATATGGAATAGAGAGATTTCTAACTCATATTGGAAATATGTCTGCATCCACTCTTGCTCCTTATCTGTATGAGTATAACCAGGAAGACGCTATTCGCTATCTATTCCGTGTAGCCTCGGGTCTTGAGTCACAGGTGGTAGGAGAATACGAGGTTTTGGGACAGGTCAGAGATGCTTTAGAGGATGCGGAAAACACAGGGAGAGTGAGCACACACCTGCTGCATTTGTTCAGACAGGCCATTAGAGTAGGTCGGAGGACACGGCAGGAGACAGGTATCAGCAGGAATCCGGTTTCTGTTAGTTCAGTTGCTGTTGACCTGGCCCGGAAAGCTTGTGGGGATATCTCAAGCAGCAACGTGTTGGTAATCAGCGCTGGAGAGGCAAGCAGGCTGGCGGTTAAAGCGCTTAGAAGCTATGGAATATCCAATATCACTGTTGCCAGCCGATCATACGATAAAGCATCATCGCTTGCGGGTGAGCATCATGGCAAAGCTGTTTCCCTGCACGACCTGAGTGAACCATTGGCTGACGCTGATATTGTTGTAAGCTGCAGTGGGGCGCCGCATTTTTTAATTAATAAAACGGCAGTAATTGAGGCAATGCGGAACAGACCTAATAGACCACTGGTCTTGATTGATATTGCGGTTCCTCGTGACATCGATCCCGATTCGAGACATATATCAAATGTTCATCTCTACAACATTGATGACCTGAAGGATGCATCCGGACTGAATCACCGCCTGAGAGAGAAGGAAAGAGACAAGGTGCTTCGGATAATCGACGAGGAGGTTAATAAATTTGTATCATGGTGGCAGTCACTAATTGCTCTGCCAACGATAACTTTGCTTGTAAATAAAGCAGAGATAATACGAGCAACGCAGATCGAACGAACACTTGTTGATCTGCAGGTATCGGAAAAGGATCGTGCTGCCATAGACGCTATGACTCAAGCAATTGTAAAGAAATTGCTGCATTATCCCATTCTGTACCTAAAGAATGGTGATAACGGTAGTAACCATGTTCAAGCTGTTCAGGAGCTTTTTAACTTACGCTGATTTGTCCTTGCTTTAGCATATTATTCATCTATAATCCCTCTGCAAACTGGTAGCTTCCTTTGGATCTGCTTCAAGCGACCCTTTATCTTCTGTTCACTTATTGAGAATGAACTTAATTATTCATTTATGCATTATCAGTGCTATAGAGTATTGACGATACTTACTGTGTCTTTATCATCATAAAAAGGTCAGTTCGATCAATTAACCTTGACAACAATTAAACGGGGATGCTATATTGAGCGCACCAGCGCTTGCCGCTGTGTATATGTTTTTTTTTCAATACTCATATAAAGAACAAATGGAGGTAAGATGAGCGCGCAGCAATTCAAGTACCTATTCCAGCCGATACAAATCGGCCCCTTCACTGTAAAGAACAGGATAATGACCGCACCCCATGGAACGCTGATGTGTGAGATGGGCTTGCCCACTGAAGAATTTATCTACTATGAGATTGAGAAGGCCAAGGGTGGTGCGGGATGGGTGGGTATGTCGGTAGGATATACCGAGCCTCGAGATATTATTTTCCAGAAGCATAACGGTGGACACTATGACAGACATGCGTGGGCCTGGAAGAAGGAGATAATACCGGGCTTCAAGAGAATAGCCGAGGGCGTACATGAATACGGTGCCAGGTGCAGTTTTCAAATTTATGGATCGACTCTGGGTAGCAAGCGAGGCCCTTCACTGGTTCCCGACTGCAACTTCTCCGAGCAGATGTGGGAGCCGTTGACTAAAGATGATATAAAGCGGTATATGGAATACCATGCAATATGCTGCGAGAACATAAAGGAAGCCGGTTTCGATGCTATTGATATCCATAATCATTCCGGATTAGTTGCGGATTTCATTTCAGGTACTATCAATAAGCGAACAGACGAGTATGGCGGTTCACTGGAGAACCGAGTCCGGTTACTGATGGAAACAATAGATGTTACTAGGCAGGTAGTCGGAGACAAGATGGCCATTGGCTACACACTGACCGTAGATGACATGCTGCCGGGGTCGATTGTGCCCGAGGAAGCGGTGGAACTGGCAAAGATGCTTGACGAGGACAAGAAGGTAGACTGGTTGATCTGCGGCATCGGCCGTGAGACTCAGTCGATGCACATGTATTTCGGGCCTCTGTACCTTCCTCCGGCCTATCAGCTGTACGCTGTGGAACAGATCAAAGAGGTGGTTAAGAACATCCCCATAGTTGCCGTGGGCAGGATTAATGACCCCATGATAGCGGAGAATATACTTGCTGAGGGTAAGGCCGACATGGTAGCTATGGCCAGACCGCTTATAGCCGACCCAGAACTGCCCAACAAGGCCCGTGAGGGCAGGCTCGACGATATTCGACCCTGTATGGGCGACAACCAGAACTGTATAAAATTCATGATGGATGGAGCTCCTATAAGGTGCATAGCAAATCCAACTATTGGTATGGAGCATTGGGGCTGGGGAATCGGCGGCTATAAGCCCGCACCTGTTAAGAAGAAGGTCATCGTAGTAGGTGGAGGCCCTGCAGGTATGGAGGCGGCCAGAGTATGTGCTCTTAAAGGGCACGATGTCACCATCTATGAGAAAGCAAATGAGCTTGGAGGCCAGGCGTTGCTGGCGGAGAAACTGCCAGGCAGGGAGGAGTTAGGTGGTCTAATCAGGTGGCAGAAGATACAGCTTCCCCAGGCAGGCGTAAAGATTGTAACGGGCACTGAGGTTACAGCGCAGATGATTCTGGATCCGAAACCTGATGCTGTGGTGGTAGCAACCGGTTCTACATGGATGCGTAACGGCTACACCGGTATGAGCCATATGGAGGTGGACGGCTGGCAGCAGGATAACGTATTTACGGCGGATGAGATAGTAAGAAGGATTGCTAACGGAGATACAAACTTTGGGAAGAAAGCCTTCATCTGGGATGGAAGAGTAGATATCACAGCAATTGGTTTGGCGGAAATGCTCGCCGATCAGGGCTGTGAGGTTGAGATAGTATCTCCAGTTCCTATGATAGGTGGCTTGGACCAGATCAAGGATATGACAATATTCCATACGACACCAAGGCTGCTTAACAAAGGTGTAATACTCAGTCCCAATACCTTCATCGTTATGCTGGTCGATAGAACGGTCACTGTATTGAATACACATACCATGGCGATGAGGGAAATCACCGATGTTGACACGGCGGTGTTTATTACCGGTAAGACACCGAATGACGGTCTCTATAACGAGCTTGAAGGGAAGGTCCCCGAGCTCTTTAAGATCGGGGATGCCCGTAATCCCCATTCAATGGGTGAGGCCAACCGTGACGGTCATTTCGTGGGGAGGCTTTTATAGAATAGAACACAGGTATGGCTAACATTGACAGCCCGGTAGAAATCGCAATTATGTTACTCTCCTGTTAAAACCAGTATTGAATGCTGTCCCTGCAGGCTGTTAAGCATAGGCGCTAATTCTCGGGCGTCAATAGAGACTGTGCGGCTGGTACCCTTCTAACATGTCAGAGCACGGAGAAATAACTTCTCAGGAGACCGACGTTCCCCTGAATCGAATGGAGACCAACGGTACAGGCGTCTGGTTTTTCATTGAACACAAAGACGACGAGGTCGACGAGGGTTCTCTCAAGCTTGCCGGTGAGGCTAGACTTCTCGCTGATAAACTTGGGCAGGAAACGACGGGCATAATTATAGGCTCTGGAGTCGAAGGACTCGTTGGACGTTTTGGGAGTTACGGAATTGACAGCGCAATCGTTGTCGAGGATGATCGTCTCGGTTCCTATATAGGCGAAACCTATGTCGATATTCTTTCTCAGTTGGTAGAGCCAAATAGACCGTCCATCATCCTCTTTGCGGCATCCACCATAGGTAATGATCTCGCCCCCAGATTAGCTGCAAAACTCGAGGCTGCTCTGGTAGCTAACTATACTGAAATAGAAATAGACAAAGAACGTAAGATAACTGTACGCAAGGCCATCTATGGTGGGAATGCGCAGGCAACTATAGCCCCTCTGAGAAGCCCTCTCATCGGTACGATCGATACTCAGTCCCTGAGTGAGCAGAAGGCCAAATCCCCAAAGGATACCCGTGTTCGTAAGGCAAGTGTTCGCATAGAGCCGAAAACGAGCACTACCAAGATAATAGACTATCTGCGGGCTGATCCCTGCGCAGTGTGCGTAAGTGAGGCTGAAATCGTTATCGGCGTAGGTAAAGGTCTGGGATGTGTAGAAAACCTGGACGCAGTTGAGGAGCTAGCACGTGTTATGGGCGCCTCGATCGGTGGCAGCCGACGTGCCACAGATGAGCGCTGGATAGCTGATGAGAGAAGAATAGGCTTGACGGGTAAAACCATAACGCCCAGACTATATCTTGTCTGTGGCATCTCCGGTGCTTTTCACCATACCCTCAGTATTAAAGGCGCTAACCTGAAAGTAGCAGTTAACAAGGATGTTAACGCACCGATAGCCAAAATGGCGGACTTAATGATTGTCGGGGATATGCAGGAGATAATCCCAGAGTTGACGAAACAGCTACGTGAGATAATAAAGCCAGCTACCTGATTTTTATCTAAGACGTTATTATCGGATAGACTAAATGAATACGATTGTTTGTGTAAAACAAGTGCCTGATTGTACAGTCGTAAAGTACGACATACGAACAAATTGTCTAGAAAATGTCCATTACATTATGGACCCTATAGATGAGATCAGTGTCAGTGAAGCACTTAAAATCAGAGAGAAGAACGGGGGGGAGGTCATTGCCATTACTCTAGGTCCGCCACGGGCGGACAAGGTTATGAGAAGCTGCCTTAAGATGGGCGTCGATCACGCTGTACATCTTTGTGATGACTCATTCGATCATATTGACTCATACGCAACATCCCGTATCTTAGCCAGCCATATTAGTCAAATGAAATATGATCTCATTCTTTGCGGAAATCAGTCAATGGACGAAGGCAACGGTTTCGTTGGGCCGGGTATCGCCGGATACCTGAAACTACCGTTGGTCACGGCTGTTACTAGAATAGATATTTTCACAGATACCATGACGGCGGTCGTTCATCGACGTTTAAAAGGCGGAGATCGTGAAATCATAGAGTCACCTTTGCCTGCAGTGCTGACAGTAGAGACTATGCTTACTAGCCCTATCTATCCTCGCCTACGTACCATATTAGTTGGACTCAAGAAGGACATTTCTACAATGGATGCACGGGCACTGGGTATCGACAAGGAACCTTTCGAACCTGCGATAACTGTAACAAATATTTCTCAGCCCAAACCGAGATTGAAGAAGACTGCTACCATCGACAGCAGCATGACAGCTCAGGAGAGAATGAGGTTCCTTATGACCGGCGGTATACAGCAGCAGAGTTCTAAGGTTGTGCAGAAATCGCCGGAAGCGGCAGCTGCAGATATTATCCAGTTCCTTATCGATAACGGTATTATTTCACAAAAACGATAGTCCGTAATTGCTACACACCTAACCCACCAATAAATACTATCACCGCTATGCCAAATATTATGATAATTTGCACACATGAAAAACGTAGTTATATGTATATAGATGATGCTAAACTAATCACAATATATATAATATAGCATATATTGACTTGCGCATATTGCGCTACCGAGTTATCTTAATCTTGATTAGCACTCTCCATTAGAGAGTGCTAATTGCAGGTCTGCCAACTGTACTAAATACCGAGAGAAAAGGAGAGGAGACATGGCAATGAATCTGAAACCTCTGGCCGATCGTGTCATTGTGAAACCGATCGTCAAGGAGGAAGTAACGAAGGGTGGCATCGTCCTGCCGGATACTGCTAAGGAGAAGCCTCAGGAGGGTGAGGTAGTAGCGGTAGGCCCGGGTACAATAGGTGACGATGGTAAACGGGTAGAGATGGAGATTAAAAAGGGCGATAAGGTAATCTATGCTAAATATGCCGGCACTGAGTGGAAAGATAAAGACCAGGAATATTTGATCCTGCGTGAAGCTGATATCCTGTCGAAGATCGGCAAATAGTGCGACTATAAAACACAAATTCAAGTGAGAGGGGAGAATAAATGGCAAAACAAATAACATACGATGAAGATGCCAGGCGCTCGTTAAAGAAAGGACTTGATTCCCTGGCAGAGGCAGTGAAGATAACGCTGGGGCACAAAGG
Organism: Dehalococcoidia bacterium; assembly: GCA_020344295.1. Lineage (GTDB taxonomy): Bacteria > Chloroflexota > Dehalococcoidia > SZUA-161 > SZUA-161 > SZUA-161. Next base: position 953,608 of record CP070819.1, on the reverse strand, counting down.
ACGAAACGTTGTCCTCGATAAGAAATG
>CP070819.1:949154-953481 GCA_020344295.1 Dehalococcoidia bacterium | reverse complement strand
TGGATACACGGTGGAGGGAACAGTATAGGAACGGCCTCAGACGATATGTACAACGGGGCCAATATCGCCGGCACATCGAATATGGTCGTCGTGACTGTGAACTACAGGTTGGGGCCCCTGGGGTGGTTCACCCACGGCGCATTGATGAGCGGCGATTCGGGCGATGAAATCCGTGATTCCGGCAATTACGGCACACTCGACCTGATAAGGGCCTTGACGTGGGTGCAGCGTAATATAGAGGCGTTCGGCGGGGATCCGTCCAATGTCACGATCGCCGGAGAGTCGGCGGGAGCAATCAACGTGTTCTCGCTGCTGATCTCGCCACTCGCCAAGAATCTTTTTCATAAAGGTGTAGCGCAGAGCGGCATCCCGATTTCAAGCTCACTTATCGATGGGGAGGAGAGCGTTGAAGCTGTGCTCCTAAAGCTTCTGGTTAATGACGGTACAGCGGTCGACAAAACAGCTGCCCTGACCCATTTAGAGGGCATGACCGAGGCCGAAATTGAGTCCTACTTGCGATCAAAGACGGGTGCTGAGTTATTGGGAGGCTACGAACAGTCCGGTTTCAGCATGCTCATATTCCCCTTCATATTCGAGGACGGAACAGTTATCCCGGACACGGGATATGACGTTCTCGAAACAGGAACCTATCCCAACAAGGTACCGCTTATCATAGGCAGCAATAAGGAGGAGACCAAGCTTTTTCTGTTTATGGAACTATCCCTCGCCGATGACGATGAAACATACCAATCGGTAGCATCCTTTACCAGCGATCTCTGGAAAGCGATGGGGGTTGATGGTGTTGCCAGGAAACTGAGGTCACACAGCGATCAACCCGATGTATATGTCTATCAATTCCTCTGGGGAGCAGAAGGAGACTCCGGTGAAAGCGTGATTCCCGACCCCTGGGGATTCAGGATCGGTGCCAGCCACGGTCTGGATATACCCTTCTTCTTCGGCGGTGATGATTTCTTCGGCCCTCTAAGCTCAATGATCTTCACCGAGGAGAACAGGCCCGGGCGTGAGGCGCTCTCCAACGCCATCATGGCATACGTGGCGGGATTCATGCGAACAGGCGATCCCAACGCTCCCGGATCCGGCCTCCCCGAGTGGAAGCCCTGGTCCAATGAAGCCGATGCGCCGAAGTTGATCCTGTGGGACGCTGATAACACAGACATCGATATATCGATGTCCACAATGGAGGTCACGGAAGAAAGCGTCAAGGCAGAGATAGACCCTTCAGTTCTGGAAGAACTCGATTCCAGCGTGCTACGGTTCATGCTGGAATTCATCGAACACAATGAGAGCCAAGAATGGCTTGAAGAGCTGCTGCGCTGAGCGGAGGACAATATGGCATACGAATATGAGATAAACGAGCTAGTCAAGGAAGAGTCATGGCGGATGTTCAGGATAATCGGCGAACTGGTCGATGGATTCGACAATCTGTCGGGCATAGAACCGGCGGTGAGCGTATACGGTTCAGCCCGGATCAAGCCGGAGGACAAGCTCTATGCGCAGACGGAGGAGATAGCACGCCGCCTCGGTGAGTTGGGTTTCGCCATAATAACCGGCGGCGGCCCTGGTGTCATGGAGGCGGCAAACAAAGGCGCCATAGAAGCCGGTGCTACGTCGGTTGGGCTGAATATCGAGCTGCCTCAGGAGCAGGTGCCGAACCCTTACACAACACTGTCTTTGACATTCAGGCACTTCTTCGTGCGCAAAATAATGCTGGTCAAGTACGCGACTGCTTTCGTCATAATGCCCGGCGGCCTGGGAACAGCCGATGAGCTCACCGAAGTGTTAACACTGGTGCAGACCCATAAGATAAGGCCATTTCCGGTTATGCTGTTCGACAGCGGCTACTGGAAGGGATTCCTGGAATGGCTGCATAATACAGTATTAAGAAGCGGTTTTATATCCGAAGAGGACTTCGATCTGCTGAGGATTTGTGATGAGCCCGATACGGTCATCGAGGTGGTCCAGAAATGGCATGCCACCCAGGAGGTTGCCGGTAGAAAAGCGCTTATCTGATAAGGCACTTCGCGCTGTCCCAGAGTTGAATCTGTGACAAGAAACGAGTTTTTCCCGCAAATGGATGGGAAAAGTTAACTACATTGGCATTGACAAGTTCATCCAGAAGCATTAGCTTTAATGACAGCGAGATCGGATCGAGAATAAACGTTATTAACATCATGCAAGAGGTGAAATAATGAGGAAGCTGGGTTTAGGAATACTGTTCTCATTGATTATTGCTGTGCTGGTGGCGGGTGTGGCCTTTGCACTACCACCCGATCAACTGCCATCCGATCAGGGAACCGATCAAGCTAAGGAATCGAGCCCCATAATCGCCGAAGATGGCAGAGTGGTCGCGCCGCCGCAGGACATGCCCTTCCCCCAACCAGCAGAGAACCAACTGAAAAAGATCGTTTTCATCCGGTACGCGCCGAAGAAGCCCGGCGCAAAACCGGAAGGTGGCAGGGAATGCGGCAACGGAATATGTGAGAAGGGGGAAAACTGGAGGAAATGCCCCCAAGACTGCCTTCCTCCGGAGCCAACGCCTACGCCAACACCGACGCCAACACCGACACCGACACAGTCAGATTGCTATGGCTTCCTCTCGGGTGCACGGCCACACTGGAACTGGGTGGAAAACTTCTACTACGCCAATGGGCTGGGATCAGTTGCTAACTGGGCAACCCAGGAGTGGAACGGCTTGACCTCAGCAACCATATTCGGGAGCGCCATCAGCGGCAGCTATACATGGGGTGACTATGACCAACGGAATGCGATTTCCTTCGGGGACTACTCGGATCCCAATGTTATTGCCGTGACCGCAATCTGGTATCTGGGTGGGAATATTTACGAATACGATATCATGTTTGACTACGATTACTACCCCAATGGGCAGGAACTCTTCTATGACCTGGAAACCGTAACACTACACGAATTCGGTCACGCCGCAGGACTGGACGATCTTTATAACAGTCCCTGTTCCCAAGAAGTGATGTACGGATACTACATGGGGCCAAAGACCGATTTCGGTAACGGCGATATAACAGGCATCCATACATTGTACAGCCCCTGATTCCAATCACATCTAATGCCATTTCATAAAAGATAATCCCCCGACCTGTGGGGGATTATCTTTTATTCGAACAAACAATCGCTTGGTCGTTCTGCTGGGCAGCGGACGGGCAGGCTAGGCACTCGGGTTCATTACCCGACCGACAAACAGGATGGAGCCCGTCTCGATGTCCCGAATCAGGAAGATAAAGGGACGGTCCACGGTTACCTCAACCGGCTCCCCTGGCATCGCTGTTTCCCCGATAATTACGGCAGTGGCGGCAGCAGCTTCCGTACCTTCCTCATCCACAGAGACAAACGCCTTGTGCAGGATATCGGTAATGACAAGGTCTCGTCTGCCGTTCATACCCGAGAAATCCGCTTCTGCGGTAAAGGCCGCCGGCATACCCATTGTATCAAGCGTGTCGACCAGACCGAACTCCGACTCGAATTCAAACTTAGGCATGGTCAGAGCCACCCGCTGATAATCCACGTCGCTCAAAATGGATTCAACATAATCAGCGTCCAGCGAGCCTTCAAAAGCCTCAAACCGGCCCGCCTCGGGTAAAAGGATTACCATCGAAAGCTCGGCGCCGTCATACAGCAGCTCCACCGCCTGGTATCCTTCTCCCTCCGCATAACCGAAGGACTCGGTCTGCCTCATCATCGGCACTGTGGCTGTGCCACCGTCAAGCAGATGGACAGCGCCGTTATCCGTTAAATACTTTTCGAAGGGGTGCAGCCACGCCGCATTGAAGTAAATGGCATTTGTGAGGACAAGGCGCGTGAGTGCGTCGATAGCACCCTGCGGAATCAGGTCCTCTATCCTGCCCTCCGTCTGGTCGCTGACCCAGTCGTTAATGGTGATACGGGAATCCTCCGGTGCATTGATAAAATCCAGGAGCCTCAGCCCAGCACCGTAGTTCTCCGCCAGGACATCGAGGAATTCGGCGAGGAACTCATAGTCCTCCTGCCCCCAGATCGCGTAGACGATGTTCAGCCTGAATCCCTTGTCATCCTTGCCCTCCGCACCTTCACCACGGCTGGCGAGTATGAGGTCGAGAGCGTTGAACGCGGGGTGAAGCCTGTCCTGTGGCATCAGGAATTGGAGAGTCTCCGCCATCTGCTGTTCGGTATCCCCGCGAGCGCCAGCGTATGTCATGGCCAGCGCCATCGAGATGCTGAACGGATAGTAGAACAGATTTCCGTCTTCAGCGCTGAGGTAACGGTAGAGGTCAAAGGCGAACGCAGAGTTTCCTTCAAC
>CP070819.1:945365-949054 GCA_020344295.1 Dehalococcoidia bacterium | reverse complement strand
ATGAATTGATGATTATAGAGAGAATGTCAACAACAAATATAAACAAAATATTATGGGGTGAAAAAAAATGGTTGATAGGATATGAAAAGGGATAAAGACAAATTCATCACCGAGACGGTGGGATAACACCGGATCGCAAATCAATTAGACCGACAGATTAATAAGTTTTAAAGTGAAAAGAGCATTAGCTGGAAGGATATTACTATATGGGGACGACTTAGGATAATCCTATAGACAAGTCATGACATGTAATACCTGGTAATGGTGTGAATGAATATTGATTCAGCTTCTAAGATGAGAGGTTGGAGTAATAAGTGGTAGCCGGTAGAGGAGTTTCGCCCCGCCGGGCAGAGAATGGAGCTCGGCTATGGCTGGCGAATGTTCTATTTGCAGGGAAAAAGCTTCACAGCTTCGACACAAAGGATAATAGACATAATATAACTTAGAAGCCCTGAGATCGAAATCTGAGTGTTTTACTGCTACTCGAGGGAGAAGAAGCCATCGGCGAAGGCCGATATACCGCTCGTATATGTCGAAACTGATGGCATTCAATAGATAACTGCGCCAGCTTCTACACAAAGTATTATCCATAGTCACACACAATGAAAATTATATCACACTGTGTGTAGAATAACACAAGGATAAACAGATAGAATGTAATCGTGAACAGGTATAATGGAACGTGATGTAAGGCATTTCGAATAGACGAGGATATATCAAAATAAGGACAGGCTCTGAACTGAGAAATAGAGCGAGAAATGATGCCTGGACGATATTCAGGTATCGATAGTCAGTATTCGGAGGTTCCTGCTTGTCTCAGCTTGCAGTCGATATTCAGACATTCACAGGTGTTGCGGCACTGATACCAGACAAGGGACATCTCCCCGCATACGGGGCATTTTTGTACTCGTGGAATGACTGCAACACCGGCTCTTGATATTGATTCCTCGTATCTGCAGATAGGACAAACAGCGTCGGCATCGTGATAAAGATGGTGCACGGAACAATATATGGCAGCTTCATTCGACAGAGAGCTGTGTTCGTCTGGCTTGTTGGGCATATTCTACTGTCGGAACTAAGTCCCGTAAGCGAAAAGTGTTACCTGGCTAAGGAATTACTTTTTCCTTTTGCCTGATGCTGCCGCCAGCGGGGCAACGACAAGCCACAGCCCGATTGTCACCAGCATGGCCTTGGGGTAGCCTATCGTGACTACATTGAAATCCGGTGATATTATGCCCCAGAAGATCATGGTAAGCCAGGCACTGAAGAAGAAACCGAGACCGGCGGCCGGAATAGCGAAAAAGCCCATGATATGACTCCTTTTACAATTTCGGTAGATTATTTTCGGCTAAAGACTCCATAAGGCCCGCCTGTGCAATATCATATCACAAGAACGCAATAGCGAACCTCGACGCCAGGCAGGTGGATACAACCGGTGAGAGAAGCTGCTGCACCTGGTATTGTATAATGGAATGGCAGAGAGAACGTTGGATTTGATCATAAACAGCGGCTTTCATCTGTCATGAGTCAGTCGATGGAATACGAGTACTACTGGATCTACTGCTCCGATTGTGACCTGACCCTGGTTCTGGAGTCCCGCGTTGAGCAGGACGGCGAGGGCTTAGAGGGCGTTATCTGCCCGCAGTGCGGCATGGATTTAGGGGCAATAAGGGCTGATGACAGCTACGATTTCGTTGGTTTAGCTTGCGGCTATCTGTACCCGGGCGCGTCATGCTGCGACGGGAGCTATTAAAAAAGGCCTCTATTCTGTGGAGCCTCTAAGAACTCTCTCTCAGCTTCGTGACAGCCGTTTGAATTCGCTTCAGGCATCTCTCTTTTCCTAGAACTGCCATCGTCTCGAATAGTGGCGGCGCAGCAGTGCGCCCGGTGGTCGCTATGCGAAGCAGGCCGAAGAAATCGCCCGTTTTCAGCCCCAGATCGGATGCAAGTGGACGGAGGGCTTCCTCCAGTGATAGAGCGTCGAATTGCGTATCTTGCAGCCTCTCTAACGCGGCTTCAAGACCCCTTATTGCAGTTTCCACGGTAAGCTGCTTCCCCAGCAGCAGACCGGATTCGTAGATCGGTTCATCCACAAAGAAGAAACCGAAGTTCTCGGCTGCTTCTCTGAGAGTCTTGAGTCGCTCTACAATTAGCGGCGCTATTTGCTCCACATACTCCCTGGTCGGGCGCCTCACCTCAGGAGGCAGATCGTTGTCCAGGGACTCCATTAAGCGGTCCACGAAATCGGTACTTACCTGCGGTGCGATTCCTTCTGCATCAACTGGCGCTGTGGCGGCTTCGTTATTGATATCTTGAGGTCTGGAATCCCTACGTAAATAGTATCCGTTCATCCAGTCGAGCTTGTCGCGGTTGAACACCGCTGGTGACCTGCTGATGCGCTCGATCGAGAAATTCTGGATCAGCTCCTCTCTGCTGAAAATCTCGGTCTTGTCGTCCAGTGACCAGCCCAGAAGGGCGAGGAAATTGACCATTGCCTCAGGTAAGTATTTATCCATATAGTCATCAATTGAGGTGGCGCCGTGCCTCTTGCTCAGCTTCGATTTATCCGGCCCCAGGATCATCGGCAGGTGGGCGAACAGTGGCGGTTCCCAATCGAATGCCCGGTAGAGCAGGACATGCCGCGGTGTTGATGAAAGCCACTCATCGCCTCGCATGACGTGTGAGATCTCCATGTAATGGTCATCGGCGATGTTGGCCAGGTGATATGTAGGGTAGCCGTCCGATTTCAGCAGCACTATGTCGTCGAGCTCACTGTTGTCGAAGGTTATATCGCCCCGGACGAGGTCGTGGAAGGTAGTCTGCCCATCGAGGGGCATCTTGAAGCGTATCACCGGCATAATACCCTGCGATTCGAATCGTCCTATCTCCTCGGGAGTTAGATCGCGGCAGCGCCGGTCGTAGCTGCGCATCGACTCCTTGCGCTCGGCCATCTCCTCGCGCATACGGGCAAGCCGCTCTGGAGAGCAGTAGCATTTGTAGGCGTGGATGCTGTCGAGCAGCCGCTGGATACACCTGTGGTATATCTGGAGCCGTTCCGATTGAAAATATGGCCCTTCATCCCAGTCTATTTTCAACCAGTCCAGGCTTTTTTTAATGGCATCAACGGCCCCTTCAACCTTACGTGTTTGGTCAGTGTCCTCAATTCGCAAGATAAATGCGCCGCCATGGTGGCGGGCGAACAGCCAGTTGAACAGGGCCGTCCTAATATTACCTATGTGCGGGTATCCTGTGGGGCTTGGGGCGAAACGCACCCGTACGGTTCGTTCACTCATAGCTTTATATAGCCCTCTGGGAAGGATACTTTCACAGTCAGTGCTTATTCTAGCACCACGGGAAGTGAGAGTCTATTCCATAGAGTCAAATGCATGTATATTGCTTGCGAGGTTATTATATGACGTATTTTCTTCCCTGCCCACCCACCCTCTAGAACTTCTCTCCAGAATCAACGGGGTAACGCGGGGGCAAACGCCCCCGCAACTATTTTCTGGGCGGGCTGGTTAGAAAACGCTAATTCACATTCTCCTCCTTGACAAAGAGAAGCGCAAATTGTAGTTTTATCTGGTATCGAGGAGCAATAATCGGCATAATAAGGGCTGAATGCCACTTGGAGAAAGAGGAAATATCGGAGATATGACTATACCTGAATCGGGCGCTCCCACGGATTTTAT
>CP070819.1:939647-945265 GCA_020344295.1 Dehalococcoidia bacterium | reverse complement strand
GGAGAACTGGAAGGTGTTGCTTTACACAGCGTGCGTCTACCAGGGATGCTCGCTCATCAGGAGATCATTTTGGGGGCACCAGGAGAAACTCTCAGGATACGCCTCGACCAGATCAATAGAGAGGCCTTCATGCCCTGTGTCATCCTGGCCATAAAAAAGGTTGTTGAAACGAAGGAACCATTATTTGGACTGAGCCAGCTTCTGGGACTGGAGGAGGAGAGATGCTAGGGGCTGTAGTGATGCGAAAATACCATACTGCTATAGTCGGTGCTACTGGACTCGTAGGACAAGAGTTCATTAAGATTCTGGAGCAGCGGGAATTCCCTATGGCCTCCGTGCATCTGCTTGCCTCAGACAGGTCGGCGGGAAAGAAGATGTATGTCAATCATCGCGAGATTGAGGTCGAGGAGCTGTCACCGCACTCCTTCGATCCTGTAGATATAGCGCTGTTCTCTGCAGGCGGCGAGGTGAGTAAACAGTTCGCTCCCATTGCAGCAAAGAGGGGAGCGGTTGTGGTGGACAACAGTGCTGCCTTTCGGATGGATCCCAAAGTGCCCCTTGTGGTCCCTGAGGTGAATCCCGAGGACCTGGAGCATCACGAAGGTATCATAGCCAACCCTAATTGCTCCACTATCCAAATGGTGGTCGTACTGTATCCTCTGCACAAGGTGAATCCGATCAAGCGTATCATAGTCGATACTTATCAGTCGGTATCGGGTACGGGGTCAGCCGCTGTCGATGAGCTCAACAACCAGACCAAGCTCGTCCTTGAGGGAAAGAGCGCTCTACCACATGTCTACGCTCATCAGATTGCATTCAATTTGCTTCCCGAGATCGACGTGTTTCTCGACGATGGCTACACCAGAGAAGAATGGAAGATGATCCATGAGACCAGGAAAATCATGCACGATGAATACATAGCTGTATCTGCGACCTGTGTCCGCGTTCCGGTGGTTGCCGCACACAGTGAGGCCATCCATGTTGAATTCAGTAGTCCAATGAGCCCGGAGGAAGCACGAAGCATCCTAGCCGATGCCCCCGGTGTCAAGGTGCTGGATGATCCATCGATCAGCCTCTACCCACATCCGTGGTCAGCAGCCGGGACAGACGAGGTATTCGTTGGACGAATACGTCGCGATGTCTCACATCCTAACGGGCTGGCAATGTGGGTAGTTGCCGATAACCTGAGAAAAGGTGCAGCACTAAATGCTGTCCAGATAGCCGAATTACTCGTCTCAAACGGCACTATCTGAGCTTAGAAGGAGAATAACAATTGACAGAACTAGGCCGTTTACTCACAGCTATGGTGACCCCTTTCAATGAGAGGGGGGAAGTAGATTACGAGCAGGCCCAGAAGCTGGCGAGAGCACTGATTGAATCGGGCAGCGATGGCGTTGTTGTAGTAGGCACCACCGGCGAATCCCCTACACTCATCCGCGAGGAAGAGGTGCGTCTCTTCGCCGAGGTTAAATCGGCTATTGGCGATAAAGGGACAATCGTTGCCGGCACAGGGAGTAACAGCACGGCAGAGGCCATAGCTACCACAAAAGAGGCGGAGCGAATCGGAGTCGACGCCTGTTTACTCGTGGTTCCCTACTATAACAGGCCTTCGCAGGAAGGCATATACCGTCATTTCAGGACTGTTGCCGAGAGCACTAGTTTGCCCTGCATCCTCTATAACGTGCCGGCACGAACGGTTGTCAGCATCTCAGCGGAGACCACTATCAAGCTGAGCGAAATCGATAACATTGTCGGTACAAAGGAAGCCAGCGGGAATCTGGACCAGATTTCCAGAATTATTGACGGCACCGGAGACAGCTTTCTCGTCTACAGTGGCAACGACAACGACACACTGCCAATCCTGTCACTCGGAGGTTACGGCGTTATCAGCGTCTCATCGCATTTGGTCGGCAGACAGATGCAGGAAATGATCACTAACGTCGTTGAAGGAAGAATGGATAGAGCGGCACAGATCCATCGCTCACTGCTGCCACTGTTCAGCGCGATGTCTGTTGTCTCCAACCCTGTACCTATAAAATACGCCTTGAACCGCGTTGGTTTTCGTGTGGGGGATACCCGTCTGCCACTTACACCGCCCGATGAGAGCTCAGCCAAGATAATAGAGAAGGCACTGAGCAGCCTGCAAATCGACCTTCCGCTTGATTAGCCTATTATCTACCTGGGAGACAGCCGCCTTCATATCCTTTCTGGCTTGAGCTCCCCTTGAAGAGACCAGGCACTGGTTTTCCTAACATCCACTACAACCAGTTGCCCCGTGCGGTCGATGTTATCGTCGAAAAACACAAGCTTTCCGGTTCGGGTACGCCCATACCACCTCTCGCCCTTTCTTCCGTCCACAAGCACTTCAACGGAACTTCCTACGAGTCTGGCATTAATCTCAGTAGCAATATCCTTTTGCAGTTCCTCGACTTCCTGCAGCCGCCTGCGTTTCTCATGTAAGGGCAGTTTGTCTTCAAACACCGTCGCCGCTTGTGTACCCGGTCGCGGTGAGTAGGCAGCGACATGGACGGTATCGAACCTGATATCAGCGAGTAAATTCAATGTTCCTTTAAACTGCTGCTCGGACTCCCCCGGAAATCCGACAATGACATCCGTAGATATTGCCACATCTGGTATGGAGTCGCGAATAATCCCAATCAATTCATAGTAACTCCGAACAGTATAGCCCCTGCCCATTAGCTGTAGAATTCGATCGTCACCGGCCTGAACAGGCAGGCTTATGGACTCACAGACCTTGTCCAGTGAGGCCACAGACCGGAGAAGCTTCAGGGTCATATCCTTGGGATGTGAGGTCAGAAATCGAATCCGCATGAGTCCTTCCACTGTATTCAGTTCCTGAAGTAAATCCGCAAGATCGGGACTTCCCGGGAGGTCATGTCCATAGGAATCCACATTCTGCCCCAGAAGCGTTATCTCCTTAACCCCCTTTTCAGTCAAGGTTTCTATCTGTGCTTCTATCTCCTGCAAAGACCTGCTCTTCTCACGACCACGCCGATAGGGAACGATACAATATGAGCAGAAGTTATCACAGCCTTCTATAATAGTGATAAAAGCAGTCGGTGAATACCGCCGACAGACGACACGGTACCCCTCCACTGAAATCCGAGAGCCAGCCAATTTCAGAAGCTCGGCTGATTCCCCGGGCTTAAGGAACAAGTCAACATGGGGAAAACGGCGTTTTAGATCAGTTACATCGGTGTCAACTATACAACCGGATAGCGCTAGAATCATGTCCGGTCGGGATCTCTTGAGCGACACTAGCGATTCCAACTTATGAAGAACGCGGTTTTCAGCACTCTGACGTACGACGCAGGTATTGATAACTATGAGATCGGCTTCCTCTATGGCCCCTGCAGTACTATAGCCCTGCTGCTCTAAATCTATCGACAACTGCTCGGCATACGCTTTATTCATTTGGCAGCCGATCGACCAGATGTGATATCGAGACATGCTATATCTTCTAATCTGCTCCCGTATTTGATTAAATACGCTCTCACCACGATTATATCAGACATAACATACTCACAGAACTTATGCACGCTGGCATAAAAAAAGCCCCCCATAGGGCTCAGTATTATAAACTCAGTTGGCGGAGGGAATGGGATTCGAACCCATGAGAGGGGTTTCCCCCCCTAACCGCTTAGCAGGCGGCCGCACTAAACCACTATGCGATCCCTCCGGTCCTTGCGATTATTATAGCCATAAACAGCGCTGTTATTCAAATCTTTGGTGACGGTAGTCAACGAGCTAACAGATTCATATCAAAGAAGCCATGGTGCCAGCCTAGTCGATCGGTGACAGGCAGATATCAGATCACAATTATAGTCAGTCTGTTGCCTCTTTCTTCCCCCTGAACAGGGATATGATGGACATGATTACTTGTGCTTCCCACATCATTATTTTGAGGACTGTGGGATTGCTGAATATCTTGATCACAAGCTTGTTGCCCATCATTTTCATGATCAGCCTGTCTCTCCAACCCATGTTAATCACTTCCTTCTAGACAGTTTACCGCGGGTTTTCTCGATATCGCTGGAAAACTCGCCCCTAAGTGCCTGCAGCTTGCTCCTGAATCCGCCTCCCTTTTTACCCGACACCCTGTCGGTAACCCTCCTTGCGTCACTTGAGAACTCTCCCTTGAGCGCGCCCCACTTACCCCTGCCGCCTCCTTCTTTCAGCGTATCTGTTTTAATCTTGAGTTTGCTGAACTCGAGGCGGGCCGCTAAGAAGATACTGTCGATCCAGCCTGAGAGCCGGCCGAAGAACCACTTTATAAGCCTTATCTCCCAGACGATTATGGCGAGGTCTGCTGGTAAAAGTATAATCAATGCGGGCAGAAGCAGTAAGAAGATAAGCGGATGAATTAAGACTGCTAGGAGAACGACAAAAAAGAAGATCAGCAGGAAAATAGTCATCAAAGCAATAAAGTTCGGCGGCTTTGCTGCCCACTTGCCCACCATCTTAAGCCAAGGGTAAGCATGAACCCAAAAATAGACAAAGGCTGCTAATGTGATAAATACAAAGGGTGCAGCAAGTGCGGCGCCCCCAATCAGCACAGCGAGTAGCAGCATAATAGTAGCGGCATCTAATTCCATTTTGCACCTACGGTATGTAAGATCCTCCCAGCGCATCACGTAACGCAGCTATCATAATAGATAATTGAGCAATGATACTGCTGAGCAGTTCCCTGAAACCCGTCCCTATCAAGCTGTCCCACAATCTATCGATCAATCTGGTAAATCTGGCGACGATAGACTCCATATCCATTACAAAGGTACCCCCTTCCGGATCAGGAACATCTACGCCAGGTGTTCGGAGCATGACAAAGCAGAGCATGGCAGTTTTCAGGACTTCACCATCGGGATTGGGAAGCGAAAACACGCCGCTGCCATAAATGTAGTAATCACCGGAGTCAGCATCGATCCAGCTTCCTGATATATTGATCGATTTCCCCGTCGTCTCTTGACTCAAGTAAAATAGCGACCTCACTCTGTTTCCATACAGATCTACATCAACAGTCTCATCCGAGCCATTTGGCGTGTGCATGGTAAAACTACCGACCATGTGCAGTGAGAATCCCGGTGAAGCGTGTGTTCTTGCGACCATCGTCACGTTCCCACTTAGAGAGACATCGATGATAGATCCCCAGGAAGTACACCATCCAATGCCCTCAAGTTCAATATATCCCAGAGTTGTGAAGGACATGTCATCGCCGTAGGACGTGCCATCACCAACAGCCTTTGCCCTGAAATGGTACGTGGTGTCAGGAGCAAGGCTACCGATCGTGTCACTGAATGTGCCCGTGCTTGTGATAGTTTGAGGGGTAGTCTCACTGCCATAGCTTGTAGTGAGCCCCCACTCAAAGGATACATCAACAGATCCTGCTGTACCCATATCATTTAACGTACCGCTCATTATAGCTGAAGTGGGGGTTACACCACTGATTGAACTGGTACTCACTGTCGGTCCTGATGAGCTGGTGGTAAAGGTCATATCACCGCCGTAGGCAGTACCGTCGCCTACAGCCTTGGCCCTGAAATGGTATGTAACACCAGGATCGAGGCCGCTGATGCCGTCGCTGAAAGCACCCGTTCCCG
>CP070819.1:930805-939547 GCA_020344295.1 Dehalococcoidia bacterium | reverse complement strand
TACCCTATATCTCTAGCCTTAATAAGCCAAAGCCATCCCATATCTAACAGCGATGTCTTGGACGGTCGCTGAATATTCAAACTCGAGAAAGTACAAAGTTTTTTTTCCGATCACATCGAACCTTTCGAACAACGCGGTGCTGCCTCGATTGTGTAATCGTATCAATAGCAGTACGTACGGTGAGCGGCGCTATCAGCGCGCAGGGATGCTCCAGCGCAAACATCAATGGCTGCAACAGTTCGCTTTTGGCTCCTACACCGATTTCTTGGAAAACATGATGAACTCCTTGGCGCAGCCAAGTCGAATTTGGGTGATCCATTACAGCTTGTAATAGCGGAACCAAGGCCTCGTCACGAAGAGCGATTAAAGCCTTGGCAGCAAGCCAGCGTACATCGAACACTTCATCTTCTAAAGCTCTCACCAGAGCATGCACTGCTGCTGAATCACGTATGGTGACCAGGGAGTAAGCCGCCTCCCATCGCACCTGCTTATTCGGGTCCGCTAGAGCTTTGATTAGAATAGGTACGGCTGGTCCACCAATCGCTACTAAGAACATGCGTGCATTCTTGCGTACCTGTCCATCTTTGCTCGATAAATCGGCAATAAATGAACTGATGTTAATCCCCCTACCGAGGATTTGAATTCGTATTGGTTTACCATCGCCACATTTCTTATATACCCGGCAATTCTCGCAGATTTGAGTGTCATCGCCTTTCATACCATCGTCAGAAAGCTTGGTATATGTCCCTTCTAACTCCCAACAAGGATTTGCCAGATACGAAGATGCAGGACAAAAGCGCTTAATTTCTGGTGGACAAGCAATCATCTCCCAACAGGCTGTTTTACCCTCCCAGAAGCCTCTATTATCTTCTTTCAGCCTCAGCTTTCCCTTCGCTTCCTCAATCATCCTGCTGATTTCTGCAAGCTCTTGTTCAGTACTGGCCTCCTTGAGCATCTCATCCAATAGTTCTCTCATCCTCGCCTCCATGTCCTCTTCCACCTCCCTTCTCACCTCATCTGCAACGCGGACTCGCAGTTTGTTCAAAATGCTTGGATAAATTACTCCGAATTTCTAATCCGTAACGTTATTCAACCAAATCTGGATTGCAGCGTCATCCGCCTTGGTGCCTATTTTCGCAATAGGCATTTCACCTTGATTTGCGACGTGCAAAGATTCGATTTATCGAACAGCAGGTCTTTCTTTCCTATCGAGAGACACTTTGAAATAGAGAATATAATTCCTATATACCTGAGTTAGCCGGGACAACTCTAAGCATTTTGTCCTTTGGTAAAGCTATTCCGCATCCCTGGAAACGATCATTTCCCTGTTGTTAGGTGTACCATGGAAGACAGTCAATGATCCGTGCGTACTGATGGAGGGAGGACGAGAATTGTCTGTCAAACTGTCTGAAGAGTATCTTCGCTCACATGAGACTTGGTTCAGCAACTTGACACATCAAGAATTTCTCAGTAGTAACACACTTTTCCCGTCTAAGGTGGTAACTGTTGCTTTCATCTGACACGCAAGCCTGAGATTTTTACAGCACCTCGGTGGTATCCAGATGGAAAGAGCTCAGCAAGATCATCCAATTCGAGACCATTCGATTCACAGCACTCGTATACTGTCGGAACAAAACCTTTCATCTCGTAGCTTTCGCGGAGAAAATGGATTATCTGCCAGTGCTTCCCCATAAGTCCTCCCCGTATTTCCAGTTCATCAGCTTTCCTTGCAGCATATTGTTCGTCCCACTCGGAAGGATTTATAAGGAATCCATCAACATCTACCAGATAGGTCTTCTCTCTTGGTTTGACTTCACTCTTTATCGCAGGCAGTATATGCTCTGGTTCTCCATAGTAGTTCACGATACGAGCCTGATAGGTTATACCAGCCAGTAAGCACGCACCTCTGAGATATCCTGTGGGAAAGAGATCCCTGAGTCCCGACCATGTCAAATTATTAGCTCGACATGTTTCATAAACGAGTGGGCATTTCCCTTTTTTATGGAATGAATCCCTAATGAAGCGAATCACAGCCCAGTGTTTCTCTAGGAGACCTTCGGAAAGACCGCATTTTGTCGCCATTGATGTGGCGAAATCCTCGTCCCATTGATTGAAGTTAAGTAGGAATCCCTGTTCATCTACATCGTAGTTTTTACCCTTATGCAACCTGGCAACCATTTTAATACCTCATCGCTCAGATATATTTTGCTCCTGCCTTTGTATTATTTCATTTTCTGATAGGATTCAACTAGGGTAGTTGTGCCTGTTTCTATGCTAGGTTTATAAGCAATTTAGGCATTAGCCACGCAGGATCGACATTCGCTTCACATGAGTACGTTGTGGCATATCAAAACTCGAAGACGGGCAGAGGGATCATTAATCATAGAGCGGTGTTCACTACCACAACATCGCAATCAAGCGAGCATGGCTATACCTTTAGGCGGGAGCATGGAAATAACAAGGTAGGAACAGACTTTCACAGCTGTTGAAACCTTGTTAGAAGCTGTGTTGTCATCAGAAGAAGCACAATCGGTTATTAATTAATCAGTGTGAAGTCTATTACGTCGACCAACCCTCGATCAGTGAGCCTCAATTCCGGAACTACGGGGAGGGACAGAAGTGATAGGGTGGCAAATGGATGACTCGGCTTGCAGCCCAGCTCTCGTGCAAGCATCTTTAGCTTCTCCAGTTTGTTTACTACAGTTTGAGGTTGTTCATTGGACATCAACCCAGCTACAGGTAATGGCAATGCCCCCCGTATCTCGCCATTGGCGGTCACAACCAGTCCACCCTGCAAGCGCTCAATCTCTTTGACGGTGATGTAAATGTCCTGATCATTTGTCCCAACTACAATAATATTATGCGAATCATGAGCAAAGGATGATCCTAACGCTCCCATCTTCAGCCCAAATCCTGTTACCAGACCCACGCTGATGTTGCCCGTGCTCTTGTGCCTTTCGATCACAACCAGCTTGAGTATATCCTGGTCGATATCAGGTTGCACAAGTCCGTCCTTTACCTTCACCCTTTTTTCAACCCTTTTCGTAATTATCTGGTCAGGGATGATCTCTATGGTCACGGATTCCCCTGTATAAGCAGGTAACCGGAGAGATTCAATGTCGAAGTCCTTAATATTCATCGTATGTGTTATATCTTCATTATCCACACGTACCGTGGGGGGGAAAAGCGGTTGGCCATTCTCCGCGACAAGCTCTCCATGATAGAATACCTTCTCCACTTCGAAGGACGCTAGATCGCTGACCACCGCAAGGTTAGCAAAATATCCAGGGGATATCGCCCCGAGGCCTCGGAACCTAAAATATTCGGCAGGATTTATTGTTGCCAGCTGAATAGCGCGGATGGGATCAAGCCCCAGTTTTATTGCTTTCCTCACCACAGCATCAACATCGCCCTCGTTTACGAGGTCATCGCATGTTCGGTCGTCAACCACAAAAATGCACCTTTTATAGGTCTTATCGTTAACAAGCGGCAGTAGTTCACTGAGATTATTCTCCGAAGAACCCTCTCGAATCATTACATACATGCCGCGATTAATCTTCTCTTTTGCCTCATCAAGTGATGTGCATTCATGGTCAGACCGAATGCCGCAAGCAATATAAGCGTTGAGATCTTTTCCTCTCAGTCCCGGAGCATGACCATCAATCAGCTTTTCGGATGCAAAGAGTATCTTGTGTTGTATTAACTCATCTGCCGTAAGCACTCTAGGGAAATTCATTACCTCTCCGAGCCCTATACTGTTCTCCCACGATAGTGCCGATTTTATGTCCCTTGGTCCAAGTCGTGCACCTGGTGTCTCCAAGTCTGTCGATGGGACGCAGGAAGGAACCATTAAATATACATCTAGTGGCAGAGGTTTGGCGCAATTAAGCATGTATCTTACGCCTCTAAGCCCTCTGACATTAGCGATTTCGTGAAAATCGGTTACTATGGCAGAAATGCCTCGAGGTACCACCGCCTCAGCATACCCCCTGATATGTAGCATTGAGCTTTCTGGATGAACATGACCATCTATTAAAGCTGGTGAGAGATATTTCCCCTCCAGATTTATAATTTCTTTACCAACTTGATAGTCCCCAATGCCGGCAATCCTTCCCCCAAATATTGCGACATTGCTCCTCTCAATCTCGGCAGTAAATGTATTTATCACATTTGCGTTGGTCAATAGCAGGTCTGCCGGGACACCGCCTCTGGCCACGGCTATAAGTTCCCATAAACTCATACTTGACCCTCCATTATGCACAGATCGGGCAAGTACCGGAACTTCTCGTCGAAGTCTATACCGTAGCCAACAACGAAGGTGTCGGGGACTTTAAAACCCAGATAATCGACTGTAACATCCACCACTCTTCTTGAGGGCTTGTCGAATAGAGTGCATAGCTTGATTGATGACGGCCTTTTTCTATTGAGGTAGTCATGTAGATATCGAACTGTGAGACCGGTATCCACAATATCTTCAATAATAAGAACGTGTCGATCTTTTAAAGGGACGTTGATTCCATGAACCAGTCTTATTCTGTTCGATGGCTCTTTACCCGCTCCATAGCTTGACAATCTGATGAATTCAATCTCAAGAGGTATGTTCAGCTTACGTATCAGGTCGGACATGAAAACAAAGCTACCCTTGAGTATGCCTAAGAGAAGAGGGTTTTTCCCGAGATAATCTTCCCTTATCTCCGCGGCAAGCTCGGCAACTCTATTTTCGATTTCTTCTTTTGTGATAAGGGTACTTAGTTGGCTCAAATGGGTCTCTCCCTCTAGCATTGTATGGAGCTATTCCGGCTCGCAATAGATTGGGGGGCCTAACTCATTGAAGCGAAAGTTCTTGTAAGCACGCTGACCGTTATAGTCCAGTACACGCAAATGGTCGCTCTCGTGCAGATCGGTGCATACCACGTCAAAGTGCCCCCCGTACCTTGCTTTGGTATCTTCAATAGATACTTCATGAGCCACGAACTTGTCGAATCCCTTGGCTTGGAGTTTTTCCAATAGTTCAGGATGTCTTATAGAATTATATGAGGTTAGGATCACTACAGGCCCGCTTGCGGTAAATAGAAAATATGCTTTCATATCTAATTCATTACGTACCCAGTTTCATCGCCCCAGGAGCCTTTAATATCACATAACGCCGGCAAGCTCTCCAAACATTCACTCCCTACCATAATCGTATCAATCTGCTCCATGAGTTGGCTTGAGTCTTAATACCGCTCTTAGGCAAGCATTTTCGCCCGTTTATTTCTCGTTTGATCTGGGCATAAAGGCGCTGCGGGGCTTGAATTATCGGGCCTTTCCTACACCTGCAAGCAGGCGTTACAGCGCTGCGTAATCCTTAGGGAAATATATAGTATTCATATATGCATGCGTGAGACAAGGCAGACAATTACTACGTGCTGTGAAAGCGCTATTTTGACTTTATTGGCGATTGCCGATAAAAAACAGCTGGAGAAGAGGAAGTTTGCTATGGATATAGTAGGTTGGAAGCTTCTCAAAGATGAGGCTTTTCTGTAGCAAACCCAGGCCCACATTAACTTTGCGATAGTGAAAGTTGACCTGCCCGGAGTCAAAATAGAGGATATAGATATCTCCATCATCAGTGACGTTATCAATATGAAAACTAGCCAAGACGAGCACGAAGCAGATCAAGAGGTTAATCTTGAGAGCTGCTCTGCCATAGGGAACCATCACAGAAAATTTCGTCATACCATAGCTGTTCCTATACATGTGCGTAGTGACAAGGCAGTGGCATCATTTGAAAATGGCCTATTGACTTTAACTCTCCCAAGGCCAGCGAGATAAATCCAAAGCGGGTAAAGGTTAAGCCTAAGGTGATGGTGGGTGGGACTTAGAGATGAGCCCGCTAGTCACGTGGCTTCTATCCACGTTCTGTAGTATGTGCTCATTTATTCGTTGCATAATTGGTTTTTTATGAAATAGGTGATTTGGGAATCTCCACATATATCTGCCTGTAATAACTCTAGGCTGTAGCCTTTTCTTATAATCTAAATAGAGTTCTAGTGTGCACTAGAATCGCTGAAGAAGGGTTAATCTATTAATGGCACTGTTGCTTGACTGTTGAAGGTTTAGAAAAAGCATAGCCGAGTTTTTCGCAGTTTACTGGCCACGCATAAATGCGGAGGTGTGTTCAGTATATTAGGCATTTTTATCAATGGAGAACAAGTATTAGAGCCCTAGTTGGCCTTTTAGTATACCGGGTAATATGCAACAGGGGGTAGGAGATGGCAGTCAAAACAACTGGGGTACACGGGCAACTCCAATCAGATTGACCGATCGGGCCACCTCGTACCCCCGCCAATTGGAATAGTCTGGGCTTATAGAATAGAGTGGTGCCCTAATGTTATTCAATGATACTTATATTACATAGGATCCCACTCCAGACATTTTTATAAAATCGGCTGAATGTTCGGTCGATTTTGGTATGTGCAATAGGAGGATAAATCGTAGGCGGGACTAGTCCCTAAAAAACAGGCAGTTGCGGACGACAATGAGGGGGGAGGTATGCGGGTCGTCCACAACTGCCTGCTGGAGTTAGCTTGATCGTATGAGCTAATCAGAAATAATCAAGATACCGCACCCAAGCGAAATTTGCCATCCTTGATGCCGATTCGATCGTCTGCAGGGCTGATAGTTAAGTGAACAGGAAGGTGACAATAAAATTCAATTGTGCGCGTTCTGCAAGAGATATTAGAAGTAATTAAAACTGTATATCTAATAATCAGGCAGATGTGTGGAGGTATCAGGCATGAATATAATAGAAATTGTCAAACCCTACAGAGCATCAATCAACGACGAGATCCTTTATAAGTGCAATGGAAGTGTACGTATTTGGAGTGAGCCCAAGCCCTCATTCGATGGCGCAATTGTTGTGGATGAGATAACGACGCCTATTAACGTGACTGTGCTTGAGGTGCAGAAAAACACGGACGACTCTTTAATTTTACGAGCTAAGATACACTATGGAGAGGGACATGAAGGCTGGGTCCCTTGCCTAGCACTAACTGACAGCTAGGATATGATACTGTCGCATTGCAGTTATTAAGAAAAGAGGCTCGCTGGGATGTAAAAAAGGAGACAGAGGCATCGACACGGAAGTTTAGCGTTCATTACGTTCATCACTTTATATTCGCCGATAAGCGGCAAGATTGAGGATTTTGCCAGATTCTTTAATGGAACAAGTTCATCCAGGGATAAATGCCGAGAGCTTTTTAACTCTTGTACCTGATAATTATCGACCTCGCTTAATTCAATTTACGCTAATATTCCAAGCACTCCTTTACAACTTTCACCAGACGCCAGTCAATTATCCAATATATTAGCGTTCCTCAACCTAGAACAACCCAAACGCAGTCGGCATTCATTTTCTTACACTAATGGATGAATTGCACTCAATCATTATCCTTTGGCGTTATACAGTTGATAAGCATAAATGCCTAGTTATGAAGGCTCAGCTAGTGTTTGAGTTTGTTTCGTAATAGCAAACTGTAAAATAGGTGCCAAGGCGGATGAAAACAAATACGGCATGATATTAAATGTAATCAGAAAGAATAAGAATGGACGGGACAGAGCAGAGTGATCCGAGAGGCTGATAAGCCCCAATACCAGGCAAGCCGGAAAGGAGGACAGAACAATGAAGACGAAAATCGTGGAGCAGGTGGAAGAGATATTGAGGAGTGTAACAACGCTGGCGGACATCGCTGAGATAGAGAAGGCTATTGGAGAGGTAAAGGGTAAGGTTGTCTTAGAGCCAACCAAGGGCTTCTGGGAGGAAAAGACTCCCTGCTGGGAGATGACCCATTGCCCGGAGATGATCAGAAATGAATGCCCCGCTTTTACCTATCAAACTCTGCCCTGCTGGAAGATCGAGGGTACTTACTGCAAACTCGATGACTATGGAGCCAGAGGTGATGACACCAGCATCTGCCAGGTATGCCGCGTTTATAAAAAACATGGTGCTGGTGAACCTATAGAGTTGGAGTTAGTTGGCAGAGGCATAAACGCCCGGGTCAGATCTGTCGAAAACCTGGCAGCGAAAAATCGATAATTTTTAGATGCCATGCAAGCTTAGAACGGCAGATTGGAGGCTAGAAGTGAAAAACAGGCCAAGAATCCTGATCGTGGACGACGACCCTGAATTCACAGAGAGCTTAGAGATTATTTTTCAACACGAGACTTACTTTATATCCGTAGCTACCAACAGGATTCAAGCACAAAAGGCAGCGCAAAAGCAAAAGCCCGATGCTGTCCTGCTCGGCAACATAATGCCCTTAAGAGATGCTTTTCTCCTAAATAAGTGGTTCAGCGACAATCCCCAGTTCAGCGATGTGCCTGTCATTGTTATTGATGCTCTTCAAGAACCACAATCTATCATTCTAGTGGTTGAAGAAGTGCTTAAAAAGTCGCCTTCAAAGATTGACGTATCAGCCACCTTAGATCATGCCTTAGTCTTCGGCAGCCGGATCAATCAGTTCAACAATGACGAGGAATTGAAGTCCAAGATTGCGAAGGAAATTGAGGAGATACTAGGAAGATTGACGACTTCACAGGACCTTTACAAGGTAGATAAGTTTATCGCCGAAACTAAGGGTAGGTTGAAGCTGGAGCCTAAAGAGGGCTTCTGGGAAGATAAGACACCCTGTTGGGAGCTCACCCGCTGTCCCGAGGAGATTAAAAGCGGGTGCCCCGCTTTTGCATATCAAACTGTGCCCT
>CP070819.1:924235-930705 GCA_020344295.1 Dehalococcoidia bacterium | reverse complement strand
CTTGAGCCAGCCGTATCCCCTCAGCGAGAGCTCATGCAGAAGCCGGTTAAAGTCCTTCTCGCTCCAGACTGGCCTGCCCTGACGTGTCACACGGTCGGGGCCGATCGGTGTATGCAGTTTAAGGAAGGTTTCTATATAGGGAGCCGCGCCTTCACCCCAGTTAACCTCAGTGGGAAAGTCATATGCCCAATCGAACTCCCAGAGACGCAACGTATTATCGTGACTCCCGGACAGAGCATACCGGCCATCGGGCGAGAATACAACAGAGCTGACCCAGTCCTCGTGCCCCTTTAAAATGTGCAGGCATTCGCCGGTCCTGAGGTCCCAGAGACGCAGGTTCTTGTCAGGGCTTCCCGACAGGGCGAATCTGCCATCCGGCGAGATGGCAACGCACCTGACCCAGTCCTCGTGCCCTCTGAATATGCGCACGCATGCTCCAGTTTTCATGTCCCAGAGGCGCAGGGTGTTGTCAAGTCCGCCTGACAGAACGCACCGGCCGTCGGGTGATATGGCAACAGAACTCACCCAGCTCTCATGTCCCTCGAAATGAAGCATGCACCAGGTCGTGCTCAAATCCCACAGGTGTATGATACTGTCATCGCTTCCTGAAATCACTAATCTTCCATCGGGAGAGACGGCTATAGCCCGGGCCTCGCTCTCCAGGCCCTTGATAACTCGCAGCCTGTCCCCTGTCTTGATATCCCACAGGCAGATAGTCCTGTCATCACTCCCCGATAGTGCCAGCATGCTGCCTGGAAGGAAGGCCACGGAACTAACCCATTTTTCATGATGCCCGACGATGCCGAGGCTCTCTCCTGTCCTTAGGCCCCACAGACGCAGGTTGCCGTCATGGCTGCCCGACAGGGCCAGTCTGCTGTCGAAGGAGACAGCTACGGAATTGATACTATCTTGATGGCCCGTGAAAACATAAAGAGCTTCCCCCGTGCTCAGGTCCCAGAGGCGCGCGGTCATATCGTCACTCCCGGACAGAGCGAACCTGCCATCACTGGTAATAGCGGTAGATTTAATCCAATCCTCGTGTCCTTTCAGTATGCATTTGGTCCAGCACTCACTGAATGCCTTGCGCACCCCCTTGATTCCGGTCTCGTGCCATAGATTCATGACCTCAGGATGGCGTTCATATCCCGGGAATGCCCGCACCCGCTGCAGGTACTCGGCAGCACCCCTCCAGTTCCGGCTGTTCATGCATTCCAACACACGCTCTTTGAGAACTGTGAAATCATATGAGTGAACTCCATCCCTCTCAACTTTATCAACCTGCTCCACCACCAGGGGGAGCCGCAGCGACTCCACACCACCCAGATACCAGAGTCCCAGGTCTTTGTCGTCGCTGCATACAACGGCAAATCTGGCATCTGGAGAGACGGCTGCCGAGATGCCGCCGCGGTCATGGAGATCTATCGTGTGCAGGCATGCCCCGGTGGCCAGCTCCCACATGCGAATTGTCTTGTCTTTGCTCTTGGAAAATGCGAATCTGTCTTCAGAAACAATAGCGATAAACGAAACCACATCCTCGTGACCCGTCAGTATGCGCAGGGACTCACCGGTGCCCAGATCCCAGTAACGCAAGGTTTTGTCATCGCTACCGGAGAGCGCAAATCTACAATCAGCAGAGACGGCCACTGAATTTACTGCTCTCTCATGACCTATAAGTGAGAACAGGCACTCCCCGTTATTCAGGTCCCAGCAGCGCAGGGTTTTATCGTCGCTACCAGAGACTGCAATTCTGCCATCAGCAGAGATTGCAACCGAATTTACCGCTCGCTCATGACCCTTTAGAACCAGAATACAATCACCCTGTCCAAGATCCCAGTGACGCACGGTCTTGTCGTCGCCCCCCGAGACAGCGTAACCACCGTTGGGAGTGATAGCAACCGAATTAACTGCGCGATCATGTCCTGTGAGTACGCGGAGGCATTCGCCAGTGCGGAGGTCCCAGTAGCGCAGGGTCTTATTGTCACTCCCGGACAGCGCGAACCTTCCATCGGCAGACATGTCCACGGCGTTAACCGCACGTTCATGCCCCTTCAGGATACGGCGGCATTCTCCCGCTAACAGGTCCCAATAGCGCAGGGTTTTATCATCGCTCGCAGATATGGCAAACCTGCTGTCAGCAGAGATAGCTATTGAGTTAACAGCGTGTTCGTGCCCGGAGAGAGTGAGCAGGAAGCGCGGCCAGCTATCCCTGGCCTTCTCCACCTCCTCCATTACTGTTTTCACCTTGCCATCGGCCGAGACAAGCTTCAGTGCCTCCTTAAGAGCAGCTTCGGAAGCGGCGGCGTCCCTCCGTGCGATATTAGCCAGTCCTAAAAGATAAAATGGCCTCCACTCGCCGGCATGTGACTCCGCTTTCATCTCCAGCCACCTTATGACCTCATTATCGGTCATCTTTCCGCTCCCCCACCGCAGAAGAGACTGGTTATATCCGGAATCAAGATGCGAGGGATCGGCCCTGACGGCATCCTCCAAGGACTTCAAAGCGTCATCTTTCAACCCTATATCGTAAAAGGAGGCGCCTCTCTTGTTGTAATCACTAACCTGGAGGGCATGTGCCTCGACATTTTCGCTGATATAGGAACTGCCCGTGACCTCCCGGTATATTTCACGAAGGCGCTCTTCGAGCCAATCGAAACTCAGAGGGCGCTCCTCCGGATCCTCTCGAAGACAGTCTTTGATAAGTGTACTCAGCCCGTCCGGAATAGTCGCATCTGCGCGTGCCTTATCCACCATACCGACGCTAAGGGCTTCCTCCATCGAATCAGCCTGTCCTTCCCCGCGGACCATTCCATAGAGGATCAGACCGAAGGAGAAGATGTCTGCTGCAGATGCCACTTTTGCTCCCAGGCGCCACCGCTCGGGCGCTACATACTGAAGCGCTTTCATCCAGCTTTCGACATCGCCCGCGAATTCCTCAACAGCACCCAATCCGAAGTCGCTAATTTTCAGAGTGCCATTGGCAGTGATGAAGCAGTTCTCCGGTCTGAGGTCACAATGGATCACGCCGTGCTTCTGGGCATGAGCCATACCAGTACAGATCTGTATAGCGTAGTCAAGGGCCTGATTGAGGTCTATGCCTTCGGCGAGTTTATCTCCCAGGCTCTGCCCCTCCACATACTCCATACAGATTCGAGGGATGCCGTCGATTTCGCGAACGTAGTAGCAGGTAACGATATTGGGATGGATTCCCAGATTCGCCCAGGTACGAGCTCCATCAAGGCACACATCCAGGTAGCGATCGTTGACCAGCGTTTCCTCGCTGGGAGATTTCACCGCCAGCTCTTTGCGCCAGCCCAGATGGTAGACCCTGTGGACAGTGCCGAAGTTACCGTTACCGACGACGCCGCGCACTTCATAGAGTCCAAGGATTATGTCTCCTTCGCGCCAGAGGGGCAACATAGGAGTTTCCGATGTGTTCAAAGCGTGTTAATTCTAGCAGAAATGGCAAGATGAGACAACGAATGGCGAGGTGGTGGCCCACCTGCCCCAGTTAGTGTTTGGTAGCTATCCTCACATAATTACCATATGAACCTGGGAGCGAAGTTCCCACGGGCGGGACCAAACCACACGAAGAGATTGCCCGAACGAGGCGATTCGGTCATAATATCCGATGTTGCCTTTGGCGTGTATAAAAACCAAAGGCATCGAGGTTCTATATTTAGAGTAATTGAAATGGTATTGGAGGGCTGGCAGTCATGAAAAGCTACCGACAGGAGTTGTGGTTCAATGTGCCCGGACGTAGGGCTTTCCTTAACATCACTCCCCAGGTTCAGGACTGTTTGTTTGAAAGTGGCATCACGGAGGGCCTTGTGCTGGTCAATGCCATGCACATCACCGCGTCGGTCTTCATCAACGACGACGAACGCGGCCTTCACCAGGACTACGAAGACTGGCTGGAAGGGCTGGCCCCGCACGAGCCGGTGAGCCGTTACCGCCACAACCGTACCGGAGAGGACAACGGTGACGCCCATCTCAAGAGGCAGGTCATGGGACGTGAGGTAGTTGTGGCGATCACAGATGGGCAGCTCGACTTCGGCCCGTGGGAGCAGATCTTCTATGGCGAGTTTGACGGCGGCCGCCGCAAGCGCGTCCTGGTCAAGATCATCGGGGATTAGGGCGGGTTGGGCGGAGCCGCACCCTACCTACAATGAAACTGTCTTTAGATCTTCACCTTGCCGTAGCGTTCCCACTCGCTGTAGACGCAGCCGCAGTATCCCTGATGGTAGAGGCCAAGTTCCTTCGACATGCTGTGACTCTCGCGAAAGCCTGGCCTGAAGTCCTCGTAGTGAAATTCTACCCCAAACTCATCTCCCAGCGCCTCACCTATCTCATGTAGAAGCTCGTGGTTCTGGTAGAGGCTGATCAGCAGGGTGGTTGTGAAGGCATCGAATCCCTTACGATAAGCGACCTCAGCGGTCCGGGAAAGCCTCAGCCGATAGCAGTCGGGACAGCGGTCGCTTTCATGGCCGACCACGGCCCGGAAGTACTCGAGCATGTCATAACCTTCATCAATAACCAGGGGCAGGTCTGTTACACGGGACAGCGTCTGCATAGCCTCCAGACGGCGCTGGTGTTCTCTAAACGGATGGACGTTGGGGTTATACCAGAAGGCGGTGACCTCCTCACCCTGCTCCCGCAGAGATTTCGCCACATAGCTAGCGCAAGGGCCGCAGCAGGTATGAAGAAGAACAGAAGTCATTTATTCGCCCGTAGAATAGCGTTTGATCACCAGAGGCTGGGCTGTTCGGGCTTGTCTTTGCCGTATTCCAGGCCGAGGTGTTCGTAGGCGAAGCGCGTGGCCACCCTGCCCCGGGGCGTTCGGTCCAGAAAGCTCAACTGCAGCAGGTAGGGCTCATAGACATCCATGACAGTATCCGCCTCCTCGCTGATGGCGGCAGCGATCGTATCAAGCCCCACGGGCCCGCCACCGAACTTCTCCACTATAGTACGCAGGATCTTATGATCGACATCGTCCAGCCCGATAGAATCCACTTCAAGCCTCGCAAGAGCCTCCAGGGACACTTCCTTGGTAATCACTCCCTGAGCCATAACCTCGGCATAGTCCCTGACGCGCTTGAGCAGCCTGTTAGCCACGCGGGGAGTACCGCGGGCGCGTTTGGCGATCTCCTCAAGTCCATCCCCATCAGCCTGCAAGCCCAGCAGCCGAGCCGATCTCTCCAGTATAATTTCTATGGCATCCTGACCATAAAAATCGAGCCTGTATACCGCCCCGAACCGCTCTCTGAGAGGGGGGCTCAGCATAGCGAAGCGTGTCGTCGCTCCGACTAGTGTGAAGCGGGGCAGGTTCAACCTGAGGCTCTTCGCGCCTGCCCCTTTGCCGATGACTATGTCAAGGGCAAAATCCTCCATCACCGGGTACAGAACCTCCTCGACCACCCTCGGCAGACGGTGTATCTCATCTATGAACAGAACATCGCCTTTGCCCAGATTGGTAATAATGGCGGCGAGGTCGCCGGGACGCTCTATTGCAGGGCCTGAGGTGATCTTGATGTTCACGCCCATCTCAGCCGCGATGATATACGCTAGGGTTGTCTTGCCTAGGCCTGGTGGTCCGTAGAGTAGTGTATGATCTAAGGCTTCCTCTCTGCCCCGAGCAGCGGCCATAGCGATACTGAGGTTGTCCTTGACCTTGTCCTGACCGACGAAGTCGACAAGCTGCCTGGGGCGCAGGCCTTTATCGAGGACGGCATCCTCTTCCCTGGGCTTGGCTGATATTATTCGCTCCATGGACACACTATCAAGTGCCTTTCTGACTAATATAACAGCAGTGCTGCCGATCCCATGGTAACATCGATTCTGTTGTTATGGGAATGACGACATTACCATTCTTCTCAGTGCGAACCCATTATATCAGAATGGGCACTCTACAGCTTGGTGTCTTCCCACCACGCCTCTGCACCGTGGTATTTGAACGAGATCCTGACCTTAGCGCGGTAGCTGAGAATCTTGCCTTCATCGAGACGCATATCTAGCTCAACGACCTCGGCCACTCGAAGATCACGCAGTGTCTGTGAAGCCTGCATCACAGCGGCAGCGGCAGCTTTCTCCCACGACTCTGTGCTGGTCCCGATCAGCTCGATCACCTTGTACACGCTCTCTGCCATTTCCCCCTCCTTTGGCCCGAGACAACACGATTGGTACCCGGGCCCCTTCTATAGATTATTTATCTTTCGTTTGTGGAATGCCCTGATACGACTTAGTCCACGAATCCATCTCGATGTACCGCGGGCATTCCCATGAATTATATCAGATTGCCTCAACTTTGCAGAGGCTATGCATCAACCTATGCTAATGCTTTTCGAACGCTACCTCTCTAATTGACACTAACTGCCATTATGAGCTACACTTTTTCTGAGTGTGATGTTACTCAGGGTAGAAGGAGTTTAGATGGAAACTAGTAAGAGCAAGCAGGCGTGGCTTGAGAATAAGCT
>CP070819.1:916693-924135 GCA_020344295.1 Dehalococcoidia bacterium | reverse complement strand
ATTCTGCACCGAGATTTTTTTCCGTTGCTGTTATGAACGCCTCAACAAGCTCGGGATCGAACTGGCTGCCTGCGCATTGCCTCAGTTCGTTGCACGCTTCTTTGTAGGAAATGGTGTTCCTGTAGGGACGGAACGTGGTCATAGTGTCATAAGCATCGGCAATGTGAACGATTCTTGCCCCGATAGGTATGTCCTCGCCCCTGAGTCCATCAGGGTATCCTGTGCCGTCATATGACTCGTGGTGGTGTCGAATGATGGGGGCAAGCTTTGATAGCTCTCCGATATTACCTACGATCCTTGCTCCTTCCACAGAATGTTTCTTAATAATTTCCCATTCGCTATCCGTCGGCTTTTCTGCCTTGGTTATTATCTGGTCAGGTATATTTACCTTACCGATATCGTGTAATAGCGCAGCCGCGTGCAGGGTGTTCAGTTCATCTGCCGAGAGTCCGATTGCTCTGCCGATCAAGTCAGCGGTAGCAGTGACTCTCTCCCAGTGACCGGAGGCATATGGGTCGCGGGCATCTACTGTTGCTGCCAGAGCGTAGATCTGGTCTACGGAAGCAGTATCCCCGAGGCTCGAATCTACTACCCCCAGTTCAGAAGCGAGCATAGATTTACCTCCCCCTTCATCGCGAGCCCCCCGCAGCGTAGTTTCGGCCAGCAATACCAAGCCGTCGGCGGTGTCTGCATCGCGGGGGAACTGCACTATTCCGGCGCTCAATCCGAGAGCGCTTTCCTGGGTACCGTATTGTGCTCTACTGACCTGTGCCCAATGCAGTTTGATGCGGTCCACGATCTCTCTGGCTATTTCGGCAGTGGTTGCTGGCAGGATGATCACGAACTCGTCGCCACCGAAGCGGAACGACATATCCGTCTGCCTCAGGTTTGTGATAAGTGTCTGGGCCAGGGCTTTTAGGGCACCATCTCCAGCTGTGTGCCCGAACTTGTCGTTGTAGTCCCTGAATCCATCGATATCAAGCATTACCATCGATGATGAAGGGCCATAGCGCTGAGCACGATGCATCTCATTATGGAGAACAATGTAGAAGTAGCGGCGATTGTACAGTCCCGTTAGTTCATCAGTCAAAGACAGCTCTCTCGCTTTACCCTGTAGGATCGCATTTTCAATTCCTATCGACATCAGGTTGCTCATAGCTGTTAGCAGCTCTAGTTCATCAGAAACCAGTTTGGGATCAGCGAGATTGCCCATCACTATCACACCCAGTAACTGCCTTCTAGCCGAAAGCGGCATCGTTACCATTGCTTTTAAATTTTCTGTCCCAAACGCGCTGGATATTTTACGCATCTTACCGGCGTCCAATACCTCTGATAGGTGAGTGCTGGGATCTTTCGACCGCTGAAGATTCTGGAGTTCTTCCTCATCTAATGTCAGAGACGATATAGTATCGATTATTTCCTGATCTATTCCCTTATGTGCCTTTAAAGTGAGAAGCTTTTGTGTTGCTTCAAATATGTATATACAATATACACCCGCTGACATTACCTTGATCACCTGATCCATACTGCTTCGGAGCATTTCATCAAGGTTCATCGTGTTGTTTACAATCTGGGCAATGGTCTCGAGTGCATCTATCTTTCCTGCATAGTCTCCGGTCTGCGTCTCCGTCGGCCTGTCCGTATCTGACGCTGCTTCCAACTCCTCGATTCGCCGGCGCATCGCGCTAAGTTCATTAACGAGCTGCTTCTTTGTTTTACGTGTGTCGCTCATCAGTCCTAACCTGAAAGATCCGAAATAATAGGATTTTCCGCTTGCCTGAATACTCCTGAAATTAGCAGAATGCTACCATCACCCATGCTAATTGTCAACGAACTGAACGGTTGACTTTGTTTAACGGCTTTAAATCATAACTGCCCATACTCCTCTGAGCTTCGCTCTTGAATCTGCGGGGGGAATGTAAGGGCGCTAGCCCCTAGGAATATATTCTGGCGGGTGTATGAAGATAAGGAAGCTTATTATATATACATCATTGTAATATAAGGATGTGCTGCAATATATATTGGGAGAACTGTTAGGATTGCCTTGCATATCATCGCTATAATTAGACCATCATCTTATTAGCGGAGGGGAGGTTAACGCAGATGATTGAGGCCATGATGAATGACAGGCAAAGGGATCTGCAGAATGAGGTAAGAGAACTTGTCAAGAGCATCCCGAGGCAGCTGATACTTGATATGGATGCAGATAGGGTTAGATATCCCAAGGAATTTCTGGAGGAAGCAGCAAGAAGAAAGCTGCTCGGCCTCCGTTTCCCGCCTGAATACGGTGGCCGGGGATTGAAATGGGAGGACGAGATAGTAGCCCTTGAGGAGGGGGGCGTGCTGCCCCTTTCCCTGGGTTGTCTCTATTCCCTGGTCAGTATTTGCGGCGAGGCATTTCAGGTATTTGGGAGCGAGGAGCAGAAGCAGAAATACCTGAGGCCAACTCTCGAGGCTAGGCTCTGTTGTGCTGAGGCCCTGACGGAGCCGCGCGGCGGCTCCGATTTCTTCGGTGCAACCACTGTCGCCCGCAAGGAACACAGCCACTACTATTTAACCGGGCAGAAGCGCTTCACAGTCGGCGCCGAGGGGGCGGATTACTTCCTCGTCTATGCCAAAACGAACCCCGAAGCGCCCAGCAGGGAGTCTCTAAGCCTGTTCATTGTGGAAAAGGACATGGGGGTCGAGGTGAAGCACATCTATGGGCTCATGGGGACGAGGGGCGGCGGAGCAGGGAGGATCCTGTTCCGTGATGTAAAGGTTCCCGAGGAGAATATCATAGGTGCGGAAGGTCAGGGCGGGCAGATTTTCTATCAAATGATGATCCCTGAGCGGATGACCAGCGCCGCAGGCATCTTGGGCACAGCTCGCAGCGCCTTGGAGATCGCCGCCCGCTATTCGGAAAAGAGAAAGGCGTTCGGCAGCAGGATCAGGGATTTCCAGGCGGTGAGCTTTAAAGTCGCCGACAGTGTTACCAAGATCGATGCGGCAATGGCCCTAGTGCATGCTACGGCGAAAACGATAGATACAGGGCATAACCGCAGGCTGGCCAGGCGCATGGTTTCCGAATCCAAGAAGTTCTCCACAGAAGTTGCCTGGGAGGTTGTGAACGACGCCATGCAGATCATGGGCGGCATCGGTTATACCAGCGTATATCCGATCGAGCGCATGTTGCGCGATACCAGGCTGGCCATGATCTGGACGGGCACCAATGAGGTAATGAACCTCATCATTCAGCACGAATACTACCGCGACCTGCTGTCGAGGGGCGAGGAAAGCCGGGATGTGGAGGGGGACGCCGTAGACGCTCAGGAAGTGGAGGAGAAGGTCTACGAGTAGCTCCAATCCATATATTTGAAAAGGGAACAACAATTCTTGGAGACAGTTTGCTGCACTTTTCTACACTCTGCCTGGTATATAATTGCAGGGGCTAGCGCTCACTGTCCCCCGATTTACGACGAAGCTCTTCGAATTTCCTCAGCAGGTCTGTCTCTTTCTGGCCTAGGTCCGTCGGCGTTACGACCCTGACAATGACATACTCATCTCCCTTACCGGTGCCTTCCAGGCGGGTAACTCCCTGCCCATCGATTCTGAATACGCTGCCTGTCTGCGTACCCTCGGGAATGTCCAGCGTGATATCTCCATCAAGGCTGGGTACCTCTACCTCTCCACCGAGAGCAGCCGCAGTGAAGCTGACATCCTTCTGGACATACAGATCATCACCGTGTCTTTCAAACACGGGATGTTTCTCAACAAGAAGGACGATGTAGAGATCGCCCGGCAGGTCATCACCACGCTCACCCTTGCCATCGATTCTTATGGCGTATCTATTATCCGCGCCGGCGGGTATCGTTACCTCCATTTCCTCGATCTCTTGAATAACGCCTTTACCTTCGCAATGTTTGCAGGCCTCCTTCACGATACTGCCGCTGCCCCGGCAGTTGCTGCAGCCCGAGATCTGCCGAAATACACTGTGGCCCGACCTCTGCTCTTTAACAATCTGGCCGGTGCCCTGACAGGAGTCGCACTGCTCCAAGCCGCCGGGCTCGGCCCCGGTACCGTTACATGACTTGCATGTATCGGTTCGGGGCAGCTCGATGGTCTTCTCCACGCCAAAGGCCACGTCCTCCAGCGTCAGCGACAGGTTGTATCTGAGATCGGCCCCCTTCCTGGGCCCTTTTCTTGAGGTTGTGCGCCTGCCGAAGAAGCCGTCGAAGATACTGTCTCCGAATCCGAAGATGTCTCCGAGACCAAACTCGCGGAACAGGCTGGAGAAATCCACACCGCGGAAGAGGTCGTCCTGGGAGTAGTCTTCTAAGCCGGCATGCCCGTAGGTGTCATACAGCCTGCGCTTGTGGCTGTCACTGAGAACGGCGTAGGCCTCATTTACTTCCTTCATTTTCTCGGCTGCCTCACCATCACCCGGATTTCGGTCGGGATGGTATTGCATCGCTAGGTTGCGGTAGGCCTTCTTGATAGCAGCATTAACCGCTCCTCTATCAATGCCGAGCACCTCGTAGTAGTCCCTTTTAGCCATCCGTAACTTCTTCCAAATATTATGAGTATATGAGCTCAATATTGTCTTCTGAGGAACTCCTCCACCGCTTTGACCAGACTCTCACTCTCATCTTGGGTAAGGCCCTGGCCGCTTTCCAGCTTGTTAATATAGCTGTCTATTTCAGGTGAGTTATATCGAAGTATAGTTATTCGTTTATCCTGACGCGCAGCCTCTTCATCGATGGCATCGAGATCGATGCCAAGATCAAGTCTCTCATCGAGAAACTCGAGCACTTTCCCCCACGCCTGCGGGTCTTCCGCTCCCACCAGATAGAATGGTATGGGCACCCAGAGGCTTGCCGCCGCCAATTGTCTCCTCTGCGCTGCCCAGAGCAGGAATGAGTTCAATGTAGGTCTCTGGCCCGGCGGGCTCTCATAGTCGATTTCCCGGGCCAGGTCGTACTGACTCAGAACTGCCGTCATCTCCGGGGAGTTGGACAGTGCCATCAGCTCGCGGGGAAAGGTATGGGTGCCCAAGTAGACCATACCGCCTACGGTATATATCTCTTTTACATGACAGTAGTATTCGGCCACATCGAGGACCGAGTTTAAGAAACGATACCAGTCGGACCGGGGCGGATGGCTTCGGAAAAGCACCAGGTCCTTTCCCGGGCAGTGGTAGAACTTGCCTTCGGGAAACTGTGCGATGTCGTTTTCCACCGAAACTCCTCCCAGTGGAAAGAAGTCATCCGGTTCGATTTCAGCGAACTCCTGACCTCCCAATTCACGGTTCAGGTAGTCCGTAACTTTACTCCCCAGTTTGGCGGCATCCTCGCTCCAACCTACGACAAGGGTTGAACTTTCGAATTCCGGCTGGCCGAAGACTTTATAAGGCTGCTTCTCGGTCAATGCTAGTCTTCCCTCGGCTCTTTCTTGAAGAACTTGTCTATATCATCTAGGATTTTCTGCTTATCCTCCTCTGTTATCGGGCCTGGCTCCGCAGGTTCATCATGAGCGACATATTTCAATCGATCGAGCTGTTCTCTCATCTCGGATGGGAAGTGCTCATACAGCCTGTTGATCTCGGTCTCACTCTTGGCAACCATTTCATCGATGCCCTCCATTTCCGTTTCAATATGTAGAGCGGAGGTCATCACTTCTAGTACGGATCTCGAAGCCTGGGGATATGGAAAAGGGAATCCCTGCAGATATATCGGTATCTCGCCCATAACGCAGACAGCTTCCAATCCCCTCTTTTTCGCTACGCCCAGCAACAGGCCGTTGAGACCGGTGATGCTGCCCTGTCCCCGTCTCCCTTCGATATCCGACATCAGCACAGTGTTCCTGTATGTTTTCAGTTCACTGACCAGATTCTCGGAATTGGGGACCACCCAGACCTTGGGCCTTGTGGTGTGGTGGATAGGGGCTACAGCCGCGCCCGACGTATAAACTCGTCGGCATCCGTATTCGATGGCAACGTCCAGGACGAGATTGGCCATTCGGTATGCCTTCTCGCCTTCGGCATAGGTCCGGCCCGCCTCTGTGGGCTGCTCCTCGCCGATGAAGAAGATCAGATCTGTCTCATCGGTTTTCGCGTAGTAAAACTTGCTCGCGGGGAAAACGAGGTCTTTAAGCACGCCATTTCTGATCACTACCTTGCTCGGGTAGAAGAATTCCCAGGGTTCGATCTCGCCGAATTCCTCAGCTTTTACCGTCCCTCTTAATGTATCAACCGCTATTACACCGATGTTCCCTATTCCCGGCCAGCACGCTATCAGGACTGGGCTGTGAACCTCAGGTTTCCGGTAAATTCTAACACTCATCGCTTCTCTCTCCCGATCAAGCTCCGACGATTTCAGGGATAACAGCCCAATTCACAGCCCAACCGGAGTCGGTCTTTCCAAGACAGACGATGCCGGCCATCCTGAATGTCACTACTTCCTTATCGGGATCTCCGGATACCAGCAGAGCTGCCAGCCTGCTCAAATGCGGCAGGTGACCCACTAGCATTAGCGGCTTCTCCGCCCTATCGATCAATTGTCTCACCTCGTGTGGATCGTCTTTGGGGCTCAAGCCCTGGCGCTCGGAAACACCTTCCCCTGGATTCATGTGTTGAGCGAATACCTCCGCCGTCTGCTGCGCTCTCAGTTTGCCTGAGTGGAGAATCCGGACAATGTCAATCCCCAAACCGGCGACATACCGAGCCACCGATTCGGCTTCGGCTCGACCTCCCTCCGTCAACGGACGCTCGGGGTCTTCCGTTTCGGGCTTCGCCTCGCCATGCTGTACTAGATAGATTTCCATATATCCCCTCCACCACCATTTAAATACTCCAACTCTATTTTACCACTATGCGTATTAGCAATGCTTAGTAGTAGTCACCGAGTAGATGGATATTCCCCACCCTTACGTTCCTCAGCCCCTGTGCCTTGGCCGCTTCTAGGCATTCCTCGGCATGTCGTCTCGACGTAGTCGGAAGGTCTTTCATCATAAACTGGGGGTGAAACGCAAGCAGAGCATAGGGAATATCGGGATTCAGCGAAGCGATGAAGGCCGCTATACCCGAGACCTCCTGCTCGTCAATATATCCTGGAATAAGCAGTGTGCTGGCAAAAAGGAACGGCGGCACTGGACGTCTGCTGGTATATTCAGCCAGCATTTGGAAATTCTCAAGAGTCCTAAGATTGGTAACACCGCAGAGGGCGATGTGCAACTCTTCACCCCATGTTTTGAGATCGAACTTGATGCAACCTCCGCTTTCAAGCGAGAGGTCAGCCGCCTGCCTCAGCAGCGCCGGGTGCATCGATCCATTCGTCTCCCAGCAGATGCGCAGAATTCTGCCTTTGTTGACTTCCAACGCGAGCCGGGAAGCGCGCAGGGCATGAGGCAACTGCGGCGATGGGTCACCTCCGAAGTAGCAGATGCAGGCGGTACGCTCATCTACT
>CP070819.1:913178-916593 GCA_020344295.1 Dehalococcoidia bacterium | reverse complement strand
TGGGTGTCCCGGACCAGGTCCGTTTTTCCAATCACACGGCAGAACAACCTCCACTCATCATCCGTGGATACCGCGATAACACACCACCGGTCATCCCCCTTGCACTGGTAGGCACCGTGGGGCGCAGCATTTAAGCGCTTGTTACCCTGTGCTTTGAGCACCCTCCCGTTGACGGTAAAGTCCAGCGCTGCGGGTGACAGGAAGGTCACTGCTGCCTCCAGTTGAGACATATCTATCCATTGTCCCTGCCCTGTTCTCATCCTGTGCTCCAGTGCAGCGATGATGGCGACGACTAGGTACCAGGGGCCTATGTAATCGGTATAGGCATTGGGAGATCCCACAGGGGGACGATCAGGCCAGCCCAATATATGAGTGAATCCCGAAGTCGATTGAAGCTGAAGCCCTGTGCCGGGCTGGGTTGCAGCCGGGCCGGTCTCACCGGCTGTGGCGCTCATGGCCAGTATTATACCCGGGTTCAGCCTGACCAGTTCATCGTAATCGAGACCCATTCGTTTCAACGTCCCGGCGCTGAAATTCTCAACCAGGACGTCGCACCAAACGACTAGTTTTCTGATTAACTCCATCCCACTAGGATTGCCTGCGTCTATGGTTGCGGAAAGGGTGCTCCCATTGTAATCCGCAAACGCCCCACTCCGATTTACCCCGGCACTGCCCTCGAAAAAGGGCGGATACATTCTCAGCGGATCAAACCTGAGAGTATCTGGTGGGCCTTCTACCTTGACCACCGTGGCCCCGAACATACCCAGGATTTTGCACGCCAGGGGTGCGGTAACGGTCAGGCCCAGCTCGAGCACGTTTACCCCTGCCAGAGCTGAACTTCCCAAAGTTCACCTCCAACACTAGATGATAGCGTCTTGCTGTAGCTGGGCATAATCGTTCCTCGAGAGGCCGAGTTCCTCCATATAGACCTCATCGTTGTGTTCTCCGATCAAGGGTGCGCGGCGCCTGATGTGCCAGTAACCCTCGCTGGTTTGCACAGGGGCACCGGGATACGTGATAGCGTCTCCCAGTTCCGGGTGTTCGATGTCTACCCAGAAGTTGCGCGCACGCAGCTGAGGCATTTCCATCAGGCCCTTGATATCGTTCATGGGCCAGAGCATTAGTTCACGTTTCATCGCTTCTTCGTGCAATTCTGACTTGGTATGAGTGAGGCAGAACTTCTCAAGGTCCTCCTGCCAGCGGTCGATCTGCTCCTGGCTTAACGCCTCTACGTTTAGCTGGTCCCAGTCCGTCTCACTGAAAGAACCCTCCATCCCTTCTTCCTCCATGTATTCGGCCAGCTTCTTGGAGACCTCCCCACGCCACGGCATCCAGGCAATATAGCCGTCTTTGCAGCGGTGGTTGAGCCTTATGTTCAAATGCCCTCGAGGAATGATGAATCCCGTTCGGCCTACAATTGCTTTAAGCATGTCCCAGCTCTGTGGCGAGGGATAGGCGCTCCATATGATACAGTCCCTGATGGACACGTCGATGTGCTGCCCTTCACCAGCTTTCAAACGGTGATAATGAGCGATCATGGTCACCATGGCGGCCTGGGCCCCAGCTTGAGGCCACGACAGCTCGAGGCTCCAGGTAAGGGGAGCGCGGTCGGGATAACCGCACAGCTGCATTGAGCCTCCCATTGCCATAGCTATGATATCGGCGCTTTTATAATCTCTGTACGGGCCTGTCTGGCCAAACGCGGTTATTGAGGTCATTATCAAACCGGGATTGATCTCCGCCAGAAGCCCGTAATCCAGACCCAGTTTTACCATGTAACCCGGGGGGAACGATTCGATGACGAAGTGAGCGGTTTTGACCAGCTCCAGGAAAAGGCCTTTTCCTTGTGCGGTCTCCAGATTAAGTGTTATTCCCCGCTTACTGTGGTTGAAGGCAAACCATAGGAGGCTTTTTTCGGGATCTTGAATATCATGGTAGTAAGAGCCTATGTCTCTTTCGGTGCTACCACCAGGCTTCTCTATCTTAATTACATCCGCGCCCAGCTCACCCAGTATCCTGCCGCAAACTGCACCCTGGGCATCGGTAAGATCCAGGACACGGTATGGTGACAGAGGACCGATCTGTTCGCTGCTGCTCATAGGCTGGATTCTCTAAGACTTTGATTCGATCAGTGTTTATTTACCGTAGGACCAATAAAGGTCTGTTAAACGCCTCACCATAGAAATTGTATATACCGGTTAATAGAAACCAGCGCCTATAGCAATGCTATAGACACTGGTCCCACAATAAAACTCATTATATCCGGTCAGATTTTTCTACTGTACTGATCCAGGAGCGGCCTCGGCAATATCCGCCAACATCCAGACGACCATTATGAGCATCTGTGCCCGTGCTGCCGTGAAATCCGGCAGAGTGGCGGTAACCTTATCCCACTCAGCAGTTATTTGAGCATCATTAGCAGCAGCTACAGCTGCGTTCATTGCGGCGAATGCTTCGGTGCTCGCAGTTGTGACCAACGTATACATCTCATCAGCTACGCTGAGCTGAGGCTGCACCGAGGCATCGAAGGAATCGGAATAGGGAGTAACAGAATCCAGAATCCAGACGACCATTGTGAGCATCTGTGCCCGTGCCGCCGTGAAATCGGGCAGAGTGGCGGTAACCTTATCCCACTCGGCAGTTAGCTGGGCGTTATTTGCCTCTACGACAGCCGCATTCATTGCGGCGAACGCTTCGGTGCTCGCCGTGGTAACCAACGTATCCATCTCGTCAGCTACACTCAGCAGCGCTGTGATATTTTCCGGAAGAACGGCTAATTGCGCTTGTAAATCCTCGACTGTGGCCTCGCAGGCCTCAAGATCATCTTCAAGATCTGCAATCTGGGACTCTAAATCTGCGGCTTCGGCCTCGGCTGCGTCACGCTCCGCAACGACTGCGTCATAGTCTTCCTGTGATACGCCCGAATCGCAGCCAGCGATGGCCATGCTGGAAACCACTAGAATCGCTACACCCAGTAACAGCAGTCTCACTTTTAGTGACATAGCATTCCCCCCTTCAACTTTTTATTTGAACTTCCCGGACATCCCCGGGAATGGCCCAACCAGTGGTTTAATTAGGATACGCCCATTGTCCAATCCCAAGTCGGAAACTTTATACTATACTCGAATACTAATGTCAATATCATATTACGTGTAAGTGATAGTTTTGTGCTGCGGATTTATCTTCGCGACAGGATTTTAACGATGCTATTAGGTCGTTGGGAATTTCGCTTGCATTTATGGGGCTGCTGAACAGGGGATAACAAATGGTTAAACGATCTCGGTGTTTAACAGAATGATATCAGAGAAGGAGGAATACCGAGATAATCAGTAGATTTAGACGATAATAGCCTGATCCAGCAATATACAGCTCGTTTATTTAGTTCTTGCTGTATCTGGAGGCCAGCCAGTGACCC
>CP070819.1:900352-913078 GCA_020344295.1 Dehalococcoidia bacterium | reverse complement strand
GCACCGTCAAGATAACCAATATTGCTGTTTCCTCCAACAGTTAAATATTTTGTATGAGAAAGGGAATCAAGGAGGTTAAATTTCCATTAATCCGCACGGTGGCATGCCAGATGAGATTCTTTCTCCATTCCTCTACCTGTATTAAAAATAACGCTATACCACAACCGCCGAGTTTCCAATTGAAGCAGAATAATATGACAGTGAGCTAGCCAGTTGGAATCCGCTGGTAATAAACGCTCCCGAAAATGATGGGATGCTAATCTGCCGCCGTAGGGGCGATACTAAAGAGGTATATAAGGTAGATAATAACGAGTAGAACAACTGAACCTATGGTGATCGCAGACCATCTTTTCAATCCGGTTTTAGAGCCTTTCAATTGGTAAGCAAATGCCGGAACAAGGGTGGCAATTGCCCATAACGGAATAGCCCAAACTGCGAAGATGCCGATAATGAATGAGATATATATCCAGGCTACCGCGAAAAACGCCCATGCTAGAAATGCAGTACTAGGAAGGTATTCCCGTAAGTTTTTACCAAACGAGGTGACCATATGTATACGTTGTTCAACAGGTGCCATCACGCCACATTATACACCACTTACGCGCGTGTGCAAGTCCACTCATATAAGACACGAAAATGTGGGGGTAGTTGCACCCACCATTTATGTAGTTATCCAAGTCTTTGAAACCTTGCTGCACTGGCATTTATATAACAAATTCCGCTATTAACGCGCTGGATCTCTACTTACCTGCAGGCATTGTCGGTGTGCTGGTTGCACAAATCTCATCTGGTTAAACGCTAAGGCAGCGACTTCGCCTGCATCGTACCTCCTCTGATACCCTACACCTATCCGGTAAGACCTTATCATTCCCTTCGCGCTCCATCGTCTCAATGTGTTGGCGTGCACGTGCAGCACCTGGCATGCTTCTCTCATGGTGAGCAAGGTCCCAGACCGATCAAAATCATCAACCGGACCCTCAATTACTGGCCCTTCTTTCATTCCTCCCCTCTTCCGCCAACTATCTTATTAACAAAATACCACGTTGATATTAAG
Organism: Dehalococcoidia bacterium; assembly: GCA_020344295.1. Taxonomy (GTDB): domain Bacteria; phylum Chloroflexota; class Dehalococcoidia; order SZUA-161; family SZUA-161; genus SZUA-161. Next base: position 912,024 of record CP070819.1, on the reverse strand, counting down.
CAACCGTTGGAACCACATTAATATGAAATTAATACGCCGCAAAGTTGATAACGCAGAAACAAGTCCATAATAAAAAATACTTGCATTTTATTACCACGTAAAAGAGGCCATTATCAGCTACATCCGCTTTCAAAGCCCTTCCCAGATTCAGCGGTATATTAAAAGCTGGCATGAAGAACATAGTATGAGTATGGCCGGTTAGAATTCGTATTTGGTGTGTAGCTGCAGATAGCTAAGGATAAGTCTGCAGTAGCAAGACCAAAGTACGATGACAGAAAGTATAATTCGGGGATTGTAACCCTCTATCCGAGCTTAGATAATAGCAGTGACATCTATACACGGTGTCCGAGAAATAATCCCCGCTCACACCTGGCTCGCCAGGCAGCGGGGATTTCTGTTTACGACGCTACCCTCACTTATCGTAGAATACGCATCTTGACTTGACCACCTTAGCTCAATAATATTCACCCGTATGACAGCCGTTAGATGTTTCGACTGCCGGTTTCTATACTGCCGACCACGAGACTCATTGCTGCCTCCAAAGTCTATGCCGGCATCACTGAGGCAGCTATTGATACAGAAGGACTCTTTGTTCGAAGAAGTTGAATTCATATTCAGCTGCACCAAGGGTGAGGCGGAGTTGGCCCATTCAATAGATCATCTCCTGGCACAAATAACATCCGAACATATTTGCGGAAGCTACGAGCCATATGTAACTGAATAATGCTGAGAATAGTGGATACCTACCCCTGATCCCTCATCCCGTATTTCCTGCACTTTAGCCGGGGCGGTCAGAGGTGGAATAACACTATTCATCAAGCTCTCGGGTTGAGTTTTTGACATATGGTGATACCATATCGTTCTAGAGGGGAGGTCAGCATGGAGACAATGGCGGAAATGACGGGGATTATGAACGAAACAAGGGAATTACTGAAGCATATTGTTCGTCAGATGGAGGGCTACACACAGAGGATCGAAGAGTTGATGCGAGAGATTACGAGAATAAAGGACGGCCAAAATGACATAATAGCAGGGTTAGCATTGTATGAGAGAGTGCGCCGGCTAAAGGAGAGCCTAGGGACAGAGGAGAGACCTGCAGAAACCGATGAAAACACTTGGGATAGCATCCAAGCATACTGTCGTAACTGCACAAGGATGGTTCCAATTATCGAACCCAGGGCAAGTTTCTCCGACGAACATACCGTAGTTGAGGCAAGGTGCCGGAATTGTGGGACTATGGTCGTCAGGACGTTGCTGTAATCGAATTAGTCAAACCATTGGTTCCGATGTAAAGCAGTAACATAGTTGTTCAAATACAACCCTCTGCTTATCTGATAATATGATTAATCATAAGTTATTCGTCCGTGATTGGCACTACTTTCTATCCTCTTTAGATGCCGTACCCAACCTGCAAGAATGATTTCTCAGGTTTACACCATCGAATATTACTGTTACGATATTCTAAATAGATAAGTATGATAGAAATTTCGTTTTCTAACAATATATTGAATGAATTCTCAACATTAGACAAATAAATAGCAACAAATCTGTGATGCAGGAGAGGACAGATGAGTGCGGTTGGCAATATGAAGTTGAATATCACCATTGAGCTCGATCAAAAGTGGGCCAGTCAGATGACAAAAGAAGAGCTGGCGAAGTATCTGAAGGCGAGGCTAAATTATAGCCTTGGTTTCAGAGGACAGGTAAAAAAAATGTCCCCTATCCGCATCAAGTAGCATTTGACCAGCCTCATACTGCAGACTATATTTGTCATTACCTAAAAATATCATCTTAGTGCTGAGAACCCTCCGCACCAATAAAAAACCCCAGAGCCTTACTCTAGGGCATCCAAATGTATTCGACTTAGCGTCTTGGGGTTTGCGAACGACCCGCTTACCTCCCCCCTCACCGTCGTTAACAAACCGCCAAGACTGTACATATTTTAACATATCCCCCCAATTTACCTGTCAAGATAGTTATACGAGTATCTCCTATCGGTAGTACCTATACGGCGTATTGAAAAAAATATCAATTTCTTTTACAGGGCGTTAGGCAACCATGCCCAGCAGCGTTGTACACCACACCACGCCGGCATTTTTCCCTCGGTACAAAAGTACGTCAACGAAAGTATATCTGGTTCCAGTACGGAAATGGGATTGCGCTAGAGTCAGATTCGAGGGACAATTTTACTAACAAGGATTGATCTAGGTGATATTAAGGTTATATAAACCGGGTGCTAAATATGTCTACGAAACAGAAGGCAAAAGGAAAGCGTTCAGAAATTAGAAGCTGTGATAAATGTGTGCATAAGTCCATTTGCATCATATACCACGGTCATGGCCAACTGGAGTTGCGGTTTGGCAACTCCTACTCGAAAGACCCCGATGGATTCGTCAGCAAGCTCGACGAGCGACTGGCCTACAAGTGCCTGAATTATCTGGAAAACGTTGGTGATCCGGAGCCGTAAAGCCGACTATAGCCCTCATAACTTTATACTTCTTCGTATAATTCCACCCCACCCAGATTTCCTTCCGTTACCACGTTGCCATATTATACTCAGCGATGAGACGCACGAAGACAAGCTACCATCCTTTTAAGTAGTCAAACAGAAAGCTCCAACGCCGTCCCGCCTGAATAACCTTGGAGCTTACTCGGAGCCTCGGGGGCCTTCTCCGAGACTCAATCCCAATCTAACATTCGTCTCGACATACAGTCAAGGCGATCTCATAACACTTTCATTACATTTTCATTACATTTATTGTCTTCTCCTACATCGACAGGACCACGCAGGTGTACAAATGAGAATAGAATGACACTCATCCCAGCATACCAGATGAGCGTTCTCCAGCGAGGCTATCATGTGAACGGAGTCTGACGCGGAGGGGATGCAGTTTACCAGAACTCTATGTTGGGCTTCAAGACAGTTTCTGTTTTCTCAATCGTGGCCGCGATTACCCGCTTAACAGCCTCATCCCCGATCGGCTCTACTTCCGATACAGATAGGCCTTCCTTGTTCTCCCGTCCCTTCCAGGAAACGAGGTATCCGGGCACGATTGCATACTGAAAACTGCGCCGGCCGCAGCAGGAGGATTCTACCGAGCAAATTCCAATCATGCAGAGCACTTCTCTTCCATCATCCTTCAGCTTTAACTCTTTGGTAATGGCGTAGTATCCGGCTAAAGCGGTTACTTCCTCACCTAGTGGTTGATGCACATATTCCAGGATCATTTTTCCTTGTCCTCACCTCTGCCATAAGGGATGTTCCTCTGCTGAGAGGTTAACAGAGGGCATCTCCCCCGTCAAGCTGCCAGCAATTGAGTCTACGGGGAAAACAGGGACCAATCACTGTAACCTTGTTCCGGGCGGGTGGGCAGAATAGGCTAGAAGTACTATCCGATGTGGTACATAAGTTGGATTGTCAATCACCTGTTTAGGTCACAGTATGTATTCAGCCTGTTAGAGAGACAAATAAATTGGATCCAATGGGAGGAATTAGGAGAACGATATGCACGGTTTAATGTTGGACACATCCTTCACGATCGCAGCCGGCGCTTTTCTACTGATTATGATTCTTACCGTGGACTACCTCTTTCGCAGGGGTCGTAATAAGCAGAGCAGCTAGGCGATTCCAGAGGCGCCGCTTCTTATCGAGTTGCGACAATCCTGGGCAGCACAAAACGCAATGAGCCACGGCGTCAAAGAGTGAACAGGTGAACATATGCGGGGCATTCAATAGAATGCCCCCTTTCTATTTTCCATTATAAATGCTCCTCTTATCGTGAGGGGTAAAGTCTGAACCATCCATGCAGCCAAGCCTTTACTTGCATTTAAGTCTCTTCGTAAATATACTGTGCTTGAATGTACAGATAGCACAAAGACATGAATCTACGGGGAAGGAGGTAAGAGCAATGGTTCGGCTGCCGCGTTGCGCCTACACCTGAAACTGAGCCTGCGATGGCCTGATGCGGGTTCTGCATCAATTTTCTGCTCGAAGAGCCTCTGTCCCCAAGGAGGATAGATAGCGGCTTAAGTGAAAACGTAACTTTTCGCCACTCTTCCTTGTGGAAGACGTAAAGCGATGGTCATTGGCTCTTTGGGCAAGCGATCATCGCTTTTAATTTCCGAATTAACTTATAAGGAGCAAAAGACAAATGACTACGGATAGCAAGCAAATGTGGGCTGATATGGGAATCGATCTTGAACGGCATGATGCACTCATGAGCGCTCTTGAACCAGCATACAAAGAGATTTATCTATCGCAGAGTAACCGCCCAGAAGGCATGGCATTCTTCGATTACGTGGTCGGTGATATCCACGGAATCAGAGTCCGGGAGCTGAAGGAACATGCCAAGAACGGTGGTAAAGTGGTTGCTACATACTGCGTGTTCGTCCCCGAAGAGATTGTTATGGCGGCTAACGCAGTCCCAGTTGGACTTTGCGCTGGCACACAATTCTCCGTGCCCCTAGCCGAGGCAGTTTTACCCCAGAATACGTGTGCTCTAATCAAATCATCGTTCGGTTTCAGTCTTGGACAGATCTGCCCGTATCTCAAAGCGAGCCATCTTGTGGTTGGAGAGACCACCTGTGATGGAAAGAAGAAGATGTTCGAAATACTTAGCGAGCATCAGCCTGTCCATGTGATGGAAGTGCCCAATAAGAAGACTCAGTTGAGCCGTGAACTGTGGCGGGGCGAGGTCAACGCTTTTAAGAATGTTATTGAGCAGCTGACCGGTAACGGGATAACCGCTGACGGGCTTGCCCAGGCTACAAGACTGGTTAACGAGCGGCGCCGTGCCCTGCAACGATTATATGAAACACGCAAGTCACGTCCGGTGCCCATAAGCGGTAAAGACGCACTGCTTGTGACCCAGGTGTCATTCTACGATGATGTTCAACGCTGTACCAAGCAGGTAGACAAGCTATGTGATGAGCTGGAAAGTAGAATCTCTACCGGAGAAGGGATCTTGCCGCCAGATGCTCCGCGTATTCTTATCTCAGGCTGTCCCATGGCAATCCCGAACTGGAAGCTGCACCATATTCTGGAAACAGCCGGCGCGGCCGTAGTCTGCGAAGAGTCGTGTACCGGCACACGGGCCTTCAGCCACCTTATACCTGAGAACGGTGGCACAGTCGATGATCAACTCAGAGCGATCGCTGACCGCTACATGCAGATCCACTGTGCCTGTTTCACACCTAATGAAGAGCGGCTGGACGACATTGTGAGGCTTGCTGAGGAATATCAGGCGGATGGCGTGATTCACTATAACCTCCAGTTCTGCCACACCTACGCGAATGAAGCCGTGAAAGTGAAAAAACATCTAGAGGAGACGAATATCCCGGTATTGCCGATAGAGACCGATTATGGCGACGATACCGGACAATTGAAAAACAGGATAGACGCCTTCCTGGAGATGTTGGGCTGATGCGTCACTGGTAAGGATTAAGAAGTGAACAGTCCGCTGTCAGGTCAGATACCTATTAATACCCTATTTTTTGGTGGATCTATGCTATAGACGTTACGAACTGCTTTTTATCACCCTTGCAGAGGATCTGAACAACATGACGGCCCGAGAACAGGCATGGAGGGACACCGCCGCCCGGCATAACCCACTGACCTGCCATATAGAAATTCGATAATCCGGGCAGCGTTCTCGGAATAAAGGTGGTTATGTTCTTAGCCGTTGGCAGCCATCCTTCATAGGCCCCCCTGTGATTCAGAGTGTACCTCCAGGTGGTATACGGCGTGGCTATGTCGCTTACTTCCACCAGCGGTGATAGGCCGGGATGATGTGCTTCCAGGCGGGCCAAGACCTCCTCCGCTACCCGCTGCTTCTCGGCATCGTATGCCGGACGGTCCTTCTGCAGGTTTTCCCAGTAGTCCCATTCCGTCTCGAAGCTGGCCTGGATAACCGTCTTGCCGGGCGGGGCAAATTTCGTACTATAGTTGAAAACGCGAAGATATAGGTCGTTAATCACTTTATGGCCTAAAGGAATGGGCTCCTTCAGCATAATCAAGCTGAAGTGCGGTTCGTCCGGGAATTCCCGTGCTACACCGAAGCTTGCCATAACCCAGGGGCGAATCAACGGCCAGCTCCGATACCGCTCCTGGATCTTCTTGTCCACGTAGCGTCCCCCCAGCATATCGAAGATCGTACTGCGTCCATCGGCAGCAGAGACCACTACATCGGCGAGATGCTCGGTGCCATCCGCCAGACGCACACCGACAGCACGGTGTTTCTCCACAAGGAATACCTCAACTGTAGCCCTGTAGGTCACCTCGCCGCCTAGGGCCTTGTATCTCTCCTCAATGGGACGCACAAAGCCGGGGCATCCCTCCGCCAGCAGGCCAATTTGCCTGTCCGCGAGAAGGGCAAGAAGCATCAGGACGAACCATACCGGCACCTCCGGCAGAAACAGGTTCACCAGAACCCGTCGTAATAGCGGGCTGTTTACATCGCGCACGTAGTCAGCCACAGGTCGGGAATAACTGCCCAAAAAAGCCTTGTAGGTCCTCCATATACCGACTTCTCTTACATTTGCCCAGAACATGTTGAGGTAGTCCAGGGGATTCATCAGCTCTGGCGTCTTAGCCATCCCTGACGACCATGACGCTGTAGCACCCTGCATCGCACGAGCAGTGGCTATCAAATCATCAATTAGCTTGGTATCATCCGGAGCGATAGCCTTTAAGTCGTCTGCAAGGCGATCTAGATCATGGGTGACATGCAGGTCCATCCCACCGACCTCATCAATGAGGCGACCAAACGTTGTCATATCGGTGCAACAGCCTTCTAGGGCAGTGCCCAATTCCCGGTACAGGTCGTAGATTGACTGCCCAGGTCTATGGCCCATGAGGAAGTGAATGCCGCCATCAATGAGGAAATCCTTGCGCGTCCAGGCCGCGGCCACACCACCTGGCTTGCTGTGATGCTCGAAGATGTGACTGCGGTAGCCATTCATCTGGGCATAGCATCCGGTAGACAGGCCGGCAAGCCCTGCTCCAATAATGATGATTGACCTGTCAGTCATTTCCACTCCTCCATCTGCAAGAAATGCTCTTGCTACCCATTCGACCGTATTCCGAAAATCATTGGGTGTGCTCATCTCACTTTTGAACATAAGGAGGATTATCTTGCCAGCTCAATTCTCTCCAGAGCCTTCTTCGCAGCGTCACGAACAGCCTGATTTTCATCCTGCAGAGCCTCGGTGAGTGATTTCATCGCTCCCTTATATTTCATCTCGCCGAGACCCGTAGCCGCCGCTTCCCGGAGACGCCAGTCCTTATCCCCTAAAGCCTTTATAAGTGGTTTCGCCGACCTTTCGTCCCTGATCAGTCCCAGGGCCTCCGCGGCCCTCCAGCGAAGATCATGTCCATGCCGGTCACGAAAGTCTGCGTCCCCTAAGGCATCGATGAGTGGAGCTACTGCTCCCCTGTCGCCTATCTGTCCCAGCGAATGTGTTGCCGCCCATCGATGCCGGTTATCCTGCTTTATGATTCTCATGAGGGCTTCCGCTGCTCGGGCATCTCCAATTTCTCCCAGAGCGTGTATCGCCTGATCCTGAACATATTCCTCCGGATCACTTAAAGCCTTAATAAGGGCATCGACCGCCCGCGGACTAGCGATTTCTCCAAGAGCGCGGGCTGCGTTTCCCCTGACAGTACTCTCCATATCATGCTGTAATGTCTGAATAAGTGGTTCCACTGCTCTGGAATCACGTGATAATCCAAGATCAATAGCTGCGTTCTCACGCTCATGCGCTTTTGTGTCTTTCAAACGTTGTATGAGGTGCTCTACGGTATCCAGATCAAGGTCCATATCCGATTCCATTCCCATCTCTACACCTCCCGACAACATTGTTCCGGCGACGCCTAACAGGCACACGTCTGCAGCCAAGCTGTCCCATTACGCGGCTTGCTCCAGAAGCTTAAGGTTAGTATACTACCACAGCAAGTCAATACCGAGAATACCATTCCCTAGTAAATGGAGGAGGTGATATGAGCTACTACTTCAGTAAAACCCTGGATGCTTCCTTCGACCAGGCCATTGACAGAGTGACCGAGGAATTGAAAAAAGGAGGATTTGGCATCCTCACCGAGATCGATGTACGTGAAACCATGAAGGCGAAACTGAATGTCGATTTCAGGAAATACAGAATCCTGGGGGCATGTAATCCGCCATTTGCCTATGAGGCGCTCCAGACAGAGGACAAGATCGGACTAATGATGCCGTGCAATGTCATAGTGCAGGAGACCTCGGACGGAAAGATAGAGGTGGCCGCGATAGACCCTTTGGAGTCCATGTCCGCGGTGGCAAATCCAAAGCTGCGTTCTGTAGCTAGGGAGGTACGTGCCAAGCTGGAGAAAGTAATCGAGAACCTCTGATTTCGATGTCGGATCAGCCAACGGTATATGTTCCCATGCCTACCGCAATAAGTAGCTGCTTTTCGTTATGCAACTCCATTCGCGAAACGGCTACTTTCCTGCCGCTGCGCAGAACCGAACCCGTTGCCGTAAATACTTTACCTTTGCCTGGCCGAAGGTAATCGATCCGCAGATCGATCGTATTGACTCTATTCATTCTCTTTGCCTGTTCTTCCAGCGGTTGTCCCTCGATTTCCTTTCTCAGTCCCCAGGCGACGACAGTACCCCCGATGATATCCATCAGAGCCGAGATAACGCCGCCGTGGAGAGCCCCACCGTCCAGATTCAGCGATAGTTCGTCCCGCATAGTCAGTTTAATGCAGATATCATCACCATCTAGGGGCTCGAACGTGACGCCCAGGAGTTGCACGAAGGGCGGATAGTGGCCACGCAGCCCCATTGCCTTCGATAGTTGTTCGTCCCTTTCGCTCATTGGACACATACACTGTCTCCTCGCTTATTCCTACAATTATGGTTTTAAGATAGAGACAATTATAGCCTTAACACGTAGGGGCAACAAGCCGTAGAAGTCCATTGACACTGCTCCTGCCGCGCAAGTATGATTTGAGAAGCGCTTCAAAAAACGTTTTGAGGAGGCACTGTTGTGAAGATCCTAGTTGCTTACATGTCGCAGACAGGGAATACCAAGAAGGTTGCTGAGGCCATCTACAGGGAGATCCAGGCTGATAAGGAGATTAAAGCGCTGAAAGAGCTTGATGGACTCGAGGGTCATGATCTCTATTTCGTGGGTTTCCCCATGCATGCATTCGGGCCTGCCCATGCAGCCAAGGTTTTCCTGGAGAATCATGCCGCTGGAAAGGACATAGTCCTCTTCATAACACATGCTTCGCATGAGGACAGCGAGCTTATTCAAGAATGGCTGGGTAACTGCCGGGCAGCCGCGGTCGGCGGTAACGTAATCGATACGTTTCACTGCCAGGGAGAACTGTCGGAGCAAGTCGCAGAAATGTTGAAAAAGAGCGACGATCCCCAGATGGTCGCCTGGGCCGAGCAGCGTTCGGAGACCCTGGGACAACCCGATGCCGCGAGGCTGGAACGGGCGCGTGTTTTCGCCAGAGACACTATGAAGCAGTATTCCGGTTAGTCTCGCTGTAAACGAGTCGTCAGCTTTCAGCTAACAGTGTTGAGGAAAATAACCTTCCAGTAGGAGCGGAACTACAAGAAATTAACGTTGTAGATGTTCTCGGTTTCACGGAGAGCTTTCGATATCTCACGCTTGGTTGCTTCATCCCTTACAGGCTCTACCTGCGAAACCGCGAGGCCAGACTCGTTTGTGCGCTCTTTCCATGCCACAATATAACCCGGAACTGTGGCATACAGAAAGCTTCCCGAGCCACAACAAGCGGTGTCAACTACAGAGGACCCGATCACGCTGAGGATATCTCCGCCGTTATGCTCCAGCCTCAATTCTTTGAGCGGAGTATACGTGCCACTTATGGACTGTATCTCCAGACCCAGTTCCTGATGAACGTAATCCATAACACATCCGCCTCCTACTCGCTACAGTTGAATGTGAGATAGCCTATCTCACCCGAATCTCGGGCCTCAACCGCCTCCTACCGGAGCACAGCCACCGGACGATGATGTGCTGAATGTTGAGAAAACGCGCCGAGGATGTAGATCTCCGCATTGAGGACAGGTTATCTCGCTGTCGTCCTCAGATAAACTTCGTCGGAGGTCGAATTCATACCCACACTTCTCACACTTGTACTGATATATAGGCATTACTCCTCAGCCTCCTCATATTCCTCTAGATTCATTTTAAAGCATTTTAGACAGGATAAGAAATGGTTGTATGTAACTTTTGTCTCACTCCCATGATATAGGACGTGGCTCGGCCCTTGTAATTCTATGGCCAGCCCCACAAACATCCTTTCAACCTGGAAGAAAGTTGCCTATGCAACTAATTAACAATATGATATTAATATATACAGGGATTATCAGTAAATAAACAGGAAATAATGGCGAGTTCAGGCAGAGAGTCGATCGGTCGCTGGATCTCGGTACTGCACCGGATAGGACAGATCTATATTGCAAGTGAACTCGAATCGCTCCGGATAGGTAAAGGCCAGCAAAGCTTTCTCGCCGCACTGTTTCACCGTGACGGAATCAGCCAGGGGGAACTTGCTCGAATTCTCCACATGGACAAGGGCGCCGTGGCACATGCCCTCCTGAAGCTTGAGCTGGCCGGATATGTGAGGCGGGAGAGAGATCGCGTTGACCGCAGGGTCAACCTTGTTTACCTGACGGACAAGGCGAGAAATATAGAAGCACATTTATTCTCGGTACTGGCCTACTGGACAGACACACTGGCCGAAGGACTCAGCGATGAGGAAAGAAGACAGACGCTGGCTCTATTGCAGCAAATGTCGGACGTCGCTGCTACAGCCCTGGAAAAGCAAAAGGAACGTAGGAATTCTGGATAGCCGGAGGAAGATATGTCGGAAACTGACGCAATGCCAGCGAGAAAGCGGATCGAAACCAAGTGGCTTATTCTGTCGGCGGTAATGCTGGGAAGTTTTATGGGGCCGCTTGACGGCAGCATAGTAAACACGGTCCTTCCCGATATCACAAGGTACTTTCAAACCGACATCGCTTTAGCTCAATGGGTGCCTACTGTCTACCTGTTAACCATCAGCTGCCTTATCCTGCTGTACGGGCGGCTGGGAGATATGATCGGCTACAAGAGAATATTCCTCTACGGTCTGGCCGCCTTCACCGTGGCCTCCGTTCTCTGCGGTTCCTCTCAGAGCATATGGATGCTCATCGCATTCAGGGCGATACAGGGGCTCGCCGCCAGTATGACCATGGCCGTAGGAATATCTATAGTAACAGCAGCCTTCCCCCCCGAGGAACGGGGCAAGGCCATGGGCATCTACGCCATCAGCATCGCTGTAGGCTTAAGTCTCGGCCCTACTCTCGGCGGTATTATTGCCGAATATTCAAGCTGGCGCTATGTCTTTTTCATAAATGTCCCCATTGGTATCGCCGCTTTGCTCTGGGGAGTCCGAATAATACCCCGCGGCGATACGCATCCGGGACAGCGCCTCGACTTCGCCGGGGCACTGACCGCTTTTATCTTTCTGTCAACGCTGCTTCTATATGCCAACAGGGGTGAGGACTGGGGCTGGACGTCTACTGTGCCCCTCACCCTTCTGTCGTGTGCCGTTGTGTTCGGGGCGTTATTCTTCTGGATAGAGAAGAGATCGGCACAGCCCATGCTCAACCT
>CP070819.1:894750-900252 GCA_020344295.1 Dehalococcoidia bacterium | reverse complement strand
GCTAATAAAGTGGGTGCCGAGCTAGGTAATACCGCCAAAGGTGCTGTGATCGGTTCAATTCAGGCTGTGGGCGAGGTCACGACCGTGACAACAGGCGTGGTAAGCGATACGATACGCGCTGCGATAAAGGGCACTAGCGAGGTGGGAGGCGATGTTGCCAAGGTAGCTCAGGGTGCGGCCGAAGGGGCAATATCTACTGCCAAGAGCGTTGGCCTCAGCCTGGAAGACGCGGCTTTTGGTGTTGCCCAAGGAGCGATCAAGGGGGCGAAGGATACCGGCAAGGACCTGGCATCAGTGGCCAGTGATACGATACAGGGAGCCATCAAAGGCGCTAATGAGACAGGCGGCAATGTGATGGACACAATTTATGGTACGGCGCGCGGGACGATAAAAGGCACCTCGGAAGTTGGTGGCGATCTGGCCGCGGTGGCTCGAAAAGCAGTTGAAGGAGCAATAGACGGGGCGAAATCAGTGGCTGTGAACACTGAGGAGGCGGCATCTGCAGCCGCCAGTGGAGCAGTGGAAGCGGCTGGTGAAATTGGCGGAGCGGCTGTTGATACTGTCACCAAAGCAGTTTCTGGCACAATCTCCGGTGTTCAAGTCATAATAAAATCCCCCTTTAAGAAGAGCTAGCAGTTGTTATCATAACCGCCATCATTTTCATTGTCTTGTTCAGCATGAAGGTAGTATAAAATGGGGTGGGCGTTAAATGTTGCCTCCCCATTTTATATTTGTCAGCCGTATATTACGGTACTTTAATACACCCTTCTATCGAAGTATTAGGATAAGGTCTAATGTTAAGTCGAACCAGGGATCACTTTCGTGGGATGATAGACCGGATCAGATCCAGGTTATCGCCCCTCAAAGAACGTCTTCTTAACATCCCGGCAATTGTATTGATCGTTAGAGTTATACATGAGCTCGGCGACGATGATGCATCGCATATGGCTGCAGGTGTTGCCTATTACGCCGTTCTCTCACTATTCCCTCTTGTCCTAGGTCTAATAGCTATTCTGGGGATATTCCTGCCGGCCGAAACGCTCCAGGAAGAGATCCTTGACTTCTTTGAGCGAAACCTGCCGGGCGCTATCGATGTACTGGAACAGAACATAGAGGATGTAATAAGACTGCGCGGTGCTATCGGTGCCATAAGCCTCATATTACTGCTATGGTCGGCGAGCACCATGTTTGGCGCGATAAGCAGGACAATCAATCGCGCCTGGGATGTCCACAAGGACCGGCCGTTTCATATCAGGAAGCTTCGCGATATGTTTATGGCTGTAGGTGTTGGTGCGTTATTTCTGCTCTCCGTCGGAGCTACCAGTGTTTTCTCCATATTGCAGGCGTGGGACCTTCCCTTTGTAAGCATTGCGGCTGATTCAGGTGCGAGAGTGCTGGGTTTTATTTTTAGTCTGGGTATCTTCCTGACACTGTACAAGTTCATACCGAATACCAAAACATACTGGCGCTACGTCTGGCCGGGAGCTGTAGTCGCCGCAATATTATTTGAGATAGGGAAATCCTTGTTCATCTTTTACATCGACCGTTTCGCTACCTACGAATCAGTTTATGGGGGCGTTGCATCCATGATAATCCTGCTTATCTGGATATATATATCAGCGTTTATTCTCATCCTCGGTGCCGAAATAAGTGCGGAGTATGGCAGGATGAAGAGAGGTATTACACGGGGCGTGCTTATGACACAAGCTGGTGAAACGCAACAGACTGATATCGGTAGCGAGCAGTAGTCCAGGGATTCAAGTTATTCGTCAGCCCCCGGTTATTGAGGCTAAGCGGGTATAATATCACTTTCAAATGTACGGCTTCCATTACATGTGGTGAGGTGAACTATGGCAATACAATTCAGACCTCAACTGGCAGGGATATTGGGGCGAATCAGAAGAGATTTCTTAACAGGGATACTTGTCCTGGTGCCTCTGGGGGCAACCCTCTTGATATTCAAATGGCTTTTCGACGCTATCGACGGAATTCTGGAGCCTGCTGTAGAGGCGATCTTTGGCCGTCCTATAGCGGGTATCGGGTTTGGAGCTATTATTGTATTGATTTTTCTGGTCGGGATATTCGCCAGTAATTTTGTTGGCAGGAAAATCATTCAACGTATTGAGGCATTGGTGGAGGAATTACCCATGGTCCGAGAGATATATAACACTTTCAAACAGATTCTCCAGAGCGTTATACTCCCGCATAAGGGTGGCTTCAGAGAAGTTGTGTTGGTTGAATTTCCAAGGCCCGGAATGAAGACTATCGGCTTTGTGACCAATCGTATTAAAGACGCCGCAGGTAACAAACTCGTAAGCATTTATATACCTACAACTCCCAATCCAACGTCTGGATACCTGGAAATAATACCCGAAGAGGACGTTGTTCTGATAGACATGGCGATTGACGATGCTATCAAGATGGTTGTATCCGGGGGCATGGTATCTCCGGAGGTAATTGATAAGAGAAAAAGCCGCAGTTGAAGCATATTTCAATGCTGTTGTTGATATTATCGATTATGGCTTTAGACGTCAGACGGTAAATGCAAACAAAATGATAAACGTATCTATAAACCTATGCTCACTCTACATCCTCTTCTTCCGGTGGAAGTATCCTTTCTGGAGGAAGAAATTTCTTTCTTCGCCTTGGCTTCTTAGCGGCAGGTTCTCCAGCCTTTTCACCGGTGTCGCCGAAATATATCTTACTATGAGGCCATGGTATTTCAATTCCTTTTTCATCAAAAACTCTTTTTATCCTGCGCCTGAATTCACCCATCACGGCCCACTGCTGCATGGCTATAGTATCTCCCACGATCTTAATCACAACTGCTGAATCACCCAACTCATTCACACGGAGTATTGAAGGATCCTTGGACAATATTGACGGTCCCCAGTCAGGATCTTTAGCCATCTCCTTCCAAACATCTTTGATAATCATCATAGCTTCATCAGCATCCTCCCCGTACGCTATACCGATATCCAGGTTCGCTCTGGACCAGACCTTAGTATAGTTACTGGTGATCCTGATTTCACCATTGGGAACTGTGTGCAGTATCCCATCCAGGTCCCGTAGTGTGGTCCTTCGCACATTCAATCCTTCCACTATGCCTGTAACACCGCCGACACTGACAACATCACCAACATTGAATTGATTCTCCATCGCGATTATAAAGCCGGCTATTACGTCCTTTATGAAGCTTTGAGCCGCAAACGCTATAGCAATACCTGCAACCCCAAACCCGGCAAGTATGGCGCCAACATTGATACCCACCTCCGATAGAATGAGGACTAGAGCCACAACTGCGATGATTATTTTCGTGGTCGTATAAAAAAGCCACGTTAGTGTTTCCTCGCGCTTTTTAACCTCAGTCTTAGGAACGTCGTCCATGGTTCTTTCCAAAGCGTGCCTTACCATGGTGCGAACTGTCCTTCTCATCGCATAGTAAACCACAATAGCGATAGCCAGTATAATGGCAATTCTTGTCCCGTGCTCCAGCAGCCAGTCAGTGACCGGTTCCCAGTCCATAAGATGACCCTCCTACTTCGTCGATGAGTCTAAATAACACTTCGATAATTGTCAAACAATTGTAGGCCTGGGCCTGAAAATGCTCCGGAGATTCAACCCCGCCTCCGCACCAAAGAGGTAGCTATATTAACAGGTTTATCGTATTATCGATCGTTTTTTTTTATGCAATAAATCATAGTACACTCATGAGTATCATGATATGACTCATAATTGCGTATCCTTGTTGACCGTCTCTTTTTTGTCAGGAGACGGCAATGCTAGTTCGTCAGACAGTGATTCCCTTACTTGGGCAGCAGCTTCGGGCCCCAATGCCTCCGCAGCCTCCAGCGCACCCTGGGCGATTTCGGCCACTGCTGCTTCTTCGGATAAACCGGCGCCGGATGCCAGCTCTTTAGCTGCTTCGATTGCCTGAATTGCAGCCTTGCCCAGATCGGCATGTACCTCGTCAGCTCCCTGCACAACGCCATACCCTGCCCCGCGAAGTGCATCTCTGCTATCGACTCTGGAATGGCGTAGTGCCTGGGTTACACCTAATACCGCTTGATGTGCCAGTTGCCCAACATCCGCTTTGGCCAGCTTATCTATCGCGTGTATAGAACCCCTCGCTGCTTGTTTTGCTACCTCAATGCCATAGTTCTGTCTCGCATCTTCAGCTATACCCCAGATTCCATTAAGCCCATCTTCGAGTGCTTTGGCGAACTTGGCGGTCTTACGCCGCCCGAATTGTGTTGCGACCGTTGCCAGTCTGGCAATTTCGGCGATCTGGTATGATGTCACTCCCAGGGCAACATCGACCCCGGGGACCGGCACTCTTCGCAGGTAACCGTAGGGGAACTGGCTGACGAAACCCAGTCCGGCTACTGTGCTAATGGGACGAGAGATTTCACGCATTGGAGCTTGCAATGCATCCAGTACGACCTCCCTGCTAGCCTCGCCTTCCTCACGTACCCCTCTCAGTTGTGTAAGCGTAAATAATCCCAGAATGAAGGTAATGCCAAAAAGGAAGTCAAATCCTGTAAAGTGCAGGGCCCCTATCTCAAAATGACTTTCCGTGCTTAGCCACTCAAAGGTAAGGCTGAGCTGGCGAGACTTGAAGAAATCTGCAAAATATCCTCCAAGCAGGGGGCCCAATCCCGCACCAAGATTTATTGCTAAACCTGCTGCAGCCAGATAGGAGGTGGCCTTTCCCTGCGGTGCTAGCTTTAGTCCTATGGTGCCTGTGGCAAGTGTTACCCCAGCAGCTGCAATGCCAGCTAATATATGCAATATTATGAGTAAAGGAATGGTGAGGAAATACCTCTCGGGCATAGTTGTAAATGTCCAGCCAAGTATTACCAGCAGGTAGAGGGAAACGCATAAAGACAGTATTGTTTTAATGCCAAACTGATCTGCCAAGCGACCCCAGACCCTAAAAAAGGCTATATTGAATGCCTGGCTCAGAACGGTGAAGCCAATAACCGCAGTCAGGGGTAGACCCAATCGTTGTAGCATATAAACAGCGAAGAAGGGCGTGGCAAGATTAATGGCAAGACTCCAGACAAAGAGGAAACGGAGTAATCTCCTGTAGTTTTTTTCTCGAAAAGGTTCCGCAACAGTACTGAGCAATGGTGTCTTTGGATCCGTTGTTGGCTGAATCAGCGGTTCGGGCATTAAGGTTATAAAGACAGGACTCATTAGCGCCAGTGTAAAAATACCGAACAGCAGAGGGATTGTGTAGCCGAGAGCCGCCGAATCCGCTGTATGCCCCTCAATCCACCATTCAGCGAAGAAGGCCGCCCCCAGACCAAAAACCATTCCGGCAAAGGCTGCCAATCCAAGGCGGCGCCCCATTATACTGGCCAATATCTTCTGAGGTATCAGGTCACGAATCCAGCTATTCCACGAACAGCTATGTACTGCTACAAATACACCTCTGATAGCTAAAATGCCCAGCAGCATCGATACTGCTTCCCCACTGGGTATATCCAGCAGCAGTGG
>CP070819.1:890315-894650 GCA_020344295.1 Dehalococcoidia bacterium | reverse complement strand
TTGGAGGGCAGCTTCTCGATAAAACGGCCCAGGTCGTAGCCAAGGTAGCCTACGGCTCCTCCAGTGAAGGGCAGGGCAGTGGGATTTGACTCGATCCTGTATTTTGCCAGCAGTTCGCCCAGCACATCGAAGGGATTCCCGGAGATCACATTTTCATCTTCCGGGCCAAGGAGGATGATTTCACCCCCCCTGCTGCTCATTATCAGAAAGGGATCACTGCCCATAAAGGAATAGCGCCCTAGCCTGCCGGGGTCCATGCCGCTGTCGAGGAAAAAGCTGTAAGGTCTGTCCTTGAAAAACTCAAATGCCTGGCGCGCATTAAGCAGACTGGTGATCTCCTCTACAAAGGGCGGGGATTGCAAGCTGCTGCCTGTCGTGAACATCGGCCTGCCACACATACAGTCTTAGTAATTATCGCCTTGATTATAGGGGATTGAGGAGGGGTTCACAAGGCTGCTTTCCGAAAGTGCATGGTGGATGTATTTACACTCCTGCCTGAGCTATGGCCTGTAAAAATTAGCCGCCCTTTTGTTATTTATAGCTATGGGCCGTGCCATGGAGGCGGCGAAAAAGGAACCCTTTTCTTAGTGCACAAGGCTGATCCAAAGGAAATTGATTCCAGTACCATTCCAAATGTGCATCTGTTATGCCAGGTACACCTGTCCGGCCTTGATCCGGCTTCCTAGTAGGCGATCGAGTATAGCTTTCAGATGCTGGGTTTCAGGTCTTCTTCAGGCGTGCTGGCATTTACAGCATTTCAGTTAAAACGATCCTTAGGCCGAGGCCGATAAGGACTATCCCGCCGATAACCTCAGCCCGCCGGCCGAACAGGCTGCCTAGCCTTCTGCCGAAATAGAAGCCGCCTGCTGTGAACAGGAAAGCGACACTGCCGATGGCAATGGCGGCGAGGGGCAGTCTCGACTCCAGGAAAGCCAGGCTCAATCCAACTGCCAGGGAATCGATGCTGGTCGCAATCGACAGCGAAATCAGGGCGAAACCTCTGGTGATATCAGTACGCTCCCCATCCTCATCAGATTCGAACGCCTCCTTGATCATCCTCAGGCCCACCAGCGCCAGGAGGCCAAAGGCCACCCAGTGCGCGAAGCTCTCTATTATGTCAACTATAGTGTTCCCCAGCAGCCAGCCGATGACCAGCATGCCGGCCTGAAAGAGCCCGAATGAGGCCGAGATCCGTAACACCTGACGGTGGGTGACATGCAGCATCGAGATGCTGCCAGCGATGGCGACGGCGAAACAGTCAAGTGACAGGCTGACTGCGATCAGGAGAATAGAAAGTAAGTCCACTAGTCCTCAGTATAACAGGGGGGTGAGGTCGAGAGAAGCAGCTGACTTTGACAAATAGTTAAGGCCAATGCTACATTCTTGTCTGAAGGGGCCGGTTGTACTTGAGAGGCAGTGTTGCAGCGGCACAGATGAATCAGATGTCAACTATTAGTGAACAGTCACCCAGACCCACTGCTGCGGCCTGTTCTCGTGATACCTGCGAAGGCTGTGCGATCCAGGGCAAGATGCTCTGTATACATACGGGGAAGGACCTGGTCGACTTCGCTGTCCTGTTCATCACTTGGGCGGTTCCGTTCTTTGCTGGAATGATAATCGGAAAATTCTGGATAGGATTGGCGGTATGGTTCGGTCTGGCACTGCTGTTCTTCGTCTATGTGGAAGCACTGATTCTATGTCGCCATTGTCCGCATTACGCCGAGGAGGGCTTCATACTCAGGTGTCATGCCAACTCAGGCTTCCCCAAGATACCGAAGTTCAACCCGCGCCCGATGGGCAGGATCGAGCAGGTTATCTGGCTTCTATATGTGGCGGTACTCTTCCTGTACTATGTCCCATTCTTTATCTCCAGCGAACAATGGCTGCTTCTGGGATTGACCACATGGGCATTGGTTGCCGTCTCCTGGACTTTGCAAAGGACGCAGTGCACGCGCTGCTGCCACCTGTCATGTCCGGTCAATCGTGTCCCCGATGATATCCGGAAGGGCTTTTTCGAGAACTACCCGGAGTTTGACCGGGCCTGGAAGCAGCACAAACAGAATAATAGCTGACAATATAACCGTCAGGTTGTGGCCAGCGGAGCGGCCAGGAGTCCAGACGCCTGCGTATCTTGGCAGTCAAACCGGGCACACATATTGTGTGCACGGCCTCCAGGAACAGCGGGTGATGAACGTAAATATTAAGGGGGTGGTACCAGATGATTAAGTTGAGCGAAAGGCAGATCATTGAATACTGGCATCGCAGCTACAGAACGGTGGATGGGATGTGGTTCGTGAAGGTTGAAGAGCGGTATGGCTTCGATACGGCGCTTGACATCGACAATGCGGTGTGGGCCGTTTTCCCCAAGATTCAGGCTCGCATGATCCGTGAAATGGGCGGGCTGGAGAAGGGTATGAGAGGGTTATACGAGGCTGTTGTGACGAAGCTTAACCTGGAAGGATTTACTTTCGAGACTGAGGAAATCGCCGGAGGAGGCGGCTTCGAGATACGGATCAGCGAATGCCCCTGGCATAACATTATGAACATTTCCGGTAGAAGAGAGCTTTCCGGTACAGTCGGCACGCTTATCTGTAATACCGAGTATTCCGTATGGGCCTCTGAGTTCGGTGACAATATCAGCTTTGAGCTGGGGGATCAGATCTGCCAAGATGCCAAGACCTGTGTTTTACGGTTCAATTCATCTTCTTCTGTCTCAGGTTAACAGTATATGCGATATGTAGAATAACCGGATCTCGGGCTCGGGGTGCCGGCCTCGACACTATATCCAATCCACCTCATTTAGAAACCCCAGTATCTCCAAGTATTGAACCTCCACATTCATCTTCTTCATTAACTCATTCGCAGCATGGGTGTAAAGTACTGTGCTGAATTACACTATTTGGTGATATACACGCGGTACTACTCCATCGATAATAAGCGTATACGTCAGAATTGCCTCTTCTAAATGAGACATGTGCCGGTGACGTAAGCAGGGAGGACAATGTGGCTGCCCAGAGCAAGGGATTAAGAGGGTACAGGCTGATTATCTTGGCTGTAGTGGGCGCAGTACTTGTTATCTTTGGGGCGCTGTGGATGTCGGTAATCTTCCCGGCGCTTGATAAGGTTCCGACTGACTACGGAAACACATACTACTTCGAGGGCACGTTCAGTGTAATAAATCCTGCTACTATGGGGATGGATTCTTTCCCCGTAGAACAGACGCTTACACAGGAAGCTGTTGGTACACAGGAAGGTGCCCTGCTAATACACGAAGTCCGGACAGTAGCTAATTCGGCTACAGGCGAGGACATTTCGTCTGTATATGGGGATGAGGGCATTTTAGCTGTAAACAGGAGCAGTCTCGAGTTCCAGCAGGAGATAGACGAGGCAGGCCGGCGAGGCCAGTGGGGGCCACCGCGGCCTCTAGCTGAGGGCGACAGCTATGACTTGTGGCATCCAGGTGCCGGAAAACCGCTTACGGCCAACTATATGCGCAGTGAGGACTTCCGCGGATTGGGCGTTCTTGTTTTCAAGATCGATGAGGTGGATATTGACATCGGCACCGAGCCCCAGAGTGGAGTTCCTCTCCTGCTAAGCACGACTATCAAGCAGTGGGTCGAACCATCGAGTGGGACCGTGGTTTATAACGAGAGTATAACTACAACCAGCGTTGATTTCATGGGTCAAAAGATGCCTGTCCAGATATCTGAGCTCAAATACACCGAGGGGACGATAGCTGGTATGATGGATACCGCTCGAAGTGCTAAGTGGATGCTCCTCTGGTTCAGGACTCTTGTGCCCTGGATAGCCATCGGTTTCGGCTGTTTCCTTGTTGGCGCCTCAGCGGCAACAGTTGCAATCAGGAGTGTGCGTAAGGCCAAGGCGGGCAAGCCGGTGGAACGGCCGCAGACCATTCACATGGATATATAGCGGAGCTATTTGTAGAGAGGTGATAGCGAAGACTGACATGTGCACCAACTATTGAAAAAGACTGCGGCGGCCGTCGCAAGATTGGTAAAGCCCCTCGATCGAGGGGCTTTATGTTTGTCCTGGTACATGGAACGGGAGAGTCTAATACCACTGCCACATCAACAGCCTTGCCGCAATCACTGTCCCCAGCATATATAGTGCTGCCAGAATAACAACTGAAATGACTCTAATATCTTCCCGTTCCACGGATTACCCCAGACGCAATTCTTTAAACGTTAGTACTCCCCCAATTGTACCTCGGAAATTAGTACGGAGGCAATGTCATTTACTTAACTGCTCCTCCAATTCCCGGCACTTCGTCGTTAAATTGGTTGCCACGATCCTGGCGGTGGATCGGCGTCCACC
>CP070819.1:884158-890215 GCA_020344295.1 Dehalococcoidia bacterium | reverse complement strand
GAGGAAAGAAAACGAAGATGAATTGAATATGATGGTAGAGGAATGGACGAGACACTTTTCTCCTGAGGAAGTAATGAGGTGTATGCAGGGAGCCGGAGTGCCAGCAGGGGTTGTTCAAAGCGGCGAGGGCCTGGTAAAAGATGCTCAATTGAATCACCGTGGTACCCACGTCATCCTGAACCATCCTGAAGTCGGTGAACACATCTATGCTCAACCACCTTACCGACTGTCCAAAACGCACCCTGAGCTTACCATGCCTGCCCCATGTATCGGCCAGCATAACGAGTACGTGCTAAAGGAGATCTTGGGGATGTCTGATGACGAGGTGGCGGACCTAATCATAGAAGGAGCCCTTGAGTGAATTAAAGTTTATAACTGTCTGAAGTTATACAAGTTACTACTGAGGGGGTACCAAGTAAATGATCGGGATCAAGTCTTATGGAGCTTATGTGCCTTTACACCGTCTGGACCGCTCAGAATTTTTCCGGGCGTGGGGTGGTATCTTCGGGATGTCAATACCCGGGGAAAAGGCGGTCGCCAACTTCGATGAGGACAGCGTCACAATGGCTGTCGAAGCAGCTATCGATTGTATCAATGGAACAGACATCAATGAAGTTGATGGCCTTTTCTTTGCTACCACAACCTCCCCATATAAAGATAGACTATGCTCAGGCATAATTGCGATGGTTCTCGATATGCGCCGCGATGTCAGAACCATGGACGTAACCGGCTCGCTTCGGGCGGGGACTACTGCCATAGTTTCAGCTATCGACGCTATTAAAGCTGGAACTGCTGCAAATATTATGGTTACCGCTGCCGATACCATTCTCGCAGCGCCGGCCGGAGATTTCGAGCAGGCCTTTGGAGACGGAAGTGCTGCCCTTCTACTAGGGAGTGATAACGTTATCGCCAGCGTCGAAGGTAGCTACTCTGTTACCGACGAATTCGCGGGAATGTGGCGGACATCTGACGATACGTTCGTTCGGTCCTGGGAAGATCGAATGATACTCGATAAAGGCTACTCCAGCATTATGCCTGAGGTTATCTCCGGATTGATGAACAAGTACGGCTTGACCACGAAGGATTTTACTAAGATGGTCTGTGATTCTCCTCTCGATGTCAGAAGGCATGCCAGGCTGGCACGGGAATTGGGATTCGACGAATCACAGGTTCAGGATCCTATGTTCATGACGGTTGGCAATACTGGTTGTGCATTGGCAATGATGATGCTTGTGGCTGCCTTAGAGGAGGCTAAGGTGGGAGACAAAATACTGTTCGCCAGTTATGGGAACGGGGCGGATGCCTTTGTGCTGGAGGTTACTCCGGAAATTGATAAGCTAGGGTACCGGAGAGGGATGAAGAACCATCTGGCATCGAAGAAATCACTCAGAAATTACGAGACCTACCTTCGTTGGCGCAGACTGGTTGCCATTGAGAGAGCGCTACGACCCGAGCTGGGGCCAACAACAATAGCAGGTCAATGGCGGGACCGCAAGCTTATCCTTGGCCTTTGGGGGAAAAAATGCCAGGCATGTGGTACTCCCCAGATTATCCAAGGTGCTACATTGGGCATGGGCACACCAACACGGGTATGTATAAACTGCCAGGCCAAGGATCAGTTCGAGGGCTACAGATTCTCCGATAAAAAGGCCAAAATCTTCACGTTTACACAAGATCACCTGGCCGATACTCTTGATCCCCCTGCTGTCATTACAACCGTTGACTTCGAAGGCGGGGGAAGGGCCATATTCGATATGACGGACCGCGACCCCGACGAGGTCTCTGTGGAGATGCCCGTGGAGATGACCTTCCGCAAGCTCTACTATGATGCCCCACGGGGTATTCATAATTACTTCTGGAAGACCCGTCCAGTAAGGTGCTAATAAAAGGAGGAGTGATGCCTGAGGGTATCAAAGATAAAGTATGTATCGTCGGTATGGGCTGTACCAAATTTGGTGAGAATTGGGATAAGAGCGATGCTGACATGATGGTGGATGCGGCCTACGAGGCATATGAGGATGCTGGGATAGAGCCGAAGGATGTCCAGGCTGCCTGGCTCGGAACTTGCTGGGGAATGACGGCTACGATGTTGAGCGTGGCTCTGAAAATGCAGTACAAGCCTATCACAAGAGTGGAAAATGCTTGTGCTACAGGTGCTGAGGCACTGCGAAATGCCTGCTACGCGGTGGCATCCGGGGCTTATGATGTTGCCCTCGCCATTGGCTATGAGAAACTGAAGGATCAGGGCATCAGTGGATTAGGAGGTACTGCTATTACAACCGGTGTTGCGTCCGCTATGACAGCCCCGGGTGCTTTTGCCATGCTGGCCACCAAGTATTTCGCACGCTATGGCCTGAGTCCGTCTGAAGGTAAAAGGATGATTGCTGAAATCCCGGTGAAGAACCACCGGCACGGCTCTCTCAATCCCAAGGCGCATTATCAAAGGCAGATAACCGTAGAGCAGGTGCTGAACGCACCAATGATTGCATGGCCGCTGGGTATTCTCGATGCCTGTGGGGTCAGCGATGGCGCGGCAGCAGCCATCGTGGTTCGTGCCGAGGATGCCAAGAAGTTTAGGCCTGATCCTGTCTATATTAAAGCGCTGCAGATCTGCGTCGGCCCGGCTGAAGGCCAAATGAGCCAGGTTTACGACTATACACATTTAGAGGAGACCTATAGGGCCGGTCAAATGGCCTATGAGGAGGCGGGAATAAAAAACCCTCGCCAGGAAATTAGTATGGCGGAAGTTCACGACTGCTTCTCGATAACCGAGGCCGTTATCATGGAGGATCTCCAGTTCAGCCCGAGAGGTAGAGTGAAGGAAGATATCGAGGCAGGCACATTTAACCTGGATGGGGAATTACCGGTCCAACCGGATGGCGGGCTCAAATGCTTCGGGCACCCGATAGGTGCCAGCGGGCTGAGAATGATGTACGAAATGTACCTACAACTCCAGGGAAGGGCCGGACCACGTCAGATAAAGAATCCCCAATTAGGACTGACTCATAATTTGGGAGGGTTCCCTCATCTGAGCGTTATCAGTTGCAACATAGCGGGTTTGTAAGGAGGGAAAGGAGGAACCGTGAACAAGGTAGTCACAAGTCCTGAAGAAGCTGTGCGGGATATTGAGGACGGAGCAAGCGTAATTATCGGTGGTCCGGGCACGCCTACCGCATCCCCGACAAGCCTCATCCAGGCGCTGAGAGACAAGGGGAGCAAAAACCTGATGATTATCTGCAACACTGTAGGTTTCAGCCCCTATGCCGCCATAGTTCTGGTGGAGAACAAACAGGTTAACAGACTCCGTGCTGCCTTCGGTGGTATTGCCCGGCTGCCTACTGCAACTGAGGAGCAAATTAAAGCTGGTGAGATAGATTTCGAGCTTGTTCCTCAAGGCACGCTTTGTGAGCGGCTGAGGGCAGGTGCAGCCGGAATCGCGGGTATATACACACCTACCGGTGTAGGTACCGTGGTAGAAACAGGGAAAGAGAAACGGACATTTGGGGATAAGGAGTATCTCCTCGAAACCGCTCTTACCGCTGATTTCGCTCTCATCCCCGCCCATAAAGCTGACACCATGGGAAATGTGGTGTTCCGAAGGTCGGGACACAATTTCAATCCGGTATTCGTAACAGCAGCAAAGACGTCTATTGTGGAGGCGGAAGAGGTTGTTGAGACGGGAGAGCTCGAGCCTGACTCGATTGATATCTCAGGCATCTATGTTGACCGTGTCGTAAAGAGCACTTTCGATCGTCATGCAGCAGTAGCAGAGTGGAGGCCCATGCTGGCCAGATCACTGATGTTAGGTGCTCCGCTGGAGAGAGGTGAAAAGACAGGGCTGAGCCGGGAACTTATCGCCCTAAGGGCGTCAAAGGAGCTGAAGCCGGGTGACTGGGTGAATCTAGGGATCGGCATACCGACTATCGTCTCGCTGTTCATCCCTGAGGGCGTTAATCTCCACGCTGAGATAGGGATCGTAGCAAATGGCCCTCCGCCGAAACCGGACGATGAAGTGGATATAGATACCTGGGGTGCCAGCGCAGAATGGCTCACGGTCAAGCCGGGGACTTCATTCTGCTCAAACCTGGAAGCATTTGCCATGGCAAGGGGCGGGCGCCTCAGCACGGTGATCCTGGGAGCCTTTCAGGTTTCGGAGACGGGTGATCTCGCCAATGTTTGGTCACCTGAGATGGGGGCACCGGGCGTTGGCGGAGCGATGGATCTGGTGGCCGGTAAGGCAAGGGTAATAATACTTATGGAACATACAACCAAGGACAACCAGCCAAGAATATTGAAGAAGTGCAGCTACCCGCTCACCGGTGTTCGTTGTGTTTCCTTGATTATTACAGACCTCGCCGTAATTGAAGTTACACCGCAGGGACTGGTGCTGAAGGAAGTTGCCCCGGGATGGACAGTGGAGGAGATCCAAGCTTTAACAGAGCCCAAATTGATTATGAGTCCTGACCTTAGAGAGATGGAACTCTGATTTGGACTATTTTAATCTGCAAACTAGCATATCATTGCCAAATCTACAGGGCCTCGGAAAGAGCTTTAAGAGGCAAGATAAGGAGGGGTAGAGTGATATGGGAATAGGAGAAAATGGTAAAAGCTTGGCCGAAATGCTGGAGGAGAGAGACCGCTTGATAAAGGAAACGGGTTACTTCTACGGTCTTGAGAAACTGGAATTGCATGACGAGGATCCCGTGAAGGCAACTCGTTTTAATTGGAGGCTTACGAATGCCTGTATTACGGCGAAGGAAAGTGCCAAATTGCTTTCGGCAACACCTACCGTGAGGACCTTCGGTGAGTGCCTGTTCATGCTGCTACTTCCACAGGGGGATTGCGTGACGGCATCTCATGGCCTTGCCGGGCATGTCGCCAGCGCAAGAGGCCAGATTGCGTTTATGGTCAGGCTAGGTTTTGAGGATAACCCAAAAATCAGAGAAGGCGATATCTTCGCCTGTAACCATCCCCGCTATGGAGGCGGCCATTCCGCAGACAATTACACGTATATACCTATCTTCCACGATGGAGAGTTGGTCGCCTGGGCGGCTGGTATTAATCATATCGCCGAGGTCGGGTCTGCTTTATATTCGGCAAGCGTTCCAATTGTCTCGCCCACTACCTACACCGATGGATGGGCCTATCCTCCGATGAAGATCGGGGACGGCTTTCAAATCGCAAAATGGTGGAACTTACTGTGGAATGAAAAGACCCGGATGGGTAATTTCAATATCCTTGACAGTAACATGCGGGTAGCTGGGGCTATTATGATCCACGATGCAGTCCATAAAATCATCGAGGAGTTTGGGATAGACTATTTCAGGAAAGGGTTAAGGGAGATCCTTGAGCGGGAGAGGAGGCGTATTGCAACCATTGTTCGCCGGCAGATGGTGCCAGGCATCTACAGGCATGCTTACTGGCGTCTTTCTGAAAACAAGGGGCAGGTAGGCCCCAGCTTCCCCTTCGCCGACAGGGATTTCCCTATCCACACGCCTATTGAACTTCATCTCACGTCCGAAGGCCGTTTCTCGATCGACCTTTCGGGAACGACCAGACAGGACTATCACTCGTGGAACGCCCCCAGCGATGGGTGTCGCAGGCTGGCGCTGGCCTGGTGGTGGCTGCCCCAATTCGTGCACTCATCCTGCATCAACACAGCTTTTGATTATATGCTCGACTACTCAATACCCGAGGGCTCTCATTTGAATCCAACCAATGAACAACTGAGTACATCCATAGGGCTGGGTGGTATGGCCACCCTGATGACGCCGCTATGGAACATCTGCAAGCGCAGCTTTTTCTCCAGAGGGGTGCTGGAGGAGGACTGGAGTGCAACCGGCTGTGGTGGACTGCTTGAGCCTGAGGGGGTGCTTGAAGTTGGGGTGCCCTGGTCCTTTGGCATGTTCGGTGCTGCCGGCTCCTGGTCCACGGATGCAGGGCCTACCAGAGACGGCATTTCCGCGGCAACCTGCGGATTCAATCCTCAATCAGATATGGGAGAGGTCGAGGAATGGGACCTGTATGAACCGCCCCTTGTTTGCCTGGCACGGAAAT
>CP070819.1:878625-884058 GCA_020344295.1 Dehalococcoidia bacterium | reverse complement strand
TCACGAAAATCTACATCTTGTGTAAATCTTAAAGGAGGAAGACATGCCAAGTTACGTAATCACGGAGAAGTGCGATGGTTGTAAGGGGCAGGACAAGACCGCGTGTATGTATATATGCCCCAATGACCTGATGGTTCTGGATAAAGAGACCATGAAGGCCTACAACCGCGATCCCAAAATGTGCTGGGAGTGCATGTGCTGCGTGAAGATCTGCCCACAGCAGGCAATGGCAGTCAGGGGCTATGCGGACTTCGTGCCCATGGGCGCGCAGGCCACACCGCTCAGAGGTTCCGAGGATATCATGTGGACTGTCAAATTCAGAAATGGAACCCTGAAGCGATTCAAGTTCCCCATCAGAACCACTCCGGAAGGTTCCGCAGTGCCCGAAGGCGGCTTCAAGACGGACCCGGCGGCAGACGATCTCAAGAGCCCGCTCCTTCTGTGTGAGCCTGAGTGCCTGCACGTCGATGCACTACCGACAATCAAGAAATAATATAGGAGGTGATGAGAAATGACACTGAAAGCAGCCGATTTCGAAACTGTAGAAGTCACCACTGATCTTCTGATTATCGGTGGTGGAATGGCTGCCTGTGGCGCTGCCGTCGAAGCAGCCTACTGGGCTAAGAAGAACAACCTCAAAGTAACTGTAGTGGATAAGGCTGCCATGGACCGCTCCGGCGCTGTGGCGATGGGGCTTTCCGCTTTGAACCAGTACGTGGGAATGAAGGTCAAGAACCGCTCTCCTGAGAACTATGTAGAGTATGTTCGCCAGGACCTGATGGGCGTCAGCCGTGAGGACATGGTTTACGACATCGCCCGACATGTTGACGGTACGGTCCACCTCTTCGAGAAGTGGGGCCTGCCCATCTGGAAGGATGAGGGCGGCAACTATGTGTTTGAAGGCCCGTGGCAGTTGATGATAAACGGTGAGTCCTACAAGATCGTGATAGCTGAGGCTGCCAAGAACGCCATGGCCACCCTGGGTGACAAAGGCGAGATCATCGAGCGCGTATTCATTACAGAGCCTCTGTTGGACGGCGACAAGATCGCCGGTGCCGTGGGCTTCAGTGTACGCGAGAACAAGTTCTACGTATTCAAGGCCAAGGCAGTGCTGTGTGCAATGGGTGGTGCAGTACACGTGTTCAAACCCAGATCCACAGGTGAAGGCTTTGGCCGGTCCTGGTATCCTCCGTTCAACAGCGGTTCCAGCTGTTACTTCATGATGAAGGCCGGCGCCGAGCATACCTGTCAGGAAGTCCGCTTCATTCCGGTCCGCTTCAAAGATGCTTACGGTCCGGTGGGTGCATGGTTCCTGCTGTTCAAATCCCGAGCTACCACCGCTCTCGGTGGTGAGTACATGGTGGAGAATAAGGCGGAGCTGGATAAATGGGCCCCCTATGGCTTGGCAAAGCCGATTCCGGCGAACCTCAGAAACTGGCTGATGATGTTGGATACGAGAGAAGGCAAAGGCCCCGCATATATGAGAACCGAAGAGGCGATGAAGAAGATCATCGATGCTGAGCCTGATGAGAAGGCCAGGAAGAAGAGGGTTAAAGAGGTCGAGTCGGAAGCATGGGAAGACTTCCTTGACATGACCATCTCCCAGGCAATCCTCTGGGCCGGTACCAACACGGCTCCCGAGGAGAAACCGTCCGAGCTGCAGGCCTGCGATCCCTACTTCATTGGCTCCCACTCCGGTGCTTCCGGTGCCTGGCTAAGCGGTCCCGAGGATCTGCAGACGGCAGAGTCCAAGTCCGATTATTTCTGGGGCTACAACCGCATGGCCACGATCAAGGGGCTGTTCGGTGCCGGTGACGCTTCCGGAGCCTCCAGTCATAAGTTCTCCGACGGCTCCCACGCCGAGGGGCGAATTGCTGCCAAAGCTGCGATTGCCTACATTGTTGATAACAAAACCCAGCCCAACGTCGATGCAGCGCAGGTTGAGGCCGCCAAGCAGACGACCCTCAAGCCGCTCGACACCTTCGCTGAGTTCAGTGGCCAGACCACCGACCCGAATGTGAACGAGAACTACATCGTCCCCGAGCAGTATATGTATCGACTGCAGAAGATCATGGACGAGTATGCCGGCGGCGTTGTCGCTGCTTTCTCTACCAACGAGCCGCTGATGGATATCGGTATGAACCTGCTGGCTATGCTGAATGAAGACGCTGAGAATCTGGCTGCCCGCGACCATCACGAGCTGATGCGTGCTCACGAGTGCCGCCATCGCACCATGCAGGCCGACACCCACATCCGCAGCGTGTACCATCGCAAAGAGACTCGCTGGCCTGGCTACTACTTCAGGGCCGATACGCCGAAGATGGATAACGACAACTGGCTGAAGTTCGTTAACATCAAACTCAACAAGGACGGCAAGTTCGAGATAATCGAGCGCAAGATACACAAGATTTGCTAACGCTGTCTGAAAGTCAGTAGTGACGGAATAGAGAGTGTGGAACTCCAGGCACCAGTCGGTGCCTGGGGTTCCAGTCTGCTCGTTTTAGGAAATTGGAATCGTTCAGGGAAAAGATACTCAGGGATTCTCCCAGGCTCTCACCGGAGAGCAAGTTCAGGTTCGCCTGCAATCCTGAGGTGCCCTGCTTCGGGAAGTGCTGTGCGAACGTCAACATATTTCTGACTCCATATGATGTTCTGCGCATGAAGAATGTGCTTGGCATCACATCAGCCGATTTCCTCGAAAGATACACTATCCCCCTGTTACTGGAGGAACAGCAGCTCCCTGTAGTTGTACTCAGGATGGAGGATGACGACGAGCAGAAGTGTCCGTTTGTCTCCGATGGGGGATGTACGATCTATGATGATCGGCCGTGGTCATGCCGGATGTATCCCCTGGGCCTGGCGACATCGAAAATTCCCGGTGGTGAAGGCGAGGAGTTCTGTTTCGTTGTTGAGGAAGGTGATACCATCTGCCAGGGATTTAATGAAGACCGGGAATGGACTGTGGAGGAATGGCTTAAGGACCAGGATGTTAACGTTTTCAATCGTAAATCTGAGTCCTATATGCAGCTTACCCTGCACCCCCATTTTCTCGAAAACAAGCAGCTCGATGAGCGGCAGATGCAGGAATTCTTCAAGACATGCTATGATATTGATGGTTTTCGGCGGAAGCTGTTCGAAAGCAGTTTTTTCGACCGTTTCGATATTAGTGACGACGTAAAAGAGCAGTTAAAAGTAGATGACGAAGCGCTATTGGAATTCGCTATCACGAAATGGCTCAGGTTTGCTCTGTTCCGCGAAAATACGATGGTTGTGAAAGATGGCGAATTGGAGAGAGGAGCAAAAGCCCTGGGTTGGAAGGTAGAGTAGTCAGATATATCGATATAGGGAGGTAATATGGGCTCTGAGAACAGTATTCTCGTTGTAGGGGGTGGTATCAGCGGCATGACCTCCGCAATTGAGGCTGCAGAGGTCGGTTACGATGTCATCCTTATTGAACAAAGCCCTTGTCTGGGGGGGAGAGTCAGCAGGACCAACAGGTACTTTCCCAAGCTCTGCGCCCCTGACTGTGGCCTTGAGATCAACTTCAGGCGAATCAGGCTGAATCCGAGGATCAAGGTCATCACCCAGGCTGAGATCGAGGGTATCAGCGGGACGGAGGGGAGCTACGAGGTAACCGTGAAGGTTACCCCCCGGAAGGTGAACGACAACTGTACTGCATGCGGCAAGTGTGTTGAGGTCTGTCCCGTTGAGAGGCCCAACGAGCGCAACTACGGCATGGACAATACCAAGGCCATATACCTGCCTTCAATTACCGCTTACCCAATGAAATACGCGATTGATATCGATGCCTGTGAAGGTTCCAAGTGCGGCAAGTGTGTTGACGCCTGCGAGTATAACGCAATCGATCTGGAGATGGCTGAGGAGAAGTTGACATTAAACGTCGCTTCGCTCGTCGTCGCCAAGGGCTGGAAGCCGTACGATGCCAATAATCTGGATAACCTCGCTTTCGGCCAGAGCCCCAACATCGTTACCAACGTTATGATGGAGCGGATGGCATCTGCAGACGGTCCCACACAGGGCAAGATACTTCGTCCTTCAGATGGGAAGGAGCCGGCAAGTATCGCTTTCGTACAGTGCGCCGGATCGAGGGATCAGAACCACCTCCCTTACTGCTCCGGCGTGTGCTGTATGGGTTCTTTGAAACAGATCACATATGTCAAGGATCAGTACCCCGATGCCCAGGTATCCATGTTCTACATCGACCTGCGGGCCCAGGGTTATCTGGAGGACTTCCTGCAGGCCGTTCAGGGTCGAGACGGGGTTTCGCTGATCAAAGGCAAAGTGGCCAAGATCTCGGAAACGACCGAGGGTAAACTTAAGCTCGAGGTCGAGGATATCGCTGAGGGCCAGAAGATATCCCCAGAAGTGGACATGGTGGTCCTGGCCACCGGTCTGGTCCCGTCGATAGCGGATGCCAGGATCCCCGGTGAAATAACTTATGACGATTACGGATTTATTGTCCCCGCTGCCCCTGGAATCTACGGGGCCGGGTGTGCCAAGAGGCCGCTAGATGTCTCCAATTCTGTTATGGATGCTACCGGCGCAGCACTGAAAGCTATCCAATCCGTCGTAGCTGGAGGAAGAAATGGCTGAAAAACTGGGAGTTTACGTATGTAGCGGTTGCGGTATAGGGGAGGCGCTCGATGTTGAGGCCCTGTGCAACGTTAGCACAAAAGATGGCAAGATTGCGGTCCGTAAAAACCATGCCTTCCTATGTGGCGAAGAGGGTGCAGCGATCATCAAGGGCGATATCGAGAGTGAAGGCATTGACGGCGTTGTCATTGCTGCCTGCTCTCCCCGTGTTAAGGTAGACGTGTTTCAATACGATCCCCCGGTATTCGTGGAGCGCGTCAATATCAGAGAGCACGTAATCTGGTGCCATCCGGCCAACGACGAAGATACGCAGATGCTTGCAGAGGACTATCTCCGCATGGGTTGTGCCCGGGCACAGAAAGCAGTCGTTCCCGAGCCGTACTCAGAGGAGATCGATAAGACAGTTCTTGTCGTAGGTGGCGGCATTACCGGAATGACAGCGGCCCTGGAAGCGGCCAAGGCCGGCTATGAAGTCCGTCTGGTTGAGAAGGAATCAGCTCTAGGCGGTATGCTGAACAAGCTGCACAAGCTTTACCCTAAGACTCCGCCTTATCGCGACCTGGAGGATACCGGCCTGGAAGCCAGGATCAAGGAAATCGAGGATAATCCGAAGATCAAGGTTTTTACAGGGACTGAGATTGAGAAGACCGAGGGTGCCCCCGGGATGTATGATGTCACCCTTAAGAACGGGGAAACTCTCAGGATCGGCTCCATTATCCAGGCAACGGGTTTCAAGCTATATGATGCTGCCAAGCTGTAGCACCTGGGCTATGGTAAATCTCCCGATGTTATTACCAATCTCCAGATGGAGGAGCTTGC
>CP070819.1:873309-878525 GCA_020344295.1 Dehalococcoidia bacterium | reverse complement strand
TATTGACCATTTTCACTTATGCCGCTCTGGTAGCTCATAAAATAACCCAGGTAGAACGGGTGCCCGTGACCGGTCACCCCCACTGGTTGGGTCTTCCCTGGGAAGATGTTACCTTCCCCAGCAGGGGCGACGGAGTCTCCCTGAGCGGCTGGTACCTGCCAACTGCTGCAGACGACCGGTGCATTGTTCTGATCCAGGGCACCGAGCACCATAGAAACAGCCAGGAGATCAGGGCCCTGCGGCTGGGAAGAGACCTGTTTGAACGTGGTTTCAGCGTATTTCTGTTTGATTTCCGGGCTCGCGGAAAATCGGAGGGAGACCGCAGTTCGGAGGGCGACCGGGAACAATGGGACGTATTCGGTGCCATCGATTATGTAACCGGGCGCGGAATTCCAGTGGAGCGTATCGGACTGTTGGGATTCTCACTGGGGGCTGGGGTGGCGCTTCTGGTGGCTGCCCAGGAGCCCCGCATTCCGGCAGTGGTGAGCGACAGTGGGTTCATGGACTATATGTTGGAACTGCAGAACCTGTACATCGGATCTTTCCGTCTCCCCTCATGGTTCGCCATATTTGTTGCATTCGCCGGGCGCATTTTCTTCAAGGCGGATTTCAGCAAGGTGCGACCGGCTCAGGTAGTGGAACAGGTAGACCAGCCTATATTCTTTATTCACGGAGAGGATGATCCGGTGATACCTGTTGAAGAGACCTTGGTGCTTCATAATATCTCCGATAACCCAGAGGACAGGATATGGATCGTACCGCGTGCTGAGCATGTAAACGTATACCGTAAGAAGCGGGACGAGTACGTCGCCCGAGTCTCCCGATTTTTCCATAAGCATATTGTTTGATGAAGCTTCCGTCAGTATTATGCTTTTATGCGGATTACACATACACATTCACCGCAAATATCCGTAAATGAATTACTCTACCTTCTCTGATTAACAGTTGTATGTTTTATACATGGGTCCCTTGTTAAGACAAAAAAAGCGCCCTTTAGCTTGGTAGCCTAATAGCTTATTCCCGCGTAATGAAGGAAGAAATACTGTGAATAGTAGTTCATAGCTACGGTAGGATTATGGAAGAGATCACTTTGGTCAAAGATTTCGCTATCATAATGACGGTAGCCGGCGCCATGACTCTGCTGTTCCGCAGGCTGCGTCAGCCTCCGATCCTCGGTTATTTAATAGCAGGACTGCTGATCGGTCCCTACACCCTGCCTAACCCACCCGTGACTGATATTCACACCATTAGCCTGCTCGCTGATCTGGGCTTAATTCTACTGCTTTTTGGACTGGGTCTTGAGTTCAGTTGGAGCAAAATACGCCAGATCGGTCTCGCAGTGTTGATTATCGGGGTAGTCGAGATTCTGACTATGATCTCTATCGGCTATGGTATGGGGCAACTCATGGGCTGGTCAAGGATGGACTCAATATTCCTCGGTGCTGCCCTGCATATTAGCAGTTCGGCCATCATTGTTAAGATTCTACGAGACCTGGGGAGAATAGATCGCCAATCAACTAGGCTTATCGTGGGAATCCTGGTTGTCGAGGACTTCGCCGCTGTAATCCTTCTTACGCTGCTCTCAGGTATTGCCACTACCGGCACTGCAGATCTCGGGGATATAGGATCTCTGATTCTACGATTGATAGTCTTTATTGCTGCCTCACTAACTCTGGGGACCTTAATTGTGCCCAAACTGATCAGATTCGTCCATCATATTCAATCCAGGGAAACATTATTGATAATCAGTTTAGGCCTGTGCTTTGCCATGGCGCTCATCGGTGAATATTCCGGATTATCCGTTGCAGCAGGTGCTTTCATAATGGGAGCGCTTATCGGCGACAGTGAACATTCCGAAGAAATCACCGAAGTTGTAGTGCCTATTCGAGACATGTTTGCTGCCATATTCTTCGTAACTATTGGCATGTTAATAAATGTCAATGATTTCGCTGATTTCATTGTATATGGAATCATTGTCGCCGGAGTCTTCATGATCGGCAAGATGTTCAGTAACACAATTGCTACCTTTTTCACGGGATACAATTACAAGACTGCTTTGGAGGTCGGAACCGGAATGCCCCAGATGGGAGAGTTCTCGCTAGCGATCGCCAAGCTGGGAGTAGACCGTGCTGTGGTCACCGCACCGCTATATCCCGTGATTGCCGTTGCCACCGCTATAACATCATTATTAGCACCTTTCGCAACAAGATCATCGGGTAATGCCGCTGATTTGCTGGACCGGCGGGCTCCAGCGCAGCTAAAGCTGTACGCCGCGCGGATCGCAGACTGGCTTCAAGCTACACGCTCTACACTGGCCAGTAACAGCCGTGTTGCACAGACGATCAAGCATTCCATCAGGATTATTTCCGTTAATATGCTAATTGTCGCCGTAATAATCAGTATTGGAACTTTGTCGCTTCACTTTGTCCAGAATCTAACGTTCCTAGATGGAATTCGTGATGATATTATCGGACTGGTGTTTGGCTTCATTTTACTAACACTATGCGTACCTTCATTTTTATCCATATGGCATAACATTCGAACGGTCTTCGACCAATCCAGCATCTATGTACTGAAGCGTAGGAAGTCGGCTAAAATGTGGGAACGCAACGCTATTCGGATTATCCTCAGGGACAGCCTGCTGATCATACTATCCATATTCGTCTTACTCTGGTTTATTCCCTTTTTCTCCAGTCTATTCTCAATCGGCTCTTATGCGATCGCAATGCCTTTATTCATGATCGCACTCATTCTGTACATGGTAATCAGTTCTATAAGACATATCCACAAAGAGGTGGAGAGGAATTTCTCTCGTGTCATGCTGGGACATGAGCCTGATTATCACCATGTTTCGCCCATAGACACTTACAAAGGCAGGATGAAGTTAGTAGGACAGTTTTTTTACAGCTTATCAAGGGCAATCAGAAATATATTAAGGAGGAAACATGATTAGAAACTATGCGACTGAAGAGATCTTCCATAGATACCAAAGCAATCCCATTATTTCTGTAGATGATTTTCCCTATATGGCCAATTCGGTATTCAATGCAGGCGCTACTAAAGTGGGCGATGAGACTATTCTGCTGATGAGAGTTGAGGATAGACGTGGCATGTCACACTTCACGGTAGCCCGAAGCACCGATGGCATCAGTGATTGGCGCATCGATTCGCAGCCTACCATGTTGCCCAGCCCGGATACTAATCCAGAGGAACTCTGGGGTATAGAAGATCCCAGAATAACGTGCCTTGAAGAGAGTGAGCTCTGGGCAGTTACCTATACAGCATATTCCGAAGGCGGGCCTCTGGTCTCACTGGCTGTTACCACCGATTTCAAGCACTTCGAGCGCCGTGGACCGGTGTTGCCTCCAGAGGATAAGGATGCGGCCCTGTTCCCCGTTCAATTCGATGGACGCTGGGCGATGATTCACCGGCCGGTCTCTGCCCATCCATACACTTTGGCTCACATATGGATAACCTTCTCCCCGGACCTTAAGCACTGGGGCGATCATCAAATCCTGATACCAGCCAGACGAGGAGGCTGGTGGGATGCCAATAAAGTTGGCTTATCGCCACCGCCTCTGAGGACTACCGAGGGTTGGTTAATACTTTACCATGGCGTGAGGACTACGCCAAGTGGCGTAATCTACAGGCTTGGCCTTGCCCTTCTCGATCTGAATGATCCACGCAGACTTATCGCACGATCAGATGAATGGGTTTTCGGGCCCGAGGAAGCATATGAAGTATCAGGCGATGTAGACAAGGTTGTTTTTCCCTGCGGCTGGGTTTTGGAAGGAGATGAAATAAAGTTGTATTATGGCGCGGCAGATAAGTGCATGGCACTAGCTACTGCAAATATATCGGATGTACTTGGCTGGCTAAAAACGCACAGTTCATGAGCATAGTATGATATCACGAAATTGCCATGAAAGAATCTTATAAAGCACTTTCGATTGTGGCGACTGTCTTCTTGTCCTTAACCTTGTTAGCAGTGGTATATGGGATAATAAAGTATGTTGTTTTTCGTATATCATATGAGTTTTCATAACTTGACTTTTCCATATTGTTATATATCATGCTTACACTGCTGAACGGGGAATCGCGATAGTAGAGGTAGGCAGTTGAGGGTGGGTATATTATGCGCACCCTCAATTTCATTATTACGATGCGGAATAATATATTTAACCGACTTCGTAACGTGTTGAATCCAGTTGTTCAGCTTGCACTTCAAGCTAGAGACTGGCTTAACCAGTTTTTCTATCTTCGCTTAATGGCCCGAACGTTTCGTGAACTGGGCGAGGACGAAGTATCACAGAGGGCTGCAAGTTTAGCCTACTATGCCATTCTCTCGGTGTTTCCCCTGATACTGGGGCTTGTGGCAATCTTGGGAATATTCTTGCCATCCGAAAATGTACAAGAGGAACTTCTAGCTTTTTTTGAGCGAAACCTTCCAGGAGCTGCCGAGATTTTAGAAGCAAATATACCTGAGATTATAAGCCACAGAGGTACCATTGGTGCTATTAGTCTAATCCTATTGTTATGGTCCTCAAGTTTTTTTTTCGGTTCAATGCGGCAGACACTTAACAGGATATGGGGTCTACGCGAATATGGACCTTACTATAGAAGAAAATTTGGCGAAATCATGATGTCATTAGGAGTTGGAGTACTATTTCTGCTATCAATCGCTTCAACTAGTGCATTCTCAATATTAGAAGGACTCGATAATCCTGTAGTAAGCACTGCTTACGATATTGGAGCAAGGCTTTTCGGTTTTGTAACAAGTATAGTAATTCTATTAGTTCTCTATAAATTCGTTCCCAATACTAAAACGCGGTGGAAATTCGTATGGCCAGGAGCGTTGGCAGCAGGTATTGTGTTTGAA
Source organism: Dehalococcoidia bacterium (assembly GCA_020344295.1). Classification (GTDB taxonomy): domain Bacteria; phylum Chloroflexota; class Dehalococcoidia; order SZUA-161; family SZUA-161; genus SZUA-161. Next base: position 873,646 of record CP070819.1, on the reverse strand, counting down.
ATTGCCAAAACAATATTTATCTTCTACCTGCAGAATTTTGCACGATACGAGTCAATTTATGGCTCTGTTGGATCGGTAATAGTCTTTCTTCTATGGGTATATATTTCGGCCTTCACACTCATATTGGGAGCAGAGATAAGTTCGGAGTACGGAAAGATGCGGGGAGAGGAAAGCTTAATATCCAACTAAGAAATAGGGAACAGACCGAAGAACTAGTTCTGTAAATAACTATGAAAGACTTCATATTTAAACATGGATATCTCATTCTACTCACTTTATCACTTGTTATACTATTCATCCGCGCATATACATTCAGAGAAGTGTTATTTCCTTCTAT
>CP070819.1:869991-873209 GCA_020344295.1 Dehalococcoidia bacterium | reverse complement strand
ATTCAAATACTCAAAGCCGCCGGAATCCCACACTATGCCATGGACCGTAACGAAGGCCATCCGCTGATTATCGCCGGCGGGCCCTGCGTCACCGCAAATGCACAGCCCCTTTCGCCTTTTCTCGACTGCTTCGTCATTGGTGAGGGAGAGGCCATTCTCCCTAGCCTGGTCGATGTTATAACGGAGGGATTCAAGAGCGGTAAGAACGAACTGCAGGAAAGACTCTCCGCACTTCCGGGTATCTATGCGCCGTTCTTCTACAACGGGGTTCCCATCAAACGGCAGTGGCTGATTGATCTCGATACCGTTGCCACAACATCGGTGGTACTCACCCCTGATACGGAATTCAGAGACATGTACCTCATCGAGATCGCGCGCGGCTGCGGGCGGGGCTGCCGCTTTTGTCTCACCGGATACTGGTTCAGGCCCTTTCGACCCCGCCCCATTGACAGCCTGCTCCGTCAGGCCGGTGAAGGCATGGGGTATAGCGGGAGAATAGGGCTTCTGGGTGCAGCTGTCTCGGACCATCCTGAGATAGACGAGCTTGTAACGGGGTTGCGGCGGATGGGAGCGGCGATATCGGTCAGCTCACTGCGAATTCGCCCCCTGTCCGGCACATTGATTCGCGGCCTAGCGGAGAGCGGCACACAGACGGTATCCCTCGCCCCGGAGGCAGGCTCCGAGAGGTTGCGCCGTACCATCAACAAGGGAGCCAGCGAAGACGATATCATACGGGCGGTTGACATGGTCGCGGAGGAGGGACTGAGGCAGGTGAAGCTTTACTTTATGATCGGTCTGCCAACGGAGACCGACGAGGATATTGAGGAGATAATCAGAATAGCACTCACCCTGAAGAGTCGTATCGAGCGTACGGGTTGCCGTATCTCGCTTACAGTGGAGCCATTCGTCCCTAAAGCGGGCACACCCTTCCAGTGGCTGGCGATGGCCACAGAGAAAGTGCTCAGTCATCGTATCAACCGTATTAAGCACGGTCTCATTAAGAGCGGCATCGATGTGAGGACCGAGAGCGTAGCCTGGAGCATCGTCCAGGGGATACTGTCCCGAGGTGACGCCCGGGTCGGCGAGGCGCTTGCCAGTATGTCGAGGGACTCGCTAGCCGAGTGGCGCCGCTCATTGGAGGCGAACTGCCTTAGCTCAGATGCATTCATACATCGTGACCTGCCGCCTGATGAGCAGCTTCCGTGGTCGGTTGTGGACTCAGGCGTAATTTACGGTTATCTTATTGATGAATTGAAAAAGGCGCATCAGTGTGCCGAGACACCAGTTTGCCCCCCTAAAGACTGCCAGAAGTGTGGAGTGTGTTAAACCGTGGGTATTGAACAAAACGTCCGCCTGATAGAGGAGCGCATCTCCGGTGCCTGTGAGCGGGCGGGGCGGTCACCAGATGAGGTGACACTGGTTGCAGTGACCAAGACAATCGAAGCCCCTGTTATCGAGGCTGCTTTCCGAACAGGCATTGTCAACTTCGGCGAAAACAAGGTGCAGGAGGCTCTACCCAAGATCGAGCAGCTCAAGAACCTGAAACCTCGATTGACATGGCACATGGTGGGACATTTGCAAACAAACAAGGCAAAGACAGCAGTGGACATTTTTGATATAATCCATAGCGTTGACTCGCTCAGGCTGGCGGAGGAACTGAGCAGGCGCAGCCGGAGAGACTTGTCTGTCCTAATTGAAGTGAACGTCGCTGGTGAGGAAACTAAAAGCGGCTTCTCGACAGACGAAGTAAATGAAGCGATCAAGCAGGTCGCGAGGTTGCCTAATATCGTTATCGAGGGGCTGATGACAATCGCCCCCTGGGGAGAGGACGCTGAGCAGGTACGTCCTGTTTTTCGCCGTTTGCGGCAGATGGGAGGCGCCCTGGGGCTCAAGCACCTATCAATGGGAATGACCGACGACTTCGAGGTCGCAATAGAAGAGGGGGCGACTATAGTGAGGATTGGCCGAGCGATTTTCGGCGAGAGAAGACCGGGGTGAGGAGAAAATAATGAAGATCGCCTTCATCGGATCCGGTAATATGGGAGAGGCTATGATATCAGCCATGCTCAAGAAGAGTGTGGTCGCAGATAACGGTATCTGTGCCTGCGACATTGACCAGGCTCGAATATCTGCTATAGAGGGAAAGTACAAGGTCGGCTGTACACCGGACGCGGTCGCTGCCATAACCGACTGCGATGTTATCGTGCTCTCGATAAAACCCCAGGTGCTGGCTGATGCAATGAAGAACCTGAGGGGCAAGCTGCAGGAAGGGCAACTGGTTATATCCATAGTCGCCGGTGCTAAACTGAGTACACTAGTCAGGGGGCTGGGACATGAGGAGGTCGTCCGCGTGATGCCGAATACACCGGCCCAGGTTGGCGAGGGCATGAGTGTCTGGACCTCTGCCAGCGCTGTGAGTCAGGAGCAGAAGGATAAGGCAAAGACTATTCTGAGCGCGATGGGCAGGGAGATTCACTTCCCCGATGAGAAGTACATCGACATGGCGACGGCAATTAGCGGCAGCGGGCCCGCCTACATATTCCTGGTAATGGAGGCGCTCATCGACGCCGCAGTGCATATCGGCTTACCCCGCGACGTGGCTGGTGAACTGGTCACACAGACTGTGCTCGGTTCGTCACATCTGACCAGGGAATCGGGCAAACATCCTGCCGAGCTTAAGAACTCAGTTACCTCCCCCGGGGGAACGACCGCCGAGGGGCTGCTGGTGCTCGAGGAGGGCGGCGTTCGGGCGGTTATCACTCAGGCTGTGATAGCCGCTTACGAAAAGGCAAAGCTGCTGGGAGGAGACAACAGCAAATGACGAATTTGGCTTACTTCATCGAGGTCATCTTCCAGATAATGACCTTCGCCATTTTTTTCCGCGTCATTATGTCATGGTTCATGATGAGTCCCTCCAGCATGAGAGGCTTTGCCGGCAGCATCTATCAGGTGCTTTATACGATAACCGAACCCATTCTGGGGCCGATTCGCAGAATAGTCCCTACGATAGGGATGTTCGATATATCTCCGATCGTTGCCATTATTTTGCTGCAGGTCCTTGACAGGATCATTGTCGGAGCATTGCTTTCATAATCACAGTTCCCAGACAACCTCCCCGCCGATAATGGTCTTCTCAACGCGAATGTCCTTTATCACCTCCGGCTCTACCTCTGTAGGGTCAGCGCTCAGTACGACCATATCGGCCAGTTTGCCGACCT
>CP070819.1:862654-869891 GCA_020344295.1 Dehalococcoidia bacterium | reverse complement strand
GCAATACTCTTGGGCACTTTCGAGGCTGAGAAAAAAAGAATAGTCCGGCTGTTGCGGCTTATTGTGGCTGCGGTGATTCTATCTCGGAGAGAGGAAGCTCCAAGGTTGCCTCGCTTTCGAGCTGGACAAAGACTGTCTCCTTGAGTGGGTTGCATCCAATTACCTTAGCCTTGCCTGCGCTTGTGGTGATGTTCTTTCCGGGAGCTGGCATTTTATGCTTCATGTCACGGTACTGTTCGTTCTCAAAGGCTAGGCAACAGAGTAGGCGTCCACAGACACCCGAGATATTCGCTGGATTGAGGGGCAGGTCCTGTTCCCTCGCCATTCGCATTGAGATGGGTTCGAATTTACATAAATAGTTAGTGCAGCACAGAACACAGCCGCACCTGCCCATGCCGCCGACTATCTTGGCCGCATCACGCGCTCCTACTTGCCTGAGTTCAACACGGGTCTTGAGGTTGCTGGAAAGCTCGCGCAGCAGGGTGCGGAAGTCGACCCGCTTCTCTGACTTGAAGTAGATGGTCAGATGACTACCGTCCAGATTATACTATGCTGCCAATGGATTCATGGGGAGTTGGGATTTCGCGACAAGCTCCTCGCACTTGGCCAGGGCCCTGCTCTCCTTCTCCTTATTCGCCTGCTCCGTCTCAAGATCATCCGGCTGAGCAAGGCGCAGAACCGGCTTCAGAGGTTCGCCCAGTTCAGCTGAAGCCACCTCGTGAGGGGCGACCACGACCCTGCCGATAGTCAGCCCACGGGTGGTCTCGACGACTACGGTATCACCAATGTCGAGATTGAAATCAGCGGGGTCGAAGTAGTATATCTGCGCTGCTCGTTTGAAGCGAATGCCTACAATTACTGCCATCTAACTGTATCTAAGCGCCGTGACGCTCAATCCTTTCTTCCACTCTATTGGGAATGCTTAGCATAAGAACTTCAAGTACCAGCCGTGCGTTTGCGTTCTGCGAGAGTTGCTCCAGAGCCGACCGAATGGCTTCCATTGAATGCCGGATCTCGGGCAGGCTGTAGCCTTCTGAATACCGGACTACAGCATCCTCCTGGTCAATGTTCGTAATATACTCCCTCTGTCCTGCTCTGGCCAGCAGTAGGTCCCTCCACCACTCCAGCCACAGGTTGAGTGTACTCTCAACCGACTCGCGGCTCTTGCTGTACTGGGTTGCCAGTTTGCTGGCGACGCTGAATCGATCCTCGAGGCTTGCAGAAGACAGCTCCTGCAGCTCACTAAGCTTCGAATATCGCTCTTGCAGGAGATTATCATTCTGGGAGGCAGAGATCGCCCACCCGATACTGCCTCGGGAAAGCTTTGCTAGCAGTCTAGACTTATCAGGTTCTACATCTTGATGTTCGCTCAACTCCTGTTCAATAATACCTGTGGGGACAGGGAAAAGCTCGACCCGCTGACACCTGCTGACTATTGTTGGCAGCAGCCTGCCGTCGTGTATCGTTAGCATTACAATGATAACCAGTGAGGGCGGTTCCTCCAGAGTATTGAGCAGGCAGTTGGACGATTCTTCGTTCAGGTACTCGGCACCGTCTATGATAAATACCCGGTGCCTACCCTCGTAGGGCTGCAGGCTAGCAATCTGCTGCAGTTCCCGAATCTGTGCGATGCTGATTTCTTTTTTCGGTGCGGACTCACCGGAGCCAGTATCGGAAGAACGCCCTATGATCTGAACATCGGCATGTTTGCCCGTAGCGATGCGGCTGCATGCGGTGCATTGACCGCACGGTCGCTCTTCCCGCTCGCAGTTAAGCGCCTGCGCCAGATTTATCGCCAGGGTCATCTTGCCCACATTGCTCTGTCCGACAAACAGATAAGCGTGAGCGAGACGACCGCTTTTGAGGCTGTACCTCAGTAGCTCTACAGCCTGGGATTGACCGATAACACTCCACATCCCACATTGCCCCTGCTAATCCCGTGAAGGCACCTTGCCGATCTCGATATCCATCAATGCCGTCGTTGCCACCTCGTTTTCTTCAACATCTTGCGGTGCTTGTGCTTAGCCATCTTCTTGCGCCGCTTCTTCACAACTGAACTCATATTTATACCTCGATTACTTCAAATCACAGGGCTATTATTGCAATTCCAATTGCATGCCGATTCACACCCGCAAATTATTATTCTGACCTACTTGCTACGGTGTGTCAAGGCGAGTTCCGAGTGTCCCGAACTCGTGAAAAAGCCTCTTTACAATTGCAGATAATTCAGTTATAATATTCCGTCAATAATAGAAATTTTGTGTCGAGCGTTGGATAACGCTCGCTCTTTTTTGGCAGGTTGGAGGACAGGGAGATGGCACAGAAAGAGACATTCCTTACACCCGAGGGCCTGGAGAAGCTCAAGGCTGAACTCGAGCACCTTGAGACCGTGCGTCGTCCTCAGGTTGCCGAACAGATACACAGGGCAAAGGAACTGGGCGGCACGGTCGATAATGCAGAATACGACGATGCCAAGAACGAGCAGGCCTTCGTCGAGGGACGTATTCTTACCCTGGAAAACATGATCAAGAACGCTATCCTCATTGAGGAGGATAAAAAGCCTTCCAAATTTGTTAAACTTGGTTCGAAGGTCACGGTTCGCGATCCTGATGGAGAGGAAGAACACTATGCCATCGTCGGCAGCGCGGAGGCGAGTCCCGGCGAGGGGAAGATCTCCAATGAGTCGCCTGTGGGCAGCGCCTTAATGGGTAAGAAGGTTGGTGACGAAGTTGAAGTTGAAACCCCTGCCGGCGCGCTCAAACTGAAGCTGGTGGCAATAGAGTAGACCAGGCAGATAAGAGGCCGTTGACCGTTCTGCTCAGGCTCATGAGATGGCGGACAGGAAAGAGGAGATAACCGAGCAACGCCTGACCAAGCTCAGCCGGATTCGCAGCCGCAACATCGAACCCTACCCCCACCGCTACCACCGCACTCACACCACTCATGAGGCGGCATCCTTATTCCAGGAGCGGGAAAGCGATAACGTCGAGGGCCCTGAGGTCAACGTTGCCGGCCGTATTACCGCCCACCGCTCAATGGGCAAGGCGACATTTCTCGATATCAGGGACGGCGCCGGTAAAATCCAGGTCTATTTTCGGACAAACAATCTCACTGACGATAAATACCAGCTTCTCCATGACCTGGATATAGGCGATTTCATCGGGGTTAGTGGAAAGGTCTTCAGGACCCGTACCGGTGAGATTACGGTTGAGGTCTCTGATTTCGTCATACTTTCGAAGTCACTTCAATCCCTGCCTGAGAAATGGCACGGGCTCACGGATGTTGAGAAGCGCTATCGCCAGCGGTATCTGGACCTCATTTCCAATGAGGAAGCCAGGAACATCTTCGTTGTGCGCAGCCGGGTTATCGCCGCGATTCGACGGTTTCTCAACGAGCGGGGGTTTATTGAGGTTGAGACACCGGTGCTGCTGCCTGTGGCCGCCGGTGCGATGGCCCGACCCTTCTCAACGCATCATCATACTCTGGAGGAGGACCTTTACCTGCGCATCGCCCTCGAGCTATATCTCAAGCGCCTTATTATCGGGGGGCTGGATAAGGTCTACGAGATCGGGCGTATCTTCCGCAATGAGGGTATCTCAATCAAGCATAATCCCGAGTTCACCATGCTCGAGAGCTACGAAGCATACTCCGACTATAACGATGTCATGGAGATGGTGGAGCAGATGGTACGCTATGTCGCCCGGGAAGTGCTGAGTGGCGAGCAAGTTAACTTCGGTCAGGAAGTGATCGACATCTCACGGCCCTGGCACAGGGTCAACCTGCGGGACGAGCTCATCGAGAAATGCGGCGTCGATTTCCTCGACGATAAGTACCGCGATCTGTCTACACTCAAAGATGAGGTCGTCAGGCTCGGCTTGGAAGTGGAAAGGAACATGAGCTGGGGTCGTATGATTGACAAGCTTTTTTCGACATTCGTAGAACCTGACCTGATCCAGCCCACTTTCGTTATCGACTACCCAGTGGAGATATCCCCGCTGGCCAAGACCAAACCGGATGATCCCCGGCTGGTGGAGAGGTTCGAATGCTTCATCGGGGGTATCGAGATCGCCAATGCTTTCACAGAGTTAAACGACCCGGTGGAGCAGAGGAAACGCTTCGAGGAGCAGGAGCAGCTACGCAGTCTGTTCGGCGATGAGGAAGTGGAGAGGATGGACGAGGACTTCCTTGTCGCCTTGGAGCATGGCATGCCGCCTACAGGTGGTCTAGGTGTGGGTATCGACCGCCTGGTAATGGCACTGACCAACCAGCGTTCGATCAGAGAGGTCATTCTGTTCCCGCAGTTGAGGACGAAAGAGAAGTAGCTATGCTGAGCCTGCAGTTGATTCGTCAGGATCCCGAGCTTGTCCGCGAGTCACTGGCTAAACGTGGCGAAGCTTCCTCCGTTGATGGAATCCTCAGCCTTGACGAGGAGAGACGCCGGCTGATCCAGGAGGTGGAGAGTCTCAGGGCCCGACGAAAACAGGCAAGTAAAGAGATCAGCCAAATGAGGGAGAAGCCCGAGGCGCTCCTCACCGAGATGAGGGATGTTGGCGAGCGAATCAAGTCCCTCGACAGTGAGATCACCCGCAACGAGGAGGAGTTAAACGACCTCCTGCTGAGAGTGCCCAACCTGGTGCATCCCGGCGTACCCGTAGGCAGGGACGAGAGCGACAACGTTGTTGTGCGAAGCTGGGGCGAGGTGAAAACGTTAGATTTTGAGCCACTTCCCCATTGGGACCTCGGGATAAGGCTCGGAATAATAGACTTCGAACGCGGGGTGAAGATATCGGGGAGCCGCTTCTATGTACTTCAGGGGTGGGGGGCCAAGCTCCAGAGGGCGCTGATCGCCTTCATGCTGGATCTGCACATTAACGAGCATGGCTATACCGAGGTCTATCCACCGTTTATGGTGAAACGCGAATGCATGCTGGGATCGGGGAACCTGCCCAAGTTTGCCGATAACCTCTACCACGATGCTGAGGACGACATGTGGTTTGTTCCCACCGCTGAGGTGCCGGTGACCAACTTCCACCGCGATGAGATCATAGAGCCGGGTCTATTACCCTTCAAGTATGTCGCCTATACAGCCTGCTTCCGCCGCGAGGCCATGTCAGCGGGCAAGGACACGCGGGGAATCAAGAGAGGGCATCAGTTCGATAAGGTGGAGCTCTACAAGTTTGTCGAGCCCGATGTATCGGATGATGAGCTGGAGAAGATGGTGGCAGATGCCGAGGAAGTCTGCTGGAAGCTGGCCCTTCCCTATCGGGTGCTCCAGCTCTGTAGCGGCGACCTCGGATTCAACGCCACCAAGTCGTATGATATCGAGGTATGGGCTCCCGGATGCGCGGAGTGGCTTGAGGTAAGCTCATGCAGCAACTGCATCGATTTCCAGGCCAGACGGTCCAACATCCGCTACCGGTCTCAGGTCGGGGAGAAACTCCAGTTCGTCCACACACTGAATGGCTCGGGCCTGGCATTGCCCCGGGTCGTAATAGCGGTTCTGGAGAGCTACCAACAGCCCGATGGCACCGTGGCTGTCCCAGAAGTCCTGCGCTCTTATATGGGGACGGACGTCATTTCGTAGGGGGCGGCTTCAAACCGCCTCCTACTTAGTCTATCTCATCTCCATGAGCTCCTTCCAGGTATTCCTCTCCAGGAAGCTGCCGGGGACGTTCGCTTCCATCTCCTGGAACATAGAGAGTGGCACGGCGAAGCTCATAACGTCGTCTTTCAGCTGACGCTTGATCTGGACCCGTGCGGATATATCAGTAAGTCCGACCACTGCCCGTGGATGTTCGCATAAGGCCTCGTTGAAGGGGTAGATACCGATCGTCTGACAACCGGCTGCCTGGGGGATGATAACGGCCTCGTTGCTCTCCCTTTCATAGCTGGCCAGGACTACCAATGCCGAAAGCTGGTCCATATCCACTAGAAAGACTACCGTCTCAGGCTTCTCCCCTTCTTCCACCTGGCCTAGCGGCTTGAATACCACGTATTCGAAAGGTACATCTGTAATCGGCAGGCACTCAATGAACTTCATAACCAACTCGGGCGTCTTCAGGTACTTTTCGCCATATACCAGCTCATCGTAAAGCTTATCACTTATGAACGGCTTGGCCGTCTCGGCCACCTGCATGCCCGGCTCCCAATCTTTGTTGCCCGAGGAGAGGAAATAGCAGAAGGCTTCCTCGCCGCCGGGGAAGTTCTTGTACTGGTTCCCGAACCCGAGGCCGACGCCTCCTCCGGGGCAGCCGAATGTCTTGCGGTCGAAGACAGCCTGCCGGCCGCGCACCGCTGCAGCCAGCATGAACATGACGCAACTAAACTTGCCTTCCTTGAACTGGACGGCGTTGGCCGGCTTTTCGTTCGTCAAGAGTATGGCCACAGGTTCATATTTAAGGCCAATTGCCTCGGCAATCACGCTTTTCATGCTTTATGCCTCTCCTGTCTTCGCAGTCTGCCTGTTCACCGCCAGCAGGGAAGTCAGGGCGGACATACCTGCGAAGCACGCTCCGGATATGTAGGACCAGTGCAGACCGGTGAGAAACTCCCTGATATCCTCGGGGCTCAATGATCCCGGGTGAGCGTATGCGGCAGCGGGAGCCAGATTGTATAATATAGCACCTGCGATCGCTATCCCCATTACCATGCCAACAGTGCGCATGGCAGCCAGTATACCACCGGCAATGCCCCGGTGCCAGGGGGGAACGCTTCCCATGATTGCGCTGTTGTTCGGGCTCTGGAATATGCCCAGTCCCAGTCCGGTAAAACAGAGACGCCAGATGACATCCCAGGCGCTGGAGGAGCCGTCCAGACCGCTCAAGAAATACAGCCCCAGGGCGCTAATAGCCATGCCGCAAACGGCGAAGACTCTGGTCCCGAAGCGGTCCGACAGAGTCCCGCTCAATGGTGCTACAACTAAGGTGGCTATGGGAGCGGCCGCCATTACCAGTCCCACCTTCAATATGCTGTAATGCAGCGCGTATACCATATAGAACGGTGTCAGGAAGATAAGAGCGTATAAAGCGATGAAGTTGAGCAATGCGCTCAGGCTGGCGAAGCTGAACCGCTGGCTTTTAAACAGATCCAGGTTTGTTTTAACCGTCCCTTGATTGGCCTGGTATACTTTGATGCCCATAGTATTTAATTTATTAATAGCGCCGGCACCGATACCTCCAACAATAATCGCATCAATTAAATTACCATCCAGAGCCTGCAGAGGACTGCATTGTCCATG
>CP070819.1:859526-862554 GCA_020344295.1 Dehalococcoidia bacterium | reverse complement strand
TGGCCTCCGCCGCGGGAAGCTGTCAGGATGCTGATCATGCCCCAGGGCGTCTATCCCTGTAAGGATGGTTTCATCAATACACTCAGCCTTCCTCAATGGTGGTCGAGATATCTCGAGGCCATGGAGATGCCTGAACTCAAAGATGATCCCCGATTTCAGAATATCTTCAGCCTTGAGGCTGGCATGGAGTTCGATGCAATTTGGTACTCCTGGCTGGCGGATCACACAAGAGAAGAGCTTTTCGAGAGGTTTCTTAAAGCACGGATCGCCAGCGCCCCGGTCAACAGTCCGGCCGACCTGCTGAAGAACATCCATCTTCGGGATAGGGGGTACTTTACCGAGATCGAACATCCTGAGACCGGTAAGATAGTTTATCCGGGCGCTCCGGTTAAACTCACTGAATCGCCCTGGCAGGTAAGGTATACGGCGCCGCTTCTCGGACAGCATAATGAAGAGATTTACTGTGACCGCCTGGGCTACAATCGAGAAGAACTGGTAAAACTTCGTGAGAGCGGAATCATTTAATCTTATGAACTGGAGGTTATGAATATGGAAAGACCGCCGTTGGAAGGTGTCAGAGTTGTTGCTATTCCAGTTGTGTTCGCTGGCCCTTTCGCCACTATGCTTCTGGCCGACCTGGGAGCAGAGGTTATACTAATCGAATCCATCCAGCATTTTCCCACCATTACCCGGGGATATACACCTAGGCCTCCTCAGGAACTGGTCCCTACCACAGGAGCAACATTTGGAGGTATAGGCGGTATTCAGACATACGTTGACCACTGGGCAGGTGAAAGGCCCTGGGACCGCTTCGTGATGTTCCACGCCCTGGGGCGGAATAAAATAAGCTGCTGCATCGATCTCACCAGGCCGGAGGGGAAAGATGTTTTAAAAAGGCTTATTAAAGTTAGCGACGTCTTTTTCGAGAGCAATGCCCCGGCTACCATGGAGAAACTTGGACTTACGTATGATGTCCTTAAAGAAGTAAAGGAGGACATCATCTATCTCAGCATGCCTGCTCTGGGTTGCAGCGGCCCCCACAAGTATTGTTCTTTATTCGGTGCTCAGCTTCAGGCCCTGGCGGGTCATACGTGGCTTACCCGATATCCTGACGAGGACTACACCACTACCCAGTCACTTCTGTTTCACGCAGACGCGTCTTCAGGCGCAACAGCAGCCTTCGCTGTCCTCTGTGCGCTGCATTACCGTAACCGCACGGGCAAGGGGCAATTCATTGACATGGCACAAATCGAAACCGTTATCCCGCACCTTGGAGAGGCATTCATGGATTACACTATGAACGCCAGAGTTCAAGAACCGATGGGTAACCGTCATCCCACTATGGCGCCGCACGGTGTTTACCGCTGTCGGGGTGAGGATAGGTGGGTTGTTATAGCTGTCTCCTCCGACGAGGAATGGATGGGGCTGTGCCGCGCTCTCGGCAATCCTCCGTGGGCGAACCATGAGAGATTTGCTACCTGCAACGGCCGCCTGAATAATCAGGAAGAACTCAACAAATACATTGAGGAGTGGACAAGCCGACATGATAACTATGAAGCTATGTATATACTGCAGAAGGAAGACGTTGCCGCCGGGCCTGTGATTGACCAGCGAGATGCTTACCATGATGCTCAATTGCAGTGCCGGGGATTTTTCGAAGTAGTAAGCCATCGTGAAGCAGGCACTCATCTTTATCCCGGGATGCTATTTAAAATGAATAAGACCCCATTGAGCATACGAAAGCCTCCGCCGTGCCTGGGCGAGCATAACGACTACGTCTTTAAAGAAGTTATGGGAATGTCAGACGATGAAATCGCCGCACTGGAAAAGGAACAAATCATAGGAGGTGATGAGTATATCTCTGATTCATTCTTCTAACCAGAAGCACGCGACCGTACACAGGTTGGTTTGACACTATTCTGTGATGGTTCGCAATTAAATGCATCGTTTTATAACAGGTGTTTTCCCTTACCAGGATATTGTCTTTGGGGTGGCGTATCGTTTTCATTTGCGGTCCTTTTGTTGATAGCGGTAAGGCAGAACTTGGCGGTGAGCTTCCATGCAATATAGCAGGTGGCCTGCTTTCTGAAGGTCACACCATGGGTATGGGACACGTAGTCAAGGGTGTCCGTCAGCTAAGTGGGGGAGTGTGGAGAGAGACAGGTAAAAGATGCTAAGACCGCTTTAGTAACCGGATTCGGCGGGGTTGTTAATGAGTACCCACCTACATTCAGTTGCTCCGCTTTGATATTAAGGAGGTGATTACTAATGGCTGAGTTCAAGCTCCCCAAACCGCTCCTGGCGCCAAGCGAGGATTCCAAGCCTTTCTGGGACGGATGTCAGAGGCAGGAGCTCTTACTGCAAAAATGCGATGACTGTGGGTTTCATCGCTTTCCTCCCAGCGTCCTCTGCCCCAGATGCATGAGTATGAACCATCAATGGGTAAAAGTCAGTGGCAAAGCCAGGATTTTCTCCTGGCAGGTCACGCATCAACCATTTTATCCAGCATGGGACACACCCTACAATGTAGCCATTGTCGAACTGGAGGAAGGGCCCCGTATTCACAGCAATATTATTGGCTGCAATAACGACGATATTTATATCGATATGCCCGTTGAGGTTGTCTTCGAAAAGGTCGAGGACCAGGAATGGCTTCTACCTAAATTTAAACCATCGGCTAAATAGAAGCACTTAGACCAAATTCTAGAGAAGGAGATCGAAATGCCAGCAGTGATCTATGAAAAGCAGGGACACATTGCAATCGTAACCATGAACCGCCGCGATGCTCTCAACGCTATGGATGATGAGATGATGGAGCAACTCTCCGACGCCTGGATGGACATCCGGGATGACCGTAATATCTGGGCTGCCATTATCACCGGCGCAGGTAAGACGGCATTCTCAGTAGGTGGTGACCTTAAGACCTTTCTCCCCAAAATTATCGATGCCGACCTCAGAGACCTGCAGTCCGACACCAAACCGCTCAATGCTGTTCTCCGGGGTTTCGACCTCTGGAAGCCTGTTGTCG
>CP070819.1:847151-859426 GCA_020344295.1 Dehalococcoidia bacterium | reverse complement strand
GATCGTTTCCCGATAGTAGATGTTCTTCAGGAGACACCTCCCATTCCCGAAAATTGCCAGTGGGCGATTTTCCTGCGTAATCATGATGAATTGACACTCGAGATGGTTACGGATGAGGAACGGGACTACATGTATCGTGTCTATGCGCACGATCCAATAGCACGTCTGAATTTGGGTATACGACGCCGTCTCGCACCATTATTAAACAATGATCGCAATAGAATCGAACTTATGAATGGATTGCTTTTCTCACTGCCCGGAACGCCGGTAATCTATTACGGTGATGAAATAGGTATGGGTGATAACTTCTATCTTGGTGATAGAAATGGGGTACGTACGCCGATGCAGTGGAGTCCCGACCGGAATGCCGGTTTTTCCCAGACGAATCCTCAGCGGCTGTATCTGCCGATTATCATCGATCCTGAGTATCACTACGAGGCTATAAATGTTGAGGCCCAACAGAATAATCCAAGCTCCCTATTATGGTGGATGAAGAGGATAATTGCGTTAAGGAAGCGATTTAAAGCTTTTAGCCGGGGAACGATAGAATTTCTTCTTCCGGATAATCGCAGTATTCTTGCTTTCCTGCGACGCTTCGAAGAGGAGCATATTTTAGTGGTGGCGAATCTTTCACATGCCGCACAATATGTTGAGCTTGACTTGTCACAGTTTGATGGGAGAATACCCGTTGAATTATTCGGTGGTTCAGAATTTGCGCACATTCACTCTTCTAGTTATCATCTCACACTCGGGCCCCATTCCTTTTACTGGTTCTCCCTTGAGCCAGAGCGGATAGAATCTACACGGCCCCGTGCATCAGTACAGCAAGCTCCGAAAACACTTACTACCGTCACAATAAAACAAAAGCCGGAACAGCTTTTCGAGAAAAAGGAGAACTGGTCTCTACTGGAGCGGCTCCTGTTGTACTATGCCAGGGAGAGACGGTGGTTTCGTGGTAAGGCGAGACGGATTCAGTCGGCTGCAATAAGGGACGTTATCCCTTTGCCTTTCACCGATTCCATAGCTTATTTCGTTTTAATGGAAGTACAGTATACTGAGGGTGAATCGGAGACCTATGTGCTTCCCCTAATGCTAACCACGGATGATAAATTAGCACCAATAATGAGCGAATATCCTCATGCAATAGTAGCCCGGCTGAAGCTGAAAACCGAAAAAGCAGTTCAGGACACTGTGCTCTATGAAGCTCTTGTCAATAAAGAATTCAATAGTGCTTTGTTGATCGCCATCGGACGCAGGCGTCGCTTCAAAGGAATCAATGGGCGAATCAAAGGGTCACCGACTAAAGCAATACGAACAATATGCTGGCCGCCTGAGCTTCCTCTTGAGCCATCGCCATTGAAGACAGAGCAAACCAATACATCCGTGCTCTATGAAGACTTGCTAATCCTTAAACTCTTCAGACAGCTGGAAGCGGGAATAAACCCAGATCTGGAAATCGGGTGCTTTTTAACGGAAAACACCGACTTCTCCAATATTGCTCGTGTTGCTGGCATGCTCGAATATCAAAGCAATAAAGGTCATACCATGAGTCTGGCCATCCTTCAGGAATTCGTACGCAATGAAGGGGATGCCTGGGAATATACTCTCGACTCGCTCCAACGCTTCATTGAGATTGCATTAGCACATCCTACCGTTCAGGTACCACCTGTACCAAAGAGATCAATCCTTAATCTTGGAGAGGAAGTAACACCGCTAGCTATGGAGACAATCGGGCCCTACCTGGCCTCGGTCAGCCTTCTTGGTCAACGAACTGCCGAATTACATCTCGCATTAGCTTCAGTAGAGGATGCTACAGATTTCGCACCGGAGTCATTCACCCTGATGTATCAGAACTCGATATACCATTCCATGAGGCGTTCCGCAATAAGGACTATGCAGCTATTACGAAAGCAACTGGACAATATACAAGATGGAATACGAGAGAAAGCTGAAGAAGTACTTGAGCAGGAGAAAGAGATAATTGACCACTACCAGAAGCTTCGTGGAAGGAGAATCAATGCTGCACGAATACGCTCTCATGGTGATTATCATCTGGGACAAGTATTATATACAGGCAAAGATTTTGTAATTATAGATTTTGAGGGTGAACCGGCACGTCCGCTCAGCGAGCGACGTTTAAAACGCTCTCCGTTACGGGATGTAGCTGGTATGATACGCTCTTTTCACTATGCTACATATATGGCCCTTTTGCGAACTACGCAGCCTACCCTTCGTCCCGAAGACGCCCCTATATTAGAACAATGGGCTCGCTTCTGGTATATGTGGGTTTCGTCATCTTTCCTTAATTCTTATCTAACGGTTGTTAACGGAACAGGTATAGTGCCCCAAGATAAAGAAGAATTGAAAATTCTTTTAAATGCTTATCTTCTCGATAAAGCTATTTATGAAATAGGCTACGAACTCAATAACCGCCCTGATTGGGTGCAGGTACCTCTTCGGGGAATATTGCAGTTACTTGAGGCACAGGATTGACCACAAACCGGGTAGCGAGTGCACTCCACAAACTGGCGAAAGCTTATGGCGTGCAGACCGCATATTACGACATGGAGCATAAGCGCCAGCCGGCATCTACTGAGGCTCTACTTTCCATATTGAGCTCACTAGGAGCCCACGTCTCTTGTCTACAGGATGTGCCCTCCGCATTGAGAGAACACGAGCAGGATCAATGGAGACGCCCCCTAGAGCCGGTTAATGTGGCCTGGAACGGAGTTCCCGCGCAAATATGTATCAGACTAGCCCCTGATGAAGCCGACTGCATGTTGACAGGCCATTTGATTTCCGAGTCCGGCGATTATCAGGATTTAAAATACCGGTGTGAAGAGCTTCCAATCATAGAATTGCGAGAAGTCGAAGGGATTAAATATACGGTTAGACTCCTCACATTGCCGTCAACGCTGTCATACGGATACCACTATCTGATACTGGATATACCGGGACGATCTGTTAAAACCATGTTGATATCAGCGCCCCAAAGGTTGTACAGCTATGATAGTTCTAATAGTGCGAAATTTTGGGGCATTTTTCTCCCGTTGTACTCGCTTCATAGTGAAAGAAGTTGGGGTGCCGGCGACCTCACTGACCTCGAAAGGTTAATAAAGTGGATTGGTGGTTTAGGTGGTGGTGTCGTAGCAACACTTCCTTTACTTCCGACTTTTCTTGATAAGCCGTTTGATCACAGTCCGTATGCACCGGTAAGCCGCCTTGCTTGGAGTGAATTCTATGTTGACGTTGATAGAGCCCTAAACCAGGAGCATTGTATGGAAGCTGAAGGAATTATTTCTTCGCCTTCATTTCAGAGTGAACTTGACAGACTACGTAATACTCCGCTGATTGACTATAAAGCGCAAATGAAGCTAAAGCGCGTGGTACTGGACAAGCTGTCACAGCATTTCTATCAAAACAACTCCCTTGATCGTGAAAACCTCCAGAGTTTCATCGGGAAAAAGCCGGAAATCGAAGACTACGCCCAGTTTCGGGCTACTTGTGAAACCAGGGATGCCACTTGGCCTTCGTGGCCTCAAGCTTTGCGAGACGGCACTTTATCTAATAGGGATTATGATGAGGAAATCCGGAGATACTATATTTATACTCAGTGGCTTCTTCATAAACAACTTACAAGCTTGGTAAAAGAATCAAGTAAGCATGGTCCTGGGCTCTACCTGGATTATGCATTAGGGGTACATCCGGATGGGTATGATGCTTGGAGATACCGGAATCTGTTTGTTACCGATGTGTCAGCGGGAGCGCCGCCCGATCCTGTATTCACTTCAGGGCAGGATTGGGGATTCCCCCCACTTCATCCGGAAAGATTGCGGGAAGACAGCCATGGTTATTTCATCTCCTGCATAAGAAACCATCTATTATATGCGGGGATACTGCGCATCGACCATGTGATGGGACTGCACAGATTGTTCGTAATACCTAATGGTATGGAACCTTCGAAAGGAGTATACCTGCGTTATAAACATGATGAATTCTATGCAATCCTGTCTGTTGAATCTAATCGAAACCCAGCCATTATTATCGGCGAAGACTTGGGAACCGTTCCTCCCGATGTCAGACCGGCCATGAACAGGCACGGCCTGTATCGTAATTATGTAGTACAATATGAACTGTGTACCGATTGTAACAGGCCACTGCCTCCAATACCTCACAGTGTTAGTGCCAGTATCAATACCCATGACATGCCACCTCTCGCTGCATTCTGGCAGGGACTCGATATTGGGTATCGTTTGCAGTTACAGCTCCTGGAACGAACAGACGAGCTAAACGAAAAGAGGAGTCGCGATAGGATCAGGAGGAACTTAACACATTTTCTGAGAAGTAAGAGTTGGAGCAAACTAAGAGAAAAGGCGACCGGTGAATTATCTGATATATTAAAGGCGACTTTATACTATCTATGCGCGAGCCCGGCTATTGTGGTTCTTGTTAATCTTGAAGATCTGTGGCTCGAAACCGAACCTCAGAATATTCCTGGGACACAGGACAGGCGTCCAAATTGGTGCCGTAAGGCAAAATATAGCTTTGAGACGTTTTCTGAATTGCCTGAGGTAACCGAAGTCTTACAGGAAATCGATACCATTCGTAACATTCGTAAAAAAGGTGCCGTTTATGAAGCAGGGAAAAAGTAAGAAATCCGGTGCTATGGGAGCAAACTCATTAATACCAGAAGTAATCTATGACTTTACTTTATTAACTGATGACGATCTATACATGTTTAATGAAGGCTCCCATTTCCAGCTTTATGATAAACTCGGTTCCCATTCCGTGACTATTGATGGTGTTAAGGGCACGTATTTTGCCGTTTGGGCACCGAATGCCAGACATGTCTCTGTAATAGGGGATTTCAATGCATGGGATAATAACAGCCACACCTTACGCCCCAGAGGGCAATCCGGCATATGGGAGGGCTTTATCCCCGAAATAGAAAAGGGCTCGCTGTATAAATATCACGTTTCCTCTCAGCAACGCGGTTATAAGGTAGATAACGCGGACCCATTTGCTTTCTGCACACAGATACCACCGGACACGGCATCGGTTGTCTGGGACCTGGATTATGAGTGGGGTGATATGGAATGGATGGAGAAGCGCAGAAATACAAATTCCCTGGACGCCCCTGTTTCTATATACGAAATGCATATCGGGTCCTGGATGCGAGTTCCTGAGGAAGGTAACAGGTCTCTAAGCTATCGCGAACTCGCGCAAAAACTGGCGGATTACGTGCGGTACATGGGATTCACACACGTAGAACTTCTTCCGATTATGGAGCACCCATTCTTTGGTTCATGGGGATATCAAACCACCGGTTACTTTGCGCCTACGTCACGATATGGAACGCCCCAGGACTTTATGTATTTAATCGACTACCTGCATCAGAGCGGTATTGGAGTGATTCTTGACTGGGTTCCATCCCATTTCCCCAATGACGAGTTCGGCCTCGGTTATTTTGATGGAACCCACTTATATGAACATGCCGATCCAAAACAGGGTTTCCACCCCGACTGGAAGAGCTATATATTCAACTGCGGCAGGAACGAGGTATGTAGCTTTCTGATAAGTAGCGCCTTATTCTGGCTGAAATACTACCACATCGATGGTTTACGTGTGGATGCTGTCGCTTCAATGCTGTATTTAGACTACGCCCGAAATGAAGGTGAATGGGTTCCCAATAAATACGGGGGCCGGGAAAATCTTGAGTCAATTGCTTTTCTGCGGCGGCTTAACTCGGAAATCTATGCCGACTACCCGGATGTGCAGACTATAGCTGAAGAATCGACTTCATGGCCGATGGTCTCACGTCCGACATACATTGGTGGACTCGGCTTTGGCCTGAAATGGGACATGGGGTGGATGCACGATACACTGGAATATATGTCCAAAGAACCCATACACAGAAGGTTCCACCACAACAATCTAACATTCCGTATGGTATATGCTTTCTATGAAAATTTCGTCCTGCCTCTCTCACATGATGAAGTTGTCTATGGAAAAGCATCGTTGCTGAGTAAAATGCCGGGCGATAACTGGCAGAAATTCGCAAATCTAAGACTCCTTTATGGATACATGTATGGACAGCCGGCTAAGAAACTGCTGTTCATGGGTGGTGAGTTTGGACAGTGGAGGGAATGGTCACACGGCGAAAGCCTGGAATGGCATTTACTCAGTTACGAACAACATCAGGGGCTGCAGTCCTGGATAATTGAATTAAACAGGTCATATCGTAGTGAACCGGCATTACATGAAATTGACTTCGAGCCATCGGGATTCGAATGGATTGACTGTAATGACAGCGAGTCAGGCACATTAAGTTTCATCCGGAAAAGCAGGTCGACAAACGATATAATCCTTATTGTCTGTAACTTCACCCCGGTGCCTCGACAGAACTACAGAGTCGGCGTTCCTCGAAAGGGATTCTGGCGGGAGATTCTAAACAGCGATGCCGAGGCATACGGCGGCAGTGGCTGGGGTAATATGGGTGGCATGGAAGCCGTACCTATACCATCACACGGCCGTCTCTACTCACTGACGCTAACTTTGCCCCCTCTAGCGGCTGTTTACCTCAAGAGCGAGGTTCAATAGCTTTGGTATTAGCTGATAGACCTGGTGCTGTATATCTGGGAGATAAAAGATGCCGCTTTACAGTCTGGGCGCCCTTTATTGACAAAGTGGAAGTACATATAGTTGAACCCGAGAATCCCTTGTTGCCCTTGGGTAAAAACGATAATGGCTATCACCAGGGCATAGCTGAAAATGTTGCGCCCGGGTATTGTTATTTCTATAGACTGAACGGTGAGAAAGAGTATCCTGATCCGGCTTCATGTTACCAACCGGCAGGAGTTCATGGCCCTTCCCAGATAGTTGACAGCGTATTCCACTGGACTGATGCACGGTGGATGGGGATTCCCCTCGAGGACTACATTATCTATGAACTCCATGTAGGGGCTTTTACCGCAGAGGGGACATTCAATGCCGTTATCCCTTATCTGGATGAATTATGTGATCTGGGTATTACAGCCATAGAGATTATGCCCATCGCTCAATTCCCCGGTGAACGAAACTGGGGTTATGATGGCGTCTACCTTTACGCAGTTCAGAACTCTTATGGCGGGCCCGAGGGACTCCGACGGCTAGTTGATGCGTGTCATCAGAAAGGGCTGGCCGTTATCCTTGATGTTGTCTACAACCACCTCGGTCCCGAAGGTAATTACCTGGCCAACTTTGCCCCTTACTTCACGGAACATTACCGTACTCCATGGGGGCCGGCGCTTAATTTCGATGGTCAATACAGTGATGAAGTTCGAAGATTTTATTTTGATAACGCCCTTTATTGGATCACTGAGTTTCATATCGATGCTTTAAGGCTCGATGCGGTTCACGCAATTCTCGATCACTCGCCAATAACGTTTTT
The DNA here is from genome assembly GCA_020344295.1 of Dehalococcoidia bacterium. Lineage (GTDB taxonomy): Bacteria > Chloroflexota > Dehalococcoidia > SZUA-161 > SZUA-161 > SZUA-161. Next base: position 851,997 of record CP070819.1, on the reverse strand, counting down.
AGAGGAGCTGGCCGCCACCGTGCACCAGAAAGCGGATACATTACACAGGCATGTTCATCTTTTTCCGGAAAGCGCGGATAATAATGGACGCCTTGTTTACCAACGAGACATGGGTGGATATGGGCATGATGCGATCTGGAATGATGACTTTCATCATTCCCTCCCTGTATTGCTAACAGGAGAGGATAAAGGGTATTACGAGGACTATGGCAGGCTTCAACATCTGGTAAAGGCAATCAGTGAAGGATTTGTGTATTCAGGAGAGTACTCTTCCTTCCATAAACGTCGACATGGCTCACCTTCGCTAGAAATTCCAGCTAGCCGCTTTGTAGTCTGCGCGCAGAATCATGACCAGGTTGGAAACAGGATGATGGGAGAAAGGTTAAGCCAGCTTGTTTCATACGAGGAGTTAAAGCTGGCTGCCGGGATTGTATTACTGTCACCGTATATCCCGCTGCTTTTCATGGGTGAGGAATATGGGGAAATAAATCCCTTCTATTATTTTGTCAGCCACTCAGATAGTCATCTTATTGAAGCGGTGCGTAAAGGGCGGAAGGAGGAGTTCTCGACATTCGGCTGGGTCGGGGAGCCTCCTGATCCGCAGGACAAAGTAACCTTCGTAGCAAGCAAGCTTAACCATCTGTTAGGTAATCGAAAACCACATAATACATTAAAGCAATTTTATAGAGAACTTATCCGCCTACGCAAGGACAAACCGTCCCTGAGCACACTCAGCAAGGACTCCCTAGAAGCCATAGGATTCGATACAGAGAATATCCTTCTATTGCGGAGATGGACTGACTATGATGAGGCAGCCGCCATATTTAATCTAGGCAGAGTCGAAAAAGACACACATATTGCTCTCCCTCAGGGAGAATGGCGCAAAACTCTGGACTCGGCAGATGAGAGATGGAATGGCCCCGGCAGCCGAATCCCTGATGCAATAGCTGAAAAGGACACTGCCATGCTGAAAATGCAGCCTTCTTCTTTTTGTCTGTATATCAGAGCCAAGGAGAACTAAAACGTGGAAAGATATGTCTGTATACACGGGCATTTTTACCAGCCTCCTCGAGAGAATCCTTGGCTGGAGTCAATCGAGCTTCAGGACTCTGCCTATCCCTATCACGACTGGAATGAAAGAATAACCGCAGAATGCTATGCCACAAATGCAGGTTCACGTATTCTGGATGAGAATAAGCTCATCACCCAGATTGTGAACAACTATTCGAGAATAAGCTTCAACTTCGGGCCGACACTTTTATCTTGGATGGAATTTTACGCTCCAGAGGTTTGCGCAGCCATAATTGAAGCTGACTATGAGAGCCGGCAGGTATTTTCCGGTCACGGTTCTGCACTAGCACAGCCATATAATCATATGATCATGCCCCTGGCGACTAAACGGGACAAGTATACACAGGTTATTTGGGGGATCCGGGATTTCCAGCACCGCTTCGGAAGAGACCCGGAGGGAATGTGGCTTCCGGAGATGGCTGTCGATATTGAAACACTGGAAGTGCTTGCCGAATCCGGGATCAAGTTCACTATTTTATCGCCTCGTCAGGCACAGAGGGTAAGAATAACCGGCGAGAAAGAATGGCAGGATATAGATGATAGCGTAATAGATCCGACTATGGCCTACTCCTGCCATCTTCCTTCAAACCGTCGGATAACAATATTTTTCTATGATGATCCCATTTCCCGGGCAGTAGCCTTTGAGGGCCTCTTGAGCAGCGGTGAACAGTTCGCCCACAGGATCGTAGGTGCGTTCTCCAATGAAAGGAATCGGCCTCAAATAGTAAATATCGCAACAGACGGTGAAACATATGGACATCATCACCGCCACGGTGATATGGCCCTTGCCTATGCTCTAAACTACATCGAGACAGGTAACCTTGCTCGAATAACCAATTACGGCGAATATCTGGAAAAGCACCCCCCTGAACACGAAGTAGAGATAATCGAGAATACTTCCTGGAGTTGTATCCACGGCATTGAGAGATGGCGGAGCGATTGCGGATGTAGTTACGGCGCACATCCCAGATGGAACCAATCATGGCGGGCTCCGCTAAGGGAGGCTCTGGATTGGCTTCGCAGTATCGTGGATCCCGGATATGAGGATTATGGCAGTAAGCTGTTTAAAGACCCCTGGAAATCCAGAGATGACTATATCCAGGTTATACTCAACCGGTCTATGGACAATATTGACGGTTTCATGAGAAAGCAATCCGTTGATACCTTGGAGGCAGGGCAAAAGAGTGAAGCTCTCAAGCTTCTGGAGCTGCAACGCCATGCGATGCTGATGTATACAAGCTGTGGTTGGTTTTTCGATGAGCTGTCGGGCATCGAAACCGTTCAGATAATCCAGTATGCGGGACGTGTAGTGCAACTGGCACACGAGCTTTTCGGAGACAACATCGAAGCTCACTTCCTCGAAAGGCTCGAAAAAGCAAAGAGCAACATCCGCAAACATAGTGACGGCAGGAGCATATATGATAAGTTTGTAAGGCCGGCGATGATAGATCTGAACTGGGTCGCTGCTCACTACGCCGTGAGTTCTCTCTTCGAGGAATATGGTGAGGAGACATTGATCCATTGCTATGGAGTAAAGCTCGTTGACTACCAGACAGCAGAGGCTGGTAGAGCTAAGCTGGCAATAGGGAATGCGGAGATATTTTCGGAAGTTACATGGGAGTCATCGCGTCTAAACTTCGGGGTTCTGCATTTCGGCGATCATAGTCTTAATGCCGGTGTCCAGGTGTTTAAAGACAAAGAAGATTATCAAGAGATGGTATCCGAACTTACAGGAGCCTTTTCCAGAGCAGAATTCCCAGAAGTTATAAGATTGATGGACAAGTACCTAGGTACATCCGTTTATAGCCTTCGATCTCTTTTCAAGGATGAGCAGCGTAAAGTACTGGATCGTATCCTGGAATCTACGTTGGCCGAGGTCGAGGCACATTACCGACAAATTTATGAAATGAACTATCCGCTCATGCTTTTCGTAACGGATCTGGGAAATCCGCTGCCAAGGGCCTTCCAGGGAGCAGCGGAATTCATCCTTAATACTGATCTGCAGGGAGCATTCACTTCAGACAGCCTTGAAATCGAACATATTGCAGGGCTATTAAACGATGCTGTTGGTTGGGAGGTTGAACTCGACGGGCAAGGTCTAAGCTTCATTTTGCAAAAAAAACTGGAATCTCTAATGGAAATTCTAAGTTCAGAGACCCAAAATACCGCATTAATACAGCAGCTGATTGAAGCAGTGGAACTGGCACAATCGCAGACTTTTGAAGTAAACCTCTGGCGTGTTCAGAATATCTACTGGGCTATACTGCAAGCCGATTACCAGGATTTCAAGGCCAAAGCAGAGCAGGGAGATAAGAGCGCCAGGAAATGGTTAGAGCAGTTCAATTATCTAGGCAAACACCTCTCTATTCGGATGGGCTAAATGGTCGCATTCCGGATTCCAGTTGCTACATACAGACTTCAGCTTAACCAACAATTTCGCTTTCAAGATGTCCATGCAATCCTGGACCACCTGTCACAGTTGGGAATCACGGATATCTATGTCTCTCCCCTGTTCAAGGCCAGAAAAGGCAGTAATCACGGATATGATATCACCGATCACCAGCAACTGAATCCTGAGCTCGGCAGCCAAAAGGACCTTCAAGCTCTCAGAAAAGACCTGCGAAGACATGAAATGGGCTTGCTTTTAGATATAGTTCCCAATCATATGGCGTTAAGCCCGGATAACCGCTGGTGGATGGACGTACTGGAAAATGGGCGCGCCTCACCTTGTGCCGACTATTTTGACATCGAATGGCAGGCGCATACGGGTATTACTCCGGGCAAGGTTATGTTACCGATACTGGGGGCTCCAATTAAGGAAATAATCGAAAAGCATGAACTGATCTTAGTAAGTCACAAAGGCGGTCTCTGCTTCAAATATTTCGACACTTTACTGCCTCTAGATGCTGGGGCGTACGGCCTTGTGCTGCAAAGTATAGTAAACGACTTAATGACCCGTGATGTAGGCCATCAGTGTATCGAACGGGCACAACGGTTATCACAGTCAATCAGCCACTTGCCTCAACATGGCGGCTCGGATTTGGACGTCCTGAAACCAAGTTATTCAAAGCGACAACGGGCAAAACGGGAATTCACCCGTCTAATAAACAGTGATCCAACACTCGAGGGAGCCCTAAATCGACAGGTCAGACAGATTAACAATGATTTTCACCGGATATTTGATTTACTGGAATTACAGGCCTATCAATTGTCATACTGGAGAACAGGCATCGAAAACATTAATTATAGACGATTTTTCGATATCAATGAACTGATCGGTGTCTGTGTTGAAAAACGTGAGGTATTCGAAAAAACGCATCGATTGATAAAGAACCTAGTCCAAGACGGTATAGTAACCGGACTACGGGTTGACCATATCGACGGCTTACAAAGACCTTTTAAATACCTCCAACTCCTACAGTCGAGTATCGTAGACGGGCAACCTGCAGAACACCACGAGTTCTATGTTGTGGTGGAAAAGATACTTATCGAGGATGAACAGCTCCCGTTAGAGTGGCCCTCAGCCGGAACAACTGGATACGATTTCTTAAACCGGGTAAATGCATTATTTGTTGACTGGGCAGGATTCCAAATCCTCGAAAATAACTATAAACGTTTTACTGCTTCAGATTCGGATTTCACGGACATCGTTTATTCGAAAAAGAAACAGATAATGATTGAACTGTTCGTAAGCGAAATAAAAACACTAGCTCATAAACTGAGGGATTTGGCAACACATACTGATAATATTTGTAAATCCAAGGATCAGGATTTT
>CP070819.1:843389-847051 GCA_020344295.1 Dehalococcoidia bacterium | reverse complement strand
TTCATACCGTCGAGCGTGTACAGGAGTTCATCATCACGCGCCCGGCGGATGATTATAATCTTACCTTTGATCTGCTCGTAGTCGAAGGCGTGAAGAGGCTGTCCATACTCCAGCATCACGTAGTTGGTGATGTCAACGATGTTGCTGATGGGACGCATGCCGCTGGCAAGCAGCCTCTGCTGCATCCACTGCGGTGATGGGCCTATCGTGACATCGGTTACCAGGCTGGCACAGTACCTGGGGCAGAGGTCCGGATCGGCTATATCAACCACAATCCAGTCTCCGGCCTGTGACTCCTGCTCCTCATAACTGATATCGGGTATCCGCACGATCTGTCCGGAAAGAGCTGCCACCTCACGGGCGATACCGATCACAGAGAGGCAGTCAGGACGGTTGGGTGTTGTCGAAAGGTCGAGAATGGTGTCCCCCATATATTGGGACAGGGGCATACCCACAGGTGCATCGGGCGGCAGGACCATTATCCCCTCGTGCCGGTCGGAGATACCGAGTTCCTTCTCCGAACAGACCATACCCTCCGATCTAATGCCGCGAATCTTGGCGGGCTTGAGTTTCTCCAGCTTGCCCGTATGGCCGTCGATAAGCTGGGCACCGACCCGGGCGAAAGGTACCTTTTGGCCCTCCTCAAGGTTAGGAGCGCCGGTAACGACTGTCATTTTATCGTCACCCAGATCCACGGTCGCCAGCAGGAGACGGTCGGCATCGGGATGTTTCTCCAGGGCTGTGACCTGGCCTACCGAAATGCCTTCCCAATCCGCGCCGACAATCTCAATCTCATCGGCCTCGGTTCCCGACATCGTCAGCTTCTCCGCCAGCTCCCTGACGGGCAGGGAGAGATTGACATAATCCTGCAGCCATTTAAGTGATACTCTCATATCTAGAACTGCCGAAGGAATCTCAGATCGTTCGAGTAAAAGAGACGGATATCGTCGATGCCATGCTTGAGCATGAGCATACGCTCCACTCCAAGGCCGAAAGCGAAGCCAGTGTAGGCATCCGGGTCATAGTCCACCCGGCGCAGCACATCGGGGTGCACCATGCCCGCGCCCAGAATCTCTATCCAGCCGCTGCCCGAACAGAGCTGGCAACCCCCGCCGTTACAAAGAAAGCAGTCGATGGCCATCTCGACCCCGGGCTCGACAAAGGGGAAGTAGTCACATCTAAACCTAACCTTTCTCTCCTCACCGAAGAGCCGCTTGGCGAACTCAAATAGAGTGCCCTTGAGATCAGCTAGCGTAATGTTCCTGTCCACAGCAAACCCCTCGATCTGGTAGAACATGGACTCGTGTGTGGCATCGGTGGCCTCGTATCGATAGACTTTACCAGGGACGATAACCCTAACCGGTGGACGCCTCGCCTCCATAACGCGAATCTGCATCGGTGAGGTATGTGTGCGGAGCAGCATCGGCCGCTGGCCATCGGCTGTCTCGTAGTCCATCCACAGCGTATCCCACATATCACGGGCTGGGTGGTCCTGTGGGATATTGAGCGCTTCGAAATTATAGTAGTCCCACTCTACGTCAGGACCCTCGATCACCTCGAAACCCATTGCAGTGAAGATACTGCAGATTTGGCGGAGCATTTGAGTCGTGGGGTGTAAGCGTCCCAGCGCAATAGGATAGCCAGGTAGGGTGACGTCGAGGCGGCCGTGCTCGATAGATCGGGATATCTCCGATTCCCTGACCGCTTCCTTTTTTACAGCTAAGGCCTGTTCCAGTGAGGCCCTGAGCTTATTAGCGGCTGCACCTGTCTCGCGTTTCTCCTCCAGGGATAAACTCGCCAGACCACGTAGGATTTCGGTCAGGGCGCTTTTCCTGCCCAGATAGCGGATACGCCAGGCTTCGAGGTCGCCGGGGTTGTCGATGCTGTCGAGCTCACTGAGCGCTTTTACCCGAAGCTCGTCAAGCTTGGCTATCATTTAATTGCTGAACGTTCTCCTTGGCTACTGCTGCCAACTGAGCGAACGCGGCAGGGTCATTCACCGCGATATCAGCGATGATCTTGCGGTCTAGGGCTACTCCGGCTTTACTCAGCCCCTCAATGAACCTGCTGTAGGAAAGCCCTTCGAGCCTCGCTGCAGCATTAATCCTCATAATCCACAGTCGGCGCATATCTCCTCTGCGCTCTCTGCGGTGACTGTAGGAATACGCCAGTGATCTCAGCATAGACTCGTGCGCTCGCCTGTAAAGTGAGCGCCTAGTGGCCCTCTGGCCCTTCGTCATCTTCAGTACTTTGTTATGGCGGTGGCGGGTTGTAACGCCACTTCTGGCACGGGGCAAAGGAATCCTCCTGTGACAATAATTAGAACCCCTCGGATTTAACTGCGCCCACTGACCTCAGACCCCTGGTAGGAGCCTTCTTATCCGCTGCTTTGCTGTGGGATGGAGGGGTATCGTTTCATCATACAGCCGTTTCACTCGTTTGGGCTTCTTGCGGCGCAAATGGCTTTTGCCGATCTTGACGCGCCTGATCTTTCCACTTCCGGTTACATGAAAACGGGCTTTGGCCCCTTTGTGTGTCTTGATCTTAGGCATCTGCAACCTCTTCCGTCTTTTCCTTCTTCACTTTTTTTACTGGGATGGGAGAAAGGATCATATTCATTGAGCGTCCTTCTATCGAAGTCGGCCTCTCTATGCTAGCCTTTTCCTCTAGAATGGCAGCTATATAATCCAGCAGCTCCTTCCCCAGTTGGGGATGTGACATTTCGCGACCACGGAAGAGCACAAGTACCTTGACCTTATTACCCTTCTCTAGAAGCTTGGTCACCTGTTGTATTTTAAACTCTAGATCATGCTTTCCGGTTTTGGGACGGAACCGAACCTGTCTAAGTGTTACTGTCGCCTGTCGCTTGTGGGCTTCGCGCTCTTTCTTGGCTTGCTCGTACTTGAACTTACCGTAATCCATCATTCGGCAAACCGGCGGTTCAGCTGTGGGTGCAACCTCTACGAGGTCGACGTCTCGTTCTCTCGCAAGCTTAATAGCTTCTGTCGTGGGCATCACACCAAGCTGCTCACCCGTATCACCGATCACACGGACCTCTTTGGCCCTTATCATCCCGTTGATGCGATACTGTTTGCTTATGCGCTCTCGCGCCGTGTAATGTTTAGCTATACTTCCCCTCCAAGAAAAGAGCTAGCTTCCCTTATACCATAATCCACGAAAGAAATCAAATGGTCTCGTGCGATTCCGCGGCCGACTTCACCATCGATTTAAACTCAGAAACTGGCAAAGCTTTTATGTTTTCACCGTTTCGAAGACGGACCGATATTGTTGAGCCGACCATCTCTTCGTTGCCAATGATCAGCATATACGGTACCTTCTGTAATTGAGCGTCGCGTATCTTCAGATTCATTCGCTCGCCACGGTCATCAACCTCAACCCTTATGCCTTCACTTTTAAGGGCGAGCGCAACCTCTCTGGCATAGTCGAGGTTGGCGTCGGTTATGGGGATTACGACCGCTTGTACAGGGGCAAGCCAGATAGGAAACGCACCGCCGTAATGCTCAATAAGACACCCCAGGAAACGCTCCATGCTGCCCAGAACTGTACGGTGTATCATGACAACGCGGTGCTCGGCGCCATCATTCCCGATGTAGTTGACGTCGAACCGTTCGGGCAGGTTAAAGTCCACCTGAATGGTCGGG
>CP070819.1:836475-843289 GCA_020344295.1 Dehalococcoidia bacterium | reverse complement strand
CGACACTACCCATGAACCAGCTCCATGAGGTGGGCATTGCCCTGTTCGATTGGCTGAACTGGGCCAATAAGGTTGAGGGTGCCTACCTCTCCAGCGATGCCTTCCGTAAAATAGCAAGGAAGTTCTGGGGAGGCGAGCTGGCTGTGGATTTCTCAACCTACGACGGCAAAGCCCTGGCCACAACAAAGATACAAGACCGGGCCTACGCCAAAGAGTGCCTGATTCTCTGCGACGTGCTATGGCCGATAACGCAGGTCAGACATTCGGAGGACCACGTAGGAGACCCGGGTGTTGAAAGCAGGCTTCTCTCCGCGGTTACCGGAAGGGAAATTGACGAACAGGGCCTCTATCGGATCGGGGAACGGATTTTCAATCTGCAGAGGGCCATTCATATCAGGGAGGGGCATCGGGGAAGGGAAGATGACGTACTCCCCGAGCCCTTCTACACGAAACCGCTTAAGTTCGGCACACTGAATCCCGAATGCCTGGCACCGGGCAAGGACGGGGAGATAATCACTCGAAAGGGAGCGGTGGTCGAGCGTGATAAGTTCGAAGGGGTGAAGGACGAGTATTATCCCCTTAGGGGATGGGATGTCGCCACCGGCCTACAGACTAGGAAGAAGCTCGAGGAGTTGGAGTTGGACGGAGTCGCAGATGACCTGGAGAAAAGGAAACTCCTGGCTTTTCCCTGATCAGAGATTAGAATCGTTTCTCCCCGAGTGGTAATCTCTTTAAGCAACGCTGATGGAGATCCTTGAAGATATCACTGTATCCAGGTTAAGACGATCTACATTGGGTTTAAGGAATTCAATTAGCTATCCGGATCAGTATTATGATCGCTCTTTCACTACACGGACGATTTTCCTGCTTAAAATCTTAAGCCTTCCTGCGATCTCGGGTCTCTTCGAGGCCTCCTTGGGAGTCTTCGCCAGAGCAGTAACAGATCCAACCCAATCCATTCCACAAACAGCAGCATAGGTCCGTAAGTTCTGCATAGCCTTCCCTATTCCCTCTTCCGCGACAGCGATACCCACAATCCGTTTATTCTTCAATTTAGTCCATATCGGACAGGTCCTGTCAATGAACGTCTTAAGTTGACCTGACAGCATTTCAAAATATACAGGTGTACCAAATATCAGGCAGTCAGCCTCAAGCAGCTTGGGATAGAGCCCCTGCATATCATCCTCGATGTTACATATATTTTTCCTCTGCTTCCCCCCAGCCTCGCAGGCCAGGCAGCCATCGCATGCTCCTATATTCATCTCTCTCAGCAATAGTAATTCAGTATCAACTCCGGCTTGAGATACTTCATCTAAAAGCTTACGCAGAATCCATTCCGTATTACCCTTTCTGGGAGAACCACAAACCGCCAATACTTTCATGTCCAATACCTCCGACACTGAATAATAAATTCACCGTGCCATTCCAATATGTGTTATATACATTTGTTTGGATAACTATCTTATCACGGGCAGCAACCATATCTCCAAGAATCGTATTTGTATCTGGAAATAGGTCTCGTTCCGGCTTGCCTCCCATCTCAATAGCCATGATAATGTATACATCGTTATGCGCTCTTGATAAATGGAAATAATCAATGCGCATCATATCAGGAGAGCAGTTGTGAGTAAGGAAAGGGTCGCTTTGTTCGGGGCCTCGGGGACTATGGGGTACGAGGCCTTAAAGGAGCTGTGGAAGAGGAGGGCTAATTGCGACGTAGTCGTTCTGCTGAGGCCATCTGAGAAAAACAAGAAGCTCATTGAACCGTATGAGCAGGAAGCAGGGATCGAATCCATTCCCGGCCGAGGCGTTTCCGAAGGAAACGGATTCAAAGTTGTCTGGGGTGACGCGACCAACTACGCAGACGTAGACGAAACGATTCGAGGCGTCGACTGGGTGCTGGATGCGATGGCCTTTATATCACCCCAGGCCGATTACTACCCGGAGATGGCCAGGGCGGTCAACACCGAGGGCATCAGGAACATCGTAAGGGCGATCGAGGCGCAGCCGGGAAGTGGGGAGGACATAAAGCTGATCTATACCGGGACCGTGGCGGCAACCGGTGACCGCCTGCAGAGTATACACGTCGGCAGGGTGGGTGATCCCCTGAAGCCGTCCATCTTTGATTTCTACGCCGTGACCAAGATCGCCGGGGAAAGGGCCGTTCTGGAATCCAATATCAGGCACTGGGCATCGCTGCGGATGACATACATCATGCCCATGGACTTCGAGGAACTCGTTAGTCTGCGTGACCCGATCATGTTCCACCAGCCAATCGACTCCTTTATGGAGAATATCACTGCCCGGGACGCCGGGTACGGTCTGGTTAACTGCCTCGACATCCCGGATGACTCCTATTTCTGGTGCAGGGTTTACAACATGGGCGGCGGCCCTCGCATGAGGTGCTCTGCCTACGACTATATGAACCGGAGCCTGCAGATCAACGGCCTCTCCTGCGTCGAGGCCTGCACGGAGAGAAAGTGGTACGCCTTGAGAAATTTCCACATGCAGTATTACGAGGACAGCCATATTCTCAACGAATACCTGCATCACTGGAGAGATTCACTGGATGTCTACTGGGATGAGGTAAGTGCGAGTATGCCCGAGAGTATGAGTCAGCTTTCTTCCCAATGTAACCAGAACCCCGATCTGCGGGGGAAGATTGAACAGACAACGTACAACATCATGAAGGACATGGTTGAGAACCATAGAAACGGGACGGTTTACTGGTACAACAACAGGTGCGATCTGCGGATTACAGCTTTCTATAAAAGCTATGAGACCTTCGAGTCGATTCCCGACTGGGGTGTAGACATGCCACAGATCAACCCCGAGCCCGAGTGGCACCGTCTCGACCATGGATACGACGAGTCCAGAGAGAAGCTCGATCTGAATGACCTCCAGGGCGCAGCGGAGTTCAGGGGCGGCGAGTGCCTGTCCAGTGGCTGGGACAGCGATATGTACAAGACTCTGGATTGGAAATGCCGTTCTGGCCACAGGTTTACCGGAAAGCCGTATACCATACTTAAGGCAGGGCACTGGTGCCCCGATTGCGTTCCACCTCCTTGGGACTACGACGAGGAAGCAAAGCGGAATCCGTTCTTCGCACAGGTATGGTATCCCAACCATGACAGGGATGAGTACAACTTCTACGCGGAAGACTGTGTGCAGGATATCGCCTGCGCCGACCAGGATTAGCGGAAGTAGTTTACTCTTATCCGGTAATATACAAGTAAAACGTAACTGAACACCACTCCAGGCTAGCTGTCCAGCTTACGCTTCGCCTCATCCCAGAGAGCGTTTAGCTCGTCGAAGGAGAGGTCTCCGAGTGTAACCCCCTGCTCCCGGCAGCTTTCCTCCATATAACGGAAACGCCGGCAGAACCTGTCGTTGGCCAGCCGCAGCGCCTCCTCCAGGTCCACCCCCTGCCAGCGAGCGGCATTCACCAGAGCGAACAATATGTCCCCGAACTCGTGCGTCTTCTGCTGCAGAGTACTCGCCCGGTCCAGCTCACTCACCTCCTCGGCCAGCTTCTCAACGATGCCGCCGAACTCATCCCAATCGAAGCCGATCCCCGCCGCCCTGCGCTGGATCGAGTGGCTGTAGCTCAGCGCCGGCATGCCTCTGGGCACGCTTGACAGCAGCGAGTCGCCCTGTTTGCGCTCGTCCTGCTTCAGATTCTCCCACTCCAGGGCGACCTCTTCAGCATTGCCGGCATTCGATTCGCCGAAGACATGGGGGTGACGGCGAATCAGCTTGGTGGCAATGCCCCGGGGGACATCCGACATGTCGAACTCACCCTCCTCGGCGGATATCTGGGCATGCAGCAGTATCTGTAACAGCAGGTCGCCCAGCTCCTCGCGGAGCTTCTCGCTGTTCTCGTCGTCCAGAGCCTGCAGCACCTCGTAGGCCTCTTCGATCAGGAAAGGCTTTAGCGAAGCGTGGGTCTGCTCCCGGTCCCAGGGACACCCGTCGGGAGCCCTCAGCCAGGCGATAATACTTTCCAGGTTCTCAAATTTTCCCAGGTCTTGTTCCATCGTAATCAGGCTCCCGCGGCTACTGAACCTGCGGAATGTGGTCTGCCGGCCGCACCAGGCGCAGGCTCAACGCCTGAGGCTCACATTTGAGAACGCAGACGCCGCACCCCATGCACTTCTCAGGATTGACCTGGGCCAGGTACTTCTTCGATCCCTCCGGCCTGACCAGCTCTATGGCTTCGAACTGGCACCAGTCCACACAGTTCTGGCACCCGTCGCAGAGGCCCTGATCCACGCCGGCTTCGTACCTGCTCGGTGCGACGCACTTCATCACCGGGACCTTGAACCTGTTCAGGGGCTCGTATATCATGCAGCAGTCGATGCAGCAGTTACACATCCCCCAGCGCGGTCTCATGCGGGTTGAGTTCTCACAGGTATGCAGCAGGCCAAGATCCTCACACTCGTCGACCAGGGCTAGTGCCTCATCCGCCGAGATCCTTGTGCCCGCGTTCCGGCTTATCAGGTACTCCGCACTCAGATTGAACTGGATATCGACCATGGAGTGGGAGGCATCACATTTATTTCCCACCGCCTCTTTCCGCCGCCGGCAGGTGCAATGGGTGACAGCTATGGAGCGCGCTGACCTGATGATCTCCCTCATGTCCTCACAGGGCAGTATCTCGGGGCTGTCCAGTATAGCCTTATATGCGGGGACAATCCGGCCCTGCGGCCCCTCTCCCGCGTCCCAGCTTGCTACCTGGTCTGGATCCCACTCGTTGACACAGAAGTCGTCCCACAGCTCGAACAGCTTCCTGTCTTTTTTTATGTCAACATCGAACCAGCACATCGTAATATCATGGAACTGCACCACGGCGAGGGCGAAGCTGGCCTCTTCCAGGTTATCCGGGCTCCGGGCGAATATCACGCCCCGTTCATACAGGCCTTCGAGCTGTTTATTCACGGAATCGACGTCCGTGCCCATCTCCTCCGCCAGACGATCGTATTTCATGGGCAGCAGGGCTACCAGCCGGGATTCTTCGGGCGTAATGAGGTACTCCAGAATGCGCCGGTAGCGAACCGAATCCCGATAGCCATGCCTTGCCGCCAGCTCCGCGTATTTATCACTCGAACTCATTGGTTGTTCCTCCTCGGCCATTATATAATGCCCCTCTTTTCCTTGACAAGGCGAACGGGGCCAGACTACCATAATCCCAGGAGAGCCCGTGAGAGCACTATCAGCCCTGTCGATTGTCCTGTTTGTTTTCTGCATTCCGATCCTGCTTATCACCACCAATCTGAGGCTCGCAGCCAATGAGACACGTCTATATGAATACGGTTTCAATAAGTATGATGTGAGCGCAGCAACAGGACTGGACGCTGCCGAGCTGCGCGACTTCGCCAACCAGATGATCACCTACTTCAACTCGGACGACGAGCTCTTCGAGACGGAGCTGTTCAATGAGCGTGAAATCGCCCACCTCAAGGATGTCAAGGGGCTGATCCGGCTGGCCTACTATCTGCAGCTTGCCTCCGCAATCTACATCGCTCTGTACATAGCCGGCAGCTTTGCGGTCAGGCGGAGAGCACTCTGGCCGGACTTTGCCAAACGCCTGGTCTGGGGGGGCGGGACTACCGTAGCTTTTCTCGCGATATTCGGCTTCTGGGCCGCCACCGACTTCGACAGTCTCTTCCTGCTGTTCCACCTCGTCGGCTTCAGAAACGATCTCTGGCAGCTCTATCCGGGTGACACCATGATCCTGATGTTTCCCCAGGGATTCTTCAATGAAGCTGCGCTGTTCGTGGCCGGGGCAACGATCGTGGAAGCGATAATGATTGCAGGTGCTGCCTGGGGCCTGCCCAAGCTGATACGAAGGTTAAAGACCGGAAAAGCTGTTGTTATTCCTGATGAGGAAACCGGGGCTAGCAGCGCGGCCTAGTGACAGGAGTGGCATGAACTGGAGGAGCAGGTAGCGCAGCCGCTGCCGCCTCCCACAGGGGCCGATTCCCCTCCTGAGCTCTTGGAGAAGGCGGAGAATACAGACGGAATGCGTTTGGCCCCGTTGTTGCAGCGGGGGCAAGACGCGTCCTCATCGACACGGCTCATCGGCCTGAGCTGCTCAAACTTCAGCCCGCATTCGTTGCAGCAGAACTCATATATGGGCATCTCTGCTCTCCTGATTTAATATTATCACTGTATTCAGCCTCAAGTCAATTTAGGTACTTAATTCCAAATCTCTATCTTAGCTCAACTTTCCAGCTTTATAGGGGGGATGCGGGGGCGTTATCCCCCGAAACTAGATTCGGGCAGGCGGGTGGGCAAAGAAAATGTTTTAGACAAGCTAATAATACTTTAGTTTGACATGACACAGGCAGAGATGTAGAATCACTGCTTGGTTAGATACATGGCGAGCAAATACGACGTTGTCATCGTTGGCAGTGGCCCAGCAGGCATCTTCGCCGCTCTGGAATTGACCCAGACTTCCGACCTCAGCATTCTTCTCCTGGAGAAGGGCAAGGACCTCCATCTCCGCAAGTGCCCCATAATCGGCAGGGATATAAGCTGTCCACCCTGCAACCCGTGTGGCCTGGTGAGCGGATGGGGCGGGGCGGGGGCATTCAGCGACGGCAAGCTGACTCTTTCCCCGCAGGTTGGCGGGCAGATCGAGAGCTTTCTGGGGTTCGAGAAGACAGCCGACTTGATAGGCCACGTCGACGAGGACTACCACCGTTTCGGCGCACCGGATGAGGTGTACGGCTCCGGCCCTGAAGTGGAAGGTCTCGGTCAAAGGGCGGAAGCTGGCGGCCTGCACCTGGTCCCGGTGCCTATCCGGCATATG
>CP070819.1:831740-836375 GCA_020344295.1 Dehalococcoidia bacterium | reverse complement strand
TGCTGGGAATGATACTGGCGGATATGGGTGCCGAGGTTATAAAGGTTGAGACGAATAAACGGCTGGACAGCGCGAGGCTGACGCCGGGGAGGTCTACCGAAGGGCCCGAGACAGACTTCGTTTTCCATAGTATTAACCGTAACAAGCTGGGGATTACAGTTGATATGTCCCAGCCCAGGGGCGCGGAGCTGATTAAAGAGCTGGTCAAGGTAAGCGATGTAGCGGTGGAGAACTTCTCGCCCAAGGGGCTGAGGAATCTCGGCCTTGAATATAAGGTTCTGAGTAAAATAAATCCACGGCTGGTGATGATATCGCTGCCCGCTGCCGGGCAGTACGGATCGCTATCGGGTATTGTATCATACGGTCCGTCTCTTGGTGCTCTCTGCGGCTATTCGAGCTTGATCGGCTATAACGGGGAGAGCGTGCTGGGAGAGCAAACACCCTATCTGGATGTAAATTCCGCTATACACGGGGCGTTTGCCGTGATGGCTGCCCTATACTATCGGGAGGGCAGTGGCAAAGGACAGTATATAGATATGGCACAGATCGAGGTCGGGGCGTCTATTATTGGAGAAGCTTTCATGGAATATTTCATGAACAACCGCGTCAGGGGGACAGGCGGGAACCGGAGTCCGGTGATGGCCCCTCATAACAACTATC
The DNA here is from genome assembly GCA_020344295.1 of Dehalococcoidia bacterium. GTDB lineage: Bacteria > Chloroflexota > Dehalococcoidia > SZUA-161 > SZUA-161 > SZUA-161. The sequence goes on along the minus strand of CP070819.1, from coordinate 835,715 downwards.
GCTGCAGGGGTGAGGGCAGGTGGGTTTCCATAGCGGTGAAGACAGAAGAGGAATGGAGAGGATTCTGCAGGGCGATCGGGAATCCCCCATGGGCCAGTGATGAGAGATTCGGCGACGGACATAGTCGAATGGTAAATCAAGAAGAACTAGACAGCCTGGTATCTGCCTGGACCACAGGTTATACCGACTATGAGGTTATGGAGACATTACAGAGAGAAGGGGTAGCGGCGACTCCCTGTCTGGACCTGATGGAAAGGTTCTACGATCCTCACTTTGAGGCGCGACAGGTGCACCTGCAGGTTGAACATCCTGCTACCGGTGTAGATATTATTGCGGGGCTGCCCTTCAAGTTCAGCGAGACCCCCTGTGAGGTGCGGCGCCCAGCTCCTATGTTGGGACAGCACAACGAATATGTTTTTGGGGAGCTATTGTCCAAGTCGAAAGAGGAGATAGCGCAGCTTATAGAGGATCAGGTTATATATTGATCTGTGGGCTGATTAGATGGAGCTACTATCCCCGCGGCAACCCCAGCCCTCTGGTGGCGATAATGGTGCGGTTGACCTCGGATGTACCGCCTCCTAGAGTATCACCAACGCCGAAGAGGTAGGCTGTCTGCGTTAATCCACCGAGGGGCGATCCAGGGCCTGTTCCCAGCTGACCGTACATGCCCATTATACTAAGGCCGGCGTTGGAAAGCCTCTGACCGAGTTCGGAGCAGTAATTCTTGGCCGCAGACGCCTCATGTCCAGGAATAAGCCCTTTGTCCTCCATCCAGGCGATGCTGTAGCACATTAGCCGCCCGATCTCGCACTCGATGGCATAATGAGCGAGCTTGTTGCGCACCAAGGGATCATCACTCAGCGGTTTGCCGTTTCTATGGGTCTCACGGGCGTATTTCACAAGTTCGTCAACCATGCGACGACTCCGCCCAAGATGCTCTGCTCCAGCCGTGCGCTCGAATGCCAGTGCGGTCATGATATGGCGCCAGCCCTCGTTTTCCTCTCCGATGAGGCAATCAGCAGGAACGTGAACATCATCGTAAAAAACCTCGCAGTTTTCAGGCATATCAGCAAGGTTTATTAGTGGATTAACGGTGACGCCCGCTAATTTCAGATCGACAAGGAGTAGGCTTATGCCTTTATGTTTAGGCGCTTCGGGGTCGGTCCTGACTGCCAGCCAGCACCATGCGGCTCGGTGACCGGCGCTGGTCCAAATCTTCTGACCGTTGATTATGAATTCATCACCCTTCCTCATAGCACGGCAGCCGAGGGAAGCGAGGTCTGAACCCGCATCCGGTTCGCTGTATCCCGTGCACCAGTAAGTCTCACCGGCAGCAATACCGGGTAGATGCCGTTTTTTCTGCTCTTCGGTGCCGAAGATCATGAGAGACTGGCCAATCCAGCTAACTCCACCTACACCCATATCTATACCCGGCAACATGTTGTAAGTTGCCTCTTCCCGGTAAAGGAGGCACTCGGTACGTGAGGCCTCCATCCCCCCATATTCCCTGGGCCAGGCCATTGTCAGCCAGCCATTCTCGGCCAGCTTCTTGGATATCCTTTGGGTGACCTCCCAGTTGTAATCTGTGCAGTATTCCTCGGCATAACCTCCTATAACCCAACCAGGCGGAAGTTCAGCCTTGGCAAATTCATTCAGATCTTTAGCAAGCTTTTTCTCGCTCTCGGAAAATGCGAAATTCATTGATGAAGGCTCCTTTTAAACAAAGGGAGATTGGAAAAAGACCTATGATATGATAGAATACCACCAGTATTTAGTCAAACCTGAGAAGGGGGCCTTGAATGGAACAGCGTAAGATGATTGATATTCCGATAGGCACGATGGTCAGGAGTAATGTGCGCGCGCCGATCGATGGTGATTACGAGTTCGTAGAGCACATCAAACCTTCAGACTGCAAACCTTCGGCGAAAGATAGCATATTATATATGGGTAGGGGACAGTTACTGCCTCTGTGTCCCAGTTGTGGAAAACGCAGTATATGGAAGCTAAAGGAGAGCAAGTTCGATATTCCGCCGGAGCAAGATAGAACGGAGTTCGTCCTCAGAGAGGTCAGGGGAGACCGTCCCGATATTCCTTATCCATCCGGAGCGAAAAAATAAGCAGGCATAGAGTTCCGAGATATCGAGCAGCCTAATATACTAAACTACATACACTTCAGGATGCCTCTCGCCCATGGGCAGTCACCGCAGGGCTGGGTGTATTCATAGCAGTCCTTCCTGAAAACAGGCGCTAAGAGCGCGAAGCAGCCTTCAGCATGAGGACAGTCACCGCAGGGCGCGAAATCGAACTTAGTGACCTGCTTCCGAAAACTTCTATACTCCCTGGAGTTCCAGATCTCCCTGAAATCCCTCTGTAACACATTGCCGAAAGAAACACTGGTTATGCTTTTCTCCCTGTTGTTGACATAACATATGTAAGAGTGGTAGAGGTTGTTGCAGGGCCTGACATAGCCATCCCAGCTAACGAATGCGATACCATCCCTGATGAAACCACACTCTCTTTGCGTGTTAGGAATCAGTGTCGGCAAGTCGAGATCTATGTTATGCTCCTTCGCCTTCGCACTGGCCTCAGAGAATATCTCGGCAGTACGGGCGATGTCAGTTCCATCTCTTTGCATCAGATTCTTCAGGTTCATCAGAACGTTTTGCGAACGCGCTTTTGATACTATCTCATCGAGGAGCCGGAATCTCCGCTCCATGGTATCATCGTAGCCCACGACTCTATCACGCACCGGCTTTGACGAGCGAAGCTTATCCTTCAATGGCGGGACACCGAACAGGGCGTTGGCATAATTCTCTACATCGAGTGATTCGAAGGCCATGTCCAGCTTGCGGCGTGCCGCTTCAGCTTTGGCTTCATTGAAGAGTTCGATAGCTTGACCAGAGTTTATCTCATAGAGAATCTGTTCATTCATCTCCGGGGAATGTGGCAGCAGATTGGTAACGATGATAAAGCTGACGCCATGTTCAAATGCAAGGTCGACAAGTTGCGGGAGCTCGGCGATGTTGCTTTTCATGGCAACGAACTCAAAACCGATCCTGGGAAGCTGACTGCCAAGTTCAGCTTTGGCCCTGTTGAGGCGGCCGATGTTTCTCAAAATATCGTTAAGAGTTGCGTCTTTTCTGATATCATCGAACGTCTCGCTGGTAACGCCGTCTATGGATACAACTGTGTCGTCAATTCCGGACGCTACCAGTTGATTTGCCATATCATCATCGATTAACGTAGCGTTAGTGGTGAGACTGAATCGGCTGGTGGGAGGGAGATTTGCTTTACCGAGCTGGATCATCTCGATGATGTGTTCATTGAGAAGAGGCTCTCCGATGCCGATGATATTAACAGACTCGAGTTCAGGGAAAACAGGCAGCATCGCTTTGTAGGTATCCAGACTCATATCGCCTGAATCGTCCTTCCAAACCTTCCGCATGCATATCACGCAGTTGAGGTTGCACCTTGTTGTTACCTCGATATTCAGCTTCCTGGGCCTGTCATCCATGCCTTGATCTCCCATCTTTGATTGTAGCACCAATCGGGATTCGCCTCAATGTAAAATGCTCCTGAATAACGGAAAAAGGGAGCTCGCCTGTACTTCAGGCGAGCTCCCTGCAAGTATTATACGTGCTGATGGCAGAGGACTTGTTAGAGCCTCCTGCGCACAAGGTATGATGCCAGGAACTTCCTGTCAACGTTCGGTGTGCGGTAGAGCTGGAAGATCATCGAGTCCCTGTACATCAGCTCCATAGGCCAGCCCTCTTCTCGCTCGATCGCACGGGCGCCCATAAGTTCGATGGTCTTGCGGCAGGCGTCAATGGCGGCAGGCGCGGCGAACTTGAAGGCCATAATGGACCATTTACCGTGTTTGGCCTCCTCGTCGCCCTGGTCATACAGCCTGTTAGCCTTGACAGACAGGGCTCGAGCGGCCTCGGCGTTGACCCACATGTCGGCGATCGGGAAGTG
>CP070819.1:828409-831640 GCA_020344295.1 Dehalococcoidia bacterium | reverse complement strand
GTGATAGTTCCCAACAGGCCTGCATCCTGGTACTGCTCGAGGTCGATTCCCGCCCTGCGCACCTTGGTTGTATAGATAGTCTCACGGTTAAGCGTTCTGGCCACCACGGTACTGAAAGCTACCGCGAGCATCAGAGGCAGTATTATGTCGTAATCCCTGGTCATCTCGAAAATGATGATTATCGCAGTGATAGGCGCCCGTGCGGCTCCGGCAAACACCGCTGCCATGCCTACCACGGCATATGCGCCTGAAATGGAGGTGAAGGTGGGGAAAAGCCGGTGTGCCGCATCTCCGAAGGCGCCGCCGAACATCGCGCCCAGAAACAGCGACGGCGCAAATACCCCACCGCTGCCTCCGCTGCCTATGGTTATCGATGTGGCGATTATCTTCAGCACCCCCATGATCAGGAGAGTGCTCAGGGCAATGTTGCCGAGAAGCGCATTCTCAACACCACCATAGCCCACACCGAAGAGGTCCGCATAGAAATATCCGATGGCCCCGATAAAAATACCGCCTACGGCGGGTTTAAGGTATGGTGGGAACCGCCAGTTATCGAAGATATCCTCCGTCTTATAGAGAACATAGATAAAGAGGAGCGCAATAAAACCGGCAGCTATACCCAGAAGTGCGTAAACAGGTATCTCCCAAGCACTGAGCAGTTCATATGCAGGGACCATGAAGGACTGCCTATCCCCGAGGAACGAATGAGCAACAACGTCGGCAACGACGGAACTGATGACAACGGAGCCGAAGCTGCGGGAGATGAACCTGCCCAGAATCACCTCATGAGCGAATAAGACACCAGCTATGGGCGCATTGAAAGTAGCAGAGATACCGCCGGCAGCACCGCAGGCAACGAGAGTCTTCACCCAGCCTTCGGGCAGTCTTAACCACTGCCCCAGCGTAGAACCGATAGAGGAGCCGATCTGAACAATTGGCCCCTCCCGCCCTACTGAACCACCGGTCCCGATGCATATTCCAGACGCCAGAGTTTTAGCGACAGCTACTCTCGGACGTATGCGCCCGCCTCTTTCAGCGACCGCTACCATGACCTCGGGGACGCCATGTCCTTTGGCCTCCCGGGCGAAGTAATAAACAATGAGCCCCACAATGAGCCCACCAATTACCGGTATTAGAATGACGTAGTATCTACCCGCGTCCCCGAATACACGCTCCCCGCCATCGAAAAACAGTGATTGAACAGCAGCTATTAACTCTCTGAAGGCCACTGCACCCAGGCCGGCGGCAACTCCCACGATAGTGGCAAGAGTTGTCCCCATCGCCGTCTCGGACGCAGTCAGCCGCGATATAAAGCGGCGTATCCGGGATTTTACACGTTCATATAACCTCATCAGCTAGCTTTTCAGCAATTCGCGAACCGCTGCCTCAACTGCCGTATCAGGCACATCGCCACTAATCACAGGCCGCCCGATATCTTCGAGGAGGACCCACCTCACCCTTCGCCCCAGGATTTTCTTGTCAAGCTCCATCGCCTCCATTATGCTTTCAGCATCGACACCGGAACATGAAATGGGAAGTTCGAACTTTCGCAGAACATCTTCCTGCCGTTTAACTGAATCCTCAGAGAGCATCCCTATATGCTGACTTATTCTTGCCGCCCCCATCATACCGACGGCGACGGCCTCACCATGGAGGAAACGCTCGTATCCTGTTGCCGCCTCCAGCCCGTGAGCTATGGTATGACCATAGTTCAAAATGGTCCGTGTACCGCTCTCTTTCTCGTCTTCGCTCACTATCCCGGCCTTGATAGCAGCGCTCCATGCTACTGCCTCTGTCGTCACATCCTTACCCAGTTCAAGCAGATCCTGAGATCGTTCCTCCAGGAACTCTAATAGCTGTGGATCGCGAATCAGGGCGTGCTTTATTACCTCCGCCCAGCCCGAAACCAGCTCTCGCCTCGGCAGAGTAGTAAGATTCTCGATATCAGCAACCACCAGCCGCGGCTGGTAGAAGGCTCCGATCAGGTTCTTGCCCTCGGGGTGGTTGATCGCCACCTTACCGCCGATCGCCGAATCGACCATCCCCACCAGACTCGTCGGCACTTGTACAAAGGGCATTCCGCGTAGAAATGTCGAAGCAATAAATCCTGCGAGGTCTCCGACGACTCCGCCACCTAGGGCCACGATGCAGTCGTCACGTTCCGCACGATGCTTCACAAGCCAGTTATAGATATCGACTGCAATCTCAAAGGACTTGCTTCCCTCGCCGCTGGGTACCACGAAAGAATTAACAGTAAATCCAGCTTTCTCCAGTATCTCCTTGACTTTCGCCCCGTGAATAGGGAATACTTGATCGTCACTTATAATATATATATTTCCCTGGATACCGGCATTTCTCATCTGTTTACTCAATTCATTCAAGAGCCCCCAGCTAACAAACACGGGATAGCCTTCGGTAGCAGTGGCCACTACACAAGCTGCGCCCTGCTCATGCCAGTGCGACGTATCGGGCACTGCACGTAGAGAAGTCTTCGCCTTCATTTTATTCTTATTCTTTTTTCCCTTCTCACCCATACTATATCGCCAGCCGCGGATCACCTCTTCGGCCACTTCATCGACAGTCAGATTGTCGGTGTGAACCGTCCAGTCTGCTAGCGCATAGAACGGCTGACGAACCTTCTTAAGTTCCTCAATATCCTTCAGCGGCTCTGGCCCGGACAGCAAGGGCCGCACCTCCTGCTGCAGATTCTCCTCAGCGTCTTTTAGCAGCCGCCTGTATATCGTATCTGGTTTAGCCTCCAGGCAAACGACTATACCGCTCTCAAGCATCATCTCCCGGTTGGCTGTAAAAATGAAGGCGCCGCCGCCGGTCGAGATTACCACCTCTTCTTCCTGGCATATCCTCTCCAGCATTTCCTTTTCCAGATCTCGGAATCGGCTCTCGCCATCCTGGGAGAATATCTCGGCAATTGGCTTGCCGGCATACCGTACTATTTCCTCGTCGATATCGATATACCTCCAGCCGAGCCTAGCAGCGACCTCCAGCCCGACCTTCGTCTTGCCCGTGTACGAGAACCCGGTCAGGATGATATTTCTAGCAGTTCCTTCACCCATTTCACGCCTTCTCTATAGTCATGGTCCCCCAACTCTTTTGGATAGGTGGGCATATTTTCAAAGATTACAGCTATTTGGTGTGTGATAGTGCCCACCGACTGCAGCATCGTCGTGATATCGACCCAACCCTCCTCAGGACTCTGACTGGGATGCACCG
>CP070819.1:825669-828309 GCA_020344295.1 Dehalococcoidia bacterium | reverse complement strand
TCGCGCGCGGGGAATCTCCGGGAACTCGGCAGATGCTCCATTGCCGAGCTGCGAGCATTCCGGGGAATGGGGACCGCGAAGGCCGCTCGGATCAAGGCCGCCCTCGAGCGGGGTCGACGCCTTCTTTCCGAGTCCTGGGAGACGGGAAGGCGACTACCGAAATGCTCTTTGAGTGCAGCAAACTGCTCCACCTGAAAACCGTCCGAGAGTTGGGTGCGGATATCAACAAGCACCTCCGATATCGGGGAATTCGGAAGGTGTCTAGGACGTGCCATATGATTACCTTTTGTCTAATTATATACACACTCGATTCACCGGATCTGCATTTCTGACCCGCTTCCTCAACAATCTCGCTGGCTTTCTGCTTCGCTTGAAGTATAATCCGCCTCGAGTTACTCTCAGCCTGTTCCCTCGCCTCTTCCATAGACTGGCTGAGAGATTGTTCCACATTCGTTGCTATAATTTCCTGTGCTCTTTGTCTTGCGCGGACTTCAGCTTCAGCGATCATAGCTTTTGCTCGCCTTTCAGCTTCCACCATAATATCCAGATGAAATATTTCGCTAGAATCTACATTATCTAATCTACTACTTTCACCCATTTGATATAATCCTCCCCTCCAGAAATAACGATATTAAAAACCCATGCTTTTCGTATGGCTCATTTATATCTAACATTTCATCGTGCTATATCTTATAAGTCTCATTTAGGACTAGAGTACGTAGCACCAGTACTAATGTCAACGTAAAGTACCATCTCTTATCTTTACAAATCCCCCTGACTTTCAGAAGAATATAGTAATTTACGACGTTTATAATACTTGGAGAATAATAACTTCGTGGTTTTTAACGCTCGTTAAACAGTTGCGAAAAAATCACCTTGAAAGCATGTGGTTTAGCGCGGCTTAATATCAAGTCCTAAATATGAGAAATACTATACGAACAATTCATCTATGGATACTAGGAAGCCCTTAGGTGACAGAGCCCAAAGGCTTTGTAGTGTACAGGTAAAAAGGTTCGTTTTTAGCCTTGGTGTGAACGTAGAAAGAGCGGGGTTTCAGCCCGCTCTTTTATTAGTCCACTAATCTTAAAAAGGAACCCTTTTCCAGAAAGTAAAACCGAATAGGTTGTCGAAATGTTAATCAGGGGATCGCTGTATATTCATAAAGCCGACCCCCTGACTTCTGATCAAGGTATCGCCGCCTAGAGCCCCAATGGAGTCGCATACTACGCCCCTTATTGACAGCGGTGTGTCGAATGCCCTATCCTTCGTGCAAAATATAGGAGGTGGCTTGTGCAAGCATACTGCATGAAGTGTCGAAAGAAAGTTGAAATCAAGAACCCGCAAAAGATTACCATGAAGAACAAGAGGCCAGCTACACGGGGTGTGTGCCCTAACTGCGGAACCAAGGTATTTAGAATAGGGAAGGCTTAAAGCTAGTCCTGCGAGATATTGGTGAGGCAGACGCTTAAAGCGGCTACCAGCCAATAGTCGGTAAGGGGCTGCTTCTCTGTCAGAAAGACTCGTATTCTAATTAAAGCTCATTTTGTCAATACATACGGGATGATACCGTTGATAGAGTTATCTCAACCGCGTCAAACAGTGATAGCCGGGATGATATGGGTGCGTACGAAGACCTCATCCAGAAGTTGAAGCAGACAGATGCGGTGCAGCAGGTGCTAGCTTCGCTTGAGAAGGAGCCGGTGATACTCCTGAATGATATTTGCAAGGAATACGAAGTAGATAATGAACCCGTGCCTGATCATCATCTGCATGTCTCAGGGTACCTGAAGAAGGTTGCATTACAGACACTACTGTCAGCGGGGTTGCTTGAGCGGCAGCCAGGGAGTAGGCTATCTATTTACTCCTACAAACCAACATTGGCCGGCATGAAATACTACCAGAGGCTGGTCAAAGAGGGATGGAGCCGTGAGTAGCCAACCACAATTTGGGCATTCGCGGCTCAAGGACTGCATGTAATGAGCTTCAACAAACTACCGGGACTTCAAATAGGTGATTTGGCAGCGAGCACTCCAATTGTCCAAGGTGGAATGGGTGTAGGTGTTTCCCTATCGAGTCTGGCATCGGCTGTTGCCAATGAGGGCGGGATCGGAGTTATTTCTACTGCCGGGATTGGTATGCTTGGGTCCAACTTCGGGAAAGATCCTGGCGAAGCAAACAAGAGCGCCCTGTGCAGAGAGATACGGAAAGCAAGGGGGCTCACGGCAGGCATTATTGGTGTGAACATAATGGTAGCCCTCACTGACTACGACAGTCTTTTTGAGGTTGCATTTGATGAAGGCGCGGACATAGTCTTTGTTGGAGCAGGAATCGCGAGGAAACCTAAGACACTATCTCTGGACAAATTGATAAACGGCACAACCAGGGTTGACCCCATAGTATCTTCTGCAAGGGCAGTCGACGTAATTTTCAAAGATTGGAGTAAGAACTACAACCATGTGCCCGATGCCGTCGTCGTTGAGGGCCCGCTGGCGGGGGGACACCTCGGATTCAAGACAGAGCAGATCGATAATCCCGACTATTCTTTAGAAAGAATACTGCCAGAGGTTATATCTGCCATAAGGCCTTATGAGCAACAGTTCGCCAAAAGCATTCCGGTAATTGCTGCAGGAGGAATATATA
>CP070819.1:821802-825569 GCA_020344295.1 Dehalococcoidia bacterium | reverse complement strand
AGTATTAAATCCAGGAATTATTATATCCTTAATTGGATCAGCATTATCCAGTACAGCACGGGCGGCCCGGCGCCCACTCTCCATGGCGGTCGGCACCCCACCCATGAACAGTGTCGAGAACGCTTGATATCCGGCCATATACAGTCCTTTGATCGGAGTTAATATTAACTCCCTCGGCCTGTGGTCTTGGGAATCTTCATAATCCCAGGACCAGCCTGCAACCGCCCCTTCGCTCCTGCCTCCCTGGTCCTGAAGGGTTAATGGAGTAGCCACATCCATAACCACGATTGAGTTTTCAAGTCCCGGTATCAGATACTTTATGGCGTTAATTAAGGTATGGGCGATTTCGTTCTTATAATCCTGATAGGTTGGAGATCTCTTGCCCTTTCCCAAATAATATTCTGAGAAATGAGAATATGGCGCTTCAGTGCGAATTACGAGCACATCGGTGCCTGCAGGCGAGAGATTTTTATCGTTTTTGCTCCATAACGACACTTCTATCTCCTGATTAGCGAAAGCTTCGGGATTTGCTTTGTGGGATTTCAATTCAGCCCCCGGTTCATGCTTTGAATCGCCATCCCGTCTGTAAATCAGCGACCGTGCGTCCCGGAATGCCGATAGATCAATGGCGCTGCTGTTAACGCCTAGGCACAGTTGTACAATCGATCCTGTTTGTCTGGCCTCCGAGATGGCGTGATACCAATCCGGCGGCATATCGCTCACAGACATTAATTTAAGGAACGTTGTCTGGTAATCGGCATTTGAGATTACTGAGTTGGAACTGAGAACTGAGCCGTCTGAGAGTTGTACACCTGTGACCCTGCCCTTATCTATACGTATGTTTTTTACTTCCGCGTGTAATTTGATAAGTCCGGTTGCTCTATGCTCGTTTTCCTCTTTGTCTTCGCTTTGCTGAGGCAGGTCGGAAATGTTATAGCCGGTTACTGCAAAAACGAGCTTATTACAGAGGGATTTCATCCCTTCCTCAGGATACCATATACCTTCTTTGCTCATGAGGTTCCACATAGAAGCTAAAAGTGGGAAACTGATGTATGGTTCCATTGTACCGATGCTACCGAGAATACGGTGCAGTCTCCAGTCTTGTATGTGGTAATGGAGATAATCCGCCGCAGAGTTCCGGGTGAGGTTCGTTATCTCATTGGATGAGGTATTGCCATTGGGGCCCCTGAAGAGAGAGATCATTTTTTCAACGTCTTTAAATAACCGATCGATGGCTGGGGATTCTTCAGGGAAATGTCGGGCAAGCTGTCCGGTTATTTCAGCGAAAGGCGTCGAAAGTAGAATATCAAGCCCGAATGCTTTAAGTCGGTAATGGACCCGCTGGTAGGTTAATTCGCGTCCCGTGTTTAAATCTTCAAGTATATCCCCAACAATGCCGGTATTACTATAGCTTAACGGGCCCATCGGAAAATTGAACTGCTTTCTCCGGTACACGTACGCTGTACCTCCCGGATGCGAGTTTCTCTCAAGGACTGCAATGCGTTTTCCCGTCTGTACCAGTTTTGCCGCTGCTGTTAGTCCACCTACCCCTGAGCCGATGACTATTGCGTCCCATTCACGAGCCATTGTATTACTTTCAAACACCTTTAAATGCTGGAGTTATACAGTTGCCGTCACCGATGTCAACAGCATAATAATGGAATTTTATTTAAGAGGATACTGCTTCTATTAAATCAGGGTGGACCGATGAGGAATTCTCTATTTCTAAAGCTGAAAACAACCGATGATAGATCGGTGTTATTTACGTGAAGGAGATATATGCGCGGTTATTTGCAACAGCATCAAGTTGCAGCGTTTAATAAAAAAACTTTCAACACCTTATATTACAAATTAGTGCTGAAAATTTTTCAATAATCCGTTTTAGCACGAAGCCTTGCACTTACATAGTGAGGCAGCCTTCTTTGCAACCTTCCTGATCCTCATAACCGGACCTCCTATATTAATTATTACACAAATTGTCAAATGCCACTAATTCACTATTCTCTCTCTGACTTTTTTGAGAGGACTCTTCAGCACTCCCCGAAAGTAACACTGGACCGGGTCCGGGGAACGGATGTCTTTTTCAAGCATGGCCCGGAATCGACATCCACCCCGGCATTCCTCGATAAATGAACATTGACATTCCAATTCGTTCAGAGCTATATGTGTAATTCGCTCCCAGCAGGTCCTCAAACCATCCCTGACATTCCCCGCCGGATATTCCGCGAAAAAGCCGCATTTAGCCACATCACCATCCGGCATCACTGTACACAGATGAGCTCCACAGGCATAGCCCGGTGCCGAGGTATACAATCCGCCGCCGAAGCTGTGTTCAAGCAAAGGAGCAGCTATGTGATAAGGCACCTGGATCTCTTTATTTTCAGCCAGTTTTCCTGCGATGGACGGTACGTCTACATTCCACTCCTTTATTCCCATTTCTTCGATGACCGTTTTGAGCTCCGGGAAATCGTTCAGGTTGAACGCATGTACCATAGTAGCAATGGATACATTTTTTCCTTGTTTTCGCAGTTCTTTTATGGCATTTATTGCTTTTTTATAGGTCCCTCTACCTCTTAAAATATCATGGGAATGCTCAAGACCGTCTAAACTAATCTGCACTTCATGGACATTGAGCTTTTCCGCCGTCGGCCTGTCAACTAGAGTCCCGTTAGTCATGAGAATAGAACGTAATCCGAATCGAGGGAGTAAATCGTTTATACTCCAAAAGTCTGGATGTAACAGAGGCTCACCACCGGATATCAACAGTCTAAGTCCCTGCATTTTCTCGAACTCCTCGAGACTGGCGAGGATTGTACTAACGGGCATATCGATTCGTCTGGCTTCACCTAAATAACAGTGGAGGCACTTCAAATTGCATCGAGCGGTAATCTGGATTTCAAGATAACGAAGCGATGGACACGGCGCGGCTTCCAGAATGAAGTCCCGTTTTGAACCTTTCGACGCAAGTTTCAATAAGCCTTCATTTAGGCACCAATCGATGAACTCCTCTTCGTATTGCAGTCCTGAGATTCGATGTGAGCCATCGCAGAGCTTTAAAAATTCGAATGCTTCCTCATTTGTTTCATAAAGTTCATCGGTGCTGATATTGTATATATAAGGGTTCTCAAGCCGTTTGATAAAGCAATCCGGCGAGAGGACTAAGTACTTATTCCGATATAGCACGTATTATCTCCTCAACGCTAAGGACATCCTTTAGAATAAGTGTGCTTAAGAGTGTTCGCGCACCGCATTCGTAGTCCCGTTTGTCCTCCTTCCAGAAATCACAATCTCTACATACTAAGTCGATAATTCCTTCCTTTGTTTTACAATAATCAGGGTGTTCTTTGAAGTATGCTGCTTTGCTCTTCAAGTGTGAAAATGCCATACTGTCTCCTTCGATAATCTGTATTAAATAAGTAGCCCGTTTCAGATAATTGTAACACCCCCAAAATAATAGTTGCCAATACCCTTCGTTTTTTGGAATAGTGGGCTAATAAAAGAGCGGGATTTAAGCCCGCTCTTCTTGCGTTTACGCTGAGGCTAAAAAGGAACCTTATTCAAGCGGCTCGAAGTGCCCCGCAAGAGTTATATCTCGAATATCCTCAGTCGTAGTTCCACCATGTTCAAGTAAGGAAAGAGGCTGCCGGCTGCGACAGCCAGTAAATGGTGTTGTTTGTAAGACTACCAGGGTTTCACTAAAGATTGTGAAGTAAAGGGTAATTTAATCCAGTTGAAAAAGGTAAATATGCTCTTGACAATTTATTGTT
>CP070819.1:818359-821702 GCA_020344295.1 Dehalococcoidia bacterium | reverse complement strand
GATGTCCGCCTTAACCTGGCAAAGGTCTTTGTAGCCCAGTTCCAGGCTCGCCATATAGCCGGGATCGTAGGATTCAATTACTATGTCCGCTGTCTTGACCAGCCTTTTAAACAGCTCTTGCCCCTCGGTTGTGGCTATATCCAGGGTGATGCCCTTTTTATTAGCGTTCGTGAAAAACCAGTAGAGGCTCTTCTCCGGATGGGCCTCGTCTTTATAGAAGGGGCCTGTATTGCGAGCGATATCTCCCCCCGGCTTCTCTACCTTGATGACATCGGCTCCGAGGTCGCCGAGTATCTTGCCCCCGAGAAGGCCTTTTTCATCTGTCAGATCAAGTACCCTGTAAGGGCTCAGCATCAGCTCTTCAGGTGCTGTACTCATGGTTCTTCCTTTCACTCCTGATAGTGACAGCCGCATGGACCTATATTGAGGCAACTTCTACCATATCGGACATGGGAAAGTCAACATTTGGGTATCAACATTGATCGAATAGTAATAAGATTAGTGTTAGCTTGACTTATTAATCCCATAAATATAGACTTCGCTGTATAACCGGAAAGGAGTGTGGTTACGATGGAGATGACCGATTACAGCGGCCCATATAAGCACGATCTCAAATTCGAGGATTTCTCCAAGGATTTCCTCATCAAGCTGATGCATTCATGGCAGAAAGCATATATGCGCCTGTCCGCGTTCTGGTATCAGGCGGTCATGGAAAGGTCGGGCATGGATATTGCCGATGAGTGCAATCTGGAGGTATGGTCGAAGGTGGGCGAGAAAGTGGTTCCGAAGTTCGCCCATATCGGTAAAGTTGAGCCGAAGACAGTCCTCGATGCCCTTAAGGTCGTACAGCTGGCCCCCGACAGCCATGTCGGCTCCGAGCTCTTCGCCGGTGAGGTCGATATCAAGAACGACAACCACGTTATTACCAGGACAACCCACTGTGCGCCGCTGGAGTTCTTTGAGAAAGCCGCACCTCAGAGGATGGAATAATTCTGTCATACGCTGGAGGAGCGCGTCATGGAGAAGTATTTCAATAATCCCAAGATAAAGATAACGCCCCTGAAGCTGCCCCCGCGGGACAACCAGGACGATATCTGCTGCAGCTTTGAATTGAAGCTGGAGGAATAGAGTTCGATTCAGCGAATATGCTCCAACTAATAAAAATCCTCCCTCTATTACCCAATTTCTCATCCAATATTGACTTTTAGATAAATTGTTAATAAGGTTGCGAAAGTATTATTGTGTATTCGCAGATTGAATGCTAATAAGCAGGTGGTCAATTGAAAGGAGAGAGAACATGCCGTACAAATTCAAACCGAGAACCGGATATTTCATGCCTGCGAATTTCGGTCCACTGAGCAGCCGGCGGGTGTGCCATTATGGCGATTTTACTCAATTGACGATATTATACCTTACCGATAAGGATTCACTTGCAGCATATCTTCCAGAACCTTTCGAGCCTGCCGAAGAGCCAATTGTAACCGTGTACTGCCAGGTTTTTCGTGAGGTGGATTTTCTGGCAGGCAGGGGCTACAACGTAGTTGGTGTCAATCTTGCAGCAGTGTTCAACGGAAAGAAGGACAATTTTACTGGCAACTACGCTGCCATACTGTGGGAGAATGATACGATTCCAATAATCACAGGTCGTGAGTTATTGGGAGCTCCTAAGTTCTATGCTGATATACCTGATCCCCAGAAGGAAGGGAATAACTGGTCATTTCACTGCTCATTATATGGAACTAAACTTGTACGGGGAGAAATCAGAAACAGCGCCCCCGTTGATGATATAACCCGCCAACAGATTGAGCAGATTGCAAGGGATAGCATGTGGATGGGCTGGAAGTATATTCCCAAGGCAAATTGGAGGGGCTCTGAGTTGAGTTTTCCCACGGCAATTCCTACTTTTCCCACCTTAAAAGAGGTATGGCTGGGAGAGTGCAAGCACACTTTCTTCAAGACTCAATGGCGTGAAACTCTTTATAATAGCCAAATAATGACGGCGCTCCGCAAGTTGAAAGTCAAGGAATATAGAGCGGGGCTAGTTTCCAGAGGGACCTTAGACCTGTTGGTGGGGGAAAGTCGGAAGATGGAGTAGAGTCCTTCATTAACATAGAGAATCCCTCGGGTAATGCAGCCCGAGGGATCTGGTTTTTCCGGGGAAATCGATCCCTTTTCAGCGGATCGGGGCTTCTGCTGTAGCTTTGAATTGAAGCCGGAGGAATAACGCTCGATTAATAAGAGTCGTGACAAAAGTAAGATATGTAAAGGTTGTCTTTAGCTTACACGAAATAAATAGCTGGCATGAGTGCCAGCTATTGAACTTTCTAACCTACTCCAGGCCGCCTGCGGCTACCAGGTCGGCGATCTCTTCGTCGGTCATCCCCAGAACGTCCTTCAGGATGTACTGGTTGTGCTGGCCGATACATGGAGCCGGCATTGTCAGCTCAATTGGTGTCTTCGACAGCCGGTAGGGTGGAGGCTGGTAGATATGCGGCCCGATCTCGGGGTGATCGAGAACGACGTGAGTGCCCCGGTGATTCAGCTGGGGGTCCTTGATCAGGTCCTCTCCCGTTAGCGCGACCCCTGCGGGGACCCCTGCGACCTGCATGCGAGCCATTACCTCTTCAGCGGAACGGTTCCTCGTCCATTCCTCCACCAGGGCGTTGAGATCATCTTCATTCGCCTTCCTGTCCCGGAACGTGGCGAATCTGGCTTCTTTGGTCCACCCGGGGTTGCCGATAACTCCGCAGAAGACTTCCCACTCCTCGTCGGTTGATATAGCTATTGCACACCACCTGTCTTCACCCTGACAGCGGTATATACCATGCGGCGCGGCCTGCAGGGAGCGGTTACCCGATCGCATCATAATCCGTCCGTTTACCATGTAATCCATTAGGGGCGGCGCCAGGAATTGGACGCTGCACTCCAGCTGGGAGAAATCTATGTACTGACCTTTGCCGGTTCTGTCCCGATAAATGACGGCTGCGATAATGGCAGCAACTACGTGTGGGAAGGCGATGAAGTCGGTGTAGGCATTGCCCGGCATTGCCGGCTCCCTGTCGGGCCAGCCGGTGACATAGCTGAAGCCCGCCAACTGCGCGCCTACCTGTCCGTGCCCCGGCATCTTACTGTACGGGCCAGTATTGCCCTGAAAGGTTGCCGAAATATGGATCAAATCGGCTCTCCCCTCCCTCAGGGCCTCGTAGTCCAGGCCCCATCTCTGCATCACCCCAGGCACCATGGCGTCAACAGCTACGTTGGCCGAGTCATGTACTATTCTCCTGGCAACCTGCTGGGCTTGGGCGACCCTCAAATTGAGCGTGATGCCGTACTTGCTGTCATT
>CP070819.1:815532-818259 GCA_020344295.1 Dehalococcoidia bacterium | reverse complement strand
CTCCCCCCAGTTGAAAGGTAAATCCTGACCTGCTTCCAGCACCGTTCCGCCCTGACGGGCGTTCATGGCATGGTTGAATCCGGCTGTCCGGATATACCGATCGTAGCGGTCACGAATATCGTGATGCGCGACCACCTGTGGTGGTCTCTGTCCCTCGGTGAGGAACGATTGCAGCCCGTACCCGTGGTCTATGTGGCCATGAGTATAGATCGCCGTATGCACCGGCGCAGACGTCACACTGCGTACCATATCGGCCAGAGCCGGACCGAACAATTTGGCTCCGGAGTCTATGAGCACGAGACCCTCATCTGTCTCGAAGGCGGTCACGCCGCTCATATGTGATTGGAACCATGTGCGCTCGGCGACCTGGATGGGCCCGCCGTTCCAATAAAACCTCGCCTCCTCCGGACTTTTTCCGTCCATCGTCAGCCACTGCTCGACAGGATTCCCCGACATCTCGCGACCTCCTTCTTATAGTTGCCCGCTGCTTCGTTGACCGGAGACTTCGGATTATAACATAACGGTCATGTCCTTATGCGTTTAACTAACCACCCCAGGGCGCAGCCATTATACCAGTTCCGGAGTTAGACGAAATGATGTAAGGCAAGAGGATTAGGCGTAGGGCAAATGCAATGTATAGCTACGAGAACAGTGTTCTAGCTGTCGTGCTGAATATCTTCGGGGAACCTTATGCGGTCTTCGTAATCATTGAATGCGGTACGCAGCCCCTGCAGATTCAGACTCGGAAGCTGCAGGAATACGGGTCTTCTTCCGATCTCCTCCAGAGCATGCGCGTCCGATCCTTGGATGCAGGCGTGTCTGGTCGGAAAACCGCGCATTTGCCCTTTATTCCAGAGATCCCTGTTCTGGGGCTGAGTGATCTCAAGGGCGGTGAGGTATGGGCTGCTGTGGATCCTCTGCTTAATCCTGCGGCTCTCTTTGGTATGGAGGAACCCTGTTGGCCACCTTTCGATATGAGCGGCAATGGCGATTCCCCCGCGTTCGTCTATCTTGCGAAAGACCTCATCCATCGGATCACTCACGGGTATGGTTCCATCCCCTCTGGCTAGGTGGCTTGCCCCGACATAATCGAGGAGGTCATCCAGCTCGGCGACGGGAGTGATGCGATCGAAGATGGCCAGCACGTGACCGGCTTTGGTAGATATCTCTATCCCGGGGAAAATTGCTAGCTCCGTATCGTACGCCAGCTTCCTCATGGGATCGATACCGAGTGTGGTATTGTGGTCGGTGACGGCCATCGCCTGAAGCCCGGCGGCAATCGCCGCATCTACTAGTTGCTCATATGTGGCATGGGGATCGCCGTAGCACTTCGACTCCGGGGTGTGTATGTGGAAATCAGCTTTTACAGTCTTTTCATCCGCAGGGTCGTTAGGTTTCTCACCATCAGTCATAGGCTGTCAATCCTTGTTACTGCACAGCGCCTATCATTTGAAAAAATAGAAAGTAACCGTCCTATTTACCTTTGAATATGGGCTCTCGTTTCTCCAGGAATGCCCGCAGTGCCTCCTGGTGGTCCTCGGTCAGCCCCAGCGCCGTGTACGCCCGCATCACATCGAGCAGGGCGGATTCCAGGTCCATATTCAGGCCGCTGTAGATAAGCTTCTTGGCTTGGGCAATGGCAAGCGGTGGCCCGCTCGCTATCTTATGCGCCAGTTCCTCGGTTGCTGCCTCGAGCTCGTCATGAGGCACAACCCTGGTGACGAGTCCTATCCGTTCCGCCTCCCTGGCCTCGATGAGGTCACCGGTCCAGATCATGTCACAGGCCTTGTCTATTCCCACCAATCGTGGCAGGAAATAGGTCCCGCCCATCGTGGGTACGATGCCCCGGCGGACGAACACGGAGGAGAACGTAGCACGCTCCGAGGCTATTCGGATGTCACAGGCACAGGCAGCGTCGAGACCTCCCCCTGCGGTGATCCCGTTAATTGCCGCGATTACTGGCTTCTCCATCCTCTGCAGAGGGAAAGTCAGTATTTTACTTACCATTTCGGTTGTGAATTCAGTTGGCGGGGACATGTTATCGGGTCGTTGTGAGAGGCCCTGCTCCAGACTCTTGACATCGGCGCCCACGCAAAAGGCACGCCCCGTCCCTGTGATTACCAGTACCCTTACATCATCGTCTTTCTCCACATCCTCTATTATCGTGGAGAGCCCCTGATACATCTCGGACGTAAAGGCATTTAGCTTCTGCGGGCGGTTCAGCGTTATTGTCGCGATGCCCGCTTCTTTGGAATATATGAGGTGCTCGTAGTCCATAGCCCCTCCTGCTCGACAGCGATGACTTGGCGTCATTGTAGCAGGTTGCCCTATGTGCCGCAATTAATAATAAGGCGACATACCTAGGTATTGCTCGACCGTATATATAGAATGACGCCAATTGTTAAATAGGAGCGGGGCTTTCGCGTTGTAAATCCTTAGTCACTACTGGCTTCGATGACCCTTTCAGCGGCGACGAATCTCCTGCCCCTGACGTGCATAACCGGCTTCGCATTGGAGACGTTGAATCTCTCCTGCTCCATGAACTCGTCTTTGCATTCGGCATGCAGCACTTGACCGATTACGAGAATATGGTCTCCGGCCTCTTTTTCAAACTCGAGCTTGCATTCGATCCAGCCGACACACTCTTCGATCGATGGAGACTTTACCTGCTTCGACTGCCTCATAGTTAAGCCGGCCTCTTCGATTTCACTTATGCCCCTGGGAAAT
>CP070819.1:811500-815432 GCA_020344295.1 Dehalococcoidia bacterium | reverse complement strand
TGACAGATAAAAACCCCGATACGGGACATCTTACCTCCTAGGTCGGCTCCTTCTCGCGCAATACTGGTAGTGGATCGGTGAAGTGTTTATCCAGCAGAAGCTCCTTGGGCGATAGGCCCAGTGCAAGTCCCATCAACTGTGTAAAATACAGGACGGGGAGTTCTGTTTTCTGCTTGAACTTCGCCGTCATGTCTTTCTGGTACATATCCAGGTTGGCCTGGCACATGGGACAGGCGACGGCAATACAATCGGCGCCGCTCCTTTGAGCCAGCGAGAGAATACGGTGAGACAGCTTGAGGACGATATCGAGACGAGGAAAGGCAACGCCGGCACCGCAGCAGGAAGTCTTCAATCCCCAATCGATGGTCTCGGCGCCCAGCCTCTCCATCAGTCGGTCCATGATCTGCGGATTCTCGGCATCATCAATTCCAACAACCTCTGGCGGCCTGGCGAGAAGACAGCCGTAGTAGCAGGCTACTTTTAGGTCATTCAGTGGTTTGGTGATCGGTAGGGAGATGCTCTCGTCTGCCAGCACCTGGAGCATCGATTCGACGGCAACCGGTTCACCCAGCTCGGTGCCGATAGCGCGATTGACGAGGTCCAGGGTATTCTTGTCCTTGATTTCGTGAAGCGTAAATCTCAGCCGTGAGAAGCACATAGCGCAGGGAACCGCAAGAGGGAGCCCCTTTGCCTCTGCCAGCTTAAGTGTGTGTGCCGGAAGCGCCAGGCTCATTAAGTGATCTGTAGAATGAGCCGCTGAGGCACCGCAGCAGATCCAGTCTTCCAGTTCGCGCAGGTCGATACCCAGCTTCTGGCATACCAGACGTGCCGATACGTCGAATTCAGCCCCTGTACTGTGTAACGAGCATCCTGGGTAGTAGGAGTAAGTACGTGCTCCGACCTTCTTCTCGGATTCAGATTCCGCTGGTGTCAAATCTAACCCTTTTTCCTCTCTAACTCTTTGACCCGCGCCGCGATCTGCTTGACCTCCGACGCTCCCTTTCTAACTGGTTTGAGTTTCAGTTTCCCTCGAGAAAACAGTGACGGCAAGCGTAGCATATTGTTGAAGATATGCAGACTGCGGAGATTGTACATCAAGCCGAAACCGGCCTCGTATATCCGTCCAAAGAAACGTACCTGTTGCATAAAGGCGCTGTAGAGAATTGCTATGTCTTTTTGCGCGGGGCGCCTGCCCTCGGATATAGACAGTTGGCGCAGTGACTCAATAACTTTGGCGATGTCGATCTCCCGGGGGCATCTCAATGAGCATGTCTGGCAGCTTACGCAGAGCCAGATGGCCGAGCTATCCAGCAGTTCATCCTTGAGGCCAAGCTGGATTCCGCGCATTATCCGCCGTGGAGTGATATCCATGGTGTAGGCGGTGGGACAGCCCGCACTGCACTTCCCGCACTGGTAGCAGGCTGTTATGCTCTCTCCGGTGTGACTCTGAACAAATGAAAGAAACTGATTATCAGGTTTAAGGGATATGGCAATCTGCTGTGACATTCTTTTCTTGCTGCCCTAGTATAAAGTATACCATTCGAGTTTGCCACCCCCAACCGCTTTACCTCACAGACTCGAATCTCTATATAATGATAAAGGTTGTGAGATTTATCACTATTACCTTCTAAAAAGAGTATAAATTATCTAAAAAAGGATGTCCAGCATTAATGAATCTTGTAGAGGTCGGATCTTATTTCCCGTCGGGAATTTGAATATAACGCAGTGGAAGGCTGGTTTTAACACTGGTTGAATTAACTACGATTATATGATAATATGTACTCTAGGCCTGATACTAGTTTGCTATTCCCCGACTCGTGATTTCCCCCGCACATTACCTGAAACGCGGATGACCAAACTCCTACCAGGTATAGATAAAGGAGGTCATCCATGAGATACGCAGGCAAGACTGCTCACCTGCTGGTATTGTGGCACAACATTCACATAGAGTGTTTTAATTATCTTTAGAATTCGCTAATTCAGATCGATGCTGCAAGATGCAGTGGATACTAATATAGGCAAGGAAGGTGAGCGGTGGAGAAAGAACACGGGATTAGGGCTTCAGACCAATACAAGACTTGTACTCATCATTGGTTAATTGACGCGGAGAATCTCGGTGTTTGCAAGAAGTGTGGATCCACAAAACAGTTCTATGGCTGGTGGGATGCTGCACTGATACGAAAGGCGTGGAGTAGAAATCCCAACTATGCTGAAAATGTGGCTGCCGAGCCTGAATGATTACCTCATATTGGGTACCTAGTAAATGAGGCGTAGAACCTCTCGGTAATACTTGAGTATGAAGGGAGGCAAAGTTGAATATACATGTAGGCAATCTGGCACGTGAGGTTACAGAGGCTGAGCTGCGGAATGCTTTCGAATTATTTGGACAGGTAGCGGCAGTCAGGATCGTTATAGACAGGCACAGCGGTGTGTCCCGAGGCTTTGGATTCGTTGATATGCCGGACAGGGCCGAGGCGCTGGCCGCTGTTGAAGGTCTTAATATGAAGGAATTAGCCGGACGCACACTGGATTTAAGCGAATCACGTGGCCCCAGGGAAGGAAGAAGGGGTGGCAGACCTCACGGCGGCGGTGCTGGTCGTGGTCGCTCGGGTAATGGGAAAAAGTGGGGCCGGTCACCTGGTGGGGGTCGGCGCAGGTTTTAGGCATCTAGGTTAACGAGCCTTAATTGGTTTTAGGTTTTAAAAGCACTGTAAGTACTCCATGACAATCAGTAGTATTAATTTCCCTTGATAATTCCTGGCTTGCGGAGTCCAGGTGACGAATTTAAGTATCAGAAAGGAGATGGGATGGCTCGCAAGTTATACGTTGGAGGACTGTCCTTCGGCACAACAGATGAGCGGCTCAGAGAGGAGTTCGAAAAGCTCGGATCGGTGGAATCGGCGACGGTCATAAGGGACAGATATTCGGATAGATCCAGAGGATTTGGCTTTGTTGAGATGTCAAGTGACTCGGAGGCCGAGGAAGCAATCAAAGCCTTGAATGGCACCACATTCGACGGCCGGCAGATTACAGTCAATTACGCCAAGGAGCGTACAGATCGCGGCGATAGACGGTACTAATCACCAGTTATTTTGCCCACCAGCTCGGCGTAAGTTGCGTCCATCGCATGCGGGACCACCCTCAGGTCTGACACTACGGTCACGTAGTTGGTATCCCCGTTCCAGCGAGGGATCACATGAGTGTGGACATGATCCTCAACACCGGCCCCTGCTACCCTTCCCAGGTTCAACCCGATATTGAAACCCTGTGGATTGTATGCCTCGGTAAGCGCTTTAACACTCTTTCTTACTAGAATAAAGTGCTCAAACAGTTCTTCATCGGTCAGACTATCCAGATCATCTAGGTGCCTGTATGGGGCTACCATCATGTGCCCGGGATTGTAGGGATAGAGATTCAATATCACGAAGTTTTTATTCCCTCTGAAGAGCACGTAATTTTCTGCATCACGGTTCTCTTTCAGCTTCTGACAAAAAATGCATTCCTTCGACTTCTCGCTTCTAATGTATTCGATTCTCCATGGCGCCCATATCCTTCTCATCGTGCGTCCCTCTCGATTCAAGGCCCTTAGCCGTGCTGTGGGCATTTTACCAGAAGACCGTTTTATTTTCGAGCACTGCCTGGTACGCCCTATACTGACTGGGGGCCCGCCGGGGCGGCTACTGTCGCAGAGCAGCGTTATTTCATGTCGGCTAGAACATGTCTGATCATTCCCTCGTAAGCGGGAATCCAGATAAAGGAGTGCACAGACTCCTGCTTACGCAGGATTGACACAAGACGCGTTGTTAGAAGGAGGCTATAACTGTTCCCGGAAGATGGCGGTTGGATATGTTATCTGAGGTCGTAGATATGATATACTTTATGGGGGGAAAAGAGGCAAACTGTATTGTAGCCGAGCATCAAGGAGGATTCGA
>CP070819.1:808048-811400 GCA_020344295.1 Dehalococcoidia bacterium | reverse complement strand
TGCTCGACGATTGTAATTATGTCAGCAAGGGTTCTGGAGTCTTGTACCAGATCCGCAATCGCATCCAGTTCCGTAGCTGTATTTTGATACCTGGATAATGAATCCAAGTCTCCAATCGATTCGAATACAGGAATCAAGCGACTTGCTAAAACATCTTTGAAGCGTTTTGTCATAGTAATAACGCTATGACCAAGTTCAATTATCGAACCCTCTATTCTGCCATCAATAATTTGAAGGTCCTCGGTTATGGTACGTGCTGCATCCTCGTATCTACCTTGATCGAGAAATCCGTGGCTGATATCAATTGTGGTTAGGGAGAATTCAGGATCGATCTCCTCGTTAATGGTATTGGCCACCATGTCGCCGGTAGACACTAACTTAGAAGCAAGGTTCTGGAATGCGCTGTTCAACTTTTGCTGCTCTAGTAGCGCATGGCTGTAATCATAATGGGCAGATACTGTCGGCGGTGCCTGAATAATGTCCTCGATAGCGGGGATGCCAAGGATGAGTGCTTGTTCGGTTATAGCCTTATAAACGCGCTTGGAATCTTCAAGGTGTTCAATGAGCTTTCTAGTGAGGTCCATTTCTATTCTTGGAAGATCTGATTGCATGCTGTAGAAATCTTCATGGCTCAACTCTAGCTTGGACAATCCCGATATGCTCATGCTTTCAAGTGTCAGTGCTATCTTCTCTTCATATTGTGATATAAGAGTTTTTTCTGTTGAAAGGTCACAATTGTGACATGCCGTAGCTACTTGACTGAGACGCTGGCTGGCACTATCCAACAGTTCATAGAGTTCGAGTGAGAGGATAGATAAATCGCTTTTATGGTCGATTTTCAGGTTGCGTTGGTGCAGCCAGATCTCAATTAGGCCAGCGGAAATGCCAATTGCTACCATGGTACCGGTCAATATGCCTACGTTATTCAAGTTGGCAAATCCAGTTGTGTATCCCAGTGGATCCGAAAGCAGACGCAAGGGTACAAGGAATACCAACTCTACGGCCAATAGCAGGATAAGGGGGGATAGTGCGCGAATTGCCGTACTCCCCACCCGAAACTGTCGCACTGTATTAACCAGAGCGGGGGTGACCACGGCTGACATAAACATGGTAAGAACCAAGGCAACACCACCAAACCCGCGATAGAAATATTCTGGGAAGTGGACAAAGCCGGAGAAGCTGTTGTTGATCTGATTCTCGAATGCTGCCTGTAGCGTGCTCAGGTTGAGATTGTTCAGGACCGGCTGTTTAGCATAGTCAACTGTTTGAAAGAGTGGAAAAGTCTCGACCGGACCAGACGGTAAGTCAGTTATAGAGAGAAAGGGGATAAAGAAAGCCAGAAACATGAATAACGCCCACCCGCCACCTATTGTTGAACCCTTGAACCTAAGGATGGTACTGCTGGCGAGCAGGGGTAGAGCAAGATAGAAATACGGTGTCACCATTAAAACTCCGGCTGAGGCACCTAGGGCACAGCCAACTGATGCCCCCGGGAGTCCACTCAGGCCGAAAGGAAGAAAGACTGCTATGGCAACCATTATGCCCAGTGCCCATATAGTAGTCCCCAGTTGATATGAGTCTGCAGGGGCTGCGATAAGGAGCAAAACAAACAGGGCAGCAGCTGGCCAACGCAGGGCGATAGCTGCAGGAATCAAAGCTAAGAAGATCGCCATCGTTGGCGGATAGAAAGGTAGTAAGTAGTAAACGATTATAGAGGATATCAGAAAGCAGGAGGCTATCGCGAGCCTGCTTAGAAGATTTCGGAAAGACTCCTCAGCTCTCCTGATCTCATCCTGCTGATCGGCGAATTCATCACCAAGCGATCCTTCTTGTGGCAGATATGGAACGCTGGTTTCCATGATATTTCCATTCCCACTTTGGTTTCCAAGAGAATTCAATAGTAAACCTTTTAACTGTGTAGCTCCTATTGAATGCTCGGTATATTTTTATCCGACGTATTGTAATCGGCAACATCCACCCCCTGCTCCAGCAGGAATGAATGTGCTAACATTCTCTCTTCAGCAGTAGTGTGGTCATATATGTTCTTCATCTCGGCGTAGCATTCAAGAAACTGAGGCTCAGCCTTGGCAGCGATTACCATGAATCTCACTGTCCACGGGTCGGGTGAATCGATCTCCCTTATGGCGATACTGCGAGATGCATCCTCCTTGACATAACCGGACAAGGTAGCCCTTACGTCCGCAGAAAGATCATGATCCCAGATACCCCGCGGTGATACAACGGCAAACCAGATATAGTCGGTCTTGTATTCTGTGGTTAGTCCCATAACACCCGGAACCCTGAATATGCCAAGGACACTGGAGAGATATTCTTTCAGTGTGTCTTTGTCTATTATCTCTCTAAGTATGTTCTCACTGGATAGTGACGCCTCGTCCTCCATTAGAATTCTCTGCATGAGTCGTAACTGGACGTTCTCGGTCAACTCCGCAGTTCGATCGTAGAAACCTTTATCCCTGACCATGTCGTTCATCATCTCGTAATGAAGGTTAGACATCTCAGAGATTGCGGATAATAGCTTGCGGTAATCGGAGTTCACCTCAAACCGCCTTTCTATGTTTGCATATTCGGCCATTTTCCCTTGAACGTGTTCAAGGTCCTCGGTGGCTAGTCGGATATCTTCATCTACGGATGCAAGGGCATGATCCAGCTTTCTCTTTTTATCGTCCCAGAGCTTCTTCTTGCTGCCTGAGAGAAAACCTATCTTAATGTTCTGAAGCTCTCTGCCGGCTCGGCTCTTCTCAACCTGTTTGCCCTTACGACTAAGCTCAAGATTTTCGATAGCAGTGTTGATTCTGGACAGCTCCTCTTCTAAAACTCGCCTTACACGACGGCAGTTAACCAGTTGGGAATCTATGCTCTTCAATTGTACAGATAATGGGGTGAACATGGAGGACAGAAGGGCGAACAAGACGACAAGCTCGGGATTAATGATTTTCTCAACTCTGCTTAGCGCTTCCTGTTGAAGCTCCGTTTTTTCGCTTTTCTGAATCTGTTTCTGTAATTTGTCGGCGAGCTTTTTAGTTTCCAGGTATAGTCTGAGGCTATTTAGATAGTCCCTTATCATGGTTGCAAGTTCAGCGACATCGTTAACTAACTGAATCTCTTTGGCAGTCAATTGCTGTGCGCTAGGTAAGCTGTCCCTGAGATTATCGAGAATATCGTCGACTTCGGAGAGAAATTCACTGTAGGTTTTGGAGACCATGGTGCCAAGTTCGATAATCTTGGACGCTTCATTTCGGATCATAGATTCTACCGTCCCTTGGGGTGCATCGAGACCTATAGCCATTACCGCTCGCCCCAGGTCATTAACTTGGGTTTTAATGGAATCGTC
>CP070819.1:798927-807948 GCA_020344295.1 Dehalococcoidia bacterium | reverse complement strand
GGGTGTTAATCCCGACGAGGTGGTGGCCATCGGGGCGGCGATACAGGCAGGCGTGCTTAAGGGTGATGTCAAGGATGTGCTACTGCTCGATGTTACGCCGCTTACCCTGGGAATCGAAACCCTTGGCGGCGTGATGACCTCCCTTATTTCGAGGAATACGACCATTCCCACATCCAAGAGCCAGATCTTCAGCACGGCTGCTGACAACCAGCCCAGCGTGGAGATCCATGTACTTCAGGGTGAGCGTCCCATGGCGGCCGATAACAGGACTTTAGGGCGATTTATGCTCGATGGCATACTTCCGGCGCCCCGGGGCATGCCGCAGATCGAGGTCACCTTTGATATCGACGCCAACGGTATCCTCAGTGTTAAGGCGCATGACAAGGGTACCGGGCGCGAGCAGAAGATCACAATTACCGCTTCCAGCGGATTGAGTACAGAAGAGGTGGAGAAACTGCAGCATGAAGCTGAAATTCATGCTGCCGAGGATGCGAACAAGCGCGAGGAGATCGAGGCTCGTAATATGGCCGATAATCTGGCCTATACTGCGGAGAGAACGCTTAGAGAGCATGGTGATAAGGTTCCAACAGAACTTAAGGAGGAGATAGAGGGCAAGGTTGAGGCGGTGAAGACGGCGCTCTCAGGTAGTGACATTGAGCAGCTAAACAGGGCGGCTCAGGAGCTGTCGGAAGCGATGCAGAAATTGGGGGCGGCGGTATATGGGCAAGAAGGGGCTCCACCTCCGGAAGAAGCCGGTGAAGCCGGTGCTGAAGAGCCGGGCAAGGGTGAGGAAGGGACTGTAGAAGGCGAATTCCGGGAGGTGTAAGTAAAGGCTCTCACTAGTTTAATAAGGCTATAAGGCGTCCGATTATATAAGGCAGGGGATACCCCGCCTTATATATTTTGTGCATAACTGCTGACAGATAATATACAGATAATTACTTATCAGTTTAATTCTGCCCATCTGCTCAAAAAGCCTTTTCGGAGCCGTAGCCTCATTATCCCTACAGATTTCAGAGCGAAGCTCTATAGGGTGGGTGGACAGGGTATCAATAACTCTGTTTAACAAAATCAGGGATATTGTGTTTGACCGCGTCTAAAAAGGGGTGTACACTCTTATGATGCCCAATTAAGGATTGGGCACTCCTGTGTTCAAAACAGCGGCTCTCAACTGAATGGGAATAGTATTATGATAGGTTGGTATAAGGAGAAACTCCGATTTGCTGTAACGGCTCAGCCCGTACTAGGTATGCAGGAGTAGTGCTTGAATCGGCAAAGATGGCAGATATGCCCCCCGGTTCCCGCTGACATTATTGCGCAGCGGCTTCAGTCTGTGTCCT
Source organism: Dehalococcoidia bacterium (assembly GCA_020344295.1). Classification (GTDB taxonomy): domain Bacteria; phylum Chloroflexota; class Dehalococcoidia; order SZUA-161; family SZUA-161; genus SZUA-161. The sequence continues at coordinate 806,608 of CP070819.1, read as the reverse complement.
CGGAGAGAGAGTATATAACGCTATTGATTATCCAACTGCTTGAAAATCGGGGCATCTCCAATCCCACGGATTTCGAGCCCTTCCTAACCGCTGATGACCGACTAGCACACGCCCCAAGACTGCTCCCGGATATGGACAGGGCGGTGACCAGGATGTTACGCGCCCTTCTCGGAGATGAACTGATTGCCGTCTATGGAGATTTCGATGCCGATGGAATCACCGGTACAGTCTTGTTAATGGAAGGGATCTCGAGGCTGGGGGGGCGCGTTGTTCACTACATCCCCCACCGACTGGACGAAGGTCACGGGCTGAACCTGCCTGCACTGCAGGGTTTGAAACAGCAGGGAGTAAGTCTGGTAGTTACAGTAGACTGCGGAATCGGGGGAGGGCCTGAGATAAAACAGGGGTTGAACTTAGGGCTGGACTTCATTATCACAGACCATCATGAGGTTCCCGATTCGCTTCCGCCGGCTCTCGCTGCTATAGATCCCAAGCGTGCAGACTCAACCTATCCATTCTGCGAGTTGGCAGGAGTGGGAGTTGCGCTCAAGCTCCTGCAGGCGGTCTTCGAAGCGACTAACGGGAACACAGACTGGGAGGAGTACCTGGATCTGGTTGCTCTGGGGACGGTCGCCGATATGGTGCCTTTGGGTGGGGAGAACCGATATCTGGTGAAACGTGGAATCGAAGTACTTAATCGAAGCCAGCGGATTGGGGTACAGGAGTTAGTGCGCTGTGCCGGGCTGCAGATGGGTAAGCTTGATGAAGATAGCATCGGATACATGCTGGGTCCCAGATTAAATGCCAGCGGCAGAATGGATCACGCGGTTACCAGCTATGAACTGCTGATGACCACAGCCCTGGAGCAGGCTCGGCAGCTTGCCGCTGAGCTCGAGTCAAGCAATAGCGAGCGTCAGAGGCTGACTGCCGAAGTATACACTAACGCAAGAGAGAAGCTACTCCTTGAGGGGGTAGATAAGCCGCTTCTTATGATAGGTGAAGGGAGTTATCCTCCAGGGGTTGTAGGAGTGGTCGCCGGGAAATTAGCCAATGAGTTCTACCGGCCTACGATAGTGCTCCAGTTCGATGGGGAGCAAGCCAGGGGAAGTGCTCGCAGCATCCCGGAATTTGATATTCTTGGCGCATTAACCGAGTGCAAGGCTCTGCTTACCCGCTTTGGTGGTCATCGGCAGGCGGCCGGATTTATCGCACTCAAAGCTAATGTAGAGAAGCTTCATTGGCAGCTTCAGCAAATAGCGGCCAGAGAGCTCGCTGACGTCGATCTCCGACCGGCGATAAACATTGACGCTGAGATCCCGATAGCAACAGTAGATGCAGCAATGTATAAATCCATAAGCAAGCTCGCTCCCTTCGGGCAAGGTAATCAGATACCCACCTTCCTTAGTAGGAAGGTAAGGGTATTGGAATCACGCAGAGTTGGAGCCACCGGAGATCATCTTAAGCTCAAGTTGCGTAATAATCGTGTTGTGTGGGACGCTATTGCGTTCAATCAGGGCAACCGGGAGACATCCTCCTACATCGATATTGTCTATAATCTGGAGCAAGAGGACTGGAACGGAAGGCGGTTACTGCGGCTTAATATAGTCGATTTCCTCCCCTCCTTATGAATTTGGTATCACAGGAAATAGACCTGTGAAGCGATGTCTGATAGTTCTTTTCCCGCTATTAACCGCCGCTATGCTCACGGGCTGTGTAGCCGACATAGAAGACCAGGTGAGGGTAGTGCGGGTTGTTGACGGCGATACTATTGAGATAGAGGGTGGAGAGAGGGTCAGATATATTGGTATTGATACACCGGAGGTATATCCATCGGAGGAATATTACGGCATAGAGGCTTGGGAGAAGAATCGGGAGCTGGTGGGGGGCTGTTTAGCGACGTTGGAGAGAGACGTATCGGACAGGGACCGTTATGGCAGACTCCTTCGTTATGTATATGTCGATGGCATCTTTATTAATGCCGAGCTTGTGCGCCTTGGATATGCTCGGGCCAAATCATATCCGCCGGACACCAGGCACCAAGAGTTATTGGAGCAGCTGGAAGAAGAGGCCAAAGAGGCTCATAGAGGGCTCTGGGGCGCAGGCTCTTCGGAGCTTATCATCACAGAAGGTATAGGATGGAAGAACTAGGCCTGTTATCGAGTATGGCGATCGTTCTGGGAATCGCCCTCGTTGGCGGTATGGCAGTGCGCCTCATAAGGCTGCCGGTCATCCTTGGCTACTTGCTTAGCGGTATAGTGATCGGGCCTTATGCATTGCAGCTGGTTCAAGACCCCGAAGAGGTTGAGACTATGGCCATTATCGGGGTTGCACTTCTTATGTTCACTCTCGGTCTCGAATTCTCTCTCAGGACTCTAAGGCGTATCGGCAGGATTGCAATTATCGGCGGGACTGCTCAGATAACGGCTACGGTTGCTCTCGGTGTTCTGGTGGGCTATCTCCTCGGCTGGACGATGCGGGACGCGCTCCTATTCGGTCTGTTCATATCCTTGAGCAGCACCATAATTGTCATAAAGACGTTACTTGATCGGGGGGAACTGGGAAGTCCGCACGGACGGGTAATGATCGGCATCTTGTTGGTACAGGACCTGAGTGTCGTTCCCATGATGGTTATCCTCCCGTCTTTAGAGCAATCGGGATCTGCTCTCGTGGGTGCTCTGGGGTGGGCTGTATTAAAAGCGGGACTGTTTCTGGGGGGCATTTTCGTTCTCGGTTTCTGGGTGTTTCCCACATTGATGCGAAGAGTTGCAGAGGTACGGACGCGGGAGCTTTTCCTCCTAGCTGTCGTATGCCTCTGCTTTGGGGCGGCATACGGTGCCTACGAATTCGGGCTTTCCATTGCACTGGGGGCCTTCGTGGCGGGACTTGTGGTAAGCGAGTCTGATTACGCGCATCAGGCCCTGGCGGACATCAGGCCTCTGCGGGACATATTTGCCGTTCTGTTCTTCGCTTCGCTGGGTATGCTCATAGACCCCGGCTTCATAACAGAGAATCCGGCAGAGGTGGCTGCAGTCGTAATGACTATCGTGCTGGGTAAGTTCATTATTACATCCCTTGTTCCCAGGATTTTCGGATACAGCGACAAGACCGCTCTCTTTGTAGGTAGTGGTCTATTCCAGATAGGGGAGTTCAGCTTTGTCCTTGCTGCCCTCGCGCTTGAGCTGGATCTTATGTCCAATTATCTCTATTCACTTACGATAACCGCTGCAGTAATTACTATGTTGATGACACCGTTCGCAATGAATTTGGCATCGGTCCTCTATTACAGGATTCTGCAGTCGGATAGAGGCTCGAGGCTCTTAGCAAATAGGCTTGACCCCGACACTCTGGATGAAGGTAAGTCTCTGGTCAACCATGTCGTGATCTGTGGTTATGGGCGTGTATCCAGGAATCTGGGGCGGGTGCTGGAACGGAGGAAGTTCTCCTACCTGGTCATCGATATGGACCCGAGGGTTATCGATGAGGCACGTGAGAAAGGGATTCCGTGTATATACGGGGATGCCAGCAATCGCGAGATTCTGGGTCAAGCTGAGCTGGGGAAGGCCAAGGTCTTAGTAGTAACTTTCCCCGATCCCATAGCCACCAGGCTTACGGCCGAGAACGCCCGCAGCATCAATCCCAGACTTGATGTGGTAGCACGCATTCATCGTGATGAGGATAGGGAAAAACTGAAGGACATAGGGGTTGCTGAGCTGGTGCGTCCCGAGCTGGAAGCCGGGTTGGAGATCATCCGGCATACACTGCATCGCTTTGGTCTGACAACTCAGGAGATACTGTACATAGTCAACACTCTGAGAGAAGAAGGGGTTTAGCGGGTTTACTGTACATAGCGTATTCGATCGGGACATTAAATACAGACTTTGCGTTGAACCGCCCCATCAATAAGTGTAGAATAGTGCCGCGTTGGCTGAATAGGAGATAAAGGATGAAGGTTTCGAGGTGCAAGGGAACGCGTGACCTGATGCCTCAGGATATGGCAAGGTTTCGCAAGATCGAGGCAGAGATCAGGAACTGTTGCCTTGGCTGGGGCTACCGGGAGGTCAGAACCCCTGTCCTGGAATACCTGCACCTCTTTACCTCTGCGGGAACACTGTCTCCCGATATGCTGGGGCGTGTCTACTCGTTTCTCGACTGGGACGGATGGAGCGGCGAGCGGGTGGTGCTCCGCCCCGACGGGACTATCCCCATCGCTCGACTCTATGTAGAGAATTTTCAGGATACTCCCATCACCCGGCTGTTCTATGTGGAGAATATGTTTGCCTTCGAGGGCACTGGCGAGGAGTCACGGGAACGTTGGCAGTGTGGCGCCGAGCTTATAGGTGGGAGCAAACCTGAGGGAGATGTCGAGTTAATTTCACTGGCGCTTGAGGCCCTGGGAACGATGGGTATAGACCGGACGGAGATCAGGCTGGCACATGCCGGGCTGCTGAAGACTTTTTTTGAGGGGTTGGGTTTCAGTGGAGAGGAGGAGGCTGCATTCCTTGATCAGGTCTTCTCAGGGAATCTGGATGTGCTGGGAGACCTGAGAGAGAGGTCCCCGGAAGCTGAGAAGCAGCTGCAACTACTTTTTAACTTGAAAGGGAGCACGCCTGGCTTCGTGGAGAACATTAAGAGCGTCTTCTCATCATCAGTTTCAGGTCTTGAGCCCAGCCTGAAAGAGCTAGCCAGAATTGCCCGAATGCTGACCGGTCTGGGCTTCGACTACCAGATCGATTTCGCTTCGGGAAGAAACTTTGAATACTACACGGGAATAATCTTTGGATTCTATACCGGGGAACGGAGACTGGGTGGGGGCGGCAGGTATGATGAACTGATTCCACTGGTCGGCGGGAAGGATATGCGTGCTTCCGGTTTCGCGCTCTATCTAGACGAGCTCATGAATCTGATAGAGGAGCCAGCTGAGCGTGAAAGGATTCTGGTCAGGGTGAAGAACGAGGAGGGGCTTAAAGACTGTCTGGAAGCCGCCCGGTTGTTACGTGACGCGGGTTATATAGTTGAGTTCGATCTCGGTGTCGAGGAAGCCGTCGGCTTTCGCTGGGTAGTCGATATGCGCTGCAGTGAGGGGACAGAGATAATCGATCAGGTCAGCGGTGAAAAGAGCCTGAGTGCTTCTCCCGATGAGCTGCTCAAATGGATTGGAGAGACAGAGTGCAGGTAAAAATTGCCCTGCCTAAAGGGGAACTTCAGGAAAGGACGGCGGCTCTGATGGGGAAAGCGGGCTTCGCTATTGACGAGTACAGCGAAGGTTCCCGCTCCTATCGACCTCAGTGCGAAGAGTATCCCGGTCTGTTCACCAAGGTATTCCAGGAGAAGGACATCGCCATTCAGTTAGCTATCGGCAACTATGATCTGGGAATCTGTCGTCTTGATTGGGTGGAGGAGCTTTTGGTCAAGTATCACAGCGACGCACTGGTGAAGATCGCAGACTTGGGATACGGGAAAAGAAGCCTTTATGCTGCTGTTGCCGGTTCCTCGGGGGAGGAATCGCTGGAGTCTTTAAGAAGCCGCTCTGAGAGCCTTCGGATCGTTAGTGAATATCCCAATCTGTCGGAATCTTTTGCTTTAAAGCAGAGACTGAGGAGATTCCAGATATTTCCTGCCTGGGGAGCCGTTGGAGTCTATCCTCCGGAGAATGCCGATATGGCCGTGATGACAGAAACCTCGCCGGATTGGCTTCGAGTGCAGGGTTTGGTCCCGGTTGCGAGTATTCTCGAAAGCAGCGCGTGCCTGGTAGCAAACAGGAACAGCCTTGAGCGAAAGGATTTGAGCCGGCTTCTGTCCACAATCTCCTCGATACGCATAGGGAAGCAAAGGGACAAGTCGGCTGCAGGGGTTGAGCTGGAGGCGGATCTGCAGCGTTCTTCTATGGAGCAACCGGTGATCTCAATCGCGCTGCCCGATGGTCACCAGCGGCCTCACACTGTCGATTTCCTGAACAGGGCTGGGCTTGAGGTAGACGGTTATAACACAGGTAAGATGGGCAACAGGCCCCGGATCGCACTGGATGGGGTTATGGTCAAGGTTGTAAGACCTCAGGATATGCCCCTACATGTAGCTAATGGAAACTTCGACCTGGCTGTTACAGGAAGGGATTGGCTCCTCGACCATCGCTTTCGTTTCCCCTCGAGCCCGGTTGAGGAGTTGTTGGAGCTTGGATTCGGCAGAGTCAGAATCGTTGCCGTGGTTACTCAGGACATGCCGGTTTCGAGCACTGCTGACCTGCGGAAGTTGAATCGAACTTCGGCGTTGCGAGTTGCTTCGGAGTATACAAATATCGCCGATAAGTATGTGAATGACAACCATCTGACACCATGCAAAATCATCCCTACATGGGGGGCGAGCGAGGCCTTCCTGCCCGAGGATGCGGATGTCCTCATCGAGAACACCGAGACTGGCTCTACCATTGCAAAACACAAGCTTAAAATTATTGACACGTTATTCGAATCTTGTGCCTGCTTGATCGGCAGTCCGAATACACTGAAGCGCCCGGATAAGAGCGAAAAGGCATCGCAGATTATTGATATTATACGGCGGGGCTTGGAACCCCGACCAGTTACCTAAGAAAGGAGTCCGTTGCCTCCTATATGCCTTCATCTAGGCTTTGCCGAAGAAGCAATAGCCAGGCTGCGGCATCCAATTGTGGATCAGTACAAAGGAAGCTATTACCTCGGGTCTACGGCGCCGGATATCCGGCTTGTCATGAGCGCCAGTCGTGAGGAGACACATTTTCTATCGCTGGAAAGCGAGGAGGGCGCCAGTGGGGTAAACCCCCTGTTTAAGTTGCATCCTAAGCTAAAGGGCAATGCGAATGTTAGCGCCGCGACCAGGGCGTTTGTCGCCGGCTATCTATCCCATTTGGTTACAGATGAGGCGTGGATCTACCGGATATTCCGCCCCTTTTTCGGCGCTCTGTCACCTCTCGGCGGTGGGCCCGTGGCCAATCTCTATGACAGAGTACTTCAGTTCGAGCTGGACCAGCGCGAGAGGGCGAATAACAGCAGCATGTCCCGGATACGAAAGGAGCTTATGGAATCGACCTCCGGAGTGGAGGTGGATTTTATCGATCCCCTCAGCCTGGAAAGGTGGCGCGAGTTCGTCTCTACGGTGGCCACTAGGCAAGCCAGCTGGGAGGATTTCCGCCGTTTCGCAGGGAAGTATCTTATCTGGATGCAGCAGATCGCCTCCAACGACCTGGACAGTTTTTTTTCGTCCTTCGATAAGAGCCTGGAACAGGTTATGGAGATTGTTCCTAACGAACAACTCATAGAGTTCCGTGAGCAGTCTATAGCAGATTCCGTTGCGGTAGCCAGGGAGTACCTGGGATGAGAATGATCCGAGAACTTGAAGCGGCCTGTTCTTGGCTTCAGGAACGTGCCTCTGTCGAAGCTACGGCGGAGATGTCCGAGAAGGTACGTCAAATACTGGAAGGGGTGCGCTACGGAGGAGATAAAGCCCTTTTCGATTTCAATAGATCGTTAGATGGCGTGGAGCTAACGGAGCTTGAGGTATCGAGGGAGGAGATCGGCCGATCTCGGCAGATGGTCGATGGAGCGCTTCTGGGCGATTTGGAACTTGCCGCGGAGAGGGTGCAGAGCTTCCACAGTGCTCAGATGCGGAGTCTGGGACTTGAGTTAGAGACCGGCGGGCTGGGATTCCTGTCCCG
>CP070819.1:795799-798827 GCA_020344295.1 Dehalococcoidia bacterium | reverse complement strand
GCTATCTGGAGCAGCCCCCGGACAGCCGAGCCAGCGAATATACCGCCGAGGATGGCCTCCCTCCTGACCGAGCTGGAAAACAGACGCTCCAGGGTATGGTTCTGGCGCTCACGGACTATTACCTCAGCACCCATTGCAGCAGCGAAGAACACAAACATCACCAGATAGCCGGGGACTACGAAGTTAGCCGCATTCTCCGGCTCCACCTCGCCAACCCACTCCCTCTCAAACTGTATAAACGATTCCTGCGCCTCTTCACCAGCCCGGGACAAGGTATCCCACCTGATACTATCGATCGCATCACGATCATTCCTGTCGATCATGCCGGCACCGATGAGAAGCTCCGCAGTAGCATTGGCCGCTACTCGCACTGAGGAGAACCGGGTGGCGATGGAGTTGGCGAATCCATTAAGCGCAGCCCTTGTGTCAACCGCCTCAGAATCGGCAATAACCTCGAACTCCGGGCCCTTTTCGGCGAACAGACTGTCGGAGAAATCCTCGGGGAAGACGAGCAGGCCTCCCAGCTCTCCATCTTCTACCGCCTGACGGGCTTCCTCATAATCCCTGACCCAGACGATCACACTATCTCCAAATCCGAGCTCGGACTCATTCCCCGTCTCAAGCGCTTCAAGTAGCAAATAGCTGATACCGCCAGCGTGCTCCTTCGTAGCTACGTGGAGTCCCAACCTCTCATCCCCACCGCCCACATCGCTCAGGACAAAATTGAAAATAATGATGAACATGAAAGGGAACAGTATCCAGAAAAATAGGGCGAGGCGGTCACGGAAGAAGACTTTCAGCTCCTTCAGCATTATGAACCAGATATGTCTCAAATGCCTCATATCCGCCTATCTACCTCCGGGCATGACTCTGAAGAGACTCCGGCCGATGAACAGACCGATCACAGCAACCCCTGTCATCACCCCCAGCTGGATACCAATATCGCTCAGAGAGTCACCATCGCTGATAATCGTCTCGAAGGCGTCGATGGCGTAGGAATTGATGGACAGCTTGCTAAGGACACTGAGAATCCCGCTTTCGGGTATTTCGAAGAAGGTGCCACCCAGTATTACCGTAGCCATCGTAAAGAAAACAGCGATCCAGATCGATTGATCCTCGCTTCGGGCGATCGATCCGATGATGAGCCCCAAGCTACTCACGGCCGCTACGAAAGCTATAACAATAACCAGGGACTCAACAAATGCGAGAGGGGTAAACATCTGGAACACCGCATATGCGAGGAGTATAAGGACAAGGGCCTGTATTAAGCCACGGGAGAAATTGACCAGGAATTTGCCCACGAAAAGCTGCCCGATACTGAGCTGGGTTGTAAGCAGGCGCTCCAGGGTCCCCCTCTTGCGCTCCTCCACCAGCGCCCGCGCCGTCAATGTTATGGCGAAGAGTACAAACATGACCAGAATGCCCGGCATCAGGTCATTGACTATATCCGGGCTGACGCCCACTATCTCCTCTTCCACTGTTACGGAGGGCGACTCCCGTTCATTTTCCAGAAGCTGCTGCACGGTGTTCTCCATATCACTCTGGCTGATACCGGTATCAGCCACGGCCTCCGCAACTTCATTTCGAACCTGCAGTTCCTGAGCCATCCGGTTGGCTACACCGCCGACGATGCTGGCCACGATCTGGCCCTCATCGCCGCCATTCCCCCTCTGCTTGAACACCAGCTTCGCCGGTTCGCCGGCCTCAAGGCGTTCAGAGAAATCACTGGGAATGAAGACTACCATGAGTAGATCAACCCTGTCCAGCTTGGACTCCGCCTTCGAAGCTGACAGCAGGTCAACATCCAGGTTGTCCACCTCCCCCAGTCGATCTAGGAGAAGAGCTGAGTACAGACCTCCCTCCTCCTCATTCACGATGTGGGCTGTGCCATTAAAACTGGTTTCCCCGCCGAAAGCGCCGTAGGTGAGCGCGAAGATGGCAATGGGCAGCAGGAAGCTGAAGGCAAGGTCCGCCCTATCCTTCAAATAGATACGGACCTGCAGCAGAGCAATTAACAGGGGTTTTGCGAGTTTATCCAAGACCTTGCCCCCATGTGAATTCGTTGCCATAGGAATGGCAACGCTACAATTTTGGAACTGACCGTAGTCACAATTACTTAGTCCCGCAGGCTCCTGCCGGTCAAGCGCAGAAAGACATCCTCCAGAGTCACCTGCTCCGGCGGCCCTATCTTGCTCCTGAGCGTCAGGGGTGTATCCAGAGCGATTATACGTCCCCCGTCGATAATGGCTACCCTCTTACAGAGGCGGTCGGCCTCCTCCATATAGTGCGTCGTGTACAGTATGGTCATCCCTTTATCCCGCAGGGCCTCGATGGTCTCATAGATATTGTTGCGTGACTGCGGGTCGATACCGACGGTCGGCTCGTCGAGGAAGAGAAATTGGGGATGTCCCATAAGGGAGACAGCGAGGTTGACCCGCCGCTTCATGCCGCCGGAGAACTTATCCACCCTGCCCTTCGCCCTCTCCTTCAATCCAAGCAACTCCAGATGCGATAATGCTTGAGCCTTGGCTTCCTTGCCGTTCAACCCCGCCATCCGGCCGAAAAAGACCAGGTTATCTAAGGCGGACAGCTCTTCATAGAGGGCAAGCTCCTGGGGACAGACACCAATCAAATTCCGAACCGCGTCGGCATTGTGCCGAACGGAGTACCCCCCTACTATGATATCGCCGCTGTCCGGTTCAAGCACGGTGGAAAGCATGCGAATGGTGGTGGTCTTGCCGGCGCCGTTGGGCCCCAGCAGGCCGAAGATCTCGCCCTTTTCAATAGAAAAGGAGACCCCATCCACGGCCTTGTGTTCATTGAAGCTCTTATGCAGGTCCTGCGCTACTAGATACGCCTCGGTCATTTTCCTATCCCCCGATCCCGTTTACAGTAGACACCGGATTTCGCAGGCATTAGGCAGAATTATATCCGCCAAGGGTAGTATTATCAATACGAAACCATCCGAGATAGTTATACTGCCTTTCTCCTGCCTACCCACCTTACCTCGCTCCCAAGAGTTGCCTGC
>CP070819.1:792453-795699 GCA_020344295.1 Dehalococcoidia bacterium | reverse complement strand
GAGATCATTGTCTCCGGCGGCCGTGGACTGGGGAAGCCAGAGAACTTCCAGATTATATCGGACCTGGCTGACGTACTGGGGGCCGCGCTGGGCTCATCGCGTCCACCTGTGGACGATGGGTGGATTCCCTACTCGCACCAGGTTGGCCAGACGGGTAAGACCGTCTGCCCCAAGCTCTATGTTGCCTGTGGTATATCGGGGGCGGTACAGCACCTAGCAGGTATGCAGACGGCCGATGTAATCGTTGCTATCAACGAGGACCCCAATGCCCCCATCTTCGAAGTAGCTACTTATGGCATAGTGGGCGACCTGTTCGACTTGGTACCCATGCTTACCGATAGATTGAAAAAAACCCGAGGGCTATCTTAGCAGACGGCAGATAGCGTCACTTGCCATTCTCGGCATACCAGCGAATAGTCTCCGAGAGGCCCTCGTCAAACGATATAGAAGGCTGCCATCCCAGCTCACGCTTCATTTTATCGCCATCCAGAGCATAACGCCTGTCATGGCCGGGGCGGTCGGTGACAGACTGGAGCAGATCCTCGGATTTCCCCAGTATCTGCAGCACCTTCTTCGCAAGTTCAATATTAGGCCACTCGTTGTTAGTGCCAATGTTGTATATTTCACCAATCTTACCCTTGCTCACGACTGTATCTATCGCCATACAGTGATCCAGGACGTGAATCCAGTCACGTACATACAGCCCGTCACCGTAGATGGGAACAGGCCTATCCTGCAGAGCGCTTAGTATCACTGTAGGAAGGAATTTCTCCGGGTGTTGCCGCGGTCCATAGTTGTTGCTGCAGCGCGAGATGAGAATGGGCAATCCGAAGGTCCTGTGGTAGGCGCGAACCAGGAGGTCCGCAGATGTTTTACTGGCTGCATAGGGTGAGTTCGGGCGAAGGGGGGATTCCTCCGTGAACCTCTGGTTCGAATCGAGATCGAGAGCACCATAGACCTCGTCAGTCGAAATCTGAAAGAACAGCTTTATCTCGTATTTCAGAGCTGCATCGAGCAGGACTTGTGTCCCCAGGACATTGGTCACGATGAAGACCTGAGGTTCCACTATGCTTCTATCGACATGGGACTCCGCAGCGAAGTAAATCACGATAACGACGCCTTCCATTAACTCACCGACCAGCTTGCCGTCCTCGATCCTCCCCTGAACGAACCTGTGCTGGGGATTGTCCATCACTCCTTCGAGGTTCTCCAGGCTGCCGGCATACGTTAGAGCATCCAGATTTATCACTTCATAGTCAGAATGTTCTCTCAGTATGTAATGGATGAAGTTAGAGCCGATAAAGCCTGCACCGCCGGTTACAAGTAATTTCATATTCTCTACCTGTTGCTATTTAGCTGCCAGCTTGCCAGCCTGTTTCAGGTGCTCCTTCAGTCCGACCCGCCAGGATGGCATCTCCCGCCCCAATACCTGCGGTAGGGGAAACGGATCGAGAACGCTGTTCAACGGCCGCCTCGCCGGAGTAGGAAACTGATCCGACGTTACCGGAACAAGCTCGATATCGAGACCCGCCAGACGGAATATCTCCCCGGCAAAATTGAACCAGGTTGTGGGCTCCGAACTGGTTATGTGGTATACACCGTACCGTCCGGTATCAATCAGATCGGCAACTGCCTCTGCGAGCTGCCGCGTCCACGTCGGGCATCCCCGCTGATCGTTCACCACGGATATCTTCTGCTGTTTTTGCGCGATCTCCAGCATGGTATCGATGAAATTCTTCCCGTAGGTTCCGAACATCCAGGTCGTGCGAACCAGGTAGAATTTATTCAGGAGCCACAGCACATACTTCTCACCCAGAAGCTTTGTACGGCCATACGCTCCCAGTGGGTTGGGCTGATCATATATTGTGTAAGGTTCATCCTTGGTGCCATCGAATATATAGTCGGTGCTGAAATGCACTAAAGGTATTTCCAGTTCCTGGCATACAAGACAGAGGTTCTGAACCGCGAAGCCATTCACCATTAGCGCCTGATACTCCTCATTCTCTGCCTCATCTACTCTGGTAAATGCAGCACAGTTAACAACCATATCCGGCTCACAGCTCTGGGCCACCGACCTGACCGTTTCCAGAAGAGTTATGTCAAGCATATCCTCAGGCGGTGCAAAGACCTCATAACCGCGCTTGGTGAGCACGGGGATAAGGTCACTTGCCAGCATCCCCGCTGAGCCTGTAACCAGCACTCTCATCCCGACTTGACCTCCCATGTATAGGGAATCGAGGGGTCGTCGTAAGGTATCCGGTATTCATCCGGCTGCTCGTAGTTATAGAGAGCCGTCGGCAAATTAACAATTGTGGTAATTTCACCGCCGACAGCGGTAAAGCCATGATAAACCAGTCGTGGAATCTTCACTAATATAGGGTTCAATGTGCCAAGATAGAATTCATTGACCATACCCTTCGTCGGCGAGCCCTCCCGGGGATCATATAGAGCGACTTTGGCCATGCCGCCAACACAGGTGAAGTGGTCAGTCTGAAGCTTATGATAGTGCCATGCCTTGATCACACCGGGGTAGCATGTGGTCGCATATGCCTGGCCGAATTCCTCAAACTCTTCCCAATCGGCTCGAAGCAATTCCATGAGCCAACCTCGTTCATCTGGGATAAGGCGAAGCTTTCTGACTTTTACCCCGTCTATATGCCCCATCTCAGCCTCCTACAGTTCCAGACTGGAGTCACACCCCACGAATAACTTCACAGCTTTGAACCGTTCGTCGGCCTTCCTCAGCTCTACACGAGTGCCGATGAGACTGTCTTCCAGCCGTTGAATTTGATGGATGCTGCTGTTCTCCAGAATTACCGAATGCCCTATAGATGAATCTTCAACAACGGTACCCTCACCTATGCTGGTAAAGGGGCCGATAAATGAATTCATAATATGACAGCCTTCGGCAATAGACACGGGGCCCCGAATAGTGCTGTTCTCCACCTTAGCACCTTTCCTCACCTCTACGCGTCCCACGACCTTGCTCCTGGGGTCGATTTCACCACGAATATCACGCTTCAGCAGGCTGTCGAGGACAACACGGTTCGCTTCCAGTAAATCGTCCTTCTTCCCTGTATCCAGCCACCATCCGGTTAATATGTGGCTGCTAACGTCCTTACCCATCACTATAAGTTGCTGAATGGCATCCGTTATCTCCAGTTCACCACGCCAGGACGGCTTGATCCTATCGATCGCGCCATGGATTTGCGAATTAAAGAGGTAGACCCCTACGAGAGCAAGGTT
>CP070819.1:789438-792353 GCA_020344295.1 Dehalococcoidia bacterium | reverse complement strand
TGTGTGGATACCGACGGCGCAGTTGCCATAATCCTGACCACGACGGAGAGGGCAAAGGACCTGAAACAGCAGCCGGCATATATCATGGGTGCCACCCAGGGAATAGCAACCCAGGGTGAGATGATGACCAGCTACTACCGGCCGAGGATATCGGGGCTGCCCGAGTCCTGGTATGCAGGGCAGGAACTCTGGAGAGTGACTGGTGTAGGGCCCAAAGACATCGATGTTGCGCAATTCTACGATGCCTTCACGCCGCTGATCCCCATGCAGCTGGAGGAGTACGGTTTCTGCGGTGTTGGAGAAGGCGTGGCCTTCTGCGAGGGAGGCGACCGTATCAGGTTGGGCGGCGAGATCCCCTGCAACACCTCGGGCGGCCACCTATCGGAAGCATATATTCATGGCATGAACTTGATCGCGGAGGCAGTGCGCCAGATAAGAGGCACCTCTACTGCACAGGTTAAAGATGTCGAACTGAGCCTAGTAACCGGTGGGCTGGGAGTACCAACTAGCGCTCTCCTGTTGAGGAGGTAATAAATGGTAATGGAATATATTCCGGGAATCCCGATTTTACGCCCCTACATCGATCTGGACAATCAGGGGTTCTGGGACGCCGTCAAACAGCACAAGCTCGTCTTTCAGAAGTGCAAAGACTGCGGTTTATTCGTACACCGGCCGCGCCCGATGTGCCCGCGGTGTCTTTCTACCGCGAAAGAGTGGGTGCCTTCAGAGGGTAAGGGAAAAGTCTATTGTTGGGTTAATTTCGTTTACGCCAACGCAGCTTACCCCGGGATAAAGGTGCCCTATCCTGTAGTCGTGGTGGAGCTGACTGAGGGGGTACGAATGATCAGCAATGTGCACGGTGTATCACAGGAGGAGATATATATCGGTATGCCGGTCGAGGTTGTCTACGATGATGTAGCCGACGACCTTACACTCCCCAAGTTTAAGAAACAGGAAGTCTAACGACCTTGAGGTTATAGTTATGAACAATATCAGCAATAAAGCGGCGATCGTCGGCATAGGGTTCAGCGGCTTCTCGAAGGACTCAGGTAAGACAGAGCTTCATATGATATGTGAGTGTATAAAGGCCGCTCTGGATGACGCCGGGCTGGTGCCGCCCGATATCGACGGAATTGTGAAGCATTCCGACGATGCTACAGATGAGCACAGTGTTACCAGCTCTAGGGGGATGGGTAACCTGACTTACTTCGGTGAAAACCGCTGGAATGGTGCTCCCTGTGCTATGGTCCTGCGCGCCGCAATCGGGGTGACCACCGCAGCAGCTAATTACGTGGTCATCTACAGAGCCGTGAACGAGGCATCTAAGAGGCGAATGAGAGGCAGTTCGCGCAACATGGCCCAACTGGACACAGGGGACCTGCTTCAATGGACCTACCATGCGCCGTTTGGCCTCGTGTCCGAGGCAGGACGAGTCGCCATGATCGTACGCAGATATATGCATGAATACAGTATCAACAGCGATCAATTTGGATGGGTTACCACAGTATGCCGGGAGCACGGCGCTAAGAATCCCGATGGTATATTCTACGGGAAACCGATAACAATGAAAGACTATCTCGAATCGAGGATAATAGTCGACCCGATTCGGGAACTGGACTGCCACGAGGAAACCGACGGCGCCATCGCCTTGATTATCACCACAGCGGAGAAGGCGGAGAAGCTGAAGCAGAAGCCTGTATACATACGGGGTGCAACTCAAAGCCAGGTCGCTGGTACGGAGGAGCGAAAAGGATTCTACCGCCCAGCGATCTCTGATCTGCCGGAGATGAAACATATGGGCGAACGGCTCTTTGCGATGGCCGGAGTAAACCCTAGGGATATCAAGGTAGCGCAGCTTGATGACAGCTTTGCCCCCCTGGTACCCATGCAGCTTGAAGAGTTGGGCTTCTGTGACCGGGGTGAGGGCACAGCATTCTGTGATGGTGGTAACCGTATCAGGGTGGGAGGTGAGCTTCCTCTTAATACATCCGGCGGTTGCCTGGGAGAAGGACATATATACGGGGTGAACCATGTTCTTGAGGCCGTTCGACAGATAAGAGGCACATCATCGGCACAGGTAAGTGACGCTGACCTCGTTCTGGTAGCCTCGGGAGCAGGTGGCTCGACCAGTGGTCTCATCCTGGGAGGTAGCAGATGAGCATACAGTACAATAAAGAGCACCCTTTGCCAACACCGCCCATGATCTGGGAAAATATGGGCTTTTGGGAAGGCACCAAAGAGCATAGGCTAGTATTTCAGAGATGCAAGGAGTGTGGCACGTGGGTGCACCCACCACGACCGGCCTGTCCGAAGTGCCGCTCTTTTGAAAAGGAATGGGCCCCTTCCGGCGGAAAGGGTACTGTTTATAGCTGGGCCACCTATTCGGAGTCGCCTCACCCTGCTTTTGTGGCGCCCTACTCGGTAGTGCTGGTGGAGATGGACGAGGGTGTACGGCTGATCAGCAACCTAATCGATACCAAGCCCGAGGGAATATCCATCGGAATGCCGGTGGAAGTGGTCTTCGATGATATCGCCGACGACCTGACGCTTCCCAAATTCAGAAAGGTTGGTTAGACATGGATTTCTCTCTTAGTGAAGAGCAGGAGTTGCTGAGAAACTCGGCGCGTGAATTTCTCAGTAAAGAGTGTACCTAGTCGGTGGTTAAAGAGATCGAGTCCAGCGATCTGGGCTATTCGCCGGAGCTTTGGAGGAAAATGGCGGCACTGGGCTGGATGGGGCTGATGCTGCCTGAAACATATGGTGGAGCTGATCTGAGCCTGCTCGATCTGGCAGTGCTCTTCGAGGAGTTCGGGCGTGCAGCGATGCCCAGCCCCATGTTCTGTAATACAGTTGCTGCGCTGGCCATCACGGAGTTCGGGACCGAGGAACAGAAGAAAGCGATCCTCCCTGGAACG
>CP070819.1:785754-789338 GCA_020344295.1 Dehalococcoidia bacterium | reverse complement strand
ATCAGATAATTTCCATTTTAAAATACTCATATAGATCAAGAAAGCAAAATTCATTGAAATCCAATTGACTAGTTCTTTTGAGAGAAATCCTCGTCTTTGAGAAGCAAATCAACCAACGGATCTATAGCGCTTCTTTCTTCGGTTAAGCCCAACCCTTCCACGGCCCGGGCCCTCACTACGACATCGCTATCCGCGAGACAGGAGCGGAATATGGCATCAAATTCCAGCTCCACATTATCCTCTACAAGCTCCACAAGCTGCCCGGTGATCTGTCTCCGCCGCTCGACATCTATATCCGGCCATTTACCGTCGAAAGAGTCAATCTCTTCAGGGGTGAGTTCCGAGAGGTTTGCGAGTTTCGAGATTGCCAGAGGCTTGCTGAGGTCGCTGAGTTCTGCCAGATAGTCATCCAGAGATGACGACATATTCCCCTCCCCCCACGTATCACTATAATAACAGACCAGGGATACTTCTTTGCAAGTGTCACATATAACCGTTTACAGGCACTTACCTTCGGTATGTTCCCGCTAAAGCGGGTACCGGAAATCCATTTCTGCTCTTTTCCGGATTCCTGCTACCGCAGGAATTACATGTTTTGGGTACATTGGAATGGATACTCCAGGCTACCACCTTAGGTCACTATCCCGATGGTTTATCGCTCCTTGGCGGAAACAGCGATGCTGTGACAATAGATATGCGGAATCCGCACCCGCCCCCCAACCCACTTGCCCTCGCTCTCTATAGCCGCGACCTCTTTTAAAACCTCATAGACATTGCCCGACACCATGGTGTCCTTCACCCTACCTACGATCTCGCCGTTCCTTACCACGTAGCCGAGCAGGATGTTACCGCTAAAGTCTCCGCCCAGGACATTGCCCTGCGCTGCACCGAGGAGCTGCTCGACCACCAGCCCTTCCTTGATATCGCCGAGCATCTCCTCAAAGCTGGCTTCTCCGTTCTCGATAACAACGGTGCTCGGTGAGGGGCTGGGCAGTGTAGCCAGACCCCGTGCGCCGTTACCGGTGCTCCTGGTGCCGGCCAGGGCCGCTGTCTGGAGATCATAGAGGAAGCTGCCTACAACCCCGTTCTCTATTATCGCCGTGCGCTGACTGGGCACGCCCTCGCCATCACAGAACCTGCTTCCGGGACGGAAGTCCATGGTTGCATCATCCCAGACCGATATCCTGGAATCGAAAACCTGCTCACCCTTTCTTTGCCCCAGGGGAGAAGCGCCCTGAAGCACAGTCTTACCATTGACTGCCATTGCCAGCGGCGGCATCAGTGCCATGGCGACACCATTGGGGGTGAAGATCACCGGCAGTTGCCCCACGGGCGCCTGAGCCGTTTCCCGGGCTCGCTCAAGCTGCTCAATGGTGGCTGCGATAACGGCGCTCACATCGGTCAGGGGATGACAGGAGCTGTCGCTGTCACCGACGAAGAGCATGTCCGTACCCCTTATCAGCACGCCCTCCAATCCAAAGCCGAAAAGGCTCTTCCTGTATTCAACTCTGCTGCCCCTAGAGTTGAAAACTCCCACCGAGATAATGCCCCGGGATACCGATGCCTCACAAACCAGCTCGGGGGTATGCCCCCGCACTTTATCGATTAAAGACTGCCCCAGATCGACCATAGATTTCTCGGACACAACTTCGACATCGGGATCGTACACCTCGACCTCGGGATAGGTTTCCAGCTGAGGGAACTCGAACCTAGCCTCAGCACCGAACGGGGCCATCTCCAGCGCCATGTCGACCAGTTCCTGCGCACCGTCCGTCTTGTTGGAGGCGGCGAATCCGATCCTGCCTTCCTTGATGATGCGCAGCGCCCTTCCCGAGCTCTCACGGGACTGCACGTGTTTCAAACGATTAGCCTCAAAGACGGCGTCGGTCTCGATATGTGATATGGAGAAGACCTCAGCCTCGTCAGCCACCTTCTTCGCAAGATCAAGCAGTTCTTCCATAACTTACCTCATTCCTCGCCCCTGGCGACGCGCAGCCACGATTTGGGATCGATGCGCGAACAATCCACCGACGCGTCCCGCGCGGCAGAACGTGCGTTATATATGGTGAAAGGACGCATCAGTGTCCAGCCCAGTCGCCAGATAACAGCTTCCTCGGGGCACTGCACCTGACAGGTGAAGCAAAGCAGGCAGTTGCGGCCCCAGACCGGACGGCGGCCTCTGCCCTCGACGATGTTGCCCGAAGGGCAAAGTTGAATACACACTCCGCAGGCGGTACATTTCTCCCTGTCGGCTTTGAACAGCCTGCTGTAAATATTCCGGAAAAACCACCGTCCCAGTGCAAACCTCTCGAATCGATATATCGGAGGCGGAGGACGATCCGCTTCCGCCATGATGTATTCCCCGCCTTCAACCCTAGCGGCCACATGACGACCGAATTCCTCGGCCTGGCTCAGCTCCTCTTCCGTGGGGTAGCCGGGGGAGAAGAGATAACCCTCCTTGAGGTAGCCCGGATATAGATCGGCACCGTGAGCGTGAAAATAGCCGACCTCCCGCGCCCCTTTCCCGGCCAGGGCGCGCCGAATCCGGTTACCGGTGTCAAACCGGTAGGTGCCGTACATCATAAAGACGAAAACGGGCAAGCCCCTGATAACGGGCATGCTCCTTAAGTAGTCTGAGACATTGAACGGCGGCCGGTAATAATAAACGGGCGAGCCTATGCCCAGCAGATCATATCCGCCGAAGTCAGGCGGTGGACTGCCATTAATATTGAACAGATCGACCTCATAGTCGGAGCTATGCAGGCCGGCAGCGATACTCTCGGCCACCCGCGCCGTCGTCCCGCTCTGGGAGAAGTATACGATCAGGCATCTGGGCATTTTACTGTACTACCACTATTAGGCTCGTGTTCTTTACTATCCAACAACAGCTCTGTAGTATCGCATTGCGGTGTCGACGAACTCCCTGAACTTCGTTTCGCTTTCGAAGGCTCTTTTCGGGATAATATGGGCCGATGTATCGCTGATATAGATATACAGGTAACTGCTGGTCAATACAATCTTCGGGACATCCGCCCATCTCGTCTTCGTCTTTCCCGAACCGGTCTGATCGGTGACCGAATCCGACTTCAGCGAAAGCTTGTGCTGGCCCGTTATCCCGCCGTCCTGGTTTTCGAGAACCATCCTCGCCACCTTCTTCTTCATAGCTCTGCGAAGCGAGTAGGGTACAAAGATCACCCAGATCCCGGCGAAGAACAGCCAGGGAAGGCCGGTCACCAGCGACCCCCCGATGATTGAAACCTGTGCCAGAAATATTATTACCAGAATAACAGGGGGGCCATAGTGCAGCAGCATGCGTGTACGGCGCGCAGACGGCGCCTGCTGATGGTGATACAGGTTCAGAGCCAGTATATCATCCATCGAGTTCTCGTACTCAATATCCATGATCAATGAACTTCAGACAAATGGATTTGCCTGCCCTATCCCCCGCCCAGGAGGCATTTCCTTATCCTGATATGGGGGCTGCCGTTGGAAACGGGCAGCGGCATCTGGCCGCTCTTGCCACAGCCGCCCCCTTCATTCATGGCCAGGTCGTTGCCGATGGCATCTATATTCTCCAGAGTGGT
>CP070819.1:781342-785654 GCA_020344295.1 Dehalococcoidia bacterium | reverse complement strand
TGTATGCTCATATCCTGCGGGCTCTAAAAGAGGTGGGGGTCGAATCAATCGGTTCCAGGGAATTGGGGGCAATGCTTAGGACTACGCCTGCCCAGATCCTTAAGGACTTGAGCTACTTCGGCAAGTTCGGTAAGCAAGGTATGGGTTACGATGTCAGTCAACTCTACGAAGAGGTCACCCATGTACTTGGGCTCGGTCGTCACTGGTCACTGGATATGATAGGTCCAGGTCTACTGGGTCGAGCTCACATAGAGCACAAAGGTTTTGTGGATGAAGACTACCAGTTAATTGCGGTCTTTGACAAGAGCCATCGAAGGATAGGAAAGAAGCTGGGGGGAGTTGTAATTCAAGATGTTAACGAACTGGAACAGACAATTAGAGAGCGGGGCATTGAGATATGCATCGTGGCAGTACCGCCCGGGGAGGCACAGCGGGTCATTGATGCGGTTGTCCGTGCGGGTGTAAAGGCGATACTCAATTATGCCCCGATAGTGGCCCGGGTACCTAAAAATGTGCAGTTAAGACAGATTACTCCCCTTCATGCTCTTCAGAGCATGACATATTATCTGAAATCGGAGCATCTTGCTTCCAGCCCTGTAACAGAAGGGCGTAGAGAGAAAAAGACCAGAGGACAGATAGACTGATCCTCTGGTCGATATACCTGCTTCCCTTGCTTTAAATCCCGCGCGATCTATCCACGGGAAACGTCACATTGCCTCAGTACTAGCAACATAAATCACTCGCAAAATAGTAAACCACGGAAACGGGCTTAGTTTTCTAACATTACGGTTGAAACTGACTGGGCCCTATACACATCCAGTAGGTTTAGGTAATCCTGCTACTTTACAAGCCCCTTTGGCCGGACCACCAGGGAAAAGCTCGTAGATATATTTCAGATCGAATCCGGTCTTCTTGCACAGCATACGGATCGGCGGCGCAACACCGAATTGAAGATAATAGTCCCTGATGTAGTTCACCAGGTTCCAGTGGTCATCTCCCATTTTCTCTACTTCTTCGGTCTTAGCGAGGTCTTCGGCTACTGCTGTGCTCCATTTCTCAGGCTCCTGGATGAAACCGTCTTCATCGATCTCCAGTTCCAGTCCCCCGAAAGTTCCCTTTGGCATCTTCTACCTCCTATTCCTTATCCTGATCGGTTTCTCCGCGTCTTTTTTTATAGCAGGCTTCGCGGTCAGCCTTTTTTAACACTATTAATAGCTGGTTCTTCCTAGCTTGCCAGCCCTTTCGCTAGAGAAGGCTGGCGTTTGCACTCTCGCGATGCTAATGCCACGAAAGCTTCAGCCCATGTGGGCGCGCCATAAGCGTGGAGGTGAGTGTAGGCCGCGAAGACGTTCTTATGTACTATGCCGTCCGCCGTGCCGTCTATTCCTCTTCCCCGCCTAATCTTATAAGCAAAATTGAGTTTATCAGAATTAATCAGCTTCGAGTGATGGAACTCTTGACCCCGTAGAGTAGTTCCGATGGGGAAGAACGGATTCTCTCCAGTCACTTCGACTACCGTATAGCCATGTCCCTGCGGACGTTTGGCGATCTCCACTTCAGCAGGAAGCACCCCCACCATTTCATGGTATTGTCCTTGCCACCTAATCCCTCGACATAGATACATGAGACCGGCACATTCCGCATATATGGGCAGCCCTTCCTCGGTTGCAGCAGCTATGTCCTGTCGCAGACCGTCGTTCGCCACCAGTTTATCCAGGAAAAACTCAGGAAAGCCGCCTCCGATGTAGAGACCCTCGATCTCGGGCAGCCGGTCCTTCGTAGAGTCGATGAAGATCAGTTCGGCACCGGCCGCAGTCAATGCCTCGAGGTTTTCCGGGTAATAGAAATTGAACACAGAGTCCAGCATCACACCGATTTGAGTCCTCTCGGTTACTTTGATCTTCTTCGGCGGTTGTGCCTTCAAGCCTGTTTCAAAGCTATGGGATATACCCAGAATAGCATCCAGGTCCAGGTGCGGACCTAGCTTCCGGCAGATGCGGTCCACAATAGACACTGCCTGCTGAGATTCCGGGAAGGGGATGAGACCCAGGTGACGTTCGTCAACATGCAGGTCATGGTCACGGGGTACGCTGCCCAGGACAGGTATACCGCAGTGTCGCTCCACCGAGGTCCTGAGCTTGCGTTCATGCCTGGCCCCGGAGACGTTATTCAGGATGATCCCCGCCATATTGATGTCCGGCTGAAAACGCTGGTAACCCATTACCATAGCTGCGATACTGTTGGTCATCCTAACTGTGTTTACAACAAGGATTACGGGGAGATTCAGGAGACGCGCCACCTGTGCAGTGCTCCCCCATCCGGAGTCCAGACCGTCGTAGAGTCCCATAGCCCCTTCTACTACGGCTATGTCCGCTCCCCGGCAAGCCTGCTGAAATGAAGATATCAACGTTTCCTCAGACATCATGAACAGGTCCATGTTGCGGCAGCTTCTGCCGGCCGCCCCGGTCAGCCATGAAGGATCAATGTAGTCAGGGCCTTTCTTAAACGGCTGAACAGTGATACCTCGGTTTCTAAGCAAAGCGCACAATGCTAGGCTTATCGTCGTCTTGCCGGAACGGCCCTGTGGTGCTGAAATCAGCACACCTGAACAAGATGTCTTGCTGGTTCTCATTTATATGTGTAACCTTTGTTTGCTGACACAACCCGACTGATACTGCGATCGGATCGTCATTACCTACCCGGTGCCATGTTGATCGCCGCTTTCGGCGAATCAAAAGTCTGAACGAGCTTTCACAGGTTCGTGATATACTACTCGTTCATGTGCTCCGGGAGGCAGAACATCGTCGAGCTGCCTGTTGACCAGTAACTGAGCGTTCCATCAACCGTGCAGTCATTAAGAGCTTTCTGCACAGCGCGTTTGTCCAAGTCGGGCAGCCCCTTGACTACATCCTTCATGTAGTACTTTGTTTTGCCCGGCTTGGCGTTCTTCTGGAACCACTCGATAACCTTTTGTTTGACCTCTTCGTCGCTCATCTCCGCCCCTCCTACCATTTGAATTGGGTCGTGGCTCTAAAGGTATCCCTGGCCAGCTCGAAGTCGTCGATAAGCTGTACCGGGAAAGGCAGGTCCGTAAGTTTGAAGAACCTCTCCCAGCCTACCCTTTGTATCCACTCGCCCATCCTCTCACTCGGCCGGGCATTATCGCAGTATACCTCGATGATGTGCTTGATTGTATCCACCAACTCAGGCCAGCGCGGCGGATTGTTAGGCAGGTAGGGAACAACGACGCGCGACAGCATAGGCGGCTTTCGAGCGTTGGAGACCTTGCCGCCGGCGAAAATAGCTACCCCATCGCCGTCGGCACTGGCTAAAGGCATCGCCGGGCATACAGTGAAGCAGTTGCCGCAGTACATGCATTTCTCATCCGCGACGACCACGCTCTTAATATTGGGATCGGGGTGCTTCCTGATGGCCTTGGTGGGGCACGATGCCGCTACGGTGGGGATCTCACACAGCACATGCATCTTCTCATGGTCAATTGCTGGCACCCTGGTATGCATGCCCACCACGGCCAGGTCGCTGGCGTGAATCGCACCGCACATATTGAGGCAGCAGGCCAGAGAGAGCCTCATCTTAGCCGGCATTGTCTTCTTGCCGATGAAATAGTCATAGAGTTCGTCCATCATAGCCTTGACTATCCCCGAAGCATCCGAAGCGGCGCCGTGGCAGTGAATCCAGCCCTGAGTGTGGATCACGTTGGACAGGCAGGCTCCGGGACCGCTGCCGGTACCGCCAACCGGAAGACCGAGCTTAGTCAGCTCTGCGATTATCGGTTCCACATTGTCCTTATTCGGGGTCAGGAACTCAGGGTTGTAGCGGCTGGTAAACCTCATATGCCCGTCGCAGTATTTATCGGCGATGTCGCAGAGGTCACGGATGAAATCCGTGCACACCAGCTTGGGTGAACCCGCCCTTACCGTATAAAGCTCATCGCCGGACTCAGCTACGTGTTTGAGGACGCCGGGCTTTATAATCTCATGGTATTTCCATTTACCGTAGTTTTTCTCCACCACCTTGGGGAGCATTGTCTTATAATCCGGAGGGCCAATATCGGTTTCGGCCATCGTTATCTACCTCCTCTGAATTGTCCAGGTATATCATTTAAAAAACGGGTCTGTGTCATTACTCTTTAATCCCAGAAGAAATATGGGTTCGCCCTGGGGGAGTATACCATCTGAGGTGTCGGTTCAATATCTACCGCCTTGAGGAAGACCCGCATGCCCATTCTATCGATAAGCTCGGCTATCCTCTCCCTGGTGTTGCCGTTCTCATCCCACCAGTCCATGGCTTT
>CP070819.1:777736-781242 GCA_020344295.1 Dehalococcoidia bacterium | reverse complement strand
TTGCTCTTTGCGGTAACAGTGTCGACACGTCAGCTGCGTGAGGGCGAGTCTGATGTCAGAGTTTATCACTTTATATATAAGTTCGAGTTCTAGTATATGTTAGATAAAGAAAGGCTTCTTGAATGGGCTAACGTGTATGGTAACTACTATGGTGTACCCAAGGAAGAATTAAAACAGACATTAAGCGAAGGACTGGATGCAGTTATCAAGGTTGATGTTCAGGGCGCGGACACGATAAAAAGAAAGCTTCCGGACGCCGTGTTGATTTTCGTATCCGCACCATCGGATACAGAGCTCGAGAAACGGCTTATAAGACGAAAGACAGAAACCGGAGTTGATCTTGAACTGAGGACACAGGCTGCACAGGACGAAATGAAACGTTTACCGTTCTTTGACTATGTGGTTGTAAATCACGACGAACAAGTAGAACTTGCTGTTTCTCAGATCGAGGCCATTATAACTGCTGAGAAATGCCGGGTAAAGGCGAGAACGATTGAGATTTAAGAAGCCTTCACGGCCAGACCAGTTAGAGGAACTTCACACCAGAAGACCAGGCGATAGAATACTCAGACGCCCAAGGGGGGCTGCGCAACGCCTTAGAAGGGTGTTAGGAGTCTCGGCTCTATATAGCGCAGGCTATGGCAATGTAGGCTCATCGATATACTACGCTTTAGGCATTGTAGCTCTGGTAGCACTGGGAGCCACTCCAATAGCCCTGTTTGCGGCAGGTATCCTCTTTGTTTTTACAGCTCTCACGTATTCCGAGGGCGCAACCATGTTCCCCGAGGCCGGTGGATCGGCCAGTTTTGCGCGCCATGGTTTTAATGAACATGTGGGATTCGCTGCTGGTTGGGCGCTCCTTCTAAGCTACATAGTAACAATCTCCATCTCTGCTTTCACGATCTCACCATATTTAGGGTATTTCTGGGAGCCACTCAAGACCAGTCCTTGGATTGGGACTCTGTTCTCGATAGGTATTGTCCTTTTCCTGATGGGGTTGAACATACTCGGTGTCAGGGAGACCGCATTTATCAATATAGGTGCGGCGGTTCTTGATGTAACAGTCCAGGCCCTGCTGGTGATCATAGGAATTATTTTAATTCTAAGCCCTGGAGTTGTGATATTTAGCGTATCCAACCTTATTGATAACATGTTTGGCAATGGTAACTGGCCGACTACCACTAACTTTATATTCGGAATCGCGCTGGCTGCGTTAGCCTACACGGGGGTAGAGACCGTATCGCAGATGTCGGAGGAAACGCGACTTCCCCAGATCCGTGTGCCTGTAGCCATGATACTAATGATGTTCACAGTTCTGGTGATGTTCTCGGGAATATCCGTAGTGGCACTTTCGACAATGACACCGGATACACTAGCGACCGAATGGGCTAGAGATCCTGTGGCCGGAATAGCTAATGCCTTCCCCTACCCGTGGTTGCTAGGTGTATTCGAACCCCTGGTGGCAATACTGGCAGCCAGTATTCTGCTCATTGCCACCAATGCCGGCCTTATGGGAATATCAAGGCTTGCCTTCTCCATGGGCTCGTATAAACAGCTTCCTTCAATATTCCATCGGGTACATCACAAATACCGGACCCCATATATATCAATAACTATCTTCAGTTTGGTAGCCATCCTTATCCTGATACCCGGTCTATTCCGGGGTGATATAACCGAAATATTCAGCAATCTGGGAGGCCTATATACTTTCGGTTCCCTGCTTGCCTTTGCCTTCGCTCATGCCTCAATTGTTGCCTTAAGGGTAAAAAAGCCTGACCTGAAGCGCCCATTCAAGTTACGCGGAAACATAAGAATTGGAGGATATGAGATACCGGTAACGGCGATCATCGGGCTTATAGCGACGGTTGCAATCTGGATAGTTATAATCGTTATCCAAGATTACAGCCGATGGGTAGGTTTCGGTTGGATGGCTCTCGGTATAGCGGGATATCTATTTTTCCAGTGGAGAAGGCGTGCTAAGGAGATGGCACCATATAACAAGCCTATATAGACAGCCAGAGGTTGGTAAATTCTCAATAAAAGTTGGTTTCAACAGAAAAGTTGGGGTTACTGCGGACCGGGCCTTCTCTTACGGCTCTTCTGTGCAACCTTAAGACGCATTAATGAGCGAAGCATCGCCGCCTGAAGACGGGCGTGGTCGATCTCGGTGCTGGGCATATCCATTCTCTTTTGTGCTCTGGCCCTAGCTTCTTCAGCACGTGCGATATCAATCTCTTCAGCCCTCTCCGCGGTATCTGCCAGTACAGTTACCTTGTTCGCCAGCACCTCCAGAAAACCGCCGCTGACAAAGACTGAGTACTCCTCGCCCTCCTGCCTCACACGGAGCTCGCCGGGGTGCAGCATCGTCATCAACGGTGCATGCTGAGGCAGAATTCCAAGCTCCCCTTCGATGCCGGGGGCAACAACAATGTCGACATCCTCAGAGTAGACAACGCGTTCTGCTGTTATGATCTCAAGATTGAGTTTCGCCATTAGACCTCTTGGAGGCTCTTCGCCTTCTCCACGACTTCGTCGATATTACCTACCATCAGGAATGCCTGCTCGGGGAGATTGTCATGCTGACCATCGATGATTTCCTTAAATCCACGAACCGTTTCCTTAATTGGGACATACTTGCCCGGCATGTTGGTGAAAGCCTCTGCAACAAACATGGGCTGCGAAAGGAATCGCTGAATCTTGCGTGCCCGGGCCACAGTGAGCTTGTCCTCATCGCTGAGCTCTTCAATGCCCAGAATGGCTATGATGTCTTGAAGGTCCTTATACCGCTGCAGCACTCGCTGTACGCCCCGCGCAACCTGGTAATGTTCCTCACCGACAATAAGGGGGTCTAGAATGCGTGAGGTCGACGTCAGTGGGTCTACAGCAGGATAAAGTCCCTGCGCGGCAATGGAGCGCTCAAGTGCGACTACAGCATCCAGATGACCGAACGTGGTCACGATTCCAGGATCGGTGTAGTCGTCTGCAGGAACGTAGATGGCCTGGAACGAAGTAATGGAACCCTTCTTGGTAGAAGTGATCCGTTCCTCCAACTCGCCCATTTCCGTTCCCAGAGTAGGCTGATATCCCACGGCGGACGGCATCCTGCCGAGAAGCGCGGATACCTCCGAGCCGGCCTGGACAAACCGGAAAATGTTGTCAATAAATACCAGCACATCCTGCCCGCCCTCATCGCGGAAATATTCCGCCATGCTCAGACCGGACAATCCAACTCGCAGGCGAGCTCCCGGAGGCTCGTTCATCTGCCCGAATACCATACAGGTTTTGGAAATGACGCCCGAGGCTTTCATTTCGAGCCAGAGATCGTTGCCCTCGCGGGTTCTTTCGCCAACACCGCAGAAAACCGAATACCCACCATGCTCGGACGCGATATTGCGGATGAGCTCCATAATAATGACCGTCTTGCCAACGCCGGCGCCGCCAAACAGACCGACCTTGCCGCCCTTGGGATATGGCTGCAGAAGATCGATGACTTTTATTCCGGTTTC
>CP070819.1:772048-777636 GCA_020344295.1 Dehalococcoidia bacterium | reverse complement strand
CGCCCGTTATATCTGTCAGTATCGTATTCAGTTTCGATATTGACTACTCTGGGCGGCTCTTTGACTACTTCTATGGGTCTAGAAGTGATCCTGCCATTGGTAAGGCTTACCAGCCTGCCGAAATTACCCTGCACCACTAGATCGACGGCGGCTATTCCAAAGTGCCGACCCATCCTACGGTCAAAGGCGGAGGGCGCCCCACCCCGTTGCAAATGGCTCAGGACTACGCTGCGCGTATCCAGGCCCAGGCCCTTTTTAATTCCCTTTGCTACGAATTCGCCAATGCCGCCCAAAGTCTTGTGCCCGAAGCTGTCTATTTCGGTACCTGCAAGGACCTCGGAGCCCCCTTCCGGCTTCGCCCCTTCAGATGCAAGGACAATGTTGTACCTGGATCCCGTTCTCTGGCCCTCCATCAGCAGCTCGCTTATCCTGTCGATCGAGAAATCATACTCGGGGATCAGGATTATGAATGCCCCACAGGACTCCCCACCTTCCAGAGCGAGAAAACCCGCATGCCGGCCCATTGTCTCTACCACAAATATCCTTTTATGCGAACCCGCCGTTGTTCTCAGCCTATCTACTTCCTCGGTAATAACGTTCAAGGCCGTATCGAAACCGAGTGTATAATCGGTTCCCGGAAGGTCCTTGTCTATCGTCTTGGGGATACCGATAACATTGATTCCTTCATGAGATAATCTGGAAGCTACTCCGAGCGTGTCCTCACCCCCTATGGCGATTACAACGTCCAGCCCAATATTTTTGATATTCTTCAATACCTTCTGGGATTGATCATTCTCGGGATCGTAGGGATTCGTCCGTGAAGTCCCTAGCGCGGTACCGCCGTATCTATCCCAGGTTCTCACTAATTCTTCCTTGAGTGGAAGGTAATAGTCCTTGCTCCCCGGCTCGCCGTAGACCAGGCCCTTCCAGCCGTCTCGTATCCCCAGAACCTCGAATCGTGTATGGCGTTCATCCTGAAGTCGCTCATCAAGGGCAGTCTTCACGACCCACTTGATGGCGGGGTTCAGCCCTGCACAGTCCCCCCCACCTGTAAGCACACCTATTCTGATTTTCTTCATGGCATCTACCTTTAATTTAATTCTCTTTACCGAAAGTTATCACACTTATCCTCATCTATCAATAGGATGTTTTGGGGAAGTTCGCGGGAGAGATTAGTACTGTGGAAGATAGATCATATTTGCTGTGTCGGTAGTCAGTCTGGTATCCCTATATCCATGCGTATGGACGTAGTAATTTATTCCAGGACGATATCTCCGCTCCTGCCTCCACTTTTGCGTACCAGTCGTATGTTCTCGATGCGCATTCCCCTGTCAACCGATTTACACATATCGTAGATGGTAAGTGCCGCAACCGTCACCGCAGTGAGAGCTTCCATCTCGACACCGGTCTGTGCTGTGGTCTTAACTGTAGCGGTGATTACCACTGTAGAGCTCTTTTTATCCGGTTTTAATTCCACATCGG
This sequence comes from Dehalococcoidia bacterium, assembly GCA_020344295.1. Classification (GTDB taxonomy): domain Bacteria; phylum Chloroflexota; class Dehalococcoidia; order SZUA-161; family SZUA-161; genus SZUA-161. The sequence goes on along the minus strand of CP070819.1, from coordinate 776,154 downwards.
TGCTTGTTATCGGCAGAGGATGACAGAGAGGGATCAGTTGAGGTGTCTGCTTTGCCGCCATTATACCCGCCAGCTTGGCCACCGCGAGAACATCTCCCTTTTTCAGTTCGCCTCGATTAATCAGCTTCAGTGTTGCCGGTTTCATGGAGACCGTGCCTCTGGCTGTGGCCACGCGGTCGGTTGTCTCTTTGTCCGTTATGTCAACCATATGGACATTGCCTTCCAGATCGAAATGCGTCAGTGCGGAGTTACTCTCTGGGCGGCCAGCCTCATCGTTCGCCAGTTTGTTCGCTCGCTCGTTCTCCGGATGCCCGTCATGCCCCTTTATCCAGACCCAGTTCACGTCACGTTCGGCCGCCAGCTTATCCAGCATATCCCAGAGATCATGGTTAGCCTTCCGTTTCCAGTTCTTAGCCATCGTATTTACCAGATACTGGCTGTCGCTTTCGACTTTAACCCTTGACCCTACCGGCGTATGAACCAGCCCCTGGATCGCAGCCATAATCTCCATTCGGTTATTCGTAGTTCTGTTCTCACGGCCCTTTATTTCCTCCCTATCGGAGCCGTTTACAATGATAGCAGCCCAGCCCCCGGGACCTGGATTGCCGATGCAGGCACCATCTGTATAGATCTCTATCATCTCAAACGTCATCCCCCGATTTGGGCCATAAACCGTTCGCAACTTACGCCTATCTTCAACAGATGCCCTTCCGGCTTGCATGAAGCAGCTTCACGGATCAGTCGTTTGATGTCGCCGACCCCTGCTCCATCCCGGAGCGGCCCGCGCAGGTCTATCTCGTCGTCCGAGAAGAGGCAGGGACGCAGCTTGCCATCAGCAGTCAGGCGCAGTCTATTGCATGACGCACAGAAGTGCTCGCTAACGGGGCTGATGAATCCAATGGTTCCCTTCGATCCCTGAAGCCGGAAATACTTAGCCGGCCCCCCACCGCTGTCGTACGTGGGCTCCAGTCTGCCCAGAGTCTCAATATTTCGCTTGATCTCCGATATCGGAACCAGTAGATCATCCGCTGCATCATCGCCATTGGCGAAGGGCATGTACTCAATAAACCTTACATGCCAATCCTCCTCGATTGTCAACTGGGCAAAGGCAATAACCTCATCATCGTTAACACCTCGTATGACTACTGTATTGGTCTTTACCGGGCCCAGCCCCGCATTCTTTGCGGCTCCGATACCTCGAAGCACATTGTCCAATCTTCCCACCCTCGTGATACTCTGAAATCTGTCACTGCGTAACGAGTCGAGACTGACATTTACACGGTGGAGCCCTGCGCTCTTCAGGTCAGCTGCGAAACGCTCCAGAAGCTCGGCGTTTGTTGTCAATGAGATATCGTCGATCCCCCGTATCTGCGACAGCATAGCCACAAGGTTGGTCAATCCCGATCTGACCAAAGGCTCGCCGCCGGTAAGCCTCATTTTAACAATACCCAGCTCGGCTGCAGCCTGAGCTATCGTACAGATCTCTTCATAGTGAAGGATCTCCTCGTGGGAAAGAAGAGGAATGCCCTCTGGAGGCATACAGTAGACGCACCTCAGATTGCAGCGGTCCGTCACCGAGACCCGCAGATAATTCAACGGCCGCTGAAAGGAGTCTGAAAGTCTGGTCATCGGTTATATCCCAATTTCTCGATAATCGGCCGTGCCTTCTGTGCCGCCCTCGCCCGGTGGCTTATCTCATTCTTCTCATCGAGCGTCAGCTCAGCCATACGCTTATCCAGTTCCGGCAAATAAAAAATAGGGTCGTATCCAAATCCACTCCCGCCCCTGCAATCAAATGCTATCACACCTTCACATACACCTTCAACCGTCTCCACCTGGGCTTCCGGCGTGGCGATCGCTATAATACACCTGAACCGTGCCCCTCTTCGCTCCCAGGGGACATCGCGTAGCTTCGACAGAAGATATTCATTCCTTTCTTTATCGGAGGCGTTATCCCCGGCGTAGCGTCGGGAAAGCGGCCCTGGTTCCCCTCCCAAGGCATCCACCTCCAGCCCCGAGTCATCGGCCAGGGCAATGAATCCGCTTAACGAGGAGTATACAGTTGCTTTGTGGATGGCGTTTTGCTCCATGCTGGTGCCGGTCTCCTCAACATCATCCGTTATACCCGCATCGGCGAGAGTGACGAGCTTGAATGGAAGGCCAGCTAGCAGGGGAATATACTCCCTGAGTTTGCCAGGGTTATTTGTGGCAACTAGAAGCTTGGCTGGCTCAGTCAAGGTTAGTGAATCTTCCCTCCAGCTTCTTCATCACCTGAGGCATGGTGGTGTACTCCATCTCGTCCAATGGCAGGCGATGCGGCTCGAATGGACCGTGTCGGCGCATGTACTCACCGGCTAGATTAGCCAGCCGACGCGCCTCATCGAAGCTGGGATCGTCGAACATATCGCGGGGGCCGATCAATATACCGTCGGCTAACTGGAAGCCGGCAGCTATTACCCGGGGCGGGCCATCGAACCTTGAAGGATTGCTCTGTTCTATAGCCACGGGCATCAGAGGCCCGTGATGTGAACCACGCATCCACCCCTCCACCAGCGCCGGGTGACTGAAGGGTTCGAGCACCTCTCCAACTGCCGGAAACTCCCCCTGAGCACGAACGACACAAACGGGGTCATCCTTCCCCACATATCGTCCCGCTATTAAAGCGAGGCGCTGTGTGGAAGATACTGCACCGATGTTACCGGTCTCCCTGTGATGCACCGACTTCACTACAAACCGCGATGGAGCACCGATAAAAACGAGCATGCTATAGATCTCTTCAGGCGTATTGAAGACGATTTTCTTATTCTCTTTGATATCGTGCACTTCGAAAGCGAATCCACTCTGCAAGGTCGGCGCAATCACCAACCCTATGGTGTTGAACGGATCAGCGAACATCTTATAAAGGGGCAAATTCCACGCGCCGGCCGATGTCTTGTCGGCCATGAAGATGATAACCGGCTCGGATGGCCGCTCTTTAAACTCCATTTCAGCCACCCCGGGCCCCATGGCCTTTACGTTTCCCGAGAAGGCGTCCGCAAGCAAGTCCTGGCCTGCACCATAGAGGCTCAGTTTTTTGGCGAGTTCGGTGCCGGCGATAAATGTATCCCAGGCTAGCTGATGGACGCGTGCGTTGTCCTCTCCCTGTTCATGAGTCATTATGAGCTGGAGGTCATCGCCGCAGCGGGTGACATGGTAGTCAACAAGTAATCCCTCTTTCTTCGCCTCCATTAGTTTTTCTTCTGCCAATACCAGTATGTCGGGATGAGAGCTGGAATGCCCCACATAGCCACCGATATCCGCCTTGATTACGCTGAGAGTTATCATTGATCTCTCCTTTCATGTAATGAATAAATTGAAATACAGGATCCATGCTTGATAAAGTGAGGGGGTAATACTACGCGTTGACAAAATTACGCCCTCACTGTTACCTGTTAGAAATGGGATCAGGGGTTTTCTGTCCAGGGATGAACGTGGTGTGGTTGTCATCTGCCTGCTGTCTATTTACGTGGAGGGCTGTGCGTACCATACTTTAACACAAGTCCTCCATTTGTCAAGGAAGATCGACAGCAGTTATAGATTGGCGACTCGTGATCACATTGGCTAAATATAATCGTAAATGATCGTATTGTATCCTGTAGCTACGCCGTAGAGTGAATTTGACACTAATTATGCAATTGTCCTAGCATATGTCCAAGGACAACATCGGCCTGCATGAAGCTTGGTTCACCCACTCAGCGCTTGTCAAGAACCCAACAATAGACGTTATGCAAGAGACGCAGCGATGACAGTTTGTATTGTCTATGATCCTATATACCTGAAGCACGACACCGGTGCCCATGTGGAGAACTACGGGCGACTGGTTTCGACCATGGAAGTATTGGAGGAATCCAGGCTGCTGGATGAATTGACCAGGCTATCCCCAAGAGCGGCAACCTATGAGGAGATCTCTCTGGTACACAGCAGCCACCATATTGCCCGGGTTGAAAGCTATTCCTCACGGGGAGGAGGCTGGCTGGACGGCGATACGGTAGCCTCGCCTGATTCCTACACCGTAGCCCTCTACGCCGCCGGAGGTGTGCTTCGCGGTCTGGACGCGGTGATGAATG
>CP070819.1:764469-771948 GCA_020344295.1 Dehalococcoidia bacterium | reverse complement strand
TGAAAGGATAAGCCTGGGGCATGTAGCCTTTCTCAGCCACCTCTTCCGCCATTTTGTACACCAGGTTCAGGTAGTCCTCAAACAGGCGGGCCAGCTTTTTAGTGCGGTCGTTCACCTCACCCTTCATAAACTGATACTCGAAGATACCAGGCATTATCTGAAGGATGGAATAAACATCCACACCACCGCGCGGGCGGCCGATCGCGAGGCCCTTATTACACATGCTGTCAATCAAGCGTTCGACCTCCTCCAGATCACGTCCAGTCGAGGACGCCAAGTCCGCCGTTGATACGGCGCCCACGGGCATCTGGCATGCGAGCTTCGCCTCCTCGGGTGTATACAGCTCCTCCAGCAGCTCATACAATTCAGGGCACTCAAAGGCGGGAGTGGCACCTCCTCTCATGGCCAGTGCCCCGATCAAGTCCTTATAGACAGTATCGCTCATATTCTCCGCCTATTACAACACCTCTATGTCCCGGACACGAAGCTCGGTTCCTCCCGTGATTTCAATATCTCTGCCGCCACACCCGGGACAGATGTAGCTGAAGTCCTTGATTGCGAAATCCTCGCCGCACCCCCTGCACCTCCCCCTAACCGGGACTATTTCCAGATTGAGCTCAGCCTCGCTGGCGATCGTATTCTCTGCAGCAACGCCAAAGCAGAAAGCAAGCTGGGGGGGAACGATAGCCCTCATCTCACCGGCGACTACGTTAACCCTGGTGATCTTCTGCGCTCCTCCCCGCTCGGCGGCGGCGACCGCGATATCGAGTATATTCTGGGCAATGGCCATCTCATGCACTGCGCAGACTCTCAACCCTGTTCTGCCAGCATTGCGTAAGCCAGGAAACCCACTCCTCTATCCCCTGCCCAGTTGTGCAGGAGACCTCCAGTATCTCCAGCTCGGGATTCATCTTGAGAGCGTTGGCCCTGGCCTCCTCCATATTGAAGTTCGTGAACGGCAGAATATCTATCTTATTTATCAGGAGCAGGGAGGACTCCCTGAACATCAGCGGATATTTTAGGGGCTTCTCATCACCCTCGGTGACGCTGAGGATCATCACCTTGCAGTCCTCCCCTACCTTAAACTCTGCAGGGCAGACCAGGTTCCCTACATTCTCAATGATAAGTATATCGATCCGGCTAAGGTCGAGGTAAGGGAATGCGGAAGCGACCATATTGGCATCCAGGTGGCAGGCGGTTCCTGTGGTAAGCTGGACAGCGGGGATATTGTGCTTCTCGATACGCTCGGCGTCGCGGCTGGTCTCGATATCGCCGGTGATAACTCCCAGCTTTGCTTTACCGGCCAGGGCCTCGGCCGTCCTCTCTAAAAGGGTGGTCTTGCCCGCACCCGGGGAACTCATCAGGTTGACTACCAGATTCCGGTTCCTGTTAAAAATCTCCCTGTTGGCCGCTGCAATGCGGTCGTTGGCCTCGAGGACATCGGTCATCACGTTGATCTTCATCTACCCACTCCCCCCATAGTCACAGTCTATCACCCCGAAAAAAATGCCGCAAGCCAACCAATGGTAACGATATAATATCCTCCCTCCCCACGGGCGCAGGGGTTAGAGGGAGGGGCGCCTTTTACAGATTGCATCCACTTGCATTATGATAATGTAAAACCGTGTGCACCTTGAATGCAGAATAGGTGAAAATACGTTGTCGCAGCCTTTGAAGCCCCTTAAATGGTATAGGAAGCTTGCCTCAGAGAAAGGGCGGCTCGAAGCCGGAGCCTTCCTGATCGAGGGTGACAGAGCGATAAAACAGATCGCGAATAGCCGTAACCAAGAGATAATCGAGATCGTCACCGTGAAAGAGCCGCCGTCGTCTTACTACGATTACGTAGTCCGATACGTCACCGAGAGCCAGTTCCGATCGATCAGCAACGCAGTTACACCCCAGGGGATAATGGCCGTTGTCCGCCTACCACAGGATACATGCACAGACGAACTGCCAGCTAGTATCGGCAGCAGAGTTCTGCTTCTGGAAGACGTCCAGGACCCCGGCACCGTGGGCACGCTTATCCGCACCGCGGCAGCGTTCGATTACTCGGGGATAATCCTGACCGGGAAATGCGCCGATCCGTTCTCACCTAAGTGCGTCCAGGCCACTGCGGGCACAGTGCTGGCGCAGTGGTTGAGGAGAACGCCGCGCTACCTCGAACTCATCCAGGCACTGAAGAAGAGGGGGTATTTTCTGGTGGCGGCGGATCTCGGGGGCACGGAAGATACGTCGGTCTTTCGTGGGATAGAAAAGCTCGTACTTGCGCTGGGCAGCGAGGCCTCGGGGCTGACACCTGGGCTACTGGATTTGGCCGATCACCGCCTCAGAATCCCCATCGCCCGTGAGAAGGCGGAGTCCCTTAACGTGGCCTCCAGCGGTGCGATCTGTATGTATTTGAGTAACACTATTACCTAAGTCAATTATCGTAAACACCCGTGAAATAGACATGGCGCTTCCAGCTGCATTCTGTTTCACACTTGCCTCACCTTCATAACTACAATAAGTCCAAATTTAATGTAATCCCTCTTCTCCTGACGAAGGCCGTGTTTCGCCAACAGCACATCCAGACCGCCCTGCCTGAGGTAGTCATTGGAGCACCTGAAGTGGTTCCAGCCGGCGATGAACTCCATGACCCTGACGCCTAAGCCGAAGATGTTTCGGGGCAGGGGGACATTAAGATCGATGAAGGCCAGCGTACCGTCTCGCTTCACCACCCGCTTCATCTCGGAGATTACCATATCCCTTGCTGTACGCTCCTTCTCGTGCAACGCCAGCGATACGGAGACAATGTCGAAGGAACTGTCCCTGAACGGCAGGTTGCAGGCATCCGCTATCTGGAATGAAGCATTATTCAGTCCCTGTTTGCTCATATTCTTCTGGGCCACCCGTATCATGGCCGGCTCGTTATCGATCCCCACTGCTTCGATACCTCTTGCGGCATAATAAAGCGCCTGGTCGCCCGTCCCGCAGCAGACGTCCAGCACCCTGTCCCCCGCCTTCACCCCCAAGAACTCAGGGATATACACCCTCAGATCATGCACCATACGGTCAACGAACTTCTCATACACCAGAGCAAATACTGTCTTACAGACCATTAACCTCCCCCGATTGCCACCCTCAATGTTTTAGCTCCCGATCTTCTAGGTTTGTTGGGAATCCTATCACATATCCAATCAGGTGACAAAGACATACAATCATTGTTGATTGTTGATAAGCAACGTTGTTCAACGACCTGCAGGATCCCTGGTAGAAATTACCCCGACGATAAATATATAATGCACATGTACAGCTACAATCTGGAATTGGAGATAGCGATGCAGAAGAAGCTTTATCGCAGCAGAGACGAGCGGATGATCTGGGGTGTGGCCGGCGGAATGGGCAAGTATTTCGGTATCGACCCAACCGTCGTCAGAGTGATCTGGGTGCTGTCACTGATCTTCGGCTGGTTCAGCATACCGGCATATATAATTCTGGCCATTATCATCCCGCTGGAACCGCAGGCGACAGAATAGATAGAAGAGAGGAGGAGGAATCATGCCCAGAGTAGTCCATTTCGAGATACCGGCCGATGATCCGGACCGGGCGACGAAGTTCTACTCCAAGCTCTTCGGTTGGACGATAAGCAAGTGGGAAGGGCCGATGGATTATTGGATGATCTTCTCCGGCAATGGGGAGCCGGGAATCGACGGCGCAATCACAAAGCGGGAGGAGCCGGTAACCAGTGTCGTAAACACCATTAGCGTGCCATCGGTGGATGAGTTCATGGAAAAGGTGACAGCACATGGGGGGAAGGTCATCATGCCCAAAACGACTGTTCCCGGCGTCGGCTATTTCACTTACTGCCTTGATACCGAGGGGAACATGTTCGGTATTATCGAGAATGATGAGTCAGCCCAGATGTAATACATCTGATACCAGTGCGGGACTTTCGCTCCCGTTATCCCACGGGGCCGCATATGTAGTCCCAGAACCAATATTCGGACATATGTGGGGGGAAACACAGTTTAATGATCTAAAACTTGCTTGACAAATCCCAGTTCTGTGTTATCGTTTGAGTAGAACCTGAGAAAAGTTTGCTATTCCCCGACCTGTTCCAGTTTCCGCGCATTCCCCAGGCCATGGATGGTAAAACTCCTACCAGGTGATGAATGAAGGAGGTCATCCATGGACTACGTGGACAAGACACTCAGCTGCTCGGATTGCGGCAATGATTTCACTTTCACTGCCTCCGAGCAGGAGTTCTTTGCCAGCAAGGGATTCGTCAACGAGCCCGGGCGCTGCCCTGAGTGCCGGGCGACTAGAAGACAGCAGCGGCAGGGCGGGTATGGCAGCGGCTACGGCGGAGGCCAGTACCGGCAAAGACAGATGTACCCTGCTGTCTGCGCTTCATGCGGCAAAGACTGTGAAGTACCATTCCAGCCCCGAAACGAGCGGCCGGTCTACTGTTCTGATTGTTTTACTACAGCAAGACGTTAGACACTAACGTATAGCTGCCAAGTTCCGATTATGTAGGAAACCTCTGTAAAGCTGGGCAAGGACAACGGGCAGGTGGGAATGCTGCCCGCTTCCTTGGAGCTAGTCTAAACACCACAGCACATCCCAACGTTCTCTTGGCTTTATTTGTCAACGGATAGAAGGAGGAAATAATGGCGCAGGCAAAACAGGGGGACACAGTTAACGTTCATTATACAGGCAGATTAGATGATGACACCATATTTGAGACTTCTCAGGGACACGACCCAATGCAGTTTACCGTAGGAGTGGATAGGCTGCTCCCGGCCTTTGAAGAAACTGTTATCGGTATGAACCCCGGTGAATCCAGAACCACCAAGATCCCATCTGCCGAAGCATACGGCCCCTATCATGAGGAGATGGTGATAATTATAGACCGCCAACGATTCCCTGACAATCTGAATCCTGAGATCGGGCAGGAACTGGAGGTCCATCAAAGCGACGGCCAGATAGTACCCGTATTGGTTACGGATGTCTCTGAATCGAGTGTGACGCTTGACGGCAACCACCCCCTCGCTGGTAAAGACCTTACCTTCGATATTCAGCTTGTGGAGATACTCTAGCTGCCAGTCAATAGAAGGACACGGTAAGGCTTCTACTGTAGCGAGGAATAGCAGTAGGCGCGGAGATAGTGGATTCGCACACCAAAGGGCTTAGACCAGTTTTCTCAACCGGGCCAATTGCTCATTGACCCTAGCGAAAACCTCCGCTCGATCCTCCCGGAATCTTCTCCTGTCCTGGCGTTCCTTCGCCCAATCATCCAGTGTGTCTAGGATCAGGTAAGGGACCCGTCCCGAAGAATTCACCACAGCTTGCCGTTCCAGTGGTATGCCCAATTCCTCCATCCCGCGCTCCATCGGCGTATCCCGGCTCGGATCACATGCCTGCCATTCGTCAAGCCAGACCTCACAGTCTACATGATCCTGCTCGACAGGAGCATCGCCCATTCGCCGGGCCAAGTCCTCAGCACCGGTTACCTCCCCCCATAGGCTTGCCTCCCCCGTGATGCGATAGACGCGGTACCTGGCGGGTATTCCCAGTGACCTGAGCATTGCTACAAGCAGATTGGTCTTCCCGGAGCACATCCCCCATCCCCGGGCCAGTGTCTCCGATGCGGGCACATCCCAGTCCTCAAGCCCGTAGGGCAATTCCTTTACGGCAGTGTAAACACGCTGGAATATCTCCTCCTGGCTCCGGCAGCCCTGAGCTAGCTCCAGCGCCCGGGCTCTAATCCCGGGAGAGCGGTCGAAATCGCACAGCCCGCTTGGCTGCAGGCACTCATTGTTATGTAAATCCACAGGATCTCCAGCCTATTCAATTCGAGATACCGTCTCCTGCCTTCGATCTCCAATTCACCCTGCTCTCGAAAGTCTACCCGCTCCGGCACAGGCCGTCAAGACAAATGGATTGAGCGAGATGACAAATACCTATCTTCCCACTCACCCTACAAGCTTTCCGGGCTGTGCCCCTACTGCTCTCGCAAGCGATTCCTTGACATAGAACGCGGGATTAGCTAGGATACTCGCAACATAGACAACATTTGCATTTAGGTAAGTTTTACTGATGTTCTCTATCATATAGCCGAAAAGGAGTAAGATGACCTGGTTAGACGCGATCTTTATCATCATACTGGTTCTAGGAGCCGTTAGAGGGCTATTAGCTGGAAAACTAGTACCCCTTCTCATTGTTTTCGCCATATGGATTATCAGCATTGCTATTGCGGTCAATTTCGAGGAACAGCTAGGCTCCCTATTTGGCGATTATGACTGGTATCCCTTATTGGCATTCTTCATTATCCTGATGGTTGTCCAGGCAATCATATACTGGTCGGGAATACCGGTAATAGTGCTGAGAAGTATTGAGTGGAGGCCAGAGAAGCAGTTGAATATTCTTGGGGGAGTAGTCATAAGTGCGTGCATAACGGCGATCTACTGTGGAATGATATGGCGCATACTTATCGCCATCAGGGATGAAGTGCAGAAAGCAACCGAGCAGGATATATATGCCACTCCCAATGCCTTCGTTAGATTAATCGATGACTCAGCAACACAATCAGGCTTCGTCGCGTTTGTAGACTGGTTCGATCCACCGAAAGGCGTAATACTGGGCTGTCTTATGGGGGCAGCCCTGGTGGCACTTGCAGTACATGCCAGGCTCAGAGAGGAAAGAGTAGAGGAAGAGGACGATTATGACAGTGTAAACGAGGATGACGAATATTACGATGGAAGGGGCCGATCCAAGACAGAAGGTTTGTAAGTAAGCGGGCTTGCTTCCGTGTCAATGGCTTACATATAAAAGCGACACCCTCCAAAAGGCGGCTTTCCGACCGAGCTGCTGATCGTGGTCGCCATTCAGGGAGTGTCGCAGAAAAAATCTTATCGTGATAGCTGTCGCTGTAAAACCGGGAACCGGTGCATTTATTATAGGCAATAGCCATATACTTTCAACTTAACTCCTCTTAACTTATCCTACCGATTTCAGGCAGCAACCCCCAGATCCAACTGTATAATCCGCCCATATCATATAGAAGCACTTCATATGGGTTATACAGAGGCATTCATCACAAGAACACGTCATCGATATATTAGGACTCAGCCAGGGGGCTGATTGGCCAGAACACAACCGCCACTCGTCGAACCAGTGTTACTCGAGATTCCCGAAGGTCCTCTGTATGAGTTCCGGCATAGCCGGGTGTATGTGCAGGCCATCGTAAATACTATGCAGGCTTCCTCCGGACGCCATGGCATTAACAACTTCCTGGATTAATATGGGTGCATGTGGCCCAATGATGTGAAAGCCCAGTATTGTGCCGCTATGCTCGTCCACTATGGCTTTCGCGAAGCCCTCCTCCTCCATCATAGCCTCGCCCTTAGCGGTTTCCGCGTACCTCGCCACTCCCACGAGCACATGATAGTTCTTCCTCGCTTCCTCTTCGGTTAGTCCAACGGAGGCAATCTGAGGATG
>CP070819.1:760935-764369 GCA_020344295.1 Dehalococcoidia bacterium | reverse complement strand
TGCAATACAACGAGATAAAAGTACTAATAAGTAATCTACTAACGTACGGCAGCCAATCGTACTTCTAGCAGCCATACGACCGTCGGCTAACAGCAAGGTGAGTCACATAATTCAATGAGTTATCATTACTTAAGCGGGCAAGTAACAATTAGTTAACAGAAGTCATTGGATAGAATGTTGCGGAATAAGCAACAGGCAGGAATTTATTAATGTCTATCAATGAACTAGGGAAAGGAGCACACCACCTGCTACAGCAGCCCCTATCGCACCTGCAACATTCGGCCCCATAGCATGCATGAGCAGGAAATTGCTGGAATCCTCTTTTGTAGCCATATTCTGTACTACTCGGGCTGCCATGGGCACGGCAGAAACCCCAGCAGCGCCGATCATAGGATTGACCTTCCCCTTAGAAAGGATATACATTAATTTACCCAGGAGCACACCTGCCGCTGTTGCCGTGATAAACGCAACTATACCAAGAGCGAATACAGCTATTGTGTCCAGAGTAAAGAATGATTTTGCTATCATCGTAGATCCTACTGTGAGGCCAAGCATGATAGTGACGATGTTCATCAGTTCGTTCTGAGCAGCCCCAGCCAACCTCTCCACTACTCCACATTCCCGGAGTAGATTCCCAAACATGAACATACCGATGAGTGGCGCTGCCTTCGGTATGAAAAGTCCACATAGCACAATTGTGACAACAGGGAAAATAATTTTAGTCCGCCGTGGTACCGGTCGTTCGGCATAAGGCATCTTGACCAGCCTTTCTTTCTTTGTTGTGAGCAGCTTGATGACGGGAGGCTGGATAATTGGCACCAGAGCCATATATGAGTAGCACGCAACCACCACCGCAGCGAATATACCGGGATCTGCGCCAATTTGCTGCATCTTGGCAGCAACATATATAGTAGTGGGACCTTCAGCGCCTCCGATAATGGCAACCGATGCCGCTTCTTTGAGACCGAAATCAAACCATGGGGTCAGACCCAGGGCAAGTGTGCCAATCAGAGCAACAAATACTCCAAATTGAGCAGCAGCGCCCAGAAGAAAGGTCACAGGCTTGGCCAATAGTGGCTCGAAATCCGTGAGTGCCCCCAAACCGAGGAAGATCAGTAGCGGTATCAGTCCGTTAAACAAAGCGTATTCGTAGAAATAATAGAGAAATCCCCCAGTCACCTCGCCAGTAGCCGGATTGACCGCCTCGCCCAAAGGAAGATTGGCCAGTATAATCCCGGTTCCAATTGGTACCAGCAGTAGAGGCTCCATCCTCTTGGCGATGCCCAAAAAAATCAGTACAATGCCTATAACGAGCATCCCTAAGACCAAGGGATTGGAACCGAGATCTCTAAAACCTTCAAATATATCCCAGAAATTGCTTGTATCCATTCTCGATCTTCAGAAACCCTATGATCGCCCCCTGCCGCTTCCATGCCTTCCACTCCAACCGTGGCGTGTCCACAAGCCTCCCTGCAGAAATGGATAAGCTGCACGCCAAATACGCCCCTGCTTTCGTTCTCCAACTCCAGACACAACCCTGAAGCCCATTCGTAAATCCATAGACAATCCATTATCACTTAGACTGCCACGATACTTCTCACCGTTCACGACAATACTGACAGGATCGTCTACAGTATCACCAACCTCGACCTGATAATTAGTGCCATGTATAGCGATATACTGTCCTATCTGTTTACCCCGTTCTTTCATATACGCGGCTAATGCAAGTGCAATGGCTGCTACCTCTTCCTGACTTTGGGGTTCCACCCTCGCCGTAACTGGCCAGACTGATGTAATCTCACCGCCTATAACCGATATTTCCTCGGCAGACAGTTCTTCACTGCGAAAAATGCGTTCTATACCCATCATAAGGAACATAATAATGGTAAGGCTTATAAAAACCGCCCCCATACCGACAAGGCTTATAAACAGACCGTCTAACATCATCAGATGCACCTAATACATCACTGATCGACTAAGCAAAAAAAAAGCTGATGGTTTGACTACTGTATTGAAAGTAGCTCTGGCTACCCGTCAACGCCATATTAGCCCGAGTTCACCCCCTCCTTCCCGATACAGACATTTTCGAGCTAATAGGAGTTGGTGCTTAATTTTACACATTAGCCAATAGTTTTTCAATAAATACCTCTCCCGCAGGAGAAAACCCGGTGCTATAATAACACAGACCAATGTTCACCCATCTGCACATCCACACCGACTATAGCCTCTTAGATGGAATGTGCCGTATCCCCAAACTTATCGCCAAGGCTAAGGATCTAGGCATGGTATCCCTGGCGATAACCGACCACGGAGCACTATATGGAGTAATTGCATTCTATAGCGAAGCGATGGAAGCCGGCATAAAACCAATTCTGGGCTGTGAATTCTATATTGCTCCCGACGGAATTCAGAGCAGACATCAATCCGATAAAAATCCATACCACCTAGTCTTATTAGCTGAAAATGAAGCAGGATATCATAATCTACTGAGGCTCGCAACTTCAGCCCAACTCGAGGGCTTTTACTACAGGCCGCGAGTGGATAAAGAACTGCTTTCCACGTATAGTGATGGTTTGATTGCCCTCTCAGCCTGCCCCCATGGAGAACTCGGCCGCCTGATTTTAGAGGGACGTCGAGATGATGCTAATAAAGAGGCGAAATGGTACAGAGAGGTTTTCGGCAGTTTCTATCTAGAGCTACAGAAACATAACATCCCCGAGCTTGATCAGATCAATAAGGAACTTGTTGTCATGTCCCGCAAGCTTGATATCCCTCTGGTAGCCACCAATGATGTGCATTATGTTAACAATGCTGATGCCTACGCGCATGAAATACTACTCTGTATTCAGACGAATAACACCATCTATAATGAACAGCGTTTCAAGATGCCCGATGATTCATTCTACCTTAAGAGCCCCCAGGAGATGGCAGAGCTGTTTGCTGAACTTCCCGAGGCTCTGACCAACACGGAATATATATCCGATTGCTGCAATCTTGACCTGGACTTCGGACGTCTCCATCTCCCTTCTATAGACCTGCCTCCTGGCAAGACCGCCGATGAACAATTATCGTACCTCGCCAATCAAGGGCTGGCAATCCGATACCCCGAACGGCCATCACAGGCTGTGGATCGGCTCAGCTACGAGCTTGAAGTCATCAGAATAACCGAATTCGCTAATTATTTCCTGGTTATCTGGGACGTTATATCATTTGCCCGTAAGCAGAATATTCTCTTCGGTGTCCGTGGCAGCGCTGCGGCCAGTATCGTCCTTTACTGCCTCGGCATAACCGACATTGACCCCCTAGCGTACCGGCTGGTTTTCGAACGCTTTCTTAATGTGGAGCGCAAAGAGATGCCTGATATCGACTTGGACTTTCAAGATGATCGTCGCGATGAGGTCATCGCCTATGTATCGCAGAAATATGGGCCCGAC
>CP070819.1:757360-760835 GCA_020344295.1 Dehalococcoidia bacterium | reverse complement strand
AGATAAAGAAAGAGCTGCTGCGAAAGGTTGAAGGGCACATCAAACCGGGCACCATCATCAGCACGAATACCTCGGGTCTCTCGATAGAAAAGATATCGGAGGAGCTGTCCGGGGAGACCAGGACGAATTTCCTGGGCACACACTTTTTCAACCCCCCGCGGCACATGAAGCTGCTGGAGATCATCCCGGGTAAATCTACAGACAAGGACCTTTTGGCCTTCATAGCAGATTTCTGTGAGAGGCGGCTGGGTAAAAGCGTTGTCTTCGCCAAGGACACGCCCAACTTCATCGCAAACAGAATTGGCGCTCACGCCGTGATCGGGGTGATGAAGGCTATGGTGGAGGACGGCTACACCATCGAGGAAGTGGACGCTATAACCGGCCCCCCCATGGGCAGGCCGAAGAGCGCCTCATTCCGGACATCGGACATGGTGGGGCTGGATACATTCCTGAAGGTGGCACGAAATGTTTCCGAGAATATCGATGATGAAGGGGAGAAGCAGGATTTCGCCGTTCCACAGTTCGTGAACCAGATGGTGGAGTCAGGTCTGCTGGGGGACAAGACGCAGAAGGGATTCTACCAGAAGGTGCAGGGGCCTGAGGGTTCGAAGATACTGGCCCTGGATTACAGCACGATGGAATACGTCCCTCAGAGGGCGGTCGAGCTTCCCGTTCTGAAAGAACTTAGGAAAGCACCAGACACGGCTGCCAGTATCCGCACTCTGGTCTATTCGGAGGACAGGGCCGGGCTTTTCGCCTGGAAGGCGCTGAAAAGGATGCTGCTGTACAGCGCGGCCAAAGTGCCTGAGATCGCCGATGATATCCTGACCGTGGATCAGGCCATCAGATGGGGATTTAACTGGGAGCTTGGCCCCTTCGAGACCTGGGACGCTGTCGGGCTCAAGGAATCAGTGGCGAGGATGGAGAAAGAGGGGGACCGAATACCTGAGAATGTTACACGAATGATCAGTTCGGGGCGGGAGAGGTTCTACGAGAAGCGAAACGGCAAGAGCTACTACTATGACTTCGCGAAAACCGACTTCGTGGAGGTCGAAGAGAAGCCCGGGATTATCCTCCTGCCCTCGCTGAAGGATCGGGCTAAGCTGATCAAGTCCAACCCCGGAGCGAGCCTGATCGATATGGGGGATGGCGTTGCCTGCCTCGAGTTTCATTCCGCGAACAATGCCATCGATCCCAATGTAATACAGATGATGCGGGATAGCGTGGCGGAGGTGGAGGATAACTTCGAAGGGCTGGTTATCGGCAATCACGGTGTTAACTTCTGCGTCGGGGCGGATATAAAGCAGGTTTACCCCGCGATCAAGAACAAAATGTGGGATGCCCTGGAGCAGGCGATGCGCGATGTCCAGCAGGCCTGCATGGCGCTGAAGTACTCACAGAAACCGGTTGTGGCGGCGCCTTTCCGCATGGCGCTGGGCGGTGGCAGCGAGGTCTGTCTGGCAGCGAGTATGGTCCGGGCGTATGTGGAAACGTACATCGGGCAGGTTGAGTTCGGAATGGGCGTAATCCCCTCAGCAGGCGGCTGCAAGGAAATGCTGCTCAGGGCTACAGACTGGGTGCCCCAGGAGATCCCCAGCGCGATACCGGGTGGGGGCAAACCCGATCTGCTCCCTTACGTGACTAAGGTTTTCGAAACGAACGCTATGGCCAAGGTGTCGACATGTGCGCAG
This sequence comes from Dehalococcoidia bacterium, assembly GCA_020344295.1. GTDB lineage: Bacteria > Chloroflexota > Dehalococcoidia > SZUA-161 > SZUA-161 > SZUA-161. The sequence goes on along the minus strand of CP070819.1, from coordinate 759,144 downwards.
GAAGCCTTTGCCCTGGGTTTCTTCAGGCCGCAGGACAGGATCACCATGAACCTTGACCATCTCCTGTACGATGCCAAGCAGTCGGTGCTTTCCCTGGCTGGTGGGGGCTACCGCCCACCGCGGCACAGAGATGAAATCAGGGTGACCGGACGGACGGGTATGGCACTGCTGGAGCTGATGGTATACATGTTGCGCGAGGGTCTGTACATAACCGACCACGATGCCGTCGTTGCGAAGAAACTGGCTTATGTGCTCACGGGCGGCGATGTTGATCTGAATACCGTGGTGACCGAGGGATACCTTCTGGACCTGGAGAGGGAGGGCTTCATGTCGCTGTGCGGAGAGGAGAAGACCCAGGCCAGAATGAAGCACTTTATCGAGACCGGCAGACCGCTCAGGAACTAGTCCCAACGGCAAGGAGACAAGAGGATGAGGGAAGCAGTAATTGTATCAGCGGTAAGAACAGCGATAGCGAGGGCTATCTCGGGTTCTTTCAGGAACACACGTCCCGAGTATACAGCTACAGAGGTGGTCAAAGAGGCGGTCGTAAAAGCCAAGGGCCTGGACCCGCGGGAAATAGATGACCTAGTCATGGGCTGCTCCTTTCCCGAGGCCGAGATGGGCATGAACATCGGCAGGGTCATAGCCCTGAAGGCGGGGCTATCCAGCGACGTACCGGGGATGACCGTAAACAGGTTCTGTGGCTCCGGCTTGAATGCCATTGCCATTGCAAGCCAGAGTATTATGTGCGGCTTCGCCGACGTAGTGGTGGCGGCGGGTGTGGAACATATGACCATGGTGCCCATGGGCGGCAACAAGCCGCTCCCCGACCCCGATTTAATGGAGACCATGCCTGAGTCGTATATAACTATGGGGCTTACCGCTGAAAATGTATCCCAAAGGTTCAATATCAGCAGGGAGGACCAGGATGCATTCGCCCTGGAAAGCCATCAGAAGGCAATTAAAGCACTTAACGAGGGTGTCTTTAAAGATCAGATCCTGCCTGTGCAGGTGGTGGACCGTACATTCGAGAATGGAAAGACAGTCAAGCTTGAAAAAACCTTTGACACCGATGAATGTGTAAGGTTCGACACGTCCATGGAGAGGCTGGCAAGACTGCGGCCTTTATTCAGGGCGGGCGGTTCAGTAACTGCAGGGAACTCCTGCCCGATGAACGACGCAGCAGCGGCTGTTGTGATCATGTCCCGGGAGAAGGCGGATGATTTAAATCTGGAGCCTATGGGCGTCTTCAGGTCGTTCGGAGTAGGCGGAGTCGATCCTGAGATCATGGGTATAGGGCCGGTGGTAGCTGTGCCTAAGGCGCTGAAAAACGCCAGAGTCACCCTCGACCAGATCGATCTGATCGAGTTGAACGAGGCGTTTGCGTCTCAGTCCCTGTACGTTGTCAGAGAGCTTGGCATCGACATGAGTAGGTTGAACGTGATCGGGGGTTCTATCGCCCTGGGACATCCACTGGGCTGTACCGGGGTGTATCTGACCACAAAGCTGCTCCACGAGATGGAGCGGCGAAATGCCAGGTATGGCCTGGTTACCATGTGCATCGGAGGTGGCATGGGGGCGGCAGGCGTATTCGAAAGAGACCAATAAAAAAGGGGGAAGTCATGGAGCAGAAAGTTATCAGAAAGGGAGGTTCGTTTCTCTTTGAGGATGTGCCTCCGGCGGAAGTGTCCACGCCCGAGGACTTCGGCGAAGAGCACGAGATGATTATTAAAACGGCGGCACGCTTTATCACGAACGAGGTGGTCCCTAATGCTGAGCAGCTT
>CP070819.1:749588-757260 GCA_020344295.1 Dehalococcoidia bacterium | reverse complement strand
CGGCTTCGAGGAGCTGCGGGAGTTCGCGGAGTTGCTGCAGATACCAGTTAACGGCAGAAGGTTGTCCCGGGGAGCGCTGCCCGAGGACCATCCTCTATCGGTTAAAACAGCTTGGAGGCTGCGGTTCTGGGGCGAGGCCGACGTTCTATTGATCCTCGGGATACTGATGAGCAACATCGAGAACTTCGGCCTGGACCCTGTCTGGCCAGGTGGAGCGAAATGGATTGTCGTTGACCAGTCGCCGACGGAGGCCTGGTTCCCCCTGCCCACCGAGATGGAGATCATAGGCAGCCCCAAGACGGTACTGCGGCAGATGATCGATTGTGCCCGGAGCAAGATGAAGAAACCGCCGAAGAGAGACGCCTGGCTGCAGCATATGGCCAAGATCAGGGATTCATTTGAAGCGGGAAGAGCAGAAAGCGTAGACGAGGTCAGGAATGACAAGCCGGTGCATCCCTTTATCCTGAACCAGGAAGTTGTCGACTTCCTCGACGACAGTGCCACCATCATCCTGGACTCCTTTACCGGCAGCAACTTCCTCACCGACAAGGTCAAGGCGAAGTTCCCCGGGCAGGTGCTGGACGGGGGCGAGCATGCCGGCGTCGGCCAGGGGATCGGGATGGGCATCGGAGCCCAGCTGGCAAGGCCGGGCAAGCAGGTGTTTTTCCTCATGGGCGATGGCGGCATGGGGATCGCAGGGATGGATATCGAGACAGCGGCAAGGTACAAACTGCCGGTCGTCTATATGGTATACAACGACAGCGAGTGGATGAGCGGGATCTGGATGTTCTTCAAGGGCCAGATAGACCCCACCGGCATGCTGCCAGACATCAGATACGACAAGATGTTCGAGTACATGGGGTGTCACGGTGAGTTTGTCACCGAACCGAAGCAGATTCGTCCTGCCCTGGAGAGGTCCTTCAATTCAGGAAAACCCGCGGTGATCAACGTCATCGTGGAGAAGAGGCTGCTGCACAGTATCTTCTCGTCGACCATGGGAATGCATATGGGTGTTATGCCGAATCTGGATCAAACGAAACTGCCCGCGGAAACAAAAGAACTATGTATGCACGGGGTTACTGACGAGATATCGGATTTGTACAGGAAGAGGGGATGGCCTCTTCTTAAGGCTAAAGGCAGGATAGGCAGTAAGGAGGTTGTCAGCATCGAGAAGGTATGGAAGGGTAGCTGATAACAGTCACGAGTATCTGGATCTTATGAAGCTGAGCGGTAACGCTTTACTTTATAAATAGGTCAGCTTCGCGGGTATTACTACAGCAGACTCGGTGCCCTGTGTTTGGTGCATATGATGCCGCTGTGGATGTAGTCTATATCCATTACACAAGAATGGGCAGATTCCATGCTATAGGGAGAGGACGTGGATAAGCTTTTCGAGAAGACAAAGATCGGCAGCATGGAGCTGAAGAACCGGATTGTGATGGCGCCGATGGGCAGCGGCCTCCCAGAGGTCGACGGTACTGTCAGCCAGAAGCTGATCGACTATCTAGTCAGACGGGCTAGGGGCGGGGTAGCGCTCATTATTGTCGAATACTGCTCTCCGGACCCAGTGCAGATTCTCATCCCAACAGAGTTAAGGCTCTCGGAAGATAAGTACATTGACGGCTTGTCGCGGGTAGCGAGTGCAATAAAGGCTGAGGGGGCAAAGGCGGCCCTCCAGTTGATGCATCCCGGCCGGGGAGCGATGTCAATGTTCACCGGCACACCGCCGGTGGCTCCCTCGCCCATCCTCTTCGACTGGCCATTCCTTGAGCAGCCCAGAGAGCTTCCGAAAGAGGAGATCGGCGAGATTGTGGATAGGTTCGCCGAGGCGGCTAAACGGGCCAAGACCGCGGGATTCGACGCTGTGGAGATTCACGGCGCGCACGGCCATCTCGTAGCCCAGTTTCTCTCGCCTCACACCAACAAGCGGACCGATGAGTATGGTCGAGACACCTACGGCCGGGCGAGGTTTGCCACGGAGATCGTTGCCCGAACCCGGGAGAAAGTCGGTTCTGATTTTCCTATTCTGTTCCGGTTGTCCGCCGATGAGCACGTTGATGGCGGTCTTACCCTGAAGGAAAGCAGAATTGTGGCCAGGTTGCTGGAGGAGGCAGGTATTGATGCCATAAGCGTGTCGGCGGGTGTGTACCCGTTCAGTCTGGAGTGGCTGATACAACCGATGCTGTTTCGCACCGGATGCCTTGTGCCGTTGGCCGCGGAGATACGGAAGGAAGTTAATGTGCCCATTATGGTGGCCGGAAGAATCAATAATCCAAGGCTGGCCGAGAAAATCCTGGAGGAGGGGAAGGCCGATCTGGTGGTGATGGGGCGCGCGCTCCTGGCCGATCCCGATTTGCCCGTAAAAGCTCGTGAAGGCAGATACAGCGAGATCACCCAATGCCTTGCTTGCAACACATGTGTTGCAGCCGAACGCGGGATGGGGCCGGTACGCTGCCTGATGAATCCCGAGTTAGCTCATGAGGGTGAAGTTGAGCCCGAAGCAGATAGCCCGAAGAAAGTAGTCATAATTGGCGGAGGCCCCGCCGGACTGGAGGCTGCCAGAATAGCCCGGGTGAGGGGACACCAGGTCACGTTGTGGGACGAAAACGAGAAACTGGGTGGACGCTGGTCCTGGTTAATTAGCCCTTATATCAAAGCGAAGGTAGCCACGTTAAAGAAGATGGGAGTGCGCCTACAGCTTGGCAAGCTCATCGATGCTAATGCCCTGCAGCGGATTAAGCCGGACGCTGTGATAGTTACTTCTGGGTATTCTCCGATAATCCCCCAAATACCTGGTATCGAACAGAGTAATGTGGTCCATGCTGACGATGTCCTGAATGGCAAAGTCGATACAAAAGGGACGGCAGTCATCCTAGGCGGGGGAAATATCGGCTTTGAGACCGCCGAATTCCTGAGGAGAAGGAACATCCAGACGGTCATCATCGAATCCGGGCAGGAAATTGGCTACGGCATTGAGAGGGATGCCAGAGCGGTGCTGGCACAAAGGTTGCCTAAATACGGAATCCGGGTTTTTAATGGCACGGATGTCGTCAGAATCAAGGGCGATCAGGTGTACTACAGGGATGCTGATGGGAAGGATGGATCTATTAAGGCTGGTAGCGTGATCCTTGCTTATGGCTCGGAACCAGACAACAAACTGATCGACTTGCTGCAGGCAGGAAGCTATGAGCTTCTCACGGTGAACCACTGCGAACGACCGGAAGATGTTTACAAGGCAACTCAGGAAGGAGCTGCTGCCGCTCGCAATATATAAAGGAAAGATGGAGTGATCCTGCTAAATCATACAAGAGGAAGGATCTGAAGCTATGTCAACAAGCAATAGTAAAGGACTCGCCAGAGTTGAGGATCTCTACGAGCACCGGAACAGCAGGGCAGAGGAACTGAAAGCTCAGGGGAAGAAGGTGATCGGGTATTTCTGTTGCCTGGCCCCGGTGGAAATGATCGCTGCCGCCGGGCTTGTCCCGGTCAGGATTCTGGGGGACGTCAAAGAGCCGATCACACGTGCCGATGCTCATCTAGAGAACATCGCCTGTCCCTTCGCCCGGAGCTGTCTCGATATAGCTCTCAAGGGGCGATATGATTTCATCGACGGCCTGGTCGTCCCGCATACATGCGACAATATCTACGCGCTATATGGCATCTGGGCATCCGATATCGTTCCTATTACGCCCTCGTATTCATATTTCATAGACAGCCCCCACATGACATTCCCCACCTCCTTCGAATACTTCGAGGTGGAACTGGGGCGCTTCAGAACGAGTCTGGAGAACTTTACCGGTAGCAAGATCACCGACGGACAGCTCAATGATGCCATCGAACTCTATAACCGGAATAGATCTCTCCTGCGGGAACTTTACGAATTGCGGAAACAGTCGCCCCCTCTGCTCTCAGGGACTGAGATGACCAAGGTACTCGTAGCTATACGTGTTATACCTGTGGAGGAAAGCAACGAACTTCTGGAACAGGTGATAGAGGAGGTCAAGAATCGTCCCAATCCTACCAGCGAAAAGACACGTTTGCTTGTCTATGGTGGTGAAATCGACAGTATCGCTCTCATTGAGCTAATAGAGGAGAGTGGAGCCAACGTGGTAGTGGATGATCACTGTCTTGGAGTGAGATGTTTCTGGCATGATGTCAAGGCCAACGGTAATCCTCTGCGCAGCATAAGTGACCGCTACCTGGGAGAAGTCGCCTGTCCACGCACTTACTGGCAGAGAACAGGAAGCTATAAAGAAGATATGGACAACAGGTTCGGCTATCTCATGGACTTCGCCAGAGAATATAACGTAAAGGGAGTTATTCTCTACGTTGTGAGATATTGTGATACTTTCGAGCTGGATGCTCCCGGGGTAAGGGACTATTTCCAGGATGCAGGCATCCCGGTCCTGCATATAGAGGATGATTACAGCACTACCACTATCGGACAATTGAGGACGAGAGTACAGGCATTTCTTGAGATGATCGACTGAAGGAGTGTCAACGAATATCCCCTAACGCATCAGGAGGAGCACAATGACGGAGCAGAAGAAGACTACAGCGGTTCATGCGGCGGAGACGGTGAGAAAAATACGGCATTTCTCGCGGGCAATGCATGACAAGGCGAATCAGGCTAAGGAGGAGGGCAGGCCTGTAGCGTATTGCATGGGGGGGTGTGCTTATCATGAGATTCTGCTAGCTATGGATGTAACATCCGTTTACACTGAGCATTACGGCGGGGTATGCGCGGCATATAGAGCAGCCGAGCCATTCCTCATTAGAGCGGAAGCCGATGGCTACTCAAATAATCTCTGTGGATATTGCCGCAATATCATTGGATTTGACATCGTAAGACAGGAGCTGGGCCATATGCCGCCGAATGTCCCCGATGGCGGCATACCTGCGCCGGATATTATGCTGAGTTGCAGTGCCGGCTGTGACCTGAGATACAAGTGGTACCAGGCGATGGGACGCTTCTGGGATATCCCCTGTTTCAGCTACGATGTAATGCAGATTCCCCCCTTCGACGCGGACTTGGCAGACTTCAAGCCACACGTTATCAAGTACCAGATAGAGCAATTCGAAAGGCTCATTGAATTCCTGGAAAAGCTGCTCGACAAGAAGATGGACTGGGATCGATTGAGCTTCCTGGTAAACAGGGGCAATGAGTCCCTCTTTACGTGGTGGAGTGCCTACCAGTTGCGCAAGCATCACCCCGGCCCCATGCCATCGGAGGACCATTTCAGTGCAATCGTCCCCGCTGTTTTCGATCTGGCTTCACGGGAGACGCTGAGCTTCTATCGGGAATTGCTCGGTGAACTGCAATTCAAAGTCAACCATAATAAGGGTGTATTAGATGACGAAAAATACCGGCTGCTGTGGGCTGGCGGGCTTCCACCGTGGCACACAATGGCTATTATAAATTACTTCGAGACCTTTGGAGCGGTATTCGTTATGGAGGCGTCGGACTACGGACCCTGGCCGGAGTTCGAAATACCAAAAGGAATGACCCACTCTCTGGAGATACTGGCTGAGAGAACCTGGAATCAGAGAGTCGAATACTGGGACGATGCCTTGAACAATGGCTGTGGGCACTCACGTGTTCAGCGTATACTCAACCGGATCGAAGAGTACGACGTAGACGGTCTGATGATGCACATGACCAGGTCGTGCCGGTATCAGAGCCTCGGTCAAATTCATTTCAACAACCTGGTACAAAAGCACGTAAAGATACCTATTATGTTCATGGAGAGCGATATTGTTGATTTGCGCGACTACAACGAGGCCGAAACCATGAAGAGGGTGGATTCCTTCATGGAAACAGTAGATGCCTTCAAGAGAAGCGGTGGCCGTAAGCATGCAAATTAGCCCACGATATTTCTTTGTATAGATCTCTATGTTGATAGCGCACTGTACTTCCATTTTCCATACAGTGAAACAAGCGAATTAGACTTGTTACTGAGATTATGGCAAACGTAGATGGCGGGCGTATAGCAGCTAAAGCCCTGAAGGCTGAAGGAGTCAGATATGTCTTCACACTCTGTGAAGTTGTCATGGCTCCCTATTACGAGGGTTGTGAGGCCGAGGGAATCGAGGTTATCGGCATGCGTAGTGAGCAAGGCGCAGCTACTGCCGCTGACGGCTGGTCGCGGATAACCGGCAAGCCTGGAGTAGCTATCGTCGACTTCGGACCCGGTTTAACAAATGCCTGCACCGGCATAATCAATGCCCACCTGACGCCCAGTCCCGTGGTGTTTATCGGCAGAGGCACGTATCATCCAGCTTTTAACGATCTCGGCGAGCTGATGGAGATCGACAGAGACTACATCGAGCTGGTGCGTCCTATCACCAAATGGGCCCGCGTCTGCTACGATGCCAAGCGTTTACCGGAGTACATAGGCATGGCCTTCCGCAACACACTCGCTGGTAAACCCGGTCCGGTATATCTCGAAGCTCCAAGCGCCGAGCTCTTTCGGGAATTCGACGAATCGGAGGTATTTTTCCCTTCTAAATACCGTACTGAGGCGAGGACGTATGGTGACCCTGATTACATCCAGCAGGCTGCACAGCTTCTGCTGAACTCCCAGAGGCCGGCAGTTATTGCCGGTGGTGGAGTCTACTGGTCACAGGCTGGTGAGGAGCTGCAGGATCTTGTGGCAGGCCTCGATGCTCCCGTGTTTCTCAACAGCCTCGGACGGGGTTGTGTGCCGCCCGATCATCCGATGTATTTCTCATACGCACGGCGGCCTGCATTGAAGGAAGCTGATGTCATCTTGGTTATTGGGGCACCGTTTGATTTTCGGCTGAACTACGGGCGTCCACCCGCCTGGGCGAGAGAAGCGAAGATCATACAGGTTGACATCGATGCCAGCGAAATCGGCCGCAACCGGGATGTTGACGTCGGCATCGTGGGAGATCCCAGATCGGTGTTGCGCCAGCTTCTCGATGAGACCAGGGGCAAGAAGCGACATGACTCGGGCTGGCTGAATAGAATGCGCCAGTTGCATGCGGAAGGGATAGCTAAGGATGAGGAGTGGATGACGTCAGATATGGTCCCTATTCACCATCTTCGTGTTATCGGTGAACTCAGGCACTTCCTGACCCCGGACGATATCGTGATCGGCGACGGGGGATTCTTCGTCAACTTCGCCGCCCGGGCGCTCAAGATACACAAACCGGGCCACTGGCTGGACCCGGGGCCCATGGGGTGTCTGGGAGTCGGCCCCGGATTTGCTATCGCAGCCAAGCTAGCACATCCCGATAAACAGGTGGTCCTGCTCAGCGGCGACGTTGCCTTCGGTTTCAACGGCATGGAGCTGGAGACGATGAGCCGTTACGGAATTAAAGTAGTTACTATAGTGGGCAACGATGGCGCCTGGGGCATGGAAAAGCACGTTACGGTATGGAAAGACCGCCCGATCGCCGCCGATCTGTCCCAGAGTACACGCTATGACATCATCGCACAGGGGATGGGATGTCACGGGGAGCTGGTTGAGCAGCCACAGCAAATACGTCCCGCTCTGGAGCGTGCCTTCAATGCCGATAGGCCTGCCCTGATTAACGTCCTTCTCACCGGTGAAACGTCTATCTATTGGGCTACGGGCAGCGGACTCTTCCAACGTCTCGAAGAATCCAGAGGCCCGAAAGACTAAAAGGAGAAAGGGTGTCGATGCGG
>CP070819.1:746988-749488 GCA_020344295.1 Dehalococcoidia bacterium | reverse complement strand
TCACCACAGATGCCAGCAATCTGCTGAATGATCCCGATATAGATATCGTCATTGAAGTTATAGGTGGCGATACTGACGCCTATGACTATATTAAAAAAGCCATATCACAGGGCAAGCATGTAGTTACTGCTAATAAGGAAGTTATAGCTAAACACGGCCCGGAGTTAGCTGCTCTGGCATCCGAACACCATGTTGAGATCCGTTATGAAGCCAGCGTTGGCGGAGGTATACCGATAGTAAGTCCGCTGAAACAGGACCTTCAAGCAAACACGATACGCTCCATAAACGCCATTATCAACGGGACAACCAACTATATCGTCACGAGGATGGCAAAAGAGAACGCCAATTTTGCCACCGTTCTCAAGCAGGCACAGGAGTTGGGCTATGCTGAGGCCAATCCTGCCAACGATATAGAGGGAACTGATGCTGTATATAAGCTCGCAATATTAGCTACACTTGCGTTTCGTATGGAGGTACATCCCGATGATATATTTTGTGAGGGTATCTCCAGGCTGGCATCACGTGACTTCAGGTACGCTCAGGAGTTTGGATACGCGATAAAACTGCTTGCCATAGCAAAACAGGAAAATGATGCCGTTCAGGTAAGAGTACATCCAGCCCTAGTTTCCGAAGATGTGTTACTGGCTAAAGTGGATGGCGTATTCAATGCTATAGAAGTAGAAGGAGACCTTACCGGCAAGGTTATTTTCTATGGTCGTGGTGCAGGGCCACAACCAACATCCAGTGCTATTATCGCCGATGTCCTACAGCTGGCAAATGACATCAAGATTGGTATGCCTCCTAAAGCTAAACTTGAACCTTATAGAACAAAAAAACTGACACCTATTTCGGATATCATTACCCGTTACTACCTGCGATTGACCATCGATGATCAGGCAGGCGTTTTAGCTCAAATATCTCGGATCCTGGGCGATCATTCGATTAGCATAGCTTCAGCCATACAAAAAGAGGCTGATGTGAAGTCTCAGACAGCGGAGATCGTTATTATGACCCATCCTTCACAGGAATCATCGATGCAGAAGGCGATGCATGAAATCGAGGCTCTATCTGTAGTTAGAGAAATCGGTAACCTGATCAGGGTCACAGACTAGAGACGCATGGAACAGTGTCTTCTTAAGAAATACAGCCAGTTTCTACCCGTCACGTCACAGACTCCAATTATTACGATAGGTGAGGGTAACACCCCGATCGTCAGATCACATTACCTTGAAAAAAAGATAGGCTGTGGAGAGCTGTACTTCAAGCTCGAGGGATGTAATCCTACCGGTTCTTTCAAAGATCGTGGTATGGTAGTTGCTGTGGCAAAGGCAGTCGAATCTAAAAGCTCTGCCGCTATCTGCGCATCAACCGGTAATACCAGTGCTTCGGCGGCCGCATTCGGCGCAGCGTTCGGACTCAAGGTATTCGTTATAGTCCCCAAAGGCAACATAGCTATGGGAAAGCTGGCTCAGGCTATGACCTTCGGTGCCACAGTTCTAGCTATAGATGGTAATTTCGATAAGGCTTTAGAGTTCGTGCGCGCTATTACGCAGAAACATCCTATAGAGCTTGTCAATTCACTTAATCCCTTCCGCATTGAGGGACAGAAAACTGCTCCGTTTGAAATAGTCGATTCCTTGGGCGATGCACCTGATTATCTCTTTATTCCAGTGGGTAACGCAGGCAACATTACAGCCTACTGGAAGGGATTTAAAGAGTATAAGGAGGCTGGCAGATCAAGCAAGACGCCTAGGATGATGGGTTTTGAAGCGGAAGGATCGGCAGCTATCGTGCGCGGTGAGGTAATATCTGAGCCTCATACTATTGCTTCGGCAATAAGAATTGGTAATCCGGCCAGCTGGCAATATGCCGTTAACGCCAGAGACGAGTCTGGTGGTATTATCGACTGCGTTAGCGATGATGACATCCTGGATGCATACCGGCGTCTTGCTCATTATGAGGGTATCTTCTGCGAACCGGCATCCGCTGCATCTTTTGCCGGCCTTTATAAAATTAGTAATAGCGGTCATGACTTCTCAAAAATGAAAATTGTCTGTGTCATTACAGGTTCCGGATTGAAGGACCCCGATACAGCGATAAAGAATGCGACCCCACCAATAGAACTGCCGGCGGATTTCGATATCGTTGAAAAAGAGATACTTAAGAACTGAACGAATATTTGAAGCGCTTTATCTTATGCATATAACCTATTTATCCAATAACAGTGATTTCTGGGGGTCTGTAGTCAGTGATAGATAAAGACAAAATAGAACAGGCGGTGTTCTCGATAATCGAAGCGATAGGTGAAGACCCCAATCGCGAAGGCCTTGTGAATACACCGCGGCGCATTGCCGAGATGTATAGCGAAGTTTTTGCCGGTGCATTTCAGGACCCAAGGGAGGAATTAAAGGTAGGCTTCGATGAAGAACACCATGAAATGGTTGTATTTAAGGATATACCTTTTTATTCAATGTGCGAGCATCATTTTTTGCCATTCTAT
>CP070819.1:740435-746888 GCA_020344295.1 Dehalococcoidia bacterium | reverse complement strand
TCGATGGAATTGTTGAACTGGCGCTGCCTCCACCTGTCGCCCTTGACAGAATGCTTAAACTCCATAGGCGATTGAAGGAGACGCCACACATTGATGTACTGAACCTTGGTGGCTCTGTCGATAAGGGCATAACAATTAGAATACTTTTGGATAGCCCCACTCCACTGATGGAGACCATTCGCGCAATGAACGAAGTAGACGATGTAGAAGAGGAACTTCCTAATGCTGAAAAGAAAGTCCCCAGCCGAAAAGGGGCCTATGATAGTACAGTCAGAAGATATGACAGTACAGTCAGAAGAATAATCGTTTCCACTAAGGCGTGAGACATCTATTTCTTGAGTTTCTGATCAGAGATTCATTCGGCGGTGTTTTTTCAATTTCTGTCGAAGACCAATCTTTTATCGAAGGCATCTGATTATATTCCTGAGGCCTGAGCATCCTTTTTTCTATGTCTACCGCTCGCTGATTAGCTTCTACAGATCTATCCAGAGCATCTTTAATTCTCTCTTTAAGCTCTGGAGAAGCATTTACCCATACGTTCTGCAGTAACACTTTCTGGTCGTCGGTCAACCTTACTATTCTCACAACAACCTCGCTCTTAAATGAACCATTTTCAGTAGCCAAATCCAATGCCCGTTGCGTATCTGTTTTCATTCTTGTCAGCACCACATCGGGGATATCCCTCCGCCCCGCAACCAAAGCCTCAATTTCTTCAACCCTTCGTTCGGCGAATTTGGTATATAGGTTCGCCTTAGCCTCATTCTGGAAGGTGAAAAAAACCTGCACTCTCTCTGTCGCCGTCTTTACCGGGTACAACAGGTCTCCGGGCAGACTATTCATAGATGCACCTACTGTACCAGCGCCTGTTATCAGGAGTACTAAGATAAGAGAGACGGCTACAACCCATCTTCGCTGAAAACTGACCCATAAAGACGATCCCTTTATTTCCTGTTCCTCTCTCCTGGCAGCAATCGCGGACATTATCTTTGACTTCGTTGATATCTGGAACTCGGGTCGCGCCCTAAAAGAAGTTGCTGCCTTGACAGAAACCGCTATCCTAAGCAACGGTTCAAGCTCATCTGCCCACTCTGGGTATATTTCCAGGCATTGCTCTATCGTATCACCTCTTTTGGTTACCCGGTCTAAGCAATCATCTAAAATGTCTTTAAATCGTTCGGTCATAGTCATTACACCTAGACAGCTTCTTCCGCAGGGCTGCAATCGCGCTGTGCTGCAGTGCTTTCACAGCTCCCTGCCGTTTTCCCAATACTTTCGCTACTTCAGCAGTAGACAATCCACCGGCAAAGCGCAGCTCTATCACATTACGCTGTGCTTGTGTGAGCTCGCTAACCGCTATTATCGCTTGCCGAACCTCCCAGTTTGTTTCCGCGGCCTTCTCCGGATCAATCCCATCGCTTGCCAGGGACTCATCCAGAGGTAACAGTCTCCTCGATTTATCTGTTCGATAATAATCAATGACCTGGTTGTGCGCTATACGAAACAGCCATGACGATATCGGCGCCCCGCGCCATTTGAAAGATGGACTAGCCTCAAGTGCTTTGAGAAACACCTGCTCTGTCAAGTCCTCTGCCTCGGTTCTATTCCTCACCTTCAAGGCGATGAATCTATATATCCTCGGAAAGAACTCCTCATATATCCTTGCCCATGCCTCCGGATCTCGCTTCCTTATCTGTCGGGCAATTATCTCATCTTTCTGCAACCGTGGCTCCTTAACGGCGGTGACTGGCTGCCAGTATAACTCAGGTAAGGAGCGTAGGTAAACCATAGCTAAACACACCTCTTAATTACAAGCAATTATAGTTGTCTTCGTTGTGAAATCACTTGATCAGTATTAGCTTCATATCTTCTAAACCGCTTAGGCGTATCATGCAAATCCATATGTTGTCCCAAGCCCTGTGTATACAGCTGATGCCATTCTGGTCCGAGTCTCTCCTTAAAACGTTTGATCTGCGGTATAGGAAGTAACTGCCTTAACCCTCCAAACTGACCGATATAAACAGATGTGATACCTGTTACATAGCCTTCCTTAATACCTACCACAAGATAAATACCCTTTTCCTGAAACTGGTATATCCACTGACCGTTTTCATCGGTAGTTCCTATATACTCTCCGTTCTCAATCGCCATCTGCTCCAGGGCCTTTCCTTCTTTAACAATATCTTTAAGATTAATTGCCCCCGATCGTAACCAACTAGGCTCCATTATATATAGATCGACCCCATCAACCGGAGTTCCTGTACCTTTTGTCCTTGCGGCGAAATTCACGCTCTCACCTATGTCAGCCATCATGTGTTTGGCTGCAATGACCAGCGCATTGTCTTCCACAATAGCTATTACTCGGAATCCGGGTACGTACTCACTCTTTGTTGCTACCAACAAGTACATTCCCACTTCGTCACATACCCATTCCACTACACCACGGCTATCTGTTTGATCAAGGTGTTCACCAATGCTCTTAATTATCTGGGTAATGTTACCACTATTATTCTCACTATTTTCGCTCAAACCTATTATCATTTTATTCAGTTCGCCAAAATGTACATCGGTTCCTAAGTATAAACAGCGTGCAGGCAACTCGATGGCCCAAAGATCAGCCCCGGCTATGTGATCCCCGCTATCTCTCTCCACCACTCCGACAGTAACTGACTCATCTTTTGGAGCCCGTGTGGGTGCGTCTATCGCCAGCTTGCCTGTCAATTGCGGCTTAACCATAAAGCTTGCAATGCCCGGTCCCCATTGTTCCTTTGTCGCAAGAACAAGAACTCTACCAACTCGGTCGAATGCATGCTCAACTGAACCATCGTTTGTCGTCTTGCCTAGAAACACGCATTCATATGCAGGTGTCAGTATCATTCTGCTAACATCGTTAAAACTCAGATGCGGCCATGTTAATTCGTAAACGCTTGCTGAAGGTACAGGTGTCCCATTCTCCCTGTCCGTCACCATTATTGGCGCCGGTGTATTTACTTCCACAGTTTGTGGTGTCTCGACCGCTAAAACCTGTACCTCTGTTCCGATATCCTGTGCGACGGACACTCCTATTCCAGAGACGATCACTGCTATCACAAGAATCGCAGTGGTTATCCGCATCATTGCTGCTCCCATTTCCTTTCCCCTGTCTTATATTCATTCGGTTATTAGAACGATAAAGTAATAGAAAGGTTAGCGCCGTATGAGAGAAACTTGGTCACAATACTGCATTTGACATACCAAGCTGTGTATTGCACAACCCCCTGTTATCCTGCTATAGTAGTCGCCACCAAACATCAGTTCTGCCTGTTTCGAAGCCTTGCCTGAATATTTATACTCTGGGGGTATCAACTGTGACTGACTTAGCTCTATCGGATATCAAGGTAATTGATCTAACCTGGCATATAGCTGGCCCTTACTGCACCAAGCTTCTGGCGGATTACGGTGCCGAGGTCATTAAAGTTGAGAAACCCGGTGTCGGTGATCCCGCCAGAAGAGTGGGGCCATTCTATAAAGATGATCCACACCCTGAGAAAAGCGGCCTTTTTCTCCATCTGAATACCAACAAGAAAGGGATCACCCTCAATCTGAAAACGGCAACGGGGAAGAAGATTATTCAGGAATTGGTGAAAGATGCCGATATACTTATAGAGAACTTCCGCCCGCGAGTTATGCCAGACCTTGGTCTGGATTATCAATCATTAGAGCAGTTGAATCCCTCTTTACTAATGGTTTCCATCTCAAGCTTTGGGCAGACTGGGCCCTATTGTGATTTCAGGGCCACTGAAATTGTTGAGTATGCAATGGGTGGTGAGATGTGCTCCACCGGTATAGCGGGAAGAGAACCATTAAAGCTCGGCGGGAATGTAGGCCAGTATCAGGCCGGAACTGTTGCGGCTGTGTCAACTATGGGTGCTCTCTACGCTGCAAGGTCCCGGGGGCTGGGACAACATATCGATATATCGATAATGGAGACGCAGGCAGGGAGCACCGACAGACGGGCTATTTACCTTCTGGGCTATGCCTGTGCCGGTGTTCTTACAACCCGCTGGCCTCCGCCGCGTGAAGCGGTCAGGATGCTGATCATGCCCCAGGGTGTCTATCCCTGTAAGGACGGTTTCATTAACACCCTCAGTCTGCCTCAATGGTGGCCGAGATACCTTGAAGCTATGAAGATGCCTGAACTTAAGGATGATCCTAGATTCCAGAATATCTTCAGCGCTGAGGCCGGTATGGAATTCGATGCTATATGGTACTCGTGGCTGGCTGATCATACGAGAGAGGAGCTTTTCAAGAGATTTCTCAAAGCCCAAATCGCGAGCGCGCCGGTTAACAGTCCTGCCGATATTCTAAACAATGTCCATCTACAGGAAAGGGGATATTTTGCTGAGATCGAACATCCAGAGACCGGGAAAATTGCCTACCCTGGTGCTCCGTTTAAACTCACGGAATCGCCCTGGCAGATAAGAAATCCGGCACCACTTCTCGGGCAGCATAATGAAGAGATCTATTGCGACCGTCTCGGTTACTCTCGAGAAGAGCTTGTAAAACTCCGCGAGAGCGGTACCATCTAGATTTATAAGCTGGAGGACAATGATATGGAAAGACTGCCTTTAGACGGTGTCAGAATTATTGCAATTCCGGTTGTGTTCGCTGGCCCCTTCGCAACTATGCTGCTGGCCGATCTGGGAGCCGAGGTCATCTTGATTGAATCCATCCAGCGTTTTCCTACCATTACCAGGGGATACATGCCCCGGCCTCCTCAAGAACTAGTGCCTACTACGGGAGCAACCTTTGGGGGCACCAGCGGTATTCAAACATACGTGGACCATTGGGCAGGCGACAGGCCCTGGGAGCGCTTCGTAATGTTCCATGCCCTGGGTCGAAATAAGATAAGCTGCTGCATTGATCTCACCCGACCTGAGGGCGTAGATGTCTTAAAAAGGCTCATTAAAGTGAGCGACGTCTTCTTTGAGAGTAATGCTCCCGCCACTATGGAGAAACTCGGTCTTACATACGATGTCCTCAAAGAGGCAAAGGACGACCTCATTTATCTCAGCATGCCAGCTCTAGGTTGTAGTGGCCCCCATAAGTACTGTTCTCTATTCGGCGCTCAGCTTCAAGCACTGGCCGGTCATACCTGGCTCACACGCTATCCCGATGAGGACTACACCACCACTCAGTCACTTCTATTCCATGCCGATGCATCTTCTGGCGCAACTGCAGCCTTCGCTGTCCTCTGTGCACTGCACTACCGCAACCGCACCGGTAAGGGGCAGTTTATTGACCTGGCTCAAATCGAAACCGTCATACCTCACCTCGGAGAGGCATTTATGGACTACACCATGAACGCTAGAGTGCAAGAACCTATGGGGAATCGTCACCCGACGATGGCTCCGCACGGTGTATACCGTTGTCGCGGTGAGGACAAATGGGTTGTCATATCCGTCACCTCCGACGAAGAGTGGATGGGGCTATGCCGCGCTCTCGGCAATCCTCCCTGGACGAGCGACGATAGATTCGCCACCTGCGATGGCCGTCTGAATAATCAGGATGAACTCGATAAATACATCGAGGAGTGGACAAGCCGACACGACAACTACGAGGTGATGTATATCCTGCAGAAGGAAGATGTTGCCGCCGGTCCTGTAATTGACCAGCGAGATGCATATCATGATGCTCAATTGCAATGCCGCGGATTCTTTGAAATTGTAAGCCACCGCGAGGCTGGTACGCATCTTTATCCCGGAATGCTTTTTAATATGAATAAAACCCCACTGAGCATACGAAAACCTCCGCCATGTCTAGGCGAGCATAATGACTATGTCTACAAAGAAATTATTGGAATGTCAGACGATGAAATCGCTGTGCTGGGAAAGGAACAAATCATCGGCGGTGATGAGTACATTACGGATTCATTCTTTTAAGTATCAACACAGAATCGTATGTCTATTGATTTAGCACAGCATTGTGAAGATATAAAATCGAATACAGCGTTTACACGTGGATATTGTCTCACACTAGGACATTAGCTTTGGGGTGGCGCATCGCTTTTATTTACGGTATTATATATTGGGGTTTTAGGCTTAAGGAGCTCCATTGATTAAGCCACAGAAAACCAAGCGTATTATATACGGTCCGAATAACAGGCCCGGTCTCCACCCCTATTACAGGTAGAGGTACGGGCTTTCTTTTGTCTCCTATTTATCCTTGTAAATAATAGGCGAGAGGAGGAACGTTATCCAGGATCACATATAATCCATCGCTGATAAATTATATAGATTTTATTAAATACTAAAAGGAGGTAACTTCAGGAAGATGGGCATGCTGGATGGTAAAGTCGCGATTATCACAGGAGCAGGGCGAGGTCTTGGTAGAAGCCATGCCTTGCTAATGGCGCAGGAAGGGGCCAAAATCGTTGTTAATGACGTTGGTTCCGAATGGGACGGCACAGGTAAAGCC
>CP070819.1:737010-740335 GCA_020344295.1 Dehalococcoidia bacterium | reverse complement strand
GAGCTTGAAGGAGGCGCCAGGCTGGATGGCTGGTGCTCGGAGACCGACCTGGAGAAGCTGAAACCAGGGCTGCTCCTGGAGGCTGTCTGGAGACCGGCGGAGGAGCGGATCGGAGCCTTCGACGACGTACTTCACTGGCAACCGGTGGAGTAGGAACTAATAACTAGAGGTGAACGCATGACCGCTAAAGCTGTCAAGCCAGTTGTGGCTGAAGGAGACTCGATATCAACCTTTCAGGTTACCGTAGGAGCAACGGGAAGCAAGTTCCTGATAGATATCAGGGACAATAAAAAAATTACCGGGATCAAATGCCCGAGCTGCAGCAAGGTTTATGTAACGCCAAGGCTGCACTGCCCTACCTGCTTTGTCAGGATGAGCGAATGGGTAGATCTTGGCGGTAAGGGGACGCTGGAAACCTATACTGTGGTCCGCTACAGAGAGCCCTACCAGCCCAAAGATCCGCCCATTATTTATGGGATCATCAAGATGGACGGGGCCGACACGGGTTTCTACGGCATCCTGGGTGAAGTCGACCCCGAAAATATTAAGATAGGGATGCGTCTGGAGCCGGTGTTCAAAGAGGAGCGCGAGGCCAGCCTTCTGGACATCGACCATTTCAAGCCGAGCTCCTGATCCCGGTATTACTTATCCATCACTGGCATAGAAAATCATGGTGTTGGATAGATTAGGCATCCATTTTCAGAAGGAGGTTTGTATGACGACTGAAGAACAGGAATTTATCGTTGAAAAAAAGGAAGATGGAAAGATATGGATCATCACTCTCAATCGTCCGGATAAGAGGAATGCCCTCACACTGGACATGATGTTCGACCTTGAGGATACATGGAAGGAGTATCAGGCGGACGAGGAGTCCCGGGTAGCGATTATCACTGGTGCCGGCGATAAGTCATTCTGTGCGGGAGCGGATCTGCTGACGCCTCCCAAAGTCCAGAGGCCAGGCCCTTTCAGGATCCCCACTTTTAGTCCGGAGGACGTCTGGAAACCGACAATTGCCGCTATCAACGGCCACTGTATCGCAGGCGGCGCCCTTATCGCCCATGACTGCGATATTCGTATCGCCGCCGAGCACGCGGAGTTCGGCGTGGCTGAGGCTATGAGGAACATGCCTGCGAGCTGGGTACGCGACCTGACCCTTCATATGAGCATAGGCCACTGCATGGAGCTGGTCCTTTGGGGCGACCAGCGGGTCTCCGCCCAGCGCGCCTACGAAATGGGATTCTACAACCGGGTTGTGCCTGCGGATAAGCTCATGGATGAGGCAATGGAGTGGGCGGACCGGATGCTATACCTAGCTCCCCGTGCAGTGTGGAACTTCAAGGAGATTATCAAACGCGGTGCCTACATGGAGCCCAAGCTAGCAAGGATATTCGGTCAGGCGCTGGAGCAGAACCTCAGGGGCATGGAGGACAGTGCGGAGGCCGGAAATGCCTTCAGGGAGAAGAGGAAGCCGATCTTCAAGAACAAATAGCAGAATCCCGGCTGTTGGGGTGCATTAGATATCCCGATCATGAAGGGAAATCTATTTAAAAAGGGGCGGGACAGGCTCTAGGAGTCTGACCGCCCCTATCCGTTTCAGTTAATGTTCAGGACATGCTGGCTAATCGAGTTTATTAGTTAACTCAGCGAATTACCCCTTTATCTACGAGATCTGAGATTTCCTCCTTTGAAAGGCCGAGAAGCTCGCCGAATACGTAGTCATTATGCTGGCCGAGCGTTGGCCCCGCCGATGTTATCTCCGCCGATGTCCGCGACAGCTTCCAGGGAGGAGCTGAGACCGGCTGTGCCCCGAGTGTCACGTGGTCGACTATTACCGTCAGCCCACGCTCATCAAGATGAGGATCGCCCCAGATCTCAGGTGAGCTGAAAGAGGGGATAGCAGCTACACCAGCTTTCTGTAATACTTCCATCACCTCAAAGCTTTCGGAGTTCATGGTCCACTCCTGGATGAAAGCATCCATCTGCTTCTGATTTTGCCATCGACTATAGCTGTCGGAGAACCGTTCATCCTTCGTCCACTCCGGATTTCCTATGGCGTTGCAGAAGGCATTCCACTCCTCATCCGTACCGATAGCGATACTGATCCATTTATCATCGCCCTGACAGCGGTAGCAGTTATGTGGGGCCATGAAATCGTCGAGATTCCCCTGGCGAGACTGGTTCCTGCCATTCATCGTATAGTCTAATAAAGCATCACCGATAAGACAGGCCGCCCCCTCATAAGAAGAGTAATCTATATATTGCCCCTCACCGGTTCGCTGTTTGTAGATAAGGGCAGCCAGTATAGCGCCGGCGGCAGTCACAGCGCTCATAGTGTCCATAGAGAACCTTATCCATGTCGGCGGCCCATCAGGGTAGCCGGTAAGATGCCCCAGACCGCCCAGGGCACCAAATACCTCCATATAACCCAGATATTCCCGTTCAGGCCCCGTTTTTCCGGCAATCGATGTAGAGAGCATTATGAGGTTGGGGTTTATTTCTCTTAAAGCAGGATAATCTAATCCATATCCCTCCATAACTCTCGGTCTGTAGTTCTCGACCACTACGTCACTGCGCGCAACCAGCCTTTTCGCTAACTCAACTGCTGCAGGCTTGGTCATGTCCAGAGTTATACCAAGCTTATTTAAATGGGTAGTGTTAGAGACAAAGGTATCCAGCATCACACCGGGTGGCAGAGGTTCACCGGGGCGAAGCGCCTGAATTTTAGCACCCTTTTCGGCATCTACTCCGGCCCGTCTCAACATATCCAGGTGTGTTATGGATTCTACCTTTATAACCTCGGCTCCCAATAGCGCTAACAGTTTGCATGCATGCGGGCCTGCCACAGCCATTCCGAACTCAAGGACTCTCACGCCGGACAACGGACCCATAGCCATAGTCCCCCCTTTAAGCCCCTAAATAACCCCCAGACCTCTCAATCTCATAAGTTCTTCCTTGCTATGACCCAGACGTTTGTGATAGATCTCCTCATTGTGCTCGCCAATGAGAGGGGCAGCCCGATCCCCCTGCCACGGCGTATTCGAGAATCTGTAGGGGGCCGTAGGATAGAGTCGTTTCCCCGCCTCAGGGTGGTCCAGTTCGACAAAGAAGCCCCTCGAATTCAGTTGCTCTGACCTCACTATCTCCTCCGGGGTCTGATAGGCCCCAGTCGCGACTCCCGCCTTCTGCCCTTCATGGTAAATCTCATATTTTGTGTGCTCTCTTGTCCATTCTCTAAGACGCTTCTGGACTTCTTCCGAACGCTGGCGTCTTACATCGGGATTCGTGTACAATTCCTCCTTGGTCCATTCCGGATTCCCCATTAGAT
>CP070819.1:730539-736910 GCA_020344295.1 Dehalococcoidia bacterium | reverse complement strand
TTTCGAAAACCACCAACGCTTGAGACTGATGGGGTCATGCCCCGAGTCCGTTCTGTAGTACAGCAAGCCTATGAGAAAGATGCGCCTGAGACGTTTGAGCGCATCGGTATCAAAGTTTTACTGGGAAATCCGGAATTTGTAGACAGTCATCGCATAAATATTGATGATCAGGTAATTTCGTCAGAGAAGTTCATTATCGCAACCGGTACCAAGCCTCTGATTCCACCTATAGAAGGGATTGAGGGCATTGATTACCTGACTAACGAATTGGTGTTTGAACTTGAAGAACTTCCTAAATCCCTGATGATTCTCGGTGGTGGAATAGATGGTCTCGAATATGCATCTGCCTTTGGAAGATTAGGGGTTGAAGTTACAATCGTGGAGATGGCAACAAAACTCTTGCCAATGGTAGAAAGGGAATTGGCGGATTTACTTATTAAATACCTCGAGGGCGATGGCATTCGAGTGCTTACTGGCACGAAAGCTCTACGATTCTCACAATCAAGAGATAAGAAACGACTTGAAGTAGAGAGTGAGACTCAAGGTAAAAGCATGGTTGAAGCCGAAGCAGTTTTGGTCACGATTGGTCGTAAAGCTAATGTTGATGGGCTTTCATTGGAGAAAGCAGGGGTAAAATACGGGCCAAAAGGTATCATCGCAGATTCCAAGCTTCGCACTTCGGCTCAAAACATCTATGCTTGTGGGGACATAGTCGGCCCCTACCAGCTCGCTTCAACTGCGGAATATCAAGGTATTCTTGCAGCAACAAACGCTGTTTTGCCGATAAAAAAGAACGTCGATTACACGAATGCCGTATTTGTTATCTTCACTGAGCCAACGATTGGATACCTTGGCCTGACTGAGGATCAAGCCCGTCAGCAATATGGTGACCGGATACGAGTCTATCGTTTTGAGTATGAACAGATGCGTAGAGCATTGGTGGATGGTACTGAACATGGCGTTGCGAAACTAATTAGTGATAAAAACGGGAAATTACTCGGAGCACACGTAATCGGGGAAGCTGCTGGAGAAGTAATACATGAGTTGCAGGTTATTAAAGCATATAAAAAACCACTACACAGCCTGTATTCGATTACGCATGCCTACCCGACCTATGCTCAAGCAATAGTCGGTAGAGCCAGTCAGCTCGCCTACTTGGATAAAATGGCGAATAATTATTTCGTTAACCTTGTATTGAATTTTTGGCCAGGATATCATAATAGACTTGCTCTCGCCAGAATGAGGCTAGCGGAAACATCGGAAGCTACTCTGCTATCACAGAGAGGGTTAAAGAAAGTACATTTGAGCATGGATGAAGGAGAAGGGGCCGTGAGCAAGTTAGAGATCAATGCTATACGAGTCTCAGATCAAACGTGTATTGTAGAGATGCCCGAACGGGTAACAGACTATGATGAGACCCCGATCGTTATTGCCTGTTTACAGGCAATCCCGGGTGACTTGAGAAACATTATCCTTAACTTTGGTGCTGTGAAGTACCTGAATGGCCTCGGAACAAGTATGCTCGTTAAACTAAGCGCCAAAGTCAGGAATCGAGGGCAACAATTATCCGTCTATAACCTGAGTAATCACTATCATAACGTCTTTCGCGTAACCGGTTTAGATATGACCATTCGCATTTATCATAGCAGGGAGGAGGCATTAATAGCCTCTGGTGAACTGCCGACCGCTTCCGAAATCTATAATATAAAAGGTATTGACTCCGGTGAGGGAGTCGATACAGAACGATGGGCGGAACCGGTTTCAAAAATGAATGTTCCCGATATGCCTGCTGATGCGATAAATGTGAATGTTGAGGGACGGCGTCCCGTCGGACCCGTTGAAGGATTCGGGCCTTTGTGGCAGAAGGTATATAGCCAGCGCCTCTCACGTTTGGATATCCACCCTCAAGAGGTAATAAAGGTCTTAAAGGAGAATTTCCCCTCTTTTCAGCCACTAGAAAACCGTTTTTATCCATCCTCGGCAGGAATTGAACCGGGAGAAATAGTTCTCATCAACTCCTCTACTCCCGGAGGGCCTGTATACACAGGTATTATGGTACTGTATGCCGATGACGAATCATTTACTTTCATAACCCCGCAGGGGCACCCCGAATCGGGATGGGTATCCTTTAACGCTTATGATGACGGTGGAACTACCGTCGTACAGATCGTGGGCCTAGCACGGGCTAGCGACCCTGTATATGAAGCAGCGTTCCGATTAATAGGATCGAAGGTTCAGGAAAAGATCTGGCGTTATGTTCTGTCATCTATGGCTGCACATTTAAAGGTGCAGCCGGATGTAGATGTACAGAAGGTCTGTGTGGATACCGGGTTGCAGTGGTCCAGAGTTAAAAACATCTGGTATAATGCTCAAATTCGCAGCATGGTCTATGCATTGTTACACCCGCAGCGTTGGATCGGTAAGAAATAAGGGAAGTGAATTCCGCCGTTGTAGTGTAGATTGCTATGGAATATGACGCAGCAGTTGTCGGTTCGGGCCCGAATGGTCTGGCCGCTGCAATTACGTTAGCGCAAAAGGGTCTCTCGGTAATTGTTATCGAAGCAAAAGATACTGTCGGTGGCGGCACCAGGACTTCTGAACTCACACTTCCTGGATTTCTTCACGATATTTGCTCTGCAATACACCCTATAGGTGCTGCCTCCCCGTTCTTTCGTTCACTAAAACTTGAAGACTATGGTCTGCAATGGATTTATCCTCCAGTTTCACTTGCACACCCTCTCGAGGACGGCTCGGCGGTTTTGCTTGAGAATAATATTGAAAAGACAGTAGCGTCTCTGGGTGCCGATGGTAGAACGTACACAAAAATAATGACCCCTATATTAAAAGATTGGGAGGGAACGATCGATGATCTGTTAAGACCCTTGAGTTTACCCAGATATCCAGTTCCGTTCATAAATTTTGGTAAGTATGCGTTTCGCTCGACCTACGGATTGGCAAACAGTCTATTTGAGGGAGAACGGGCAAAAGCATTATTTGCCGGTTTGGGCGCACACTCAATTATGCCCCTTGAGGCCCGTTTCACCGCATCATTTTCCATGATGCTTGGTTTACTGGGGCATGCAGTTGGTTGGCCTGTAGCGAAGGGAGGCTCACAGCGAATAGCTGATACCATGTCCAGCTACTTTATATCGCTCGGCGGCCATATTCAGACGGGCACCTATATGAAATCACTGGACGATTTGCCAAAGGCGCGTGCTATTCTATTAGACATCACGCCTAGACAACTAGAAGCGATAGCTGGAAAAGAAATCGCTGCTAAACATCTAACAAGGTATCGCAGATTCAAATATGGGCCCGGTGTGTTCAAGATGGATTGGGCTTTAGATCACCCTATCCCCTGGAAGGCGTCAGAGTGTTTATCGACTGCCTCAGTACATTTAGGTGGTACGATGGACGAAATAGCTGAAGCTGAGGATAAGGTTTCGAGAGGAAAACACCCTGAAAATCCATTTGTGATTCTTGCCCAGCAGAGCCTGTTCGATCAGACGAGGGCACCGGATGGCAAGCACACTGCCTGGGGCTATTGTCATGTACCCAACAGTTCAACGGTGGACATGTCGGGATATATTGAGGCTCAGATCGAACGCTTTGCACCTGGATTTCATGACTGCATCATTGCGAGGCATTCAATGAGCCCATCTGATCTGGAAAATTATAATCCCAATTATATAGGTGGAGATATAGCGGGTGGCGTTCAAGATTTCTGGCAGGTATTTGCCAGACCGGCTTTAAGATTTTCAGATCCGTATGCAGTCCCGCTTAAAGGAATCTACCTGTGTTCCTCATCTACACCGCCCGGTGGTGGTGTACACGGTATGTGTGGACATTACGCGGCAAAATCCGCACTTCGTACTATATTCGGATTTAAAAACGAGTAACCTCGTGCGAGTTGCGTTTATATTGCCATCACGAACCGTTTATCATCCTTTGCAGCTTCAACCGCCTTGAGTGAGCTCTTTTCCTTGTCCTTGATTTCAAGCATTATATCGAAATCGTACGATTTCGTTATATCAAGGAACTGCGTAAAGTGGTCGACATTCATGGTATAGCTGTGGGCTCCCCTCCGTCCGTCACCAGGTTGATAGCTGTAATCAATCATAAGAATGCCATCCTCTTGTCTCCACGTAGAAGAGGCCAGAGATACAGCTTCTGCCTGACTTTCGCCTGAATTTTTGACTTCGTGATGGAACGAGTCCAACAATATTGGGATATCTGTAATACTGCTCACTTCGAGGCAGTCCTGTAATGTATAACTTCGATCATCATTTTCTATTACCAGACGTTTACTGACTAGGTCTGGCAGTTCGTTAAATCTTTCGACGAATATATTGATACTTGTTATTTTATCCTTGTATACCCCCCCAATATGTAGCTGGATCTTTGCGCTGGTATTCAGTTCCATCAAATCAAGAACATGAGCGTGGTAAATGAGCTCCTGTAAACTTCTTTCAAATACACCTTTGTCAGGGGAGTTAATAAGGGTAAACTGATCGGGATGCATCGAGATCCTTATATCGTTAGTACGAATATAATTGCCAATTTCCTGGAATTTATTGTGAAAATGACTTTGCCAGTCAAACTTGCAGATTGGATGCGATGCGAACGGTACTAGATCGGATGTTATTCGGAAAAAGAGCAAGTTATGGGCAACATTAAACCTGAGAATTTCAAAAAGGCAATTCAGATTGTTATCAACAATCTCTACAAGGCGTTCTTCGGAATAGGATTTCAGGCGAAATGTACGATCGCCTTTACAGTCCAATGAGAGATTTATACACGGATAGCCGATTTTCATGGGACATCCAGCTGCGTTCTATACCTTTGTATACTCCCTAAGGCCGCAGCTTCCAGACATTATTGAAACTACTTATTATGTATTCTGTTACATCCACCCGAATTAAAGCGCTATCTTGTGAATTTACGAAATCCTCCAGATTTGGATGTTTCTCAAGGTAAATACTTATCAGGTGATCCCTTTCAACACCTTGAACTTCTGTTGCCGTTCCCGTGGCAGTCACCGCTACTGCATTACCGAAATCGGACTCAGTATTTGATCGATTATCTATTAATATCGATACTCTAGGGTTGTTTGTCAGCTCTCCATATTTACGAGTCGAACGCAAAGTAGAGAACATCAAAGGCTTCAAATCCGGCGTACCAGCTATAGCAACCAGACAATTATAAGGCTGCCCATCCTTATCTGTGGCCAAAACGGCCAGCTTCTGAGTGGCAAATATGCTGCTTAGCTTGTCCTTAAGCTGTAATTGATCCATCGTACCTCCCATTTAATAGCAGTGTCTGTAAAACATAGGTTTGAATCCGTAGCAGATATGTTACAACTTCTTTATCTTTTTTCTTTCAATTTTATGACTTATTCATTGGACATGAATATTATTTACTATATGTATTATACTCGTAAACATTATAATAGGAGGTTATTATGGCGATTGACATGCAAGTAATCAACGAAGCCAAGTTTAAACCCTTGAGAAAATTCAATGCTGTAATGTGCGTGCTTCATCTCGTTCAGGCGGCAGGAATACTCGCCCTGAGCAATGATTACACCATCGCACTTACAACGGCTTTCCTGAAGAAACTACCCGGTGTGGAAATGCCCCAGACGGTTACGGAGGGACTCTATGATCTGCGACTCGGCCCTTTAGTTGCTGTGTTTCTGTTAATATCCGCGGTTGCTCATTTCATCATGGCTTCGCCGTTTGGTTTCCCGTGGTACGTTCGTAACCTGAAGAAGAAAATTAATTACTTGAGGTGGTACGAATATTCGCTCAGTGCATCATTGATGGTAGTTATCATCGCTATACTCAGCGGTGTATATGACGCCCCCAGCCTGGTACTGCTATTCGTGCTTACTGCTGCTATGAATTTCTTCGGCCTGATGATGGAACTGCATAACAGAACTACGGAGAGGACAGACTGGACCTCCTATATATTCGGCTGCATCGCCGGAATTTTCCCCTGGGTTATCCTCTTTTGGTATTTCACGGCGGCTTTTACCTCAGCGGACGACGCGATCCCGACCTTTGTCTATTACATAATGGCTTCACTCTTCGTGCTGTTCTTTTCTTTCGCCGTGAATATGTTGTTGCAGTATAAAAAGGTCGGGCCGTGGAGGGACTACCTGTTCGGCGAAAAAGTGTACATGATCCTGAGCCTGGTTGCTAAGTCGGCACTTGCCTGGCAGGTATTCGGAGGCATTCTGGCCAGAGGATGACGCAATGTTTAGCGAACTCACATGATAGATAAATAGAATGGGTGATAAACCTGTTGTTAAAATGCTTTGCGGTCAAAATGACTCTGCATCATGTGCTGTATGTTTCTTATCTGCTACC
>CP070819.1:725394-730439 GCA_020344295.1 Dehalococcoidia bacterium | reverse complement strand
GCGGAGGGCCGCACCAGGGGAGGGCTAAAGGTGGTGGTGATCGACCCTCGCCAAACCCGTTCTGCTGCCAAAGCGGATGAATGGATACCGATACGGCCGGGAACGGACCTCGCTCTCTTCCTGGCCATGATGTATGTGCTTATCCATGAAATGGATATCTACGACCGCGAGTTTCTCAAAAGGCAGACCAATGCACCATACTTAATTGGTGAAGATGGATATCCATTAAGAGAAAAGGAAACTAATAAGCCCTTAATGTGGGACCCTGAGGATAACCGCGCCAAAACGTTCGATGATACGACTTTCAAGGACTTCGCTCTGGAAGGAAGCTATCGTGTTGAATCGGCCACTGCCCCTCAAGGAGCGGCTGATCCTCCTGAAGGCAGGCCCAGCTTCCAGATATTCAAAGACCAGATACTGCAATATACTCCGGAATGGGCGGCCGAGATAACCACCATCCCCGCGGCTACCATACGCAGGCTTTGTAAAGAGATCGCAGAAGCAGCTCAAATCGGAAGCACCATCGTCCTGGAAGGCAAGGAATATGCCTATCGCCCGGTCGCTGTAGCCGGGTATCGCGGTACCAACTGTCACACCAACAGCCCGAAAACCGAGCAGGCCAGGATCGTGCTGAACATGCTATTAGGATCCAACCGTTCACCGGGAGGAGTTGCGGGTTTCGAAACCTTCGGCCTCTCCGGACATCAGTGGCGGTACCCATACCCCGCAGATGAGGACGGTATAACAGTCGGCACGCATACTATAGAACCTCACTCTCCCTGGAAGTTCCCCTTTGAAGACGTCGGGATGAAGGCGCTGTGGGGCGGCGGAATGTCGGGCATGCATCATGCAATCCTGGGACAGATAGACCCGCAGAAATACGGTGTCAACGAAAACTATCTCTGCGAGTGCCTGATGCACTGGAGAATTAATGCAATTATCAGCACCCAGGACCCCAAGATGACGGCACAGGCCCTGGCCAAGATACCCTTCTTTGTAGACATTACCCTGTGGCTGGACGAGGCGGACGAGTTCGCAGACCTTGTGTTGCCGGATGTTCACTGGCTGGAGAGGCTATCCGCTTTCAATATGACCTGGTTCTTCGAGGGAATAAACCTGCAGCAGCCGGTGGTCCCGCCAATGTATAGCTCTATGTCCGGTCCGGAGATTTACTTTGAGCTCGCAAAGCGGATGGGCATAATGACCGGGCCTTGGGGAATGATTGCCATGGCTAACTACGGTGTTGACTGCTGGAGCGAGCCCTGGATTATCGATCCTGAAAAAGAATGTACATATGAGGAATACGTCGATGCTGTTTGCAAGGGGCTTTATGGCAAGGACCTGGCATGGTTCAAGGAGCACGGGCACAACCTGAAGTTGATTCCGCCGGACAGGTTCTACTATCGCTGGGGGTGGAACCAGTACCGCCTTCCATTCTACTGGTATAAACTGAAAGCTCAGGGCGATGAACTGAGAGAGAACATGGAGCGAGATAAAGTTGCCGAGCATACCTGTCTGGATACCGATTACCTGTGCGAGCAGTTCGATCCCATACCCAAATGGTATCCCGCCCTGATCCATCAGGAAGACCCTAAGTATGATCTTTACGCTGTGTCGGGTAGGGGTGCCATATTCCATCACTCAAGCGTACCGGCCACCAATCCCTGGCTGATAGAGATAGCGGAGAGAGACCCATACATGCTGCGCATCCTGATGAACAACGAAACTGCACGGAAGAAGGGCTTAAAGGATGATGACCTGGTATGGGTGGAATCCAGATCGGGCAAGATAAAAGGGAAGCTGAGAACCACGGACTGCGTGCATAAAGAGGTGCTCGGTTTCTATGGCCCGCTCGGGCACTGGATGAAACACGAACTGGCTTATGGCAAGGGTTCCCACCACGGCTCTCTCCTTCCCATGGATATGAAAACGGTGGCTCCAGTAGTCCCAGCCCTGGAGGCATCAGCACGGGTACAGGTATATAAGGCTGAATAAGGAGGCCGAAAATGAGATACGGTTTGGTTATCGACCTGAGAAAGTGCGCCGGCTGCTACTCATGTATGGCGGCCTGTAAAGCGGAGAACTTCACTCCCCGCGGGGTATTCTTTACCAGGGTGCTTGCAGAGGAGAAGGGCAAGTACCCGAATGCGAGATGGCACTTTATACCGATACAATGCAATCATTGTGATAATCCGGCCTGCGTTTCGGTCTGTCCCACTGGAGCCACGAGCCAAAGAGATGACGGTATCGTTACTGTCGATCCCAATAAATGCTTAGGCTGTCGCTATTGTATTATTGCGTGCCCTTACAGAGTTCGGTTCTATGTTGACAAGAGGGAGACCTACTATCAGAATCCCACTCCGCACGAAGTGTACGGTCTCAAAGCACGAGATTATCAGGAAGGTACGGTGATTAAATGCGACTTCTGTTCCCACCGGATAGAACAAGGGTTAGAGCCTGCATGCGTAGCCACCTGCACATCACATGCAAGGTATTTCGGAGACCTCGATGATCCTGAAAGTGATGTATCTCGTCTGATAGCGTCGAACGGTGCCTACCAGCTTCTCGCCGAGAAAGGGACAGATCCGTCGATTTACTATATCCATTAAGGAGGCGAAATGGCCCGCGCATATAGCACTGTAGAGCAGTTCGCAGTTGGATTCGACCGCCAGAGGGAGTGGATAGAGCGAAGAGGCCTTTTATTGCTGACAGCATTCTACCTTGGCGGCGTGGGGGGAGGCCTGTTTCTAGCCTCATTGATAATCGGATGGAAAGCGGGCATACCGATTGCGCTGGGAATTGTGGCCTTAGGAAAAGGCCCGGCCCACCTGCTTTATCTGGGACGGCCACTAAGATTCTGGCGCGCTTTCCGCAGGCCGCACAGCTCCTGGATCAGTCGAGGCATATATTTCATGCTATTGTTCATTCTTCTGGGAACACTGTATTATGTCTTCTATGAGAATACAGCCCTGGCTGCGCTATCGGGCTTCTTCGCTTTCGCACTGGTAATATACACCGGCTTTGCACTGGCGGCCTCCCCTGGTATACCCTTCTGGAGCAATCCTCTGGTCCCTATCATCTTTGCCGGCGCCGCTATCACGAGCGGTGCCGCTCTGGCGGAAGCAGCACACGCTATTAACACTGAGACGGTAATCACGCATGTTGAACGACTCGAGACGATGGGACTGGTTATGAGTACAGGAATGGTTGTCCTGATTTTCACCTACTTATTAGGCAACTATATGTCCACTATAGCCGCTAAGGAATCGGTAGCTTATCTTGCTTGGGGCAGCATGTCATTCGTGTTCTGGGTTGGAGTCGTTCTCCTAGGGATTGTGATTCCACTGGCCATAATAGTACCGGCATATGTCGGGGAGGTGGCAAGAGGCTGGCTTGCCGTAGCAGGTATCTCCGAGTTGTGCGGCAGCTATGTCTTGAGATACTCTTTACTTAAGGCCGGAATCTACCCACCGGTAATATAGCCGATAATCGAGACGCTATCCATCCCATAATCTGGATGTGACCATGACCCAACCTGTCTCCAATGACATGTCCCATATAGCCGAGGCCAGAAGCCGTGTTTATGAGCTTCTTGCCTCCGTCTACAATCGTCTGCCAGATTCAGATTTCATAACAATGCTGATGAAACATGATGTACTTTCACTTTTGACTTATGCTACAAGTGATTATACAGCTTCGGATCTGCAGCGAGAGGAATTAGAGCAGGGTATACAGGCCCTAGAACTGTTCCAGAAGCAGGCGGGGGAAGCAAACCGGGACGAGATGATAACCCGTCTCGGCGTCGATCGAACGCGATTGTACAGGGGTCTGAAGCGAGGCTATGGCCCGCCTCCGCCCTATGAATCCGTGTATCAGGGCAGTCATACTGTCATGGCGGAATCGGCTCTACAAGTGAAAAATGTATATTCAGACTGTGGCTATCGGCCACCACCTATCGGCAATGAACCGCCGGACTATATAGGCATTGAAATCGACTTCCTGCGTTTCCTTTGTCGCGAGGAAGCCTCATCATGGCGTAGCCAGGACAAGAATAAAGCGCAGGAATATATGAATAAGGAATACGATTTTCTGAACAACCATGTAGTAAGCTGGATCCCCCGGTTTTGTGCGGAAGCCCTGACGCACGCCAAGGAGGATTTCTACCGCGGCATATCTAGACTGACATCAGCTTATGTTGTGCTGGATGCGGAGAGGCTGCAGAGGCTTATCACTAAGGATACACACGGGTAATCAAAGGATACACAGGGGTAATCACATATGAAACTTCAGAAGCTCTTCGAACCAATAAACATCGGCACCATGACCCTGAAGAACCGCATCGTTATGCCGGCAATGGACACGAACTTCAGCACCAGAGAAGGATTCGTTACTGCCAAGCTCATAGATTACTACGCCGAGCGAGCCAAAGGCGGTGCCGGCCTCATTATCGTGGAATGTACTTCCATCGATTATCCACGGGGTAAGGTGAGCATAGGACAGCTAAGCATTGGTGATGATAAATGTCTGGAAGGTCTGTCCAAACTGGCGGATGCTATAAAAAAGGGAGGAGCACGTTCTGCCATCCAGCTTGAACACGGGGGCGGAGTTGTTCACTCATCAGTCACGGGTTCTCCACCGATGGGGCCGTCGGAAACTATCTCACCTCTGGGCGAACCTGTAAAGGAGATGTCGACGGCCGAGATAGAAGAAATTGTAGAGCTTCATGCAAAGGCAGCGGCGAGAGCACAGAAGGCCGGATTCGACGGTATCGAGATCCATGGAGCCCATGAACACCTGCTGGCTCAATTCCTGTCCCCGTTCATGAACCAGCGCCAGGATCAGTATGGAGGCGCTCTGGAGAACCGGGCCAGGTTCCTGCTGGAAGTAATCCGGGCCTGTCGATCAGAGGTTGGCCCTGAATACCCCCTCTGGTGCCGCATCCACGGAGCTGAATATGGTGTCGAGCTAGCTTTCGATCGCGCTCAGGCGGCACAGGTTGCACGCTGGGCCGAGGCAGCAGGCGTTGATGCCATACACGTCTCCGG
>CP070819.1:719225-725294 GCA_020344295.1 Dehalococcoidia bacterium | reverse complement strand
CCCTTCGGCTATGGACAAGCTAGGTATAACTTATGAGAAGATGAGGGAGGTCAAGCCAGACATTATCATGCTGCGTGCTCCAGGATACGGACTTAGTGGCCCTTGGCGAGACTACCGTGGCCTTGGGAGTAACTTTGAGCAATATGCGGGGCACGATATGTTGAGAGGCTACTTAGACATTGACCCCTCGGGGCATAGCATGGTTTTTGCATGCGACCACGCGGCAGGTGCTCAGGGAGCGTTTGTTCTGTTAGCTGCGCTGCATTACCGGAACCAGACCGGCAAGGGGCAATTAATAGAACTGAGTCAAACAGAGGCCTTCCTCCCATGGATAGCGCAAGCACTTATGGACTACGACATGAACAGGCGCAGTCAGGGAACCAAGGGAAACCGACATTCCAGCGCTGCGCCTTGTGGCTGCTACCGCTGCAAAGGGGAGTCAATAGCTCATGGAACCGCTGACCTTATACCCGATCAAGGGAATTACGTGTTTATTACCTGCCATAACGATATTGAATGGCATGGGCTATGCCGCGCTATGGGCAATCCGCCCTGGACTGAGGAGGAGAGGTTTACTGATATCATAAGCCGCCACAAGTATCAAGACGAACTGGACAAGCATATTGAAGAGTGGACGCTGACTCGCGATCACTTTGAGGTTATGTACATCCTGCAAGCAGAGGGCGTTCCAGCTGGCCCCGTTGAGAGCTATTATGATGCCTACACCGATTCCCAGTTGAAGGCACGAGGATTTTTTGAGTGGGCTTCCCAGGAAGATTGCGGGACTCATCTGTATCCGGGGATGCCCTGGAAGATGTCTGGAACTCCATTACGCATCCGACGTGGCCCAGCTCGCCTAGGCGAGGATAACGAATATTTTTATAAAGAGATTATAGGGGTATCAGATGAAGAATTCACAGATTTGGAGAAAGAGGGACATATCGGCATGACCTTCGTCTGACCCTGATTAACGGCCAGTCTGAGCTTCGCACCGAGAAAAAGACCAGCAAATAGACGGCGTCCCTATTCAGCAAGCTGCTCGCCATAGCCAGAGCGAAGTTTACGAGTCTCTTCCCACATTCCTTTACGCAGTGGCCTAGCTGGATGTTGCCCCGGGGATATGCTCCACAGGCCTGACCAAGGCAAGGCTCAGTGCTTCAGGCTCGCATCGCACCACACAGACTCCGCACCCCCAGCACTTCTCCGGGTCAACAACCGCCTTATATTTTTTCGAGCCCTCGGGCTTGACCATCTCTATGGAATCGAACTGACAACGTTCCACACAGTCCTGACACCCAGTACAATCGTCCAGATTTACCACGGCCTCATAGCGGCTTTTCTCCCAAGCCTTGCTGATAGACTCATTCAGCATATCCAGTGGGACGAATGTCATACAGCAATCCCGGCAGCACTGGCAGCTCGTGGGTATACCGGTCATGACAGCGATATTCCCCCAAGTGTGGATCAACCCATCTTCCTCGATCTTTTCCATGAGCTCCAAAGCCTCATCCAAACTCAGTCTTTTACCGGAGCCACGTTTGATTGCGTATTCAGCACCGCGACCAAACTGCAGGCAATGCCACTGCTCTTCTTCCTTGGTGTGCTTGCAGTGTTTCCCAACGGCTGTGGTGTTATAGCGGCATGAGCAGGGAACCACCGCTATCAGTTCCTGTGCTCTCAGTATTTCGCGAAAGTCCTCGCAAGGGAGCACCCCGGGAAGGTCTTCGATCGCCTTGTACGCCGGCACTACACGCATCATCGGCTGAGATGCCTGAGCTATGGAGTTACCCCAACTTGGGTACCACTCGTTTATACAGAAGTCATACCATAACTCGAAGAACTTTCGATGTTGGATCACGTTTAGCTGTTGCGTAGCTTGAGTTGCGTCATGAAGCTGCATAATTTCGCGCGCAAATCGGAAATACTCGCGTTTATCAAAGTCCCGGGGAAAAGTGACCCCCTTGAAAAAAAGGGCATCCAGTTCCGCTCGCACCTTGTCTACGGCAAACCCTGTCTTCTGAGCTACTTCTTCGGGTGTGCCCGGCAGCGCTACCGCCATCTGCGCCTGCTCTGGCTTCATCAAATGCTCCAGTATCGGGCGCAGGCGGGTGGAACCGGGATGGCCCAAGCGTTCCATGAGGATGGCATATGCATCATCGGCACTCATGAGATCAACCCCCCCCTTTTCTAACCAGAGGCTCTCCTCTGCAGGGGTATTATATCAAAAACAGGATCTATAAATTGACAGGCAATTATGCTCGTTTAGATAGCGGGATATTGACAATAACGTTGACAGGATGCCAGAAGGTTGATATGTTCTCCAAAGGCAGACAATATTAGTCTTTACAATAAAATGAAGCAAAGGAAGAAGATGATACGTTCGGAAGGGTATGCCGGAAATATACTATGGGTGAATCTCTCAGATGGGAATATTAGCAAAGTGCCAACTGAGGTTTATGCTGATCTCTTTCTCGGCGGTAGGGGGATTGCTGTCAGGATATATTGGGACGAGGTCTCACCTGGTATCAACGCATTTGATCCTGAAAACAGGCTGATCTTTGTCACAGGTCCTGTTTCCGGAGTTCCAAGCTTTGGCGGCTCCAGGTGGCAGGTCTGCGGAAAATCACCACTGCAGGATCGATTCTCTTACTGCAACTTGGGTGGATACTGGGGCACTGAGCTTAAGTTCGCTGGCTATGATGGACTAGTTGTTTACGGGAGGGCAGATAAGCCGTCATATCTGTTTATCGAGGATGATCGAATAGAGATAAGAGATGCAGCCGATCTTGTGGGTAATGGTGCTATTAACTGTCGAAAAAAATTAAAGGAAGAACTTGGTAAATCCTTCCGAATTGTGGCTATAGGCCCAGCCGGTGAAAACATGGTGATCTTCGCAAGCTTGGTGGCAGATAACGACTCCACAGGCTCAAGCGGGTTGGGGGCAGTAATGGGCTCCAAGAATCTTAAGGCCATTGCGGTAAGAGGAACTAGGAGAAAGGTCGTGGTGGCACATCCCGAGCAGATTTCAAGACTGAAAGAGCGACTGCGTCTCGAAATAGGTGACAGGCCCATGTTGACAATGACTTCGATAGTCAATCCGGAGAAAACCAAAAAAGATGTTTGCTATGGCTGTATTGGCGGCTGTATTCGCATAACATATGAGGATTGCAGTAGGATGAAGGGAAAATTCATGTGCCAATCAAGCGTTTTCTATCAAGTTCGAGCGCAAAGGTATTATGGAGCGCTGAATGAAGTTCCTTTTAAGGCTACCAAACTCTGCGATGATTATGGTGTCGATACCTACGCTATGGAGACTATGATAATGTGGCTTTCGAGATGCTATCAGGCTGGACTCCTGACCGATGGACAGGCAGAAATGCCTCTTTCAAAGATAGGAAGCAAAGAGTTTATCGAGGCATTGATTAAAAAGGTATCTCATAGGGACGGGTTTGGGGATATCCTAGCCAATGGCACCCATAAAGCAGCGGATAATCTTGGCTGTAAAGCACAGGAACTGATCACAGATTACATGACTGAGACTGGCTATTCTTCCATCTATGGGGCCAGATTGTATATTACCACCGGGCTCTTTTATGCCATGGAACCGAGGCTCCCTATTAATCAGCTTCACGAGATTTATATACCGATTATCGCTTCGCTTCTCATAGGAATACGTACTCATAGCTTTGATCCCAGTAAGTTCATACAAGCTGTCGCAAAGAAATTCTGGGGGAGTGAAATAGCAGCCGATTTCTCAACATACGAGGGGAAGGCTTTGGCAGCAACCAAAATTCAGGACCGTGAGTATGCAAAAGAAAGTCTAATTTTATGCGACCTACTGTGGCCTATTTTCTATAGCCAGCTTTCTGAAGACCATGTTGGTGACCCGACACTGGAGAGTCAGGTCTGTTCCGCAGTGACAGGAAGGGATATCGATGAAGAGGGCCTGTACAGAGTGGGAGAGAGGATTTTCAACCTGCAGCGGGCTATTCTAGTTAGAGAAGGACAAAAGGGGAGGGAACACGATCGTCTAGAAGAGTTCAACTTCATCGTACCGCTGAAGGGCGACTTTGGCAACCCCGACTGTATGGTTCCCGGCAAGAATGGCGAACTGTTTTCCAGAAAAGGGATGGTTGTTGAGCGGGACAAATTCGAACGGATGAAGGACGAGTTTTATCAGATACGTGGTTGGGATGTCGCCACAGGTTTTCAAAGAAGAGACAGACTGGAGGATTTGAGTCTACACGACATCGCAAATGAATTAACACTTGAAGGTTTGGTAGTCTAATTCTTCCTTTGTTGCCCACAAAGAGAGGAGCAGGTATATTCACCCGCTCCGATCCTTTTTCTTGCATCCTTCAATTAGTAAGAAAACGAGCCTTTTTCTTGTTGATCCATACTCTTCATTGACAACCAACTAGCTGTCGTCACATTGATGGCCACCTACCAAGCGGTAAAAGTCTGCATCCGTGCTCCATGCTGCAGATTTATAGAAGTGATGTGAACGGGATTTGCGTATGCCCGACTCTTCCACAAGCCTGTTACGTACGCGTGCAACCGAAAGATAATAGTCTGTGGAAGGCTGCACTCGATTACTCCAAGGGGAGCCGACCTCTGTTTCCCATTGGCTTGTTAAAGGAATGATATCTCTCTCCAAAAGCCACTCAAAGCATCTCGTCCAAGAGGCTATCCCATCCTCTTCCTTCCCGAAACCTGTGGTGGCTGCCATCTCTGGCCCCACTACGAAGACACTACCTACATTGCCCTTTCCAAAGACCTCCACGCTCGTTTTGAGGGACTCGATCCAGTAGTCTCTACCCACAAATTTGTGCTTTCCGGGCACGATCTCCGGCCACAGCGACTCTTCCCAACAATCCATGTTAGGCGCAATGTTATCCAGACCTGCTTTCCGCAGTCTGTGCATTAAAGACGAATCTGGCCGAGCTGTCATGCATGCAGCAAACTGAGTAGGTTTGCCCGTCTCTTTGCGAACTTTGTTACAAGCCTCAAAGATCGCGACATATCTCTCCCACTCCTTGGATGTATTAAGTAAGCTCCCCCCTGTCATGGCAAGGCTCCTGATAAAGCCTACCTCATCCTGAGCAGCCCGGTAGGTTTCGGCCGCGTCTTCAGGCTCGAGCGCTAATTCGTACTTGAACCCCCGATCTCTATACTCCTTGAGGTTGGAGTCAAGGCAGCAGTAGACGCACTGATCGCCGGTCTTGCTGTACTCGCAGTAGCGTAGCGCACAAGCTAGCAACGCCTGTCTAGACCATGACATTAATACCGACATCATTAGGGTACCGCTGGACGTAGCTTTGTAAAGCCATTCTGTTGCAGGTTCAAAGCTCACCATTTCAATTGGCTCACCATTTCGATGGAGGAACAGGCCCCCATCCAATCGCGCAATTTCATAGGGGCTATCTTTATCAAAGCGGATGACAACAGGTGTATCGTCGGAAAGATCGTACTTCCACGGGACCGTAATGAGTTCTTCCTTCTCCATACTCCTTAGGTCTGGGTTCCATTTGTGGTCTGGGTTCCAGATCAGGGAATGAGGGAAACTCTGCTTACCCAATTCTAACAACAGTGGTGTGAAGCGAGTGCCGTTGCGAAGAACATCGGACTTGATAATTATGCTACGGGGAATGTCAGGAAAACGTCTACATAGTTCGTCAATAAACCCGGTGCCTCCCCTGACTTCGCTATGATGGTTAGCTGTTTTTTCTCCTCTCATCACTAAGCCACCTCCATTTTATGTTCCACTTACAACAAATGGACCCTGAGAGCTTGACATTAACATATACCAGCAATCTTGTCTAGTCCATCGATTGACTGGTAATACCTAGTCTTATCTGGTGGAATCTCAGATGGGGCTACAAGAGGGTTTGCTCAAGATTCGGCAGATAACTAAGAAGTCATTTGTATGATGGAAATGTCTTCTATTATTACTCCTCTAGTAATCAGTGCAACCAAGATTTCAGGAGCCTTTGACCTGACGTTAAGAATGTGCTAAATTCTTGAGCACTTCAAATGCTTGTGGGCCAG
Source organism: Dehalococcoidia bacterium (assembly GCA_020344295.1). Classification (GTDB taxonomy): domain Bacteria; phylum Chloroflexota; class Dehalococcoidia; order SZUA-161; family SZUA-161; genus SZUA-161. The sequence goes on along the minus strand of CP070819.1, from coordinate 719,246 downwards.
AAGAGGAGGTGGTGATCCATG
>CP070819.1:716241-719125 GCA_020344295.1 Dehalococcoidia bacterium | reverse complement strand
GAGGAAAACGTCTACGAAATGAGCGAGGAGGAGAGGGAGAGGAGGGGAATAGGTATGCTTCCCGGGAGCCTGATCGAGGCTGTTCAACTTACTGAAAACAGCGAGGTCGTGCGTAAAGCCCTCGGCGATCACGTCTTCGAAGCCTTTATCATGAACAAGAAGATCGAGTGGGACCAGTACCGATCGCACGTATCAGAATACGAGATAAATAGATATTTACCTATCTTGTAAACAAGAGTTGGCCACGCCTAGAGGAATAACGCTATCGGCTGCTCAGGTGGCACTGCTCCGATTGTACCGATCATGTGCTCAACATGAGTCTGCTGCATAGCGTCATTACTTTCCCACCCGCCCACACCTCTAAGCTTTTGGCTTGAAACTCCATAGGATACGAAGCTCCTGTGGGTGGGAGTGCGGGCACTATTAACGGAGGATCTAGTATATCGAATATTGACATCTCATCGACTAATGGAATATGCTCCACGAGAATACTATGGATATGGATGAGCACACCAAACATCGTTTTCGGGATCAACCAGCCCGATTCCTTACGGAATCTATTGAAGAGTATACCTGGAGCAGCCCGCTTAACCGTCTGCCGGCTTTCGATAGCACGCCTATTTTCGAAACGCCCCTGGTCGGCTTCGCCAGCGATGATGATCCCATTTTCATGGAGTACAAGTCAATAATTGCTGATTTCCACCTCACGCCCCGGGAGGCAATGACGTCGTATTTGACCGAGACCCTGGGTAATAACCCTTCAGAGTTGCGGACTGTCAGCGTTATATCGATAGTCCTGCCCATCTCCAGGGAGACCAGGCTGAGCAACCGCAGGGAAATCCAGGGGCCGTCCCTGCGATGGAACCATACCCGATGGCAGGGCCAGGAGTTCATTACTGAGCTGTCGAACCACATAGCCTCGCTGTTGAGAGAACTGGGGCAATATGCTGTTGTCCCCGAGCTGGCGCCCTTTTTCCAGATGCGCGAGCTTCCCGACGGGCTTGCCTCCGTCTGGTCGCAGCGTCATATCGCCTATGCTGCTGGTCTGGGTACCGTCGGCCTCAGCGACGGCTTCATCACCCCCAAAGGCATAGCCCTTCGCTGTACCAGCGTGGTGACCAACCTCGAGATACCGCCCACACACAGGCCGTATCCCGATCATTATTCGAACTGCCTGTTCCACACCACCGGTACCTGCGGCCGCTGCATCAAGCGCTGTCCTGGAGGCGCCATTACCGAAAAAGGACATGATAAGAAGAGATGCCTTGAGATTCTGATCACAGAGCAGAAGCCCTGGATGGAAGGAGCACACGGGGAGGGTTACATCGGAACGTACGCTGGGTGTGGCCTGTGCCAGACCAAAGTTCCCTGTGAAGGCGGAATACCGCCATTACCAAAGCGCAAATAGGCAGTTTTGTATCACCAGATTCGATTGATAGCGGCATGTGTATTCTCCACAGATTATCGATGCTTCCCGGAGGTGAGTGATGAAATATTCCCCGATATTTATGTTACTTTTCCTCATGATTATTACCTCGACCTGTACCGGGGCTGCACCTGAGCCGAAGCCCACGATACAGGGTATAACACGAATCGCACTGCCGCCGGTATGGCTGGAGAGCAACGTCTCACTGGAAGAAGCACTAGTCCGGAGAAGATCGATCAGGGACTATGCAGATGAGGCCCTGCCCTTAGCATATGTCGCCCAACTCCTCTGGGCAGCTCAGGGTATAAACTCGGAGTGGGGAGGCCGCACGGCTCCCTCGGCAGGCGCGCTGTACCCGCTGGAGGTCTATCTGGTCACAGGCAATGTGCTGGGGCTCGAACCGGGAACCTACAGGTACGATCCCAAAGAACACGAGTTGCTCATGATCAAAGAAGGGGAGGTCAGAGGAGAACTCGCTCAGGCTGCCTTGATGCAGACCTTTATCCAGGAGGCGGCTGTGGATATTGTCATATCCGCCGTCTATGAAAGGACAACGCGAAAGTACGGCGATAGAGGAGTGCGTTACGTCCATATGGAGGCCGGGCACGCTGGACAGAACGTATACCTGCAGGCAGCCGCGCTCGACCTGGGCACAGTGACTGTCGGAGCCTTCGACGATGAATGGGTTAAAGAGATAATCGGCATGGCCGATGATGAGGCCCCTCTCTACATAATACCCGTCGGTAAGAAAATCGGCGGCTCCTGAAATTAACAGCTGAAACGGAGCGTGGATTCCTTCTTTCGCAGGAATGACAGGGTAATATACCCTTTCGAAGGGACTCGCCTCAATCGCTAAGCTCGTTCAACCCCGTGTAGCTGTCCGCCCGACGCTGGAGCTGTTGCTCGAGTTCCCCGATGACCACCTCCGCCGTAGAGAACACCGTCGCCTCGGCGAGATGACCTCCCGGCGTTATGTCCTGGGTCGAAAGCTGAATATGGATATGGACAATGAGGTCTTCCTCTTTCAAAGCCACTGATCCCTGGGCGCAGACTATCTCCAGCGGGCCCGAATACTGCACACTCTCATATTTGCCCGGCAGCTCCATTAAATAATTAAGCCTGGCACGTTCTACTGAGCCGATAATGCCTACGACTATACCCGAGGTTATACCATGTTCGCGGCAATAGCGCGTGATCTCACTGAGCAGTTCCTGCGCCGGTTTTACCCTGAATACGTGAACCTTCTGAAACATTTACCCCTTTTCTCCCTAAGATCCAACAACAGCACTGATAATATGTCAGATCGATTATTTGCTGATAATCAGCTGTAATCGATATTCATCACGGGGTATCGGCTGGTCAACCCCAGGATAAGGTTCCAGATGAAAAGCGAGTCGGTAATCTTCGTGTGTTACGACGCTGTATTCATCGGTGAGGCCGGGCTCTTCTAACTCCTTC
>CP070819.1:709004-716141 GCA_020344295.1 Dehalococcoidia bacterium | reverse complement strand
TATGGGGAGCTTGCTGCCAGTCCAATTACCGGAATTAACATTGAAAGTTTCCACCTGTTCGCTGTTGTGCCTTTGCCCAAACCGAAGCTACCGTCCTTCCCTCTGGAATCGGATAGCCCAAAGCAGGCTGTCAAGGGGAATCGCCCTGTGTATTGGAAGCAGTTCAATGATTTCAATGAGACCACGATTTTCGATGCTGACCTTCTGCGTCCGGGGAATATCATTTCCGGGCCGGCAGTAATCGAGGCCAGGGATACCACAGTGATCCTGCCGCCGGATATGAAATGCAGTATCGATAAATATCTGAGCGCCATTATCGAAAACGTATAGGAGAGGGCATAATGCCCATTGACGAAGAGATTATCAACCGTGTGCATCCTGAGGAGCCCACTGAGCTCGAGCTGGAGTGGATGGACAAGATAGCCGTTGATGAATTCTCGGTCTACTTGACTAAGCTCGAGCTCATCTGTGAAGAGGCCAAACAGAATATGGTAATGACCGGCCTTTCTGCAGCAATCCAGGGAATGGACTGCGCAGTAGGGCTGTATACAGCTGCCGGGGACCTGGTAGCGGCTTCAGTGGGCACTTACCTCCATATTTGCACGGGGCAGGTTCCCATAAAATATATCCTTAAATACTACAAAGACGACCCAACCGTAGGCATACATGATGGCGACGTCTTCTTCTGCAATGATGTTCTTTATGGGGGCTTCCACAACCCGGACCAGCTAAACATCGTGCCTATCTTGTACGAGGGACAGCTCATTGCCTGGGTGGTGGCGGCTGCACATGAGCCGGAAACGGGAGCCTCCGAGTTGGGAGGGTATGTCCCTAATGCCAAGTCCCGCTACGAGGAAGGCTTTAAAGCGCCGCCGGTTAAGGTAGGGGAGAATTTCCATATCAGGGGAGACTTCTTTGATTTCTTCTGCAACATGCTGCGAGATAAGGTAACCCCTCATGACATGAAAGCTAAAACTGCATGCTGCTTCAAGATGAGGGAGAGGCTGCTGGAGGTGGTCGAGCAGAAGGGACTGGGATTCTTCGTCGGGCTAATGCGGAAGTCACTTCAAGTGGTCGCCGAGGGGGCGAAGGAGCGAATCGCCAGCCTCAACGATGGTACATACCGAAATGTCGTTTTCTTCGATCTTCAGGGTGATCGGGAGGCTCTCGGCTGTGTCCATATCGCTGTCATCAAAAAGGGTGACACACTGACCGTCGACCTTTCAGGGAGTTCTCCGCCAACAGAGTCGTTCCTAAACAGCAAGCCCCACGTAGTCAGAGGACTGCTTCTCGGTTTGATGGTCCAGTACTTGTTCGCCGATTTTCCGGTGAGTACCGGACTACTGGTGCCGTTCCATTTCCAGGCGACTACAGGGACTATAATGAATGCCCCTAATGACCGGGCTATGGGTGGCTCTATGAGAATTGCCGCCCCAGTTGTTAACGGTATTATGGTCTGCCTGGCCAAGCTTATGTTCGACAGTGAATTCCACGAGAGGGTGGTCTCTCCGCCAGGGATGACCGGTGTGGGTGTGCTTCCGGGAGGCGGTATCAACCAGCACGGGCAGATAGCGGTAGGCTTTATGGGAACCGTGGTTATAAATGCTGTTGGCGGTCCCGCTACTCCATATCACGACGGAATGGACGCTGGCATAATGTGGTTCGCCGGACTCGCTGATTGCCTGGATGTTGAGCATGCTGAGGTACAGGTTCCCGTTTTACACCTGTTTCGGAACATATTGATGGATCAGGGTGGGCCGGGCAAATTCCGGGGTGGGGCTACAATATGCCATGGACATATCTTTCATAATGCTATGAGTCCCCACAAAGTGATATTCAATACCGCTACCTCCCGAATGCCCTATAATCCAGGAATCATGGGAGGCTATGCTGCAGGGCTCAATCCCTTGCTTGAGATCCGTAACACAAACTGGCAACCTATTTTCGAGAATCCCAGCAAGCAGATTCCTACAAGCTACCAGGGATTGTTGAGCAGCGAGCAAATTGCTTTAAGAGCATCACAATTCGTTCCTAAGGATTTCTTCATGAATGGTGATGGCTTATCCAGTGGATCGGGTTCTGCCGGCGGCTATGGCGATGTGCTGGAACGTGATCCTCAACTTGTTATGGCTGATGTATTAAAGCAGATAGTCTCACCGTGGGCAGCCAGGAATGTATATCAAGTTGCTTTTAATGAAGATACTTTTGAGATCGACTATCCCGAGACTGAGAAACTTCGTGCTAAGGAACGTGCGCGCAGAAAGAAACAAGGAAAACCGTTCCATAAATTTGTCAAAAAGTGGCTTGAGAAAAAACCGAGCGCGGAGATCCTCAGTTCGTATGGTCCTTGGCCCGACGGCATTAAATAGGCCATACTGCAGTACTGAAAGCAACGTCTTCTTCTTTATACAGATCATAACTGAATGCAACTGAGCTTTTAATATATGGGTTGAAGCACTTGAACGCGTTCTCACGCATGATCATTCGCTTGGCCTCGTTAATCAAGGATAATCCCACTTGGTTCCTGCATGTAACTCCCGGTATTTGTAGCAGTTGCTATTAAATCACTCCCGAGTTGCGCAGTTCTTCAATCTGCGGACCTGTATAGCCCAGTCCCTGCAGGATCTCATCCGTGTGCTGTCCAGCAATAGGGGCGAAGTTCCGGAATGTCGCCGGCGTCTCTGACAGCTTAATTGGCGTACCGAGCTGTCTGACCTTGCCCTCGGTAGGGTGGTCGTATTCGGGAAACATGTCACGGCTGAGTAACTGAGGATTATCAACGACTTCGTCGAGTTCAAGGATAGGACTAACGCAGGTATCGGCATCCTTCATGATCTGGAACCATTCGTCCCTTGTCTTGGTCAGAAATGCCTCTTCAATTGCGGAATACACCTCATGAAGCTTGTCACCCTTGGCTCGCTGATGCGGGATGAGATCCTCTCTTCCCAGAGCGCGGCAGAACCGCTCCCAGAAATAAGGCTCGATCAGTCCTGTGGACACATATTTCCCGTCTTTAGTACGCCAAGCGTTTATGGTTGTTGACGGCCAACCACGTTTCGGTATGAAACCCTCCATAAGGTATCTAAGCAAACTCACAGAGAGGAAAGGGAGAACGCTGTCAGTCATAGATATATCGACATACTGGCCTTTTCCGGTATTGCCCCGTGCCATTAGGGCACAGAGAATGCCGATGATGGCATGCAGTGCACTACCAATGTCTCCCAGTGCGGCTCTGATGATGACTGGATTACCCTGCTGGTCGCCCGTGATGCCTGCTGCACCGCCAATAGAAATATAGTTGGGGTCGTGCCCCGGTATATCTCGGTAAGGCCCATACTGGCCGAATCCGGTGATGCTGCAATAGATAATGCGCGGGTTTAACGCAGAGACGGTCTCGTAATCTACGCCTAACCTTTTGGTTACGCCCGGGCGGAAAGCTTCCACAATAACATCGGCTTGAGTTGCCAGCTTCAGGAATATCCCCCTGGCTTCAGGAGACTTAAGATTGAGGGTTAGACTCTTCTTGTTACGGGAGACAAAGTCATAAGCCTGTTGCTTCGTTTGATCCGGAAGCATGCCCATCGGGTCCGTAGGGCTCTGTACCTTAATCACCTCTGCGCCCATATCTGCCAGAACCATAGTACAGAAAGGCCCTGGTAACCAGCGTGACATGTCAAGAATACGGAAGCCTTCTAATGCTAGCGGCATAGGATTACTCTAAGTCTGTGACTTGGCGTTATTATATATAGATAGCCGTTCTTTTTCCAGATAGAGGCCCGCGAAAACTCATCATTCTACGAAGGGGTACAACAAACAGGAGTCAGGCGTTCTAACGCAGAATAAGCTTGGTTCGTAAGGCAGTGTTAAGAGGTGCTGTTTCGTATAAACGCAAATTACGCGATATAAGTGATATATGCTCGTCTCAACGGAGATATAAGGCGTTCACCGCCCCCTTCTTCCTATATAGTATGCCAGACCTATCGCTACCAGTAGGATTGCGATGCCAGGACCCAGGACAACCCATATACTGGTCGTAGACTCACCGTCGCCCTCGACTGTACTTGTACCTGCACAGGTACATCCACAACCAAGTGGCGTGCAACCAGGTAGCGTTGCTGGGAGGACCGTTATCAGCAAAATGACTGCAATTAGGATGAGCAGTCCAAGTCTGTTCTTTCCCATATCAATGCCCGTAATCTTGAGTATTCTTCTCTATAATGCGTGAAATGTCAACCCTGGCGTGTTTATATAGATGGAAATCGTTGTCACTTGTAAACAAACGTTCATACTTTTCCGAGAACATTCACATGTCTGATTCGGAAAGCAGGATTTGACGCTATCACAATTAAAACTTTGGCAGGTGAGAGGGTCTGGAGATAGTTTAGCGAAATAAAAAGTCCGTTACGTTTAAAGAGTGTATGAAAGCAACACAAGGTTCCTCTGTCGAAAGATATTTAATCATGGGTACCAGTGGTCATCGTTATCAATGAACACATATACAAAGGATTCCACTATATAGCCTTATTGTGTGTACTCTTCGATTGTCTCCTCGCCTTCAATTATGGCAAACTCACCATCACATGTAACACGCATATCATTCATATCTGCTAGATATTCGCACATCTGGTCAGCAGTTTCGGCGTCTATAAATTTAACAATACTCGCTACATTCATCGTGCCGCTATCTTTTTTGGCCATCGCCGTCGCCATTATAACAGCGTCGCGTATTCCATAATCATCCAACACATCGAACGTAATGTCCACTGCTATAGGGGGCCAGTCCGGAAACCTGGCTAGAACCTCTTTCGTCTCCCTTATATCGTAGAAAGAGCGCTCCTGTCCTTCTACGGTGGACACAAATGACCTGACCGCTTCTTCGTGTCCCCATATAAGTTTATCTGGCATGAAGGCAAATCCAGTGCCATCGTATGTAGTATAATTCCCTTCCCAAAACTCGGTATTTTCATATATAACACTTGTGAAACCGAGCTCATTTAGGCTCTCTCTGATCTGTTCTAGGTCGAATCTCCCTAGTACAAGGTGAGCAGTTTCTGAATCCATTTCTTGATATACTATGTGGTCTATTTGTGATGGATCAATACCAAAGTCTCGGAACTCCTCCTGGGCAGATGTATCGTTGGCAAAAGCTTCATATATATTCACCAAATCTTCATCACTTCGAACAACGGCAAGATTATAGTAGCCGCCGCTTTCAGCGGTTTCGCTAATCCACTCGAAAACGCTTCCGATTTGTGACGGTGACGCTCCTTCCACTGCATCTATTTCCTTGTCACCATTACAGCCCGTTGCTGCCAGTGTAAGTGCTAATATGATTACTGGTAATACTAGATTCGTAAGCTTCTTCATTTTCCCTCCACAGTCTGGAAGCATTCTAGCGTAGTCAACAAATTGAAGCAACATGGAATCACTGTGTCGCGAACTAAATATCTGTTCGCTGCACCAATGGGAGGTCCCATGAAGATGCGAATATTGATGATCGCTCTGCTTCGGGCTAGACACAGACTTTCCCACTGTTTCCGGTTTTTTCAGTTTTACCACAGCTTTAATAAGAATACCTTCTGATAACTAATCCAATATGTAACCTTTTTGTTATGTTGGGCATAGTAGATTTTATGACTTTGTCACATGAACCTGTTTATAATTACATTCAATAGGGCGGGAGTAGTTCAGGAAATCATCTTTAACCCTAGGGTAATCAGGTAGGAGTTGGTGAAGTTGAGTGGGCAGGTTAAGGGGGCAACTCTAAACAATTCTCCCGTCCTTGTCTTTTAAATATTATGACTTTGGGAATATATGCAATCGTACGTGTGGGGAAAAACAACTAATAGAGTGTAGATAGATAGACAATCGAATCTTTTTCTACTGGCATGAAGCCCTTATCCGAGGGTTTCTTGCTAAAAGGAGCTTATGGGGTGTAGATAGATAAAAGATACATTATTTTGACTTTCTATAATTGAGGGGGAGGTGGCTGGATATGTGGAGATTAAAGAGTTGCACCAGATGCAATGGGGATTACTTTATAGAGAAAGATTACTACGGCTGGTATGAGAGATGTCTGCAATGCGGTTATAGTAGAGATATGAAGATCGCAGACACAGACAATAAAGAACAGGTCAGCACATGGAAGGAACTTACGCCGGTCGGCGTAAATATGGTAGGAGCTACCGCCTGTTCAGGGCATCAAGAAAAGTTTGTTTATAGCTACGACCAAAAATAAGAGAAAACTGTTAAAAGCTTGCTATTAGCATTCCTGTACAGAGGTAATGTCAATTTTTCATCCTAATAACTTTAGAAGATTCTGTGTATTTATCCTTTATAAGTAGCATTAACCATCTTATTATACTTATTAACCGCTCTCTTTATTATGCAATCTGATATTACTTTGCTGCACATCAAATGTTACCGTTTCATGTTGCCGAGGGCGTGATTAGAAACCCCACAGCCTGAGGATCAACTGATTTTAAGTGTGTTTGATGATATGCTGAGTAGTTGTACCCTATATTTGGTTTGTTGGCCGGTAAAAGTTATTACTAACCGCCGAGTACGCTATTTCAGACCGGCCACAATTTTTCACCCAAAGCCATTCGGCAGAGATCGATAATATGAATCTTGTTTAGGCCCAGCTCGGAGGTCGGCCTCCTCAGGATTCGGTCGCACATGGGACAGAGTGTTATAAGGGCGTCGGCACCACATTCAATGGCATCCCTAATATTCCTTGCTTGGATCTCAGCAGCTAGCTCCGACTTAATGCGGATGATCGGCCCCGTACAACACAGAGCGGTTTCGCGCTCGTATTTCCTTTGTGGGCGCTGTACCTCTATCAGATCGCAAATCTCATCGAAAAGCACGTCTTTTTCGGGAGTATATCGGGAGGCGCAGGGACGCTGGTAGGCGATCTTCTTACCTAATTTAATGATACTGCTTCTATGGTCATTAAGATAATTCAACAGGTACTCAAGAGGTGCATGTACTTAAATGAAACCTTGAGGCCATAGTCGGTTATCTTTGCATGCGTCATGGCATAACAGTCATCGTGCAGAAAAACGATATCCTGGTTAAGCGTGCTTAAGTTCTGATTAAACTTGCGGGCATTCTTTGCAATTAGGCTTTCTTTGC
>CP070819.1:703425-708904 GCA_020344295.1 Dehalococcoidia bacterium | reverse complement strand
GATTCCATACTGCCAGTTAGCAAGTGAATCTGCCGGTTTTTATGATTTCGTCAGCAATATTATTTCTGAGCTGCGCGCTGTTCACGGGCGTAAATTGTGAAAGCCTCCTCAGTATGTCCAGTTGGCTATGAAGGGGATCCCCGGTCTCGATCGCCGACAGTATCTGCTGAGCGTATCCGGTTATCCTGAGCATGGCATCGTTGATATAGAGCTGCACCATATCGATCTTGGTTCTCGTCCCATGCTCGCCCCCTGAATCAAGGGCCTTGACCGCCCGTAAAAGCCCGCTGTCCATGGCATAAACCTCTATGGCGATGTTGCTGAGGGGGCCGAGGATATCCTGCTCGTCATCCACAGACGGCCCGTACTTCTTAACAGCGGAATCACAAAGGAATACGAGTAGCCTCTTAGCTCTCTCCAGCATGCTGATCTGGTAGCCCAAGGGGCTATCGTCCGAGCCGGGAATGAGAGGTACTACACCTGAGAGCTCCCCTTTCAGTTTTTCCGCTACGGATATTATGGGTATCTCATTCTTGAGCGCTTTCCTCATCAGCCGTCCGGCCGTGATGATCCTGTTTATCTCATTTGTTCCCTCGTATATCCGGAAGATTTTACAGTCTCTGTATATACGCTCGACGGGGTATTCCTCGGTATAGCCATAGCCGCCATACATCTGGACCGCTTCATCGGCAACATAGGCCAGCATCTCCGAGCAATAGACCTTGTTAATAGAGCATTCGACAGCGTACTCGCCGATGCTACTAGCGTTTGCCTGCCCCGCGTTTTCAACGGACCGGTCGACTGTAGCCAGGATAGTATCGATAAGGCCACAGGTACGATATATCATGCTCTCGGCCATGTATGTTCTGGCTGCCATCTCGGCGATCTTTTGCTTCATTAAGCCGAACTGACAAACAGGCCTCCCGAACTGGTGCCTTTCCTTAGAATAGCCGACACTGCTCTCGATCGCCTGCTTGGCCATACCTAAGCATCCCGCTGCTACCTTGAACCTGCCAAGGTTGAGTATATTGAAGGCCACAATGTGCCCCCGTCCTATTTCGAAGAGGACGTTTTCCACGGGCACTAGGGCGCTGTCGAGGAATATGCTGCAGGTTGACGTGCCCCGGATTCCCATCTTGCGCTCTTCGGTTCCCATTGATACGCCATCGAAGTCCCTCTCGACGATGAAGGCGGTGAACTTATCGCCATCCACCTTGGCATATGTGAAGATGATGTCAGCGAAGCCAGCGTTGGTAATGAATTGCTTGGCTCCATCCAGCCTATAATATTTACCATCTGGCGAAAGCGTGGCCGTGGTCTGTATCGAGAGGGCATCCGTGCCGGAACCTGGCTCGGTAAGTGCATAGCAGCCTATCTTCTCGCCACTGGCGAGAGCGGGGAGGTATTTTCCCTTCTGGGCGCTGTTGCCGAAGAAGACCAGTGGCATTGAGCCTATGCCTGTATGTACGTTCAAGGTAACGCCAAATGACGCCGCTGCTGCCGAACGCTCGATAATGAGCTGCGACGCAATAATACCCAGGTCAGATCCGCCGTACCTATCATCGATATCGGTACCCATCAGCCCTAATTCCCCGGCCTCTCGCATCAGGCGGCGGACGAGATCGAAGTCCTTATGCTCGATCACTTCGATATGTGGAGCCACCGCGTTCTTAACGAATCGGTCGGTTGTTTTACCGATCATCTCGTGCTCTTCGCCGAAGTCCTCAGGTGTGAACACCTCGGCGGCAGGCACATGATCAATAAAGAACGAGCCGCCCTTTCTGATTTCCTTCTTATCCATCGCCGCTCCCTCTTTGTAGTACCGAATTCTTTGCACCTGTTGTTAATTGCGGTAAGCGATTTCTCAGTCGCGTTGTCGCTCTTTAATCTCCTCCCGCAACGTATCTATCTCCCTCCTCAGGTTTCTTTGACTCAGGGAGATTCTAAGGACATAGGCGAAAATAACTATCCAGACCGTTATGTAGGCCGCCAGAAAATATTCCAGGTCTTCCATACGGAATCCCTCCTTCAGATTTCGAGTTCCTGCCTCAGCTTCATGATCTCGCTTGTCATCTGCCTTGTGCTCGCCCGCAGCCGGAGAAGTAGAACGTAGAACACTGTGAACGCGGCAACGGACACGAGCAGTGTCAGCAGCATAGAGGAGGCCAGCCCCCCCTCAAATACTATAGGGCTCGGGTGCTGTGTCCGGCTGAGTACTATGGCCAGGGCCACTACGGGCACATCAATGAAGCCTATTATCCCGACCACTGCAGCGAACCGGGCACCTCTCTCCTCATCGCTCGCGAACGACCTGACCATGAGATAGGCCACGTATATGAACCACAGCACCAGAGTCGTGGTAAGCCGCATATCCCAAGTCCACCATGTGCCCCAAGCTGACTTGGCCCAGATGGGTCCGGTGATCAGGACCATCGTGGTAAATACCACACCGATTTCGGCCGAAGCGTAAGCCCGGAAATCCCACTTCTCATCTCCCTTCCAGATATAGAGCAGGCTCATAATGAACACAACGAAGAACGCCAGGAACGCCACCCAGGCCAGAGGGACATGGAAGTAGAAGATCCTCTGCACCACGCCCATCTGTTCCTCGGTGGGAACATAGACGCTGATCAGAGAGATGGCGGCTATCATCAGGGTGAAGCAGACCCCGATCAAGCTGTAATCTATCAGACGTCCTTGCATATCCGAGAACCCTCGTAAATTCTATTCCTCGAGAACGTAGTCAAATACAAGAGCAGCTGCTACCGTAAATATAACATCGAATGCCGCAATTATCGTCAGCCATGAAGTCATTTCGGACCACGATGCTGCCGAAAGTGCCAATTCTGAGGCCTTCACTGCGGCTATTATCACCGGGATGATTATGGGAAAGAAGAGCAGGGGGAGCAAGAGCTCGCGCGCCCTGGTATGCACCACCAAAGCCGAGAATACCGTGCCTACGGCAGCGAAACCTATAGTAGCCACCACAGCGATTACTGCCAGCTTGGGCAGATACAGGGGCAGGTCGAATAATACCGCGAAGACCGGCAGGACAATGGCCTCCACAACCAGCATAAAAGCCAGACAGCTTAGCATCTTCCCCAGGTAGAGGGCAACCCTGTCTGCCGGGCAGAGCACCAGTCCGTCTAGGCAGCCCTTTTCCTTGTCCCGGGCGAAGGAACGGTTCAGGCTGAGTACCCCGGCGAAGGTGAACGTCACCCAGAGGACGCCAGGTGCGACCGTTTCAAACATCTGGCTGCCCGGAACGAAGGTGAAATTGAAAATCACGATAACAAGGATGGAGAATACTAGGACTGAGGTGAATGTGTCTCTCGTCCTGAACTCGGTGAGAACATCCTTCCACAGGATAGCCGATACCTTGACCCAGAATGAGCTTTTCATTTCATCTCGGAATAACGTGCATAAACACCAGCGAAGGTGGCTTTGTCCAGCGAGCTCTTCGGTGCATCGTAGGTGATTCTGCCCGAAGCAAGTATTACCGCGCGATCCGCCAGTTCCAGGCTGTTCTCCAGGCGATGGCTTGTCATTATTACGGTCTTGGCACCAGCATCCAGCATTTCGACCATCATGGCACTGGCTTGCTGATCCAATCCTGTCTCCGGTTCATCCAGCAATAGAATGGAAGGGTCGTGAAGCAGCGCACGTACTATTGAAAACCGCTGTTGAATCCCGCGCGAAAGTGTGCGAACCAGGCGATGGAGCTGGGACGTAAGCCCCATTCTTTCCGCCAGGGCCTGTAATCTGGACTCCAGGTCTGGCACGTCGTACATCCTGCCATAGAATCTAAGGTTCTCGTAGGCTGTGAGGTCATCATATAACAAGGTCTGATGCGGAACATAGCCCACCCTTCGCCTGATCTCAGTTGAGTCCTTTCCCGCCTCCAGGCCGGATACCCAGATCCTACCTGCAGATGGCCTGGTGATCGTGGCGAGAATACGGAGTAAGGTGGTCGTTCCCGCGCCGTTAGGGCCAAAAACAGTGAGGAATTCCCCTCTGCTTACCGTGAGATCTACTCCCCGCAGAGCCAGGTTACCGCTGAATGACTTGTTCAGTCCCTTGATCTGTACTACCTGATCTGAAGCCAATGAGTCACCTGCTGTCATGGGCTGCCGCTTTCCTGTAGCAGTTCCGCTTCACTTTCTCGTAAATCTGACCTGCGTCTGTCCGGCCAGAGGGCGATGAGCGAGCCGATGAACAACACTCCACCGCCGATCCAAATCCAGGTGACCAGACGGTTAACCATGAGCTGAAAGATGGCTGTCCCGTCTTCCTCAGCCCAGGCCATTATCACGTAAAGATCATCCCACAGGCCGTAGCGGATAGCAACCTCTGTTACCCATTTATTGTAGCCGGAGCGCCTCTGCATCTCCGGTATTAGTACTCCTAAGTAATTATCTCCGGCGTATGCAAGTAATTTCGTACTGATTACTGTCCCGCCTGCAGTATTGTGTACTGACATATCGTCGTAGACCAGATTGTAGTTCTCGATGCCTATAGAGTCACCTGGTTGCAGCCTTTCCGTTTTCTCAACTGAGTAAAAAGAGGAGCCGACGATCCCAACGCAGATGAGCAATATACCCAGGTGGACCATAAGGCCACCGTAACGGGGTTTGTTGGCCCATATGAGGCCGAACAGGGCTCTTATGGGATTCGCCTTGCGGGCTCGCAAGCGTGCTCTCACCCCGCGATACCAGGCCGTTATTAGGGAGCCTAGGACGAAGGCGCACAACGAGAATAGCGTTATTCCATACCACTGACTTACACCTGTTACGACCAGTACTAAGACCGTGAGCAGTGCGAGAAACAGCCCCGGGATCATCCTCCGGCCTAACTTGGCGATCTTTTCCCGCTGCCAGCCGATGAGGGTACAGAGGCCCATCAGGACTATAATAGCAACCAGCGAGGACCCAACCCAGTAATTGAAGAAAGACTGCTTCCAGCCCAGCAGTGTACCAAGAAAGACAGCCAGCGTAGCAATAATTATAATAAGGTTCGCCAGCAGGAATGCGTTTTCACGTGAAACAAGCTTGTCCTCTTTTGCTACCCCCTTAAGCGCCCTTCGACGGTAAAGTACAAGAGCCAGAGGGCCAAGCAGGGCAATGCCCATGAAGCTGAGGAAAAAGGGATCCATTTCAGACAGGCCGAAGTTGTGTACTGAGGTCAGAACGTCACTCCTAGCCAGAAAAGTGCCGAAAATGGTCAGGTTGAAGGTGAGGATAATCAATATCATGTGCCAGGTTTTAAACATATCCCTCGTTCGCTGCATGACACCGGCATGGAGAACGGCTGTGGCCATCATCCAAGGCATCAGGCCGGCGTTCTCTACGGGATCCCAGGCCCAGGAACCACCCCAGTCAAGTTCAGTGTAAGCCCACCAGGCACCGATGATATTCCCCACGCCAAGTAGAAGCCAGGAGATAAGGGTCCATCGTCTCACCGCCGTGAGCCACCGATCGCT
>CP070819.1:699616-703325 GCA_020344295.1 Dehalococcoidia bacterium | reverse complement strand
GCTTGAAATCCATTTTGGTCCTCCTTGCGTCAGCATAAGGCCGACTTGGGAACTCATATATATATATTATCTTGGTAAACGTTTAACTATCAGCTCTCGCTGAATCTCAGATGTCCCTTCCAGCAGTTCATACATCTTGGCATCTCTGAAGAGACGCTCTATCTTGTATTCCTTACTGATACCATAAGCGCCGTGTACCTGCATGCCCCACCGGCAAACGTCCACGGCGGTCGAAGTCACAAACAGCTTTATTATCGCCATGTCTTTTATGGTATCCTGACCCTGATCCTTGAGGAAAGCCCCCCTGTATACAAGCCACCGCGACGCCTCCAGTCCGGCAGCCATCTCGGCAAGTAGCCAGTGAATGGCCTGCAGGTCGAAAATAGGTTCATCGAAGTGCATTCTGGTCATTGCGTATTTAATAGCTTCTTCAAGTGATGCCTGCATAAGCCCTACGCACTGAGCGCTGAGGCACAGCTTGCCTATCGTCATCGCGTCTTTAAGCGCATCGAATTTACCACCTTTGCCGCCCATGAGGTGGTCGTGCGGGACACGGACGTCTTCGAAGATGACGTCCGAAAGATCTGTGCCTCTGAGTCCCAGCTTGTCCATCTTCTTGCTGGTGGAGAAACCCGGCCGGTCTGTCTCGACAAAGAGCAGACTTATATCGCCCTCCAGCTTAGCAAATACACACATGACATCGGCCCAGGGCGCATTGGTGATAAACCGCTTCGTACCGTTTATCACAAAACCGTCGGCGTCCTCCACTGCCGTCGTCTTGATCATCTTCGGGTTTGAACCGGTGTCGGGCTCGGTGAATCCAAAGCAGCCAACCTTTTCCCCGGCACATATTTTAGGCATCCACTCCTGTTTCTGCTCTTCAGTGGCCAGTTTATTGAACCTGTCGAGTACCACATGCTGAAGTTGAACGTGGATCGCCATGGAAGCCAGGACCTTCGCGAACTCTTCCAGAGCAAGGGCCAGGCTGACATGGTCGGCTCCGGTACCACCGTACTTAGGATCGAAGGGAATCCCGTAGAGATGCATTTCCGCCAGCTTCGGCCGGATCTCATGCGGGAAGTTGTTCTCCTTATCCACGATGTCTACCAGTGGAGGGAACTCATTCTCTACGAACCTTCTGACGCTCCTCTGAAACATCTCCTGCTGCTCGGTAAGATTGAAATCCACTGTCAATGTCCTCCCTGTTGTTTTGGATACTTTCGAGACTCCAGCATCTCGATAAAGGAATCGATTCGTGCCTTAACCTGGGCATCATCGTAGCCTCTGGGATCAACCATGTTAGCTTCGAACATCAAGGCTGGTAGGCCCAGCTCTTCCTTTAGGATGTTGCCGATATCCGTCTGCTCTGCGGTATAGTATCTGCAGCACCGATTAGAGTGCAAGACTATGCCATCAACATGATACTCCCGAGCACGCTGCTTGTAAATCTCAGCCTTGCCCCAGGAGCCTGCGCGCATAAAGAAGCTGAGATACCGCTCCGTCAGGCTGCCGAAGGGATCGCTTGCATCCAGGCGACCACTGAAGGCATTCCCATATAGATCGGTGACGAATGCAGCACCGAACTCAGCGAAATAGTTCAGCAATCGCATATTGTGATATATCGGGAAGAGATCCCATATGAGACGGAACCTCTCATTCGGGACAAAGCCCACGCCGTTGGCTACGCGTTCTTTAACCTCATCACTCAGCTCTTTGTAGAAGTCTAGCGCCTCCTTTGTCCCCTTGAGCGTTACAAGCGGGAAAAGACAGGTAAAGACATCGATTTGGCTGATAGGCGTTGGTATCGCTTTCCTGAGATCATCGATTACATCCCATAATTCACTGGCTTGATCCGAGAGAGAAACGACATCACGAAGGCGGTCCATATTGAAACTCTTACCGGTATGATTCTCCATAAAATAGGCGAACTCTTCTACCTGTGCGGCGTAGTATGATTTCTGATGATCAGATAGTGTTGCGCTGTCCACCGTGTAGGCGGTATCAATAATGAATAGAGGGCAGTTATAGAATCGTTGAATAGCCTCCCACCACTTAGGATGGGTAGCGCATGCTCCTTCGGTGGCCAGAAGGATATCGGGTGCTGGAGGTGCTTCATCATCTAACGCCCCCCGGTTCTCGAACATGACACCAAAGGTGCACAAGGCATAGGAGCATAGGTCTTGTGAATAGCCCCTGGCTACACCAGCCTCGCATAGTTCCGACGCGATCTTACGGGAAGAGCAGAGGGCAGCGTAATTCTCAGGGAAGAAGGGAACACCATCGAAGGCGTATACCATCTCGACGGGCGCCATAGAAGTGACCCACACAACAGGCCTGCCATCACTCTTCGCATTAGCCAGGTCCTGATAGTACTTCTCGTTGAGCATGCCCAGTGTAGCTGATGCAGCCAGCCTACCTGGCTTGACTTGTGTCGCAGATTGATCCTGCCTGGCTTCCACTTCTTATCTACTCCAGCATCTCGATAAAGGCCTGGACCATTGTCTTGAACTTGCCTCCCGCCCATCCTGTATCGGAGTGTTCCACATATAAAATGGGGAATCCCTCCTCCTGAAGCTTGGACTCTAGCCAGGGACGGTCATAGAGATGGGTATCGCAGTATTTCTGTATCAGCAGAACAATGCCTTTTACTCTGTATTTCTTAGCAAGTTCCAGCATGCGATCCAGTCTGGGCTCGGAAGGGTGTTTACAGGGACATGGGATCTTACGCAAATAGCGTTCGGCGATTGCTCTGAGTGGTTCAGCACTCTCATCAACAGTTCCCCCATAGTAGCGCGTGCCTATATCGAGATCGTCGATCACAACCTGACCGCCGCATCCCTCTATGGTCTTTATCAGCTCGATATTCTCGAAGTTATTTCCCGCCAGCATCAGACGCATTTTATTATCAGAAGAAGAATTACCAGTTGGCAGCTTATGGAGAAAATCGCGTATCATGACATTATGCTGTTCCTTTGGCATTACCAGTCCCGCGGTCACTATTCCGAACACCTCGCTACCTGAAACGGGAGGCGTATCGCTCAAGGCCTGTTCGTATATCCTGCCGACGAGGGTGCGGTTCTCGTTGTATACCTTTATAGCTTGAAGCAGCGATTCATCGCTGAGCTTCTGGCCGGTATATTCCTCCAGGGACGCTTTGAACTGACCGAGTTCATGGGTAAAGAAATCAACAGCGGCATCGGTGCTTTTGCCAGGCACAGGTAGGTACCAGTAATAAGGGATATTTATATTACGTTTCCAGATGCCGAAGAGCGCCCGGGTCATATCACATGTCTTGGGGAAGACGACACCATCCAAATAGCTGTAACGCCCCTTTAACGCTTGATCCAGAGCACTTCGCATGTAGGAACAGCAGAAGGATGGGAGATATGCATCAGCTAGGTCTATGTTCTCGGCGCTGCCTCTGATGCGTACGGGGATAATGCCTGCCGAATAGATAATCTCCTCTGGGGTATAGTTGCAGAAATAGCCAAAAACCTTCCTCCCCTCCTGCTTCCACCCCTCCGCAAGTTGATGCCTGTTGATATACGCCTGGTAAAACTCAGAAGCCATTATTTTTTATCGAGCCCCATTTCCGCTATAGCGGTATCCTTCAGGATGAACTTCTGAATCTTGCCGGTGGCCGTCATGGGGAAATCATCTACGAACTTCACGTACTTTGGAGCTTTGTAGTTGGCCATCCTCTCCCTGG
>CP070819.1:695572-699516 GCA_020344295.1 Dehalococcoidia bacterium | reverse complement strand
TCGCTTAGAAAGTCTTTAACGAATGTGGCAATGAACCTGTCTCTGCAAAGATTCTCTAGTGCTAGGTTAGATCGCCAGATTTCAATGACCTGTTAGGGAATAGGACAGAAAACAGAACTATGCGAAGCACAAAACCTGAAAACCGCAGAAATCGCAAAGCACAAAAACAGCCCCCTATGCACCGCTCACTCCCCAATGAATGCTTTTGCGCTTTACTCAGTGCTTTAACGCTTTACTTCATGCATAGGAATGACCTTATCTTTGGCATCAATCGCCATAGAGGTTGGCAAATAGTGAGAGATTGCGCTAGGAGAGCTAAACTCCAGGACTTGGTTAATCCTGATACAGGGCAGGTAAGGGGCATAAGTCCCCACCGCCTTAGAGACGCCTTCGCGGTCTATGCTGTGAAGCAGGATGACTCAGGTGATGGGTTGAGGCTGCTCCAAGAGCATCTCGGGCACGCCAGCTTTGATACTACGGCAAGGTATAGAAAGGTGGCAGGTGATGAACATCGCAAATGGTATCAGAAACTGTGGCCCGCAGTCTGGGGTTAGACACAAATAGGTTCTGTCGCCTATTGAACGAAACAGGCAAATGTTCAACTTCAGTCTTGGCCCTACCTGCCCGGCGGTGAAGCATAGAAGTTCAAGTTTGGTCGCTTTGACTGGGTAACGGTAGTTTTGGTTCACTTAAATGGACTTTTTCCCTCGCTGGAAGATTTTGCTCTAGCATTCGGAGGTCTCTCTTCAGCCAACACATCTGAGCTACTGCTACTTCAGTTGGTTGACAAAGGGAAGTGGGCTTGTCTTAGTTTATCTTCTGCTACCTTCGAGGAGAAAGCTATAGAGTTCTGTTCCTTACAGGTATAAGAAAGATCGCCCATCGGCAAACATGATAGTCCACCCAGGTGTGAACAAGACAACAGCCTGAGAAACCGATTTCCGCAGACCTTGAGGTGGGTAAGCAAGGCAAATCCTGAAAGCAGGCTAGCAAGGCCAGCTTCTACCTCAATTGCTTTGAGAATTGCCATAGGTATAGGGCAAGCAATATGAGCATTGCACTGGAGAAGCACATTGGTGAATATTGGAGTGTGTATGCGGCTTTAAATGGCATCTTACCAGATCATAGGGTGAAATAACAGATACAACCCATTATTCCATGATATTAGACTGGAGCTTGCTGTGGCAGCATCTCTACTCGTATCTGAGGGCCTCGGCAGGGTAGACTCTAGATGCCTGCCATGCCGGTAGGAAGGTGGTAAGCAATGAGGCACCGTAAGCTAGAGCAACGATCAATATTATTCGAGCCCACGGAACAACTAAGTCCAGACCTTCAATATCTATATCAGGTATAAGCTGGATAGAGAGAATTAGCCCCAGGGCAATTCCAAGGAAGATTCCCAGCAGGGCTATAAAGGAAGACTCCAGCAGGAAGCCGAACTGGACCATTCCTCGCTGGAAACCCAGGGCGCGGAGCACTCCAATCTGCTGGCGGCGTTCAACTACCGAACGGGCAGCGATAACTCCCAGGGCAGCGATGCCAACTATCAGACCCAGACCCATGAATACCATCATGAGATCGAAGAACATCCCGTTGAGTTCTGTATATTTTTCTATCTCTTCAGCCAGGATGGCGGTATCCATCCCATTTTTGGAGAACTGTTTTTCCAGGTTCGTGGCTAGGTCGGATACGTTATCTATTTTATCGGGTTTCACCCGGAATAAATAGGTGGTTGGATAAACCGTCTCTCGGGCCAGGGCATCGATGGTTTCCTGAGATGCAGTTATCGGTGGTGCTAGTGGCCCAGCCATCACGTCCACCACTCCTATTACGTGCAATTCCTTCGTCACCACTTTGTCTGGATCAGGGTCATAGTTCTGGACTTCAATATACACATCATCTGGCAAAAACTCATCTTCAAGGTAGAAGTCCCCCTCACCAATCTTTAAGTCTGTAGTTTCCGCCGGGCCGCCTCCACCTTCTCTGGTGGGCACCATTGCTGCGTTTACCACGGCCAGAAACGGATCTGCAGCCAATGCTTCCCAAACCTCCTCTTTGGAAGCATAGGCTTCCGTCGTTAGTTGGAATCCGTAGGTAACATTACTGGTATAGGCATTGTCTGCACCAGTCAGATAGATGTTCTCCCACTCCTGTTCTTTGCCAGTCTGGCGCGCCTTAACCGGAATACGGCTTAAGCCGGCAATAGCCTGAAATTTATCTGAACCTACTCCCTCAGGTTCGTCGAGGACTGTGGTGATATCGGTGATGGGATTGTTGTAGTTCACCGTACTACTGATATGGAACCCTCCGCTTACGCGGTCGGTATCCTGGAGTACCTTATCAAAGGAGGCGTTGATAACGGCCATAATCACCAGCGTGAAAACGATCAGGGAGAACATGGCCAGGGCCATGCCGGTGCGGAAACGGCTGGCCATGGGATAGGAGACTGCTGTCTTCAGCACAGGCGCCAGCGCTTTAATTCGTCCGAAGAGAGATGTAATGACAGCCAGCAGCAGGTCCGAGTTATACATGACTACAAATACCGCACCGGCCACATAAAAGATCCCCGAGAGGGTGAACATCTCCATACCGCTGGTCATTTCATCCTGATAGGGCATATACTCGAAGGAAATGATCCAGAATACCAGCAGACCCATTCCGGCTATGGTATAGGCAGCGCGATCC
This sequence comes from Dehalococcoidia bacterium, assembly GCA_020344295.1. Taxonomy (GTDB): domain Bacteria; phylum Chloroflexota; class Dehalococcoidia; order SZUA-161; family SZUA-161; genus SZUA-161. Next base: position 696,831 of record CP070819.1, on the reverse strand, counting down.
GGTAAACGAAACCGCCGTGCCAGCAGGAACAGTCCGATGATCATCAATGATCCTCCCAGCATATAAGGAGTAGCCTGTTTTGCCTGCAATCCGGACAATACCATTATAAGACCCAGCAAGGGAAGAATAATGGAGATAATCAGTCCCTTGATGCCTCTCCCTCCTGCTCGCTGTGGTTCGGGGATATCCCTAATGGCCCGGACAACATTCAGTCTGCCCACGCGCCAGGCGGAGAAGACAACAACCACAAGGGTGAGTATCACACCCAGCGTATAGGAGATGAGCAGGCTGTTGTGAGTGAAATGGTACACCAGGTTGAAGTCCATCTCCTCGAAGGCTATGTCCATAACTCCTATCATACCTCTGCCGAAGGCTATTCCCAGGGCGGTCCCTACAGCAGAGGCAATAAGGGCATAGAGGACTCCCTCGAAGGTAAACAGGCGGATGATATGTGCCCGTTGAGTGCCTACGGCCCGGGCTATACCCAGCTCGCGTTTCCGTTCCGCAGCCAGCATAACGAAGATAAGAAATATGAGCAGGGTGCCGACAATGATGGAGAAACTGCCGAAGACCAGGAAGACCGTGGTAAACTCATTCCCTGCATCGTCAGCGGTCTCCAGGGCGTCCTGTTTTACCGGTTCAGCCGTAAGCCCGGCCGCCTGGAGACCGCGTTCATCACTTTCGAGGACTCCAATAACAGCATCGGTGTGTTTTGCACCACCGATGGCATCGCCCCTATTGGTAATTAGGATGTAGTTGATATCTCCCGATCCCCGCAGGCCCTGCAGCCAGGAGAGCGATGCTACCATGGACAGGTCACCGGAAGGGGCACCGCCTTTTTCATATATACCTTTGACAGTTACTGGTGTCGCTTCAGTACCCAGGTAGATATTGATTACAGTACCGCTCTCTGCTTCCAGGCTTTCGGCCAGCTCTACGTTAATATGTATTTCACCGTCATCCAACTCCTCAAGGCTGAGTTTTGTTCCCTGCTTGGTCATCAGGGGGTCAAAGGATTTCTCGTATTCGGAATCCAGTCCCAGAAGGTCTACCGCAGGCTCATTTAAGCTGCTGCCCGGGGCAATGACCGGCACGCTTTCGATTATCGCGGGTGTTATGCCATCTACTTCCGATTCACCTTCCAGGGTTTTTCGCACCTTCTCGTAGTATGCATTGTCGAAATAGCCGGTTTCAACACTATTTTCCAATTGCATATGCGTCACATCGGGTTCCACCCCCTCCCTGACCACCACAATATC
>CP070819.1:688999-695472 GCA_020344295.1 Dehalococcoidia bacterium | reverse complement strand
CGGCTTGCAAGAGGCGGCAGCGCTGCGTTTTGAAGAGGGATTAAAGGGATTCATCAAAGAGCGTCCTCCGAAGCTAACGAAAACCCCTAGTCAACAAACGGATTAGCAAAAGATTAGCAAAACGCAAAAAGACAGGTCCCTGGATGGTTCTAGGGGCCACATTTTAGCTTCGAAAAATGGAGCCAGCGGTCGGATTCGAACCGACGACCTGCGGTTTACGAAACCGCTGCTCTGCCACTGAGCTACGCTGGCGTTAGCTACGAAATTATACCTTTTTATTGACCATAAGTCCATAATAGCTAACATTTAGCTAACCAACTATCCGTAATACAGATGTCCCTTTTAATGATGTCTGCTCCATAATGGATATTTACTTCTAGATGTCTGGGAAAACATTGAATAGAAAACGCTACGAAAGGACTTATTATTAACAGAACACTTTTATTCACATACTTCTAATACACCAGTCTCACTAAAACTGTTCTAGCCTTCGCAACCTAAAGATGATAGAATTCGTTTGCTCAGCTGTGACTCGCGATAAAGCTAAGCTCGCCTATCTGGCCAAGTAGGAACCACTTGATTCGTAATGAGGGAGCACTACGGGTAATTTAAAAGACAGATACGATTTGGTAGTAGTCGGCGCTGGGATGGGAGGGCTCACCTGCGGCAGTTTACTTGCCAAAGAAGGATTGAGTGTGCTCGTGGCGGAACAGCATGTGAAGCCAGGGGGTTACTGTACGTCATTCGAACGTAAAGGATTTGCCTTTGACCTTGGGTTTGACTTTCTCTCTGGATGTGATGAGGGGGGGGCAATTGCTAAGACGATCAACGAATTGGGCCTTGCTCATGAGATCGAGTTCCTCAAACTCAATTCGGTTGGTAGATTGATTGGCAGAGATCACGATATTAGAGTGACGTCTCTGAAAGGAGCTGGCGAAGAGCTAAAGAGACGATTTCCTGCTGAAAGCAAGAATATTGATGCATTCGTCAGGGAATGTAAAGCTCTGAGTGCTGAGATAGGGCCCTTGTTGCAGGCGGTGCCTGATTTAATGAGCTTTATGCAAAAGATCGAATTTGTGATGAAATTCCTTGTGAAGTGCCCTAGGTTTAGAAAGTACGGCATGAAACCATCGGGTAAGCTGGCTTCCCACTTTTTTAAAGACCCAAAGCTAAATGTGATTCTACTAACGCCTATTGTTGACTTCGAACCAGGAATGACGTCAGTAATGCTTTTGGAGTGTCTTGCTGAATCAGATAGAGCGTACTACCCTAAGAGAGGAGGAGCACAGGCGCTGGCAAATCTCTTCACTAAAGGGCTCACAAATCACGGTGGTGAGATAGCTTTGAAAACAAGGGTTAACAAAATACTTATCGAAGATGGTAAAGCCACTGGTGTAGAGTTAGCGGACCGGCATCGAATTAAGTCAGATTATGTTATATCTAATGCCGATGCGCGGCAGACCTTTCTCAAGCTAGTAGGGCCGGAATATCTGAGGCCAAAGTTCGTCAGAGGGCTGAGTGAATCTAGATTGACTCCCTCTGCATTCCTCGTTTCCCTAGGCGTAAACATGGATTTGGGTGAGATGGGATTCGATGGCGCACTTATCAGCTATTGTCCGAATTATGACTTAAACAAGCTTTTCGGGAGTGATCCAGAAAATTGCCGAATAGGTATAAAGATGCACTCGCTCCTAGACCCTGCGCAGGCTCCAGTTGGTATGCATACTGTCCAACTTCTAGCAGCGCTACCACACGATTACATGGATTACTGGCGAAGAGAGAAAGATGGTACACGAGGCAAGCAATATAAGGAGCTGAAGGAGTCAGTTGCCAATAAGCTGATCGCTTCTGTGGAGAAAATTATACCCGGACTCCAGGAACACATTGTGTACAGAGACATTGCTACTCCCCTGACTTTTGAACGGTTTACCTCAAATAGCTGCGGCGCAATGGCAGGATGGTATCCAGCTCCAGTGGCCAAAATAAGAAGCCAAAGGACACCGATCAAGAATCTTTTCCAAGCAGGACATTGGACATTCCCCGGAGGTACCGTAGCTTTTGCGATTCAGTCAGGGCGAAACGCTGCCCAGATGGTTCTTAAGGATAGCATAAGCTATATGACAACTAAGTAGAGACTTCTGGGGATTCGTTGATCATTAGAGCGCTCCCAGCAACAGGCCCACCGAAACGAAAATACTGCCGGTTACCATAACAATCTGGGCATTCTTGACATTATTAATTGATTTTGGATCCTTGGCAAAAGGGATAAAAGCGATTAGAGCCATAGCTGTACAAGCAGCCAGTATTGCCAAGTAGATCCAATGAAGATGAGCTACAAAGTACAGGAAGGTGCCCACGATAAACATGGCAATCACTGAGAAGCCATAGAGCATGCTTTCCCATTTGGGTTTGATGAGGAGTGGGCGTGCTTCAGAAAGGTGTATCTCAGTAGCTACAATGTGACCTATTTGATGAAGAGTGACAAACAGGAATAGAAGCCAAGGTGTCCAAGAAAAAACCGTCTGAGCTGAGAAAGCCACCCAGACACCAATTGGAGCAAGTGCAGGAATGAAAATAAGGGTTAAATATCCTACTTTGTCTCTGGTATACGCAGTGTAAATGGAACCCAATACTAACGTAAGGAAAATAACGAGCGGTAATTGCCAATTGAAACAGTAAAAAGCTAATATGAGGCTGGTTATCCCCATTGCCAGGGCGTAGATGGCTGCCTCTCCTCGACTAACCAATCCGGTTGGTAATGGTCGGAGTGGCCATTTCATCCTGTCTCTATCAGCATCGATTAGGTCATTGAGGACGTGCATACAGGCTACTGCCAAATATACTACAATGAGTATTACTGCGACATCTCCTAGATCAGGGAATCTCGTGAGGGCTAGTGTTGCACAAGCTAATACGGCAGGGAAAAGCATTGCTGCGACAAGTGGTCTCTGCTCAGAAATGAACCCAAGTATCCGATTCTTGATGGTACTCTCTGAGTGGGGCAGACCCCAGTTAAGCAAGAAATCAAATATCGCTGTTTTCAATAAAAAATAACCTTTAGCGGTAAAAGTGCTTTGGCCAGTGATATTGACCTGATTCAGCTAACCCCCGTTATTATAACACCGCTAAAGATAGATTCGCCATTGTATGGAGCGGCTGGATAGTATCCTGAACTGTTGGCCGATATACCAGAGTATCATGCGACAAAATCTGAGACTCAATCAGAAGGAAGTGGTTTAGGAGCAGGGCAGCCATATGTGGAGAATTGTTCTTTTATAGGGGCACCTGGCATAGGATGAGAGATTGATAGTGAAAATATATCCTCTATGTAACAGGTAATCGATCGCTTGTTCTTTGTACTTGCTGTAGTCCCTTTTCAAATTGAATTGCCGCCGATTCCTGCATACCTGGCAATACATGACTACAGGTATCGAGAGTGATCCCGATGCTACTATGTCCTGACATCTCACTGACCACTTTGGGATTGATTACTTGTTGCAACATAAGCGTAGCATGAACGTGCCGTAGATCGTGAAAGCGCATTGTTGGCAAGCCCGCAGCCTTAGCAAATTGGCGAAACGCCCAGGTTACACTATCCGGGTATATCGGAGAACCATCGGGATTAGAAAATACTGGGTCATCGTCTCGCAGGAGAGGATGTTGGAGGTGCAAATCTTGCTTCTATCATTCCGGCTGCTCTTCTTTTTCAATCCTGGATAGCCAGTTCCGGAGCATAGCCTGATCGCGCAGGATTTCTATCGCGGTGGAATAGGGATCTATCTCTCCCCGTATGACTTTCTCAGAGATAGCAACTAGGTTCTGGTCCTTGTCCATTAACCTGGCAAGTTGTTCACTGACCCCCTGCTCGATAGAGCGCACCAGTTCCTTCTTGAGGTTCTCCTGACGCTGACGAGAAAGCTGGCCTGTGGATTCAAGGATGCTGCGGTGACTTTCTATTGCCTGGAAAAGCTCCTCTATACCTACATTATTGAGCGCCTGTGTGGTTAGAACCGGCACCTGCCAGTCTGAGTCTTTGGGGCTCAAGGAGAGCATGGCCTCGATTTCGGCGACAACCTGGTCCGCCCCCTGACGGTCGGCTTTGTTGACCACGAATATATCGGCGATCTCCATCAGCCCGGCCTTCATGGTCTGGATCGCATCTCCGCCACCCGGGTACAGAACCACAACAGTGGTATCTGCCGATTCAATGATGTCCAGCTCTGTCTGGCCGACTCCCACGGTCTCCAGGATGAGGATATCTTTACCGAAGGCATCCAGGAGCTTTGCTACACGTCGGGCAGTGCGGGGTAGACCTCCCAGACTGCCCCGTGTCGCCATGCTGCGGATAAAGACGTTGCTGTCCAGATAGTGCTGCTGCATCCGGATGCGGTCGCCGAGCACCGCTCCCCCGGTGAAAGGGCTGGTGGGATCGACTGCTATGATCCCCACCGTCAGCCCACTGCCCCGCAGTATAGCGGTCAGTCTGTCCACGAGAGTGCTCTTGCCGCTTCCGGGGGGCCCGGTTACGCCTATCCAGTAAGCCCTCCCCGTTCGGTGGCAGATCTCTCTCATGATCTGGGGCGCTTCCGGCGCATCCTTCTCCACCAGCGTGATCAGACGTGCTAGGGCGCGTTCGTCACCGCTCAGCATTTTGTCAACAAGTTCCATTTATGAATACCACTCTTGAATGCTACTGCTTAAATACGAGACTATATTATCATCAGTTAGCCCTCGAACGCAACGCTGCAAGGTATCCCGCTCCGAGGGAGAAATGGTTGGCAGGGAAAAAATGCGAGGTGTGCGCCACACAGCATTGACTGCTGCTGACGCTCACCTCGCGTATATGTATCGACCTGACAGATTGAAGCCTCTTAGAGCGTTTACGCCGGTACTTCGGGCAGCTCTTTAAGTGCTTCTTCTACCTTCTCTTTTGGATACTCGAAGTCCTCGAGCTTGCCGGAGAGGTACTGCTCGTAAGCACCAAGGTCGAAGTGACCGTGCCCGCTCAGAGCCAGAAGGATGTTCTTCTTCTCGCCCGACTGCTTGCACTTAAGGGCCTCATCTATAACAACCCTAATAGCATGTGCCGGCTCGGGTGCCGGTATAATTCCCTCGGCACGGGCGAATTGGACTGCAGCTTCGAATGTTGGGATCTGATATACAGCGCGTGCTTCGACAAATCCCAGCTTGACCAGATGACAGATGATGGGTGCCATACCGTGATAGCGCAGTCCGCCTGCATGAACGGGGGGGGGCACAAATGAATGCCCCAGTGTATACATCAGCACAATGGGTGCCATGCCGGCTACGTCACCGAAGTCCCAGGTGTAAGGGCCCTTGGTGACGGTGGGACATGCCTGGGGCTCAACCGCGATGATCTGCATGTTCGGCTTCTTCCCCGATATCTTGTCCTTGACGAACGGCAGAAACACACCAGCGAAATTCGAGCCGCCACCGATGCAGCCAACGATCATGTCGGGATAGACATCGGCTTTCTCGAGTTGCTTCATTGCCTCTTGCCCTACAATAGTCTGATGAAGCAGGACATGGTTGACGACACTGCCCAACGAGTACAGTGAGTCTTCCCGACTCCCAGCATCTTCACAAGCCTCGCTGATAGCAATACCCAGGCTTCCCGTAGAATTCGGATCCTCGGACAGTATCTTTCGCCCTATCCCTGTGTCCTCACTGGGACTGGGCACTACAGTAGCTCCAAAAGTCTCCATAAGTATGCGGCGATATGGCTTCTGGTGGTAGCTGACCTTGACCATATAGACTTTGCACTCCAATCCGAAGAATGCACAGCCCATGGCCAGGGCACTGCCCCACTGCCCGGCACCGGTCTCGGTCGCAAGGCGCTTGCAGCCTTCTTTCTTGGCATAGTATGCCTGGGCCACTGAGGTGTTTAGCTTGTGGCTGCCCGCCGGGCTTACACCCTCATATTTGTAGTAGATATGGGCCGGGGTGTCGAGCGCTTTCTCCAGGCGAAGGGCTCTGTGGAGTGGCGTCGGTCTCCAGAGCTTATAGATCTCCTGCAGTTCCTCGGGGATATCGATGTGACGCTCGGTGCTGAACTCCTGTTCATCGAGAGCACGGGCGAAGAGGGGAGGCGGCAGCCGCGTCGGCTCTTTAGTACCAGGATGACGGATGGGTGGCAGCGGCTCGGGAAGGTCTGCTTGGATATTGTACCACTGCGTAGGCATCTCCTTTTCGGTTAGAATGATCTTTGTGTCCATTCATTCTCCTTTCGTTTTGTTGAGTGATTGTGTCGTAAACACCCGCAAAGATATCACAGTTTAGCGGCTGGGCGGAACAAAGATAACTGAATAGTGATTATACTTGCTTCTCTAAGCTGAGTAGTGCGCCCTATATAATAACTGCATTTCCCCCTGTTTATCAATTCATCTATCCGAGGATTCTTCCACCTCGTTTGTCAGAGCGCCCTTCATGCTTTCGATAAATGTACGGACCTT
>CP070819.1:684320-688899 GCA_020344295.1 Dehalococcoidia bacterium | reverse complement strand
TCACAACCACCCGCCTGCATCAGGAACTGGCGGGCGGTATTTTCATAGACGTGATTATCGATGAGGCTCACGACACACAAAATCTACATCCTTTCAAAGGTGACGTTGACCTAGACAAGCTGCGGGCGCTGGTCAAACAGGTGGGGCCTGAAAACGTGGCATATGTGAGCCTGTCAGGCACGGTTAATATGGCCGGCGGTCAACCGGTCAGCATGGCGAATGTGCGGGCACTTCGGAAACTGTGCGACAGCTACGGCATCCGCATCTACCTGGACGCTACGCGCATGGTCGAGAACGCGTTCTTCATCAAGGACCGGGAACCGGGATGGGCGGACAAATCTATAGCTGACATCCTGAAGGAGTTCTGCAGTTATACCGATGGCGCCTGGATGAGTGCCAAGAAAGACAGTATGGTGAATATCGGCGGATGGCTGGCAGTGAACGACCATAATCTCTTCGACGCGCTGCGCAACATGGTCGTCATTTATGAAGGGCTTCACACCTATGGGGGAATGGCAGGGCGCGATATGGAGGCCCTGGCAATCGGTATCGCTGAATCCGTGGAGTATGATCACATTTATTCGCGTGTGAGCCAGGTCCACTACCTGGGCAACCTGCTGCTCAACTGGGGAATCCCCATCGTGCAACCGGTCGGCGGCCACGCTGTCTTCCTGGATGCCAAACGTTTCTACCCCCACATTCCTCAGGACCAGTTCCCGGCCCAGACTCTGGCGGCACAGCTCTATCTGGACTCCGGGATTCGTGGCATGGAACGGGGTATAGTCAGCGCCGGTCGAGATCCCAATACCGGCGACCACAGATATCCGGCCCTGGAGTTGACGCGCCTAGCGATTCCGCGCCGAGTGTATACCCAAGCGCACATGGACGTGACGTCAGAAGCAGTCAAGGCAGCATACGACTCCCGTGAACAGACGCACGGACTCAGAATGGTCTACGAGCCCAAACAGCTGCGTTTCTTCCAGGCTCGATTCGAACCCATCGAGAGCCACAGTCATTAGGAAACCTGATTTGAGCTTGCAGCGACCTCGTCTATTATCTGCCAGATACGTTCGATCCAGTCGATGTGTTCCGGCTTCATCAGGCATGACCGCAGGCACGCAATCTGATCCTGGTCCCATTCGATCTCGGGCCAGTGACTATCAAGCAACCCGGACGGCAGGGTAGCGATCGCGAGATGGAGGTCTCTGGCAGCCGCACGGTCGAAATGCTCCCGGCAAAGTGAAGAGGTCTTGGAGGAGCTTTCGGCAACCGGAGCCCAGATTACTATATCCAGCTCGGGCACGAACGCCGTTCTGAAACGTGAATCGGACTCCAGTTTCTCAAACAATGACAGAGCGGCCCTTCGAGATTTCTGCAGGCCGACGGCGAACTCACCCCCTGCTACCAGCGGCATCAGCTTCTGGGTGGCCCAGAGGGCGACCGCCGCTGCCCCTGCCCGGGAGCATTCCAGGCTGATCTCTCCCAGATGCAGTTCCGACGAAGTGAAATATGTATACGGCGAATCGTGCTTATATAGAGTGCCCACCCTCGGATCCCGGAAGAGAATGCAGCCGCAGCCATATGGCTGCAGGCCATGTTTGTGCGGATCGATGGCAATGGAATCAACCCTGCTCAGGCAGTCGAATGCCTCCCGGGTCATGCTATTGAGGTTGTCGGCGAGGATGAAATAACCGCCGTAGGCGGCATCAGCATGGATGCGAAAGCCGTACTTATCCTGAAGCGAGATTATATCAGGCAACGGATCGACGGAGCCCGTAGCCGTTGTCCCCATGGTGACGACCACGGTCCCGATTTCACCTCGTTTAAGCTCCGTTTCCAGAACATTTACATCCATCCGTGCTAACGGATCGCAGGGAATTGTTGCGAAGGTCAGTTGCAGGACATCGGAGATGCGCCTATGTGTGTAGTGCGCCTGTTCGGAGGCGATGATTCTTTTACCCGGATTTAAACGTCCCGAGACCCACAAACCCTCCAGATTCGCCATTGTTCCCCCACCGCACAAATGCCCCAGATGGGTTCTCCAGCCGAACATACCGGCGATCTCGGCGACGGACTCCCTCTCCATTGCTGAGCTGGCACGTCCGCCGTCAAGCGCATGGTTGTTCGGGTTCAACCAGAGTGACAGCGCATACGCAAGCCTGGCAACGGGGTGCGGCGGTTTGAGCATTTGTCCGGCGTACAGGGGATGATGGTAGGCAGATTATCCTGCATCCGGTCGGCCACATTTAGCAATATACTCCGCATTGCATCCATATCCAAATCGACATTCAGCTCCGGCAGCGCATTAAAACCGGCCTCCAGCCTCTCGAGTGCCTCTTTAAGTATACTGAGGCTTTGCATCTCTAATCTCATGCTTGGACCCAGACCATTTTTGTCTACCAGAATTTTGCAATTATATCGTGGACGCAGCCGAAAAGGAAGTGGTGATTTTGGTTACCTATGATTCTCTGCCCACCCAAAATGTTATTCGAGAGCTAGCGCCCCCGAGAGGTATGGGGCGAGTAGGTGGGCAATGCCAAACACCACTATTCAATACTCTTATAGATAAACAGTTGACAAAAGCAGACGATTGTGATAAACAAATCAATGGGGAATTCGTTTACGACTTCACGAACGGCGTAATCTGGGTAGAGGTGGAGGAGGCGGAAACAGGCAGCCTCGTGACTCCCATCCCCAGAATATACTCCAAATGCTTGTGTCTGCGAGTTCCTTGCGTACACTATTCTAGATTAACAGGAGGAATGACAGAATGTACGACTTCCAGTTTCCCGACGAGTCTCTGACAACCTGGACGATGATTCGCCAAACCTGGGCTGCGATAAACAAGGTGGCAGAGACCAAACTCTCCAAGATAAACTCGACTCCGGAAAAGGTCGCCGTTCTCTGGGCCTGTCGAGACTATCCCAGCATACTAACCCCAGCCGAGATATCGCGCCTCGTCTTCAGGGAAAATCAAACGGTCGCCGGATTGCTCAATCGAATGGAAAAAGAGGGCCTGGTAAAGAGGATCCCGAAGCGCAAAGGACATCCCTTCACCGAGATCAAGCTCACTCCTAAAGGGGAGCAGGCCACCGCTCCCGGTATAGAGATAATGAAACGCGTGGTAACAGAGCTCCTGGCCGACATGCCGAAGGCCAAACAGGAACAGTTACGAGAGCTGTTACTACCGCTACGGGATAAGGCGCTCGATCAGCTACATATCGAGCCTACGAGACCTCGTGGATACGAGTCCGGTGAGAAGGTCCCTGTAAATTGGTAAGTATTTTATCGAGCTAGAAGTCAACCAATGGTCGACACCATCCAGTCAACTATGGTCTCGACTACCGCTGAGGGAATAGGCCCTCTATCTTGATAGTAGAGGTCGAGGCCTGGCTGGCCTGGAGTCGGCCGAAACATATGGTCTAGGTCGGGGAACACAATCAGTTCGACCGCTTCGTTGCCGCCCGCGATGAAGGCGTCATTCAGCAGTTGTGCTTCCTCGGGAATGACCGTAAACAGGTCCTTATCTCCTTGGAGAATCAGCACCGGGCTGTCTATTTCTCCGGCATAATCGGCACCGGCAACGTCCATGATTGCTGTCAGGAATTCCAGCTCGGAGCGCATGGGCTCAGGCACGGTAGTGAGGTCCAGGGCACCCGATCGAATCTGATCATATAGAGCCCGCTGCTGGGAGACGACCGAGGCGATATATGTTTCGTTCGCTCCCTGCAGTGTTAACAGACCTTCGATCTGTTCAACAATCACCTCGCTGAAGGGCTGTGCGGGCGTGGCCATGAGACACAGGGCAGCTATCTCCGGATCCTCGGCAGCTGCCCTAAGGGCCCAGAGCCCGCCGATACTGTGACCTACAAGAGCTACTCTCTCTCGGTCAACCGACGGGTGCTCCTTGAGGAACGCTATCGCCGCTGTAAGGTCGCGAGTGGACGACTGCGGATAGTCCCCCTTCTCTCCAGTGCTGTTACCGATCCCCCTCTTGTCATAGCGGAGTGTTATTATCCCCTCTTCAGATAAGCCATATGCAATATCCCGATAAGTGGAGCTTACTGCAATAACGGGCACTCCCGCCGCTTTCGCCGCCTCAATAGCCGCAGCATCGACATCTCCATTGCAGTCGAATGGGCCGCTTCCCACGAGAATTATGGCCGCGGGAAAGGGGCCTTCCCCATCCGGAACGGCCAGTGTGCCGGCTATGCTGGAGTCTTCCGTCTGAAAAGACACTTCCTCCTCAAAAAATGTCTCTGTAACTGCCTCATCACAGCCTGTAAGAACAATCACTACGAGCAAGGTAGTTATTAGACTGGAACCAAGCTTCGTCAAACTCATAGAAGCCTCCCCCTCTCTAGATCGCCCTCTGTCCAAAGGGCTGATTATCACGATAGTGTATCCAGAAACTCCCGATACCCGGCCAGTCTGGCCAGAGATTTCAGAGCGTCCGCGGGGATGGAGAAGACAACCGCTCTGCCCGATTGCTCCAGCTTATCCGCCATATGCTGGGCGCGTATATCCTGAAACCATCCTTCATAAGGGCACCATGCGATAGGCTTATCTGGGAAGGCAT
>CP070819.1:677067-684220 GCA_020344295.1 Dehalococcoidia bacterium | reverse complement strand
GATGGCCTCAGGCCTATATTGAAATCCGTCCTGCTCATAGACGGGCACGGTGACCGGTACCCCGTTAACAAACCGTATGAAGTTGGGGTAACACGAGTAATGGGGATCGGAGATGATCACTTCGTCATCCTGGTCGACAAGTGCTGCAAATACCAGGAGCATGGCGGGTGAGGTTCCGGAGGTCACCAGGACCCGGTTTGGTGATACCGATACTCCGTATATATTTCTGTAATGTCGGCAGATGGCCTCTCTCAGCTCCGGTATACCCAGACTATGGGTATAGTGGGTGTGTCCCTCATCGATTGCCTTGCGCAGAGCCTCTTTCACACATTCCGGAGTGTCGAAATCGGGCTCGCCGACCTCCAGATGAATTATATCGATGCCCTCGCGTTCCATAGCATGGGCCCGTTCCAGTACGTCCATGACCAGGAAGGGTGTAATCTCTTTGACTCTCTGGGTGATCATTTGCAGACTCCCTTAACAGGTATTGTGCCCTGTATGATAAGGTCACATCTCCAGTTTGGCCCACCTCAGGAGGTAGGAGACAACGATACCGGCACCGAAGGCGATGCCCATGTTAGTCGTAGCCAGGCCGATACCGGCGATAAAGACGCCTATGAAAAGACTCTGTTTCTCCTTGACATCCCGGATAAGGATGGCCAGTTCCAGCCCGGCGAACAGCAGCAGCACGCCCAGCACTGCATTCGGGACCGAGGAAAGAATGGAAACTCCGACAATGCCGAATGCCACAGCAATGATTATAAAGAACAGGCCTATCATTATGTTCGACCCGCCGGTTCGGGCACCGAATCTGTAATGAGCGGCCAGTCCTCCCGCACCGTGGCACATCGGCATGGCCCCCAGCATCCCCGTGGCTATGTTCGCCACGCCCATATCGGCGGCGAAACGCCGGTTGGTTGCCCGCTGTGTCTCTTTACCTTTACCAAAGAAGGCTTTTACCGCATCGGTCGTGCCGATGATCGCATTACCTATGGTGAGGGGGATTTGCGGGATTACCAGCAGGAACAGAGCGGTGACATAATCATTCAAGGCTGGAGAGAAGAGCTCCATATTGGTCGGTCCGAAATCCCACACCGTATTGTCGAATGCCCCGTAGGCTATGCCGATAATGATCCCCAGGCCCACGATGACCAGAGCGGCGGGGAAACGTTTGCTATTGAGCAAGAATAGCACCAGCACAATACCCAAGAGGCCGATGATCAGATTGACCGCGACGCTGCCGACCATAACCTCGTCACCAGAGTTCTGAATGAAAAGCTCGTTTTTCCGAATGAAGTCGATGCCTTTGGTAATGAGTATGAGTCCCAGGCCGAGCTGTATTCCCCTTACTACGGGCTTAGTGAAAAGCTTGGCAAGCTGGTCGATCAGCCCCGTGAATGCCAGCAACAGCAGGAAGGCACCGAAGATGATGCCGGTTGCTGACATTACTTCCAGGGTGACTTTATCCGGGGAGGCTATGGCCACCGCTGCCACTACCTTCAAGGGCTGCACCGGTATGGGCAGTCTGTAATAGAAACCGCTGACAAGGTAGAAGAGGCCTACCATCAGGAAGACCGGAGTGAAGCTGAGGCCGTTGACTGTGATCAGGGCAATGGACAGTGGGATCAGCGTTCCCAGATCCCCCATTGAGCCGGCCAGTTCCCGCAGGTTAAACTCGAATTCTTTGATACGCACTCAGCGCTGCCCTTTCATTAGTTGTCCCTCCACTGTCTCTAGGCATATAGTTTAGACCTTTCGATCGGAGGCACAGTACTATATTACCATTAACAAGTGCTAGAAAGTGCTATTGTTCTGATTATAGCGGTTATGCTAGTGTCTGATAAAGATAGTCGCATTGCTATGGCAATTTGTCGTAGAAGGGACTGAATGATGAAGAAAAGCCTTGATGAATATAGGGAGGTTGTGGGCGATCACGTTGTTGGCGAGATCTACGCTAAAGCGCGACCTCTTCAGGGAAAACATATAGTACACGTTAATTCCACTTCTCAGGGTGGCGGCGTAGCCGAGATATTGAGTTCCCTGGTGCCCCTGATGAACGATGTTGGTATAGAGACCGATTGGCGGGTTCTTCACGGGAGCTCCGATTTCTTCACCATAACCAAGAAATTTCACAATGCTCTTCAGAGCGGCACACTGAACCTTACCGATATCAAGAAGCAGATATATAACCAGACAAATGAGGCGTTCGCTACTTACAGCCATAAAAACGCCGACTGAGTAATTGTACACGATCCCCAGCCCTTGCCGCTGATAAAGTTCTATAAGAAGCAGGTGCCGTGGATCTGGCGGTGTCACATTGATCTGACCCATCCCCATGAAGCTCTCTGGGATTTCCTCAAGACTTTTATCATGAGATACGACATAGCTGTCATATCGAGCGAGATGTACAGGAGGACAGGTCTGCCGGTGGAGCAAAGGATTATTCACCCGGCTATCGACCCGCTGTCTTTGAAGAACAGGGAGCTTTCCAAGAAGGACATAATGAAGTATGTGAAGAAGGCCGGGATACCTATGGATAAGCCGGTGATAACCCAGGTCTCCAGAATGGACATCTGGAAGGATCCCGAGGGTCTGCTCGAGATCTTCAAGCGGGTTAGAGAGAAGGTCGATTGCAGGCTGCTCTACTGTTATGATATGGCATCGGACGATCCCGAGGGGAATGCGGTGTATCAAAGGACGTATCGTAAAGCCAGGAAGTTGGTCGAATCGGGAGACGTTCTGTTTGTCCTTGGCAATAGCCAGATACTGGTCAACGCGATACAGCGGTTTTCAACTGTCCTGGTGCAGAACTCCATTAAGGAAGGTTTCTGCCTCTGTGTTACCGAGGGATTATGGAAGGGGAAACCGGTAGTGGGCACAAAGGTGGGAGGAATACCGCACCAGCTGATAGAGGCGGAAAATGGCTTCCTGGTTGAGCCCCATGACAGGGAGACTTTCGCTGACAGGATAGTAGAGCTTTTACAGCATCCTGACATGGCCGAGCGGATGGGGAGGAGGGCGAAGGAGACAGTCAGGGAGAACTTCCTCACCACCAGGCTGCTGCTAGACTATTTAACCCTGCTGAACGATGTCCTCTGCGGTCACAATGGTAATGCGCCGTGCAGCTTTCTGTCAGATGCTCTACAATACATTCAACCAGCGCAGCCAGAGATTTCAGTCAGCCCCCATACTACTTCGTAAGATCATTCCACGCCGCATAATCAGAACACCTAAAGGCGCTCCCGAGCCGGTGACCATGAAGAGCAATATATTGCTCATGCCCCCGAAGTAGCGGTCGATAACATTGCGGATATTGTATGCTACATTGTCTAGCTCAGGCTTGTGCTGTCTTACAAAGCCTTCACATTTGAATGAAGTCTGTGATATGCTTAAAGAAGCCAACAGTTAACATATAGTTGACATATATGGGTATAATTTATCTTGGTAGGTAAAGTTAATTTTAGAAGGGTTAAGTTATATTGGAGTCCGGTTTGAAAGCACTTCTCGTATATCCGCGGTATCCGGATACTTTCTGGAGCTTCAGGCACGCTCTAAGAATCGCAGGTAAGAAGGCCAGCTTCCCACCGCTGGGTTTGCTAACTGTCGCAGCGATGCTTCCCGATGATTGGGACAAGAAGCTCGTGGATATGAACGTTAGCCCCCTGAGTAACGATGATATCAAATGGGCCGACTATGTGTTTATCAGCGCCATGGTGGTGCAGAAGGATTCGGTGAGAGAGGTTATCGAGAGATGCAAGCGCTTCGATACGAAGATAGTTGCCGGCGGCCCGCTCTTTACTGCCGGGTATGAATATTTCAGCGATGTCGATCATCTGGTGCTCGACGAGGCTGAAATTACACTGGCACCGTTCCTGGAGGACCTCGAGAAGGGTTGTGCCCAGCATATCTACACATCAAAGGAACGCCCTGACATCACCAAGACCCCTATTCCCCAATGGTCCCTTCTCGACATGAAGAAGTATTCCTCGACGAATATTCAGTATTCCCGGGGGTGCCCCTATAATTGCGAGTTCTGCGACATTATCATATTGAACGGTAATGTGCCCCGAACCAAGAGCAGGGAACAGATTATTGCCGAGCTGGACGCCCTGTATAACCGGGGCTGGCGGGATGGCATATTCATCGTGGATGATAACTTCATTGGTAACAAGAAGAAGCTTAAAGCTGAGATCCTGCCGGCGATAATCGAGTGGCAGAAGGCGCGTAAGTACCCCTCTATGCTGCTCACCGAGACCTCGATAAACCTCGCCGATGATGAAGAGCTTATGTATTTGATGGTCGAGGCTGGATTCGATACTGTATTTATTGGCATAGAAAGCCCGAATGAGGATAGCCTGGTTGAGTGCAGCAAGCATCAGAATATCAAGCGTGACCTGGTCGCTTCGGTAAAGAAGATTCAGAATCACGGGTTGCAGGTGCAGGGGGGATTTATACTGGGATTCGATAATGACCCGCTATCCATATTTAGAAGCCAGATAAACTTCATACAGAGGAGCGGGATCGTTACCGCAATGGTCGGTCTGCTGAATGCGCCCCCGGGAACCAGACTGTACCAGCGTCTCAAGAAGGAGAACCGCTTGCTGGAGATCACGACGATTTCCGGCGATAACACCGACTGCACTATGAATTTCGTTCCTAAGATGGACCGTGAGACACTTCTTAATGGATACAAGAGTATTCTGGCTACGATCTATTCATCAAAAGAATACTACAGACGAGTCAAGACCTTCTTCAAAGAGTACAAACCGCGCCGGAAGAAGAGGATGTCGCAGCTCCAGTTATGGCATGTGCGGGCCTTTCTGAGATCAGTATGGTTCCTGGGCATAAGGGACCGGGATCGGCTGCACTACTGGCGGTTCCTTTTCTCAACGCTATTCAAGCGCCCTCAGCATTTCCCGCTGTCTATAGCTCTCGCCGTGTATGGCTTTCATTTCCGGCAGGTCGTTAGTAAGTATGTTGGGAATGAGGGCAAACAGGCCCCCACTTAAAGACAACAACAGGTTGCATTTCAGAGCGGACTAACCTCTAAGATACTGTTAACACTTGCAAGTCCCTCGTTATAATAGGACGTACAACTACGCTGCTGACGGAATATCTGATTACTAACGCTTGGAGTTACTGATGCCGATTGTTGATAAAGGAGACCATGTACAGATTGACAAGATCGAGACAGCGCCTTTCGGCACCAATGCTTATGTCCTTGTGTGTAGGGCAACGGGTGATAGTGTGCTGGTTGACGCTCCCGGTGAATCCCACCGGATCGAGGAGAGTTTGAAGGGGACTAATGCGAAGTACATTCTTCTGACCCACGGCCATATCGACCATATCGGTGCTCTCTCGGAACTGAAATCCAGGCTGCAGGTGCCTATCGCGGCCCACGCGTCGGATACTGGAAGTCTGCCTTCCCAGCCTGACATCCTGCTGAATGACGGCGATGGAATTGCCTTTGGGAATGTGAAATTGAAGGTGTTACATACGCCCGGACATACGCCCGGTAGTCTGTGCTTCCTGACTGACCGGTACCTGTTGTCGGGAGATACGATATTCCCCGGTGGCCCGGGAAGGACCAATACGCCCCGTGACCTGGAGCAAATAATCGGATCCATTACCCGGAAGATCTTCGTATTACCCGATAATACGCGGATACATCCAGGCCACGGCGATTCCACCGTTCTGCAGAAAGAGAAGGAGGAATTCGCTGTGTTTTCCTCCAAATCTCACAGTTCCAGCCTATGCGGCGATGTTCTGTGGCTCTCGTCGTAGTCGTTTATGGAGTAAACGGTACGCGGGCTAATACATTACCTCTGCCCGGTGGAAGCTCTCCGCCAGTTCGTAATCTTTCCCCTCGGCCATACCCCTACATCGGTCTCTGAGCCATTGTTCCAGAAGCGATACCGGAATCTGCTCGACCTGGCTCTTGTGGCAGAGCAGGGCCTTCATTTTAATATCGAAGGTATCCGTGATATTGGAGCAGTAATTAAAGTCCTCTGAGGCCCAGAACAGTATCTCTTTTACTTTATGTGGTTCGAGGCCTTCCATAATCAGTTCGGGATAGGCAAGATGGTCTCTGGCGTAGGGAAAAACAGCATCCAGCGTTACCTGCCCCGTGATCCGGTGGTCTCGATGCCAAAAATAACGGCGGTATGGATCGGCCGTTACTACGGTATCAGGCCTGTAAATCCTTATCAGGCGGACCAGCTGTTTTCTGAACTCAGGAGTGTCTTCAAGGCCTTGGTCGGGATGGCGCAGGAAGATGACTTCCCTCACTCTCAACACCTTGGCCGCGGCAAGCTGCTCTTTTTCTCGAATCCTTGCCAGTTGCTCCGGCTTCATATTGAAATCGTTGGTACCTTTATCGCCGTTGGTACACACGATATAGACTACTTCTTTACCCTCTTTGACCCATCGGGCTACCGAACCAGCGACGCCGAATTCCGCATCATCGGGATGCGGTGTTACCACCATGATTTCGGCTGGATGTGCCGCCAAAAGTATATCTCCTCGACTCGACGCTAATTTCAATTGTATACTATACACAGGGCTGCTACAATTGCTTCGTCCCCTGTATCTGCTTCGAGCGAATGAGCGAGACACAGTACACAGTCAGAAACTACCGAACAACCGACTTCACCGGCTATGTTCAGCTCAATATGGAGTCGGAGAGCACGGATCTTGCCGGATATTGTACTTCACTGAACGGGCTATGTGAGATCCTGGGCCGGCCGAACTGCTCACCGGAAAACGACCTATTTGTAGCTGAGGCAGACGGAAGGTTCATAGGCTGCGTTAACCTTACTCCTGAGTTAGGAATCGGGCGGGTTGTGCTGAACGGTCTGGTACATCCCGGACACCGGCGAAGGGGCGTTGCCACAAGACTGTTCCATTCTGCAATGCAGCGTTCCCGGTCCCTGGGTGCAAAAGTGGTGCAGGTCAGCTTTGCAGAGGATAATGATGCCGCAAGAGAGCTGAGTTTAAAGCTGGGATTTAGTGTAGTCCGTCGCTTCCTTGAGTTGGAAATGCAGCTCGACGAAGCCCGAACACTCGATGTAGATCATGTAACTGCTGGATGCCGTCACCTGAGGCTGGGAGAGGAGGGTATCCTCACCGAACTGCAGAATCGATCCTTTGTAGG
>CP070819.1:670631-676967 GCA_020344295.1 Dehalococcoidia bacterium | reverse complement strand
GGCATATTGAATCCCGGATGCGTACTAAGGATAGATTAAAATAACATGGATGTATAATATTTTGACGTACCTAGGAGGATAATTATCCATGGCTTTTAAGTGGTTGGATTACTATGACCTGGACGAGCTTTTCTCTGAGGAAGAGAAGCATTCAAGGAATTTAGTCAGGGAATTCATGGAAAAAGAGATGAAGCCATACATTGCAGACGCCTTTCATCAAGAGAAGCCTCTTGCTATCAGGGAAATGGCTCACAGAATGGCGGGACTGGGCATTATCGGCCCATTCATCCCTCGTGAATATGGGGCCGCGGGTGCAAGCTATATAACATTCGGACTCATATGCCAGGAAACAGGAAGGGTAGACAGTGCACTGAGAAGTTTCATTGCGGTTGAGTCAGCACTGGTGATGTATCCCATATGGCAGTTCGGCTCAGAAGAGCAGAAACGCAAATGGCTGCCCTCAATAGCCAAAGGAAAAGCCATAGGTTGTTTTGGGCTGACAGAGCCAAACCACGGATCAGACATAGCCTCAATGGAGACGGTGGCCACGAAGGATGGTGATGAATGGATTATCAACGGAACGAAGCAGTGGATAAGCGAAGCATCGGTCGCCGATGTCGCGGTTGTCTGGGCCCGCACAGGCGAGGGCATCAGAGGTTTCCTTGTAGAGCGTGGTACGGAGGGATTCAGCCAGAGCTTCCAGAGCCGAAAGGGTTCCATGCGGGCAGGAGATGTTGGTGAGTTGGGCTTCCTGGACTGTCGAATTCCCGTCGATAATATTCTGCCGGGATCAGATGGGATAAAGTCTGCGTTCTCGTGCCTTAATGTTGGTCGCTATGGTATATCCTGGGGAGCGCTTGGAGCAGCCATGGATTGCTTTGAGACGGCTCTGGACCATACCAAAGAAAGAAAGCAGTTCGGAGCACCTATTGCATCGTACCAGTTGGTGCAGGAAAAACTCGTTACAATGCTAATGGAGATCACCAAGGGTCAGTTATTATCCTACAGGCTGGGAAGGCTTATGGACGAAGGGAAGGCAAAGCCCCCCCAGATTTCGCTGGCCAAGAAAAACAATGTGGCTGTCGCACGCCGCTGCGCCATGACTGCACGTGAACTGCTCGGAGCCAATGGCATATCACTGGACTACTCCCCGATAAGACACATGGCAAACATCGAGTCAGTATATACATACGAAGGGACTGATGATATACATACGTTGATACTGGGATACGACATCACCGGGTTCCCCGCATTTGGCAGTACGAAGAAGACAGCGCCTTCCTAGAGATCCGGTAGTACCTGCACCATAACGGACACGGATTTATTTAATGATAGCTTAGAGAAATATAAAGGCTGGGATGTAGTATGAAAGATGTTGTTATTACGAGTGCTGTCAGGACCCCTGTTGGCTCCTACTGCGGTGCTCTTCGTGATGTACCTGTTGAAAAACTTGCTGCGGCAGTCCTGAATGAAACTATCAAGCGTTGCAAAGTTGAGCCCGAAGAAGTTGATGAAGTTGTTATGGGCCAATCATATGCTAGTGGCGAAGCATCAAATCTAGCCCGTTTGGCTCTACTCGAGGCTGGATGGCCGGTAGAAATTCCGGGATTTACATTGGATCGTCGTTGCTGCTCAGGTATTCAGGCAGTCTGGTGTGCATCAATGTTGATACAAACCGGCGAAGCCGAAGTCGTTGTTGCTGCCGGCGCCGAAAGTATGAGCCGCGCCGAATTCTATATCCCAGGTGAATATCTGAAGTGGGGGGTAGGTGGAAAAACAGATCCCAAATGGGGATTTTTTCCCCGCGGGCACGGCGGTCTTGATTTATGGGGAATACCGCTTTACGACAGGATACAACGTGGAAGGCCAATGCATCAGCCCATCGATAGATTTGGAGAACTTAATTCAATGATGACATGGGCAGAAACGGCAGCGCAGAAAGAGGGCGTTAGCCGCGAGGAGGCTGACAGGTGGGCAGTTCGCTCACATCAAAGGGCAGTCGCTGCCATAGATGCCGGTAGATTCAAAGAGGAAATAATACCTGTTATGACACATCGCCACAAAGACAGAATTACTGTCATTGATGTGGATGAAACTCCCCGCCGGGATACGTCAATGGAACAACTTGCTGCTTTGAGGCCAATTTATGCCGACGGGATATGCACAGCCGGCAATTCCTCCAGCGAAAACGATGGCGCTGCTGCGGTCGTTCTGATGACACCAGAAAAGGCCAGAAAGTATGGCATCGAACCTATGGTATATCTGAGTTCATTCGCCGTTGCAGGCACGGACCCAACTTTAACTTATCCCTCTGTGCCAGTGGCTGTAAATAAAGCGCTCGATAAGATCGGACTCCATATAGATGAAATCGATCTTATTGAAATCCAGGAGGCATTCGCTGCACAAACACTGGCGGATATCAAATTGATGAAAATTAATACGGTGGATATTGATAAAAAGGTCAACGTCAATGGTTCTGGCATTTCTCTCGGCCATCCCATTGGTGCGACAGGTGTTATACGATTAGTAACTCTTGTCAACGAGATGGTGAGGTGTAAATGTAGATATGGTCTAATCACAATCTGTGGTGGTGGTGGCCAGGGAATCTGTGCGATTATGGAAAATATGTGATCATAATTGGTTTTAAGCACACTGAGAGGATTATTCTAGTCAGCTCGGGTAATGTGGATTGAGCGATATGTTTATCATTGTTTCGTTAGTAAGAGGGACTCAAGCTATTCTATGGGTGGAGCGACTCCCATCTCTATCTTTAAATCCCATTTGCCCAATGGACATTCAATGAGCTCTCCGTCTTTTATCTTCAACAGCCATTCGCCATCAGGCAAGTTACACCGTTCGATGAGATTATCGTTTTGCTCCGCTTTAAAGTACTGGCAAGACCTGGGACAAAGGTTGGTGCTGCCCAAAACCAGAATCATTTCACTCTCCTAACTTAGACGATACCGCAGCTGAATAATCACGAGGAATATAGTACTAATACCATATTTCGCCGGGAACTGCGGCTTCCGGCCAATTAGTTCCGTTTATTTCGGTAAAAATGCTTCACATGAACGCGAATCAGCTCTTACCTGCATCCCATATTTGATGCCAGCATGTATAGCAGCTACGCAATTAAAGAATTTCTCGTCGGTCTTCGGTTTAAAGTGTTGGCAATCGCCACACTTGTCATTTTGCTCTTGCGCCATTTGTTTATCTCCCAAGTAATCGATATGTAGCTCTCCAAATACGAGACCGGTCCGCCCGGCGAGGCCATTATATCACCAATTATCCTGTCAGAACAGAACGGTGGGATGAAATTGTTGATTGACGTTATTCTTCCCACCCACCCGCCCAACTGTTGTTCGGGGGCTTACGCCCCCGCATCCCCCGAAGTATATTGGAGCAGAGCACAAGAGACTGGTGGGCATATATAACCAACGTCAGTCAATGCTCTTCCCGCCAGCTCCACTTTCGTTCGGGAGCTAAATCCTCGGCCTGGTATGCTTGACAATGAATGGACGGCGGAAGATAATCGGATTTCAGGGCAGAGGGGTGTCAGATGAGTAAAAAATCGAGGAAAATAGGCGATTTATTCAGACTCATGGGTTTCGTACTTGTAGCTGCAGCTCTTTATAAGGAGCTGAGGAAGCCGGCCGAAGAACGCACGTGGCATGGCAAGCTAGCCAACTTCATCCCCTACGATTTCCGGGTTCCAACAGCGGAACGTCTCCGCGAGCGATTATGGAATCCCGAGGATCCGAGGATATTTACCGAACACGTTTTCGGGGTCGGATGGGCAATTAACTTTCACACCATCCTCCGGAAGCTTCGGGGTTCGGAGAGCGAACCTGACACCAAACCTCCAGAGGATTGAGAACAGAGACCCCCGGTACAAACGCCAGCTGAAATGACATCCAAAGCACTTATCTGGGACCTCGATGGTGTTATCGCAGATACTGCGCCATTTCATTTTCTGGCGTGGCAGCGGGTAGCACAGGATAGAGGGATAGCTTTCACGGAAACAGACTTCCGGCAGACATTCGGTAAGAGAAACCCCGAGATCATTGCCGCGAAATTTGGCACTGATATCCCGCTTCAGGATATCGAGAGCCTGGCCGTCAAGAAGGAGGAGCTCTTCCGCCGGATCGCGAAGCAAAGCATCAAGCCCTTTCCAGGGGTACTGAACCTGATGCTCGCGCTCAAGGCAACCGCATGGAAGATGGCTATTGTGTCATCGACACCGGTGGAGAACATAAGATTAATCATTCAGTCGCTCGATATAGCCGGTCTGTTCGATACCATCATAGCTGATAAGGATGTGTCGCGGGGAAAACCCGAACCTGATGGTTTCTTACTCGCCGCAAATAGACTGGCGGTAGCTCCAGCCAACTGTGTCGTAATCGAAGATGCGATCGCGGGTGTGCAGGCGGCCAAGAACGCCGGGATGAAGTGCATCGCCGTTACCAATACTCACCCTGCAGATAGACTATCGCAGGCCGACAGGGTCGTTGACAGTCTGGAGGATATCTCAGTGGAGACGCTTGAGGCCTTACTACAATAACGAAGTCCGCAACCGTTAATTATTTAAACAGCCAGAAAAACCTGTCCTCGTATTCCTCGAAGACACCCCATCTATCGAGCTCAAGCTTAAGCGCCGAGGGATCGAGCTCGCCCTTCTTGACCAGTGAAAACAGTTTCTCAATAGACATTCTCGCATCCAGTGGGATTCCACTGCGGTCCACATCCAGCAGCCCTCTCCTCCCTAACTCATACACATTGCTGCCCAGTGAATGCCTAGTCATATCGAAAATAAACTTCAACAGGGAAACATCCCACATATCGTCCACGCCTTTAATAATTGCGGTCAGCGGATTACCCTCTTTCTCGATATCATCCTCGATCTTATGTACCACAGCGGTCATACCGGATGTCACGATGTTCATTTCCTTGGGCTCGTTCCTGTATCCGTAAAAGAGCCCGGGCGTGTTTGAGCCGTGCTCTCGAGCCACCATTTCCAGATATCGCTTCGCATGGTCACTGAACCCTTCGACATTCGCGAGGTACGCGGGTGTTACGACTCTGGGCCTTTCCGCGAGCACACGTCCCTCCCTGACCACGGTTTCCTCCTCACCACCCATTAGCTCTCGATATGAAGGTTCGGTCACAAGATAATAATAGACATTGGTCGTACCGAAGGTAGACAGGGTCTGCCTGGGAGGGCGCAGGACCTCTGTATTGCTTACCACGTATGCAATTCGTTCATCATCCATGCTCATTTAACCGAGCCCCTTCTTTTCCCCTAACTATATTTTACTCCATACCTAAAATCATCGCCAACTTATAAACCCAGCAGTAGCGGTGTGAACAAACGGCATCAGTGGATGATCTCAAGCTAATGGAACGGACTCAATGTCAGCATGTAAGCCAACGGGCAGGTGCGGCTTAGGTATGAAGCTCTATTATATCCCCATCCTCGAGGACATGATCCCTCTTGACTCTCTGTCCATCATATTTCCCTGATCCCCAGACCTGGGCATATTTCAGCCTGCTGCGGAAGTCTTTGTGAACGGACTCAGCTGCGTCTTCAGCCGTGCTGCCCCTCCTGAGCACCACGGGGTCGTCGAGATCAGGTTTCTTTCCCGGCATCTTGGTGTAAACCCGAATGACGTTTAACTTCTCGAATATAGTACGACTCATGTCCTCGAGTCCGTTCCCCTCTCTGGCCGATACGGCAACGACCTGTATATCGTCACCGCACAACTCACCGAGCATCAGATAGTTCTCGTCCGAACCATCCAGATCATATTTATTTCCCACCACCAGCGCCGGCTTCAAAATGACGCCGGGCATTAATCCCTCGTCGCTTCCCTGCGCCATAACCTTGACCTTCATACCCTCCATTTCAGCCAACAATGTCTCCAGCTGAACCAGCGGGTCTTCGCTCAGGTCCACCATAATTAATATAACATCAGCATTCCGCAGGAGGTGGGAGAACCAGGGTCTGGCCTCTCGATCGGTTATCGGCGGCATATCCAGCAATTGTATCTGGATATTCTCGAATTTCATCATGCCGGGGAGCGGGTTCTTCGTCGCATACGGGTAATCGGCAACCTCGGGGAAGGCGTCGGTAAGTGTAGATACCAGCTGGGACTTGCCGGCGTTGGGCAGGCCGACCAGCACGACCTGACCGGCCCCCTCTTTCCTGATGTTATAGGCGCTGCCTTTTCTGGTTACTGAGGACCTTCTCTGGGCCTCATCGGAGAACTTGGCAATCCGTCTTCTCAGGTCAGCCCGCAGCTTGTCCGTACCCTTGTGCTTGGGCATGATGGCAAGCAT
>CP070819.1:667091-670531 GCA_020344295.1 Dehalococcoidia bacterium | reverse complement strand
GGGTATTCACGAGATATGTGTGGCTACATGCGCAATTTCCTGGGCTCTATGTACCTCGATAAATACTATTTTACCGGCGGATCGTTTCCTAAGTTCGATTTCGCCTGGAGCGTGCGTCACTGTCCTGCAGGCCATCCCAAATGGCACCAGATAGTTTCCGATTATCAGGGCATTCCTATGAACTACATCGATGATGAGACTATGCTGACAAATGAAGGTGATAACCAGCATAGAGTGGATTATGTCGCCGGGCAGTATCTGGATTCCATTGAATGGATGGAGAAGGTCACCGGAAGGACATATGACGATGAGAAGGCCATAAAGGCCATGCGCAACTACTTCAGGAACGAGGCGCTTTGGGGTGAAATCTGTCTCCTTAATGGAGCTATCCCTGCCCCTTTGGACATTAAAAGTATGTTCGCTCTGATGCCAATCTCGATGCTGCGGAGGCATGAGGAAGTGGCAACGCAGTTCTTGGAAACGTTAAGAGACGAGCTAAAGGACCGTATTGCTGAGCAGATAGCCGCTGTACCCAACGAAAGATATCGTATGACAATGCTGACCCCGCCGCCCTGGAGTTTCCTTAAGATATTCCGTTATCTTGAGGGATTCGGTGTGGTCTTCGTTGGCACCTATGTTTATCTCATCAACTCGGGCGAGGTCAAATTCCTCCTTGATGAGAATAAAGTGATACCGGCGATAGTTCCGGAGGAGCGTCCAGGCTGGGGAGAGATAAAGAACAGGGAGGACTTGTGTCGGACGATTGCCAGATGGCGTGCCGAACATCCCTTCCAGTCGCACCTGGACACAAGGAAAGCTGAATTCAAAATCATCTATAATCACTGGAAGGGTGACGCATTCCTTCTTCTGCTGAACCGCGGTTGTGTGCCTATGACTACCAGTATGTACGACTTTCAGCGCGATATGCAGGCCAACAAAATTCCAGTTGCCATGTTTGAAGGTAATTTTGCTGACTGCAGGGATATCGACGAGACTGGAGTGCTGGACAGGTTGGAAGCATTTCTGGAAGGCCAGGGCATTCAGAAACTGCCCGAATCATAACCTTTCATAGCGGAGATGAAAGTAGCAACCAAGAGGGGAGACCGATATGAGTAACGCAGGTATCGATATGGGAGCTCAGTTTATCAAGGTGGTAATTGTCGATGACGGCAAGATTGCGGGTCGAAGCATTGTTCCCACTGGCTTCGAGCCAGTCGAGGCTGCAAAGAAGGCACTGGACGTGGCGATCAAGGATGCGGGGATATCCAGAGACGATGTAAAGAAAATCGTATCTACAGGAGCCGGTAGAAAGAGCGTGCCGTTCGCTGATAGCAACGTGACGGAGGTAACCGCCGATGCCAGAGGAGTGAACAAGATTAATCCTTCGGTGAGAACGATAGTAGATATAGGCGGTGAAGAAGCGCGTGGCATAAGCTGCGATGCGCAGGGCAAGGTTCTGGACTTCGCTAAGAACGATAAGTGTGCTGCGGGCGCTGGGGCTTTTGTTGAGAGTATGTCCAGGGCTCTGGAGGTGAAGGTGCCCGAATTAATTGAACTATCGCTGAAGTCTACTAAGGATGCCCCTATTAATGCTACGTGTGCTGTTTTCGCTGAATCGGAAGTGGTATCGCTTATACATTCCAAAATCGATAAAGCGGACATTGCTCATGCTGTCCACGATGCGATCGCTTCAAGGGTATCCTCCATGGTACGCAGGATACAGATTGAGAACGATGTGGCCCTGATTGGAGGGGTTGCTAATAATGCTGCTTTAGTCGATGCCATAAAGAAACACCTCGGGGTTGATCTTATTGTTCCCGAGAATCCTGAGTATGTGAGTGCGTTGGGAGCTGCTCTCTCAGCGTCAGCTTAGCGAAGAAAGGGAAAGAGATGACGACTGAATATTTCAGGTGGACGGAATACACATGGAAAGACCCAGAAATAGACTGGCACAAGGCGGATACACTTGTTGCCGGCATTGATGTTGGGTCGGTTAGTTCCCAAGCTGTGGTTCTGGCAGATGACCGTATATACTGCTACTGCAATACCCGTACCGGTTCAAACAGCCCTGACAGTGCACAGAACGCACTGGGGCAGGCAATTGCAGAAACGGATATTAAGCAGGATGATATTGAATTCATTGTGGGCACCGGATATGGCAGAGTAAATATTCCGATGGCCAAGAAGGCGATAACGGAAATTGCGTGCCATGCTCGTGGAGCTAACTATATGGGCGGGCCGTCCATTAAAACAATTCTAGATATGGGTGGCCAGGACTTGAAGGGGATTCATTGTGATGAACGCGGTAAAGTCACCCAGTTCCTAATGAACGATAAATGTGCCGCGGGCACGGGTCGTGGAATGGAGGTTATGGCCGAGCTTTTACAAATTCCGATCGTTGATGTCGGTGACCTATCTTTAGATGTACCTGAAGAACCGGAGCCTGTAAGCAGTACCTGTGTTATATTCGCAAAATCCGAAGCTATCGGATTACTTCGCAGTGGTTGGACCAAGAATATGGTCCTTGCAGCCTATTGCTCGGCGATGGCACACCGGGTAGTAGGGCTCCTGGAACGAATAGGAATTGAGAAGGACTTCACAATTACAGGTGGAATATCCAAGAACATTGGTGTGGTAAGCAGGTTATTGAAGGAATTAGGTGGTATAGAATCCATACCCCTCAAGCCTGACCCGCAGATCGCAGGTGCTCTCGGCGCGTCCCTCTTCGCCAGAGACCTGCTTCTGAAATCCCGGAAATAGGGTGAAAGAGATGTCGTTTCTCAACTATATAATTGGTAGGTTGATCGTAAAAACAGGATACATTGCTAACTATGGATATACCGATGGATCAGGCGATTACTATCTCATTGTAGATACCGATAAATGTGATGGTTGCGGTGAATGTGTGGAGGCATGTCCGCAGGATGTTCTTGAAGTACTGGCCGATGACTACGATGATCTTGTTGCTGTTGTCCGTGAAGAACACCGCAAGAACCTCAAGTATGTTTGTGCTCCCTGCAAGCCTGTCAGTGCTCCTAGGGACGTGAAGTGTCAGTCCGCCTGCCCCACTAAGGCTATCTCACATTCATGGTGAGTAGTCATTAGTCGATTTGCTTCTCATATGAAATATAATGCCGATTCTAGGTGCCCTGTTACTTTTTAAGACGGGGCGTTTTGTTGACTGTAACTTGAGCACCGTTCGTATCGATATTGACATGCTGCAGGCACTGAGGTAAACTTTAACGGCTATTTTGGGGAATTGGGAAGCTAATTTGGTAATGGCTTTTTGATAGAGCCGCGTAGCTTGAAACGTGGCTTTTCATTTTCATATAAGTAATTACAGGATTAATAGCGATGGCAAATATGGATTCGCTGAGAGATACCGATCCATCCGTTTACTCTGCGATAGAGCAGGATGATGAACGTCAACGACTTAAGAT
>CP070819.1:660647-666991 GCA_020344295.1 Dehalococcoidia bacterium | reverse complement strand
ATGGCACTTTTTACTCATTCTGTCAACGACACTTACTTGACTTACGTTTACTTTTCCTCCCGATTCTGACTAGATTCTGTTTATTATATGCGGTCAGGGCGTTAACAAGAATGCTTTCAGGCTCCACGGGAAGACATTTTCATACAACGCTGCCATATCTTTCGTGGTACGATTTCACTTGGTGCACGAAAGCCTCGATCCTCGTCTTCTCATTAGTCTGCTTCAATCCGTCGTATATCATCGTGAGCAAAGGAATACCGTTACGTTCCTTCTTCACCTTCTTATAGATCGCAGTGGCCAGGCTACCGAAAACGCAATTCAGGACAATCAGGTTGGCTATGCCACTACAGCCCTGAACCGCGTACCCCTCTGCCTTGGAAACATTAATAGTTACAGTGGGGTCTATTTCAGGGCTTACATAAGGGGACGCCATTTCAATCCTTTTATCGAGCGGTGGTATTTTCCAGGGGTATAGCTCTTCTCCCAGCATGCTCTCGATCCGCCGCTGCCATCGTATGTCCCAGGTTCGGCGGAGATAATAGTAAAGGGCCATGAGATATTTTCCCTTGGCGAAGTTTATAGCGGGGTACACATGCTCGAAATATACGACGAAATCAGTAGTCGTCGGACCGAACTTTACTTCGGCACCGTGTGACTCTAACTCCCTGATGATTTCGTTATTGGACCAGGAGTTCATACATGTGTAGAACTCGCCCACAATGCCAATTATGGGTCTGTTCTCTTCTCTCCGGGGGATACGGTCCATAGCTTCATTTGCGCGTTTGAAGGCTTCGGGGAAACTGCCATCTGTGAGCCCGGCGCATATATCCTCAATGGCCTGCTCATAGACTCTCTCCGTTTCACCTTCATTTATCTCGTATGGTCGTATGCGCAGTAATTTAGCTAGCAGGATATCGGTTGCCAGCCATCCTTTCCATATAGATCTTGCCCAGTTCAGACCGAATAGTCTTGTACCCTCATCGAGCCGAATCGACGTTGAGGGGGCAACTACCGGCATATGAGAGAGCCCCAGTCGCTTGAGAACCAGCTTGAACGATAATGGATACTGACTCATCCGACAGGAACCATCGAAGCTTAGTGTAAAAAATGCCGAACGGTCGGGATCGAAACCTTCAAGCTCGGTCATCCGTACCAAGTCTCCAGTGAGCAGTTGGTATGGATGACACTCCTTGGAGGAGGCGTATCTTCGCCCCAACTCATCTGACCGCTCGTCGGGCCTGGGCAGTACCCGGGCATCTATACCGGCTGATCGAAGTGCGGCAGCGAAGACATCGGAATGCCCGCTAAGATAGGGAACGTAGATCGTTCTATCGAACTCCCTCATTTTCCTTGATGGCTTGAATATGGCGATCTCGCTTCCGGGTCTTACTACATGTAAATGTGGCTGCTCATCCTGCATAGCTGAGACGCTGGCTCGGTTGGAGGTATCGACGAAAGCCTCGACCCTGGTAGCGATTCCCGCATCGGCGCTGTGCTCGTCAACCTCAAGCACCAGGCATGGATTAGGTCCCATGGTGTCTTCGAGGTATTTCATGAAGAAAGCATCGGGCCCGCATCCGTAGTTCGTGATCAGCACCGGGTTCAGGCTCCGGTGATCTCTGGCGAACATGGCTGCGCGGAGCAGGTTCTGTTCATTCTTCCAGACGAGGTTGGAGTAATGTGAGGGAAGCTGTACCGAATCCAGAGGCAGCAGGTCGAATGGAATAGCCAGCACTCCCAGCTTTCGCAGCTTCTTGGGTATATTCAGGTTGAGCCCTATATCATGCGCATTATATGGCTTGCCTATGACCACAACTGCTTCGTTGTCCCGACTCAGGCTTTCTAGAACCTCCCGACCTCTTCGCTGGCAGTCCTCCTGGAACTCGTTCTGCGCCTTGATAGCGGCATCTGCCGCACGAGTGGCATCTCCGGCGGTTTTACCGAGCTTCTGGCCCAGTTCTACCATTTGCTGCTTCAGGTTGTAGTTCTCCTCAGCCATGTATATAGTGGGTTTCAGGATCTTTACTCTATCCTCAAAAGCAGGGCCGATCATAAACGGGATGCCCTGAATATACGGACAGTTATAGCTTCTATCTACGTCGTTTGCCGTCATCTCCAGATCGATAACGTTGGGCAGGAATACATAATCAACGTCTTTCTCGATAAGGTTCTCTACGTGTCCATAGGCCACTTTGACCGGGTAACACATCTCGGCCAGAATTAATTGCAATCCCTTATTGATAAGCCGCCTGTTGGTCTTATCCGACAATACGACTTTCAGTCCCAGTTCCTGGAAGAACGTGCCCCACAGAGGGAACTGCTCATAGAACATCAGCATCCGGGGCATGCCGATGGTCGTCACATCAGCGTCAGTTTCATCTTCTCTGTGGTAGCGTAATAACAGTTCCTCCCGCTCCCTGAAGAGGTCGGGCAGTTCAACGCCAGTTCCCTCTTCCTTTTTAATTTCGTATCGGTCGCAGATGCCGCCGTAGAAAGATTCCTTGTTACCGCCGACGAGGACTCTCTTGACCTCACAGTGATTAGGACAGTGCATACATTCAAATGTCTTAACCTCGTAGTGCCTGGCCCCAAGTTCGAAGCCAACAAAGCTGCTTCTCTGCCCATTGTTCATCTGTCTTTCTTGTGCGATCAGAGCAGCCCCAATCGCTCCGGTAACATTGTGGTCCTGGGGTACTATGATCTGTTTACCCAGGAGATTCTCATATGCGGAGGCAACACTCCTGTTTGTGGCAACACCTCCCTGGAAGTATATCCGATCACCTATCTTCTTATTGCCTATAACCTTCTCAACGTAGTTATAAGCAATCGAGTATGAGAGACCGGCAACAAGATCGACCTTGGGTGAACCAACCTGCTGGTGGTGTATCAGGTCAGACTCCATAAAAACAGTGCAACGCGTGCCTAAATCGGCCGGACTCGCCGAGTCGAAGGCGAGTTTGCTGAAATCATCGAGCTTGACATCGAGCCTCGTGGCCTGCTCTTGGAGGAAGGAACCGGTTCCCGCAGCGCATACCTTGTTCATCTCGAAATCGACTACCGAGCCGTTCTTGAGTGAGATGTATTTTGAGTCCTGGCCACCGATTTCGAATATCGTGTCAACAGTGCTGTCGATTTCGATAGTTGCCCTAGCCTGTGCCGTAATTTCATTGACGACTACATCGGCGCCGATGAAATCACCGACAAAGTAACGCCCGCTGCCGGTAACGCCGACCCCACGTACATCCAGGGCGTTATCCAGACCGGTAACTATGTCCATTAAGCCCTTCTTAACCGACTCTATAGGCTCGCCCTCAGTCATCAGATATCTCTTCCGTAGCAGGTTCCTGTTCTCATCCAGGATAACGATGTTTGTACTCGCTGCACCGACGTCGATGCCCAGGTACACTTTAATTCTCTGTGCCTGATGGTCTAAATAGTCTTCGCTGTCCGCTGACGCACCGTCCCTGTGGTGTAGCCGCTTTAAATATGCATGTCTGGTTTCATCGGCTGTCTGGGCCAGATACTGCTCTAGATCCTTGATAGCTCCGGCCAGCATAAGTGGCGTGCTCGTCTCACGTTCTTTGGCAATAATTGCGGAGCCCAGCGCTCCTGTTACGAAGAAATGCTCGGGGATAATCAGTTCTCCTTTTTCAAGCTCCAGCAGGTCTTCGAAAGCCCTGGCTACGCCTTGATTGGCAGCTACCCCTCCTTGGAACGCAACGGGTTTGATAAACTGCTTGCCTTTACCTAGGTTGCTGATGTAGTTTCTGGCCAGTGCATAACACAGGCCGGCTACGATATCCTCCTTGGGAACGCCCTCCTGTTGTAGGTGGACCATGTCGGATTTGGCGAAGACACTGCACCTGCCTGCGATAGTAGCCGGCCTCTCGGATTTAAGGGCCAGAGCCCCGAATTCTTTATCTATGGAGACACCCAGGCGATACGCCTGCTGGTCCAGGAAGGAACCTGTCCCCGCGGCGCAGATCTCATTAAGCGCGTGGTCGACAATGATGGTTTTACCAGTTCGCTCGTCCTGCTCCAGAAAAATCAGCTTCGAATCCTGCCCGCCGATCTCAATGACGGTTCGAACCTCGGGATGGAAATATGTGGCAGCTCGTCCCTGTGTCAGGATCTCGTTCTCTTTATCGACGCCCAGCATCTCTGCGACAAGGTCACGTCCGCTTCCTGTAGCTACCACTCCATCAAGCACGGGAAAAGCCTTGATCAGATCGTTGAAGGCGTCGAGCAAAGCGGTAACCGGCTGTCCCTTGGTACGCTGATAGACGCTTTTAAGCAGGTTCACCTGTTCATCGATTATGGCGATGTTCAGGCTCACTGAGCCTATGTCTATTCCCATATAGCGCTTGTTTCGCTCCGCCATCTTATCCTCAAAACATTTTTCACGTGATGAATATCTTCTAACTTTCTCCGTGAAGATAGTTGAAGTAGGCCTGCTCCATCTCCAAGGCCATCGCAGGCAAGGTGTTGATCTTCCCCAAGTTGAGTGCACTGAAGTATATTCGCGCCGTTTTCTCCAGCATCTCACAGTTGGTGAAGGCCTCTCTCATATCACGGCCCACGGTGAGAGCGCCGTGATTTGCTAGTATTACAGCATTTCTCGGCCCTAACGCGGGGATCACATTCCTGACCAGGTCCTGGCTGCCGGGAAGAGAGTATTCCGCTACCTCGATCTCACCGCCCAGATACGTGACTTGGTCGTCGAGAACAGGCGGGATATTCATACCGGTGACCGACAAGATGCTGCTGAATATAGGGTGCGTGTGAATGACAGCGTTGACCTTTGCACGTGCTTTATAGATTCCAATGTGCAGCATCGTCTCTATCGATGTAGTTAGCTCACCCTCGACACGCTCGCCTTCGAGGTCGACGATCCCTATGTTATCGATACCCATAACGTCATAGAAAAGGTTATTGGGTGTGATAGCTACAAGGTCGCGCCCGCCTTGTTCCCTGAACCGCATACTTATGTTCCCTGAAGTGCCCACTACCAGGCCCTTCTCAGCCATGAGCTTGGCAGCTTCCAGCACCACCTTCTTTTCAGAGTTCCAGGCGCTCATTCTTACCTCCTGATGACGACAATTAACAGCTATCTGTTATTCAAAAATGATGATCACAGCCCCCTAAGAGAAAAAAGACGAGGTTAACCTCGACGTTTACAGGGCCAATCCGGGAAAGCGCCGCTATTTACTACTACTAGTCTACAATTATAACACATGTGAATCTTTACATAAATATATTTCTGAGGTGGGCTCTTCGCGGTTGTGCTTGGGGAAGAGGTTTCACGACCTGTTGGGATAGTCCGGTTTGCTCAAAGAAAGTATCGCCAGACTGCATTTCCGTATAGATTCACCCTGGCTATTGCTGGGGCTACTTCATTGATAGAATCGTTCGTTTCCTTACGAATAAATAAATCCTCTGATCTATAGTCAGAGGGCTCTTCTATGCTTTAAGAAAAAACGAATTCTAATTATTTATATTCTATTGGCTGATTTCTACCGATGCCATGGCTTGATACGATTTGGTATTTTTTCAATTTAGAGACAGTTTCTATGGAAAGTTGACGTCGTTTGAATATCTATCTTCCCTACCATATCTGGCGTTCCATATTAAGACTGGAAAATCATATACGACGTAGTTCCTTGTTCCCAGTTTTTGAAGTTGTGCGGATATTTCATGAATCTGTCCCGTATCTACGAATTGCTGTAATGACTGATATTCAGACTCAGTGATTCGACCCCTGACAACCAGTAGCTTGCCGTTATGCTGATATCTCTTGGCTACGATCTCTCCTAAATACATCTCGACTGAGTATGTCCCTATCGGTTCATTATCAGGGCCCGCCAAGACGGGGAATTCGTGTACATCCAGATATATTCCTTCCCCTCTTATCGATTTTTGTTGATGCGTCTGTGGCTCACCAAACGTCACTTCATGAAACCTTGTACGTAATTCATTAAGCAGATGAGGAGCATGTGGCTCCTGCTCAGTTTCGCTGGATGTGACCTCTGAGCATTTAGCGGATACTGGTTCTGTTATCGCCGCGGCTCTTCTTCTTGCATCCCCTATAATATTCTGTGCAGTTTGCTCAGCTTCGCTAACAATCTCACTCGCATATTGAATTATTTTACGTTCCACTTCAGGGGGCACATGATATCGTATGTCTTCAATAGTATCTTGTAATAGTTCCTGTCCCCTGTTCCTCGCCTTCCCTTCAGCTTCCCTCATGATTGTTTCTGTCTTTTTCTGAGCACTTATTTTTGCTTCAGCTATGATTCTAGCTGCATCCCGCTCGGCCGAAGCTTTGATGCGCTCCGCTTCTATCT
>CP070819.1:654724-660547 GCA_020344295.1 Dehalococcoidia bacterium | reverse complement strand
CATGCTGTTCGGCTGTAAGAAAGATTGTCGTACGTTTCATGGAGGTTCCCATAAAATACTTACCTCAGGAAAATAGTAGCATATAAACATATATATGTCTAATATTTTTAAAGGATGTGATTTAACTGCTCTTGATAAAGGAGGTGCCTGAAGTGAAGGTAGTATTATCCTCTATGACATGTACTTAAGTAATGTTTATAATTTGACATATAGTTCAAAATAGTAAGCGTAAATATACACATGAAAGCTACAGAAAAATGGAACGATACGGCAGAGTAAGGCTGGGCTGGATAGAGGAAGCATGTGTGCGCTTACTGGATAGCGCTGGTGGTGTAATAGAAGACTGGCCTGATTTCAAGGCTAAGCTGTATCGAGAGCGACGTAGGCATGATTCCCTGAAGCCGGATGTGCTGGTCGTTGAACAGGGAAGACCTCCTACGATTTTGGAACTTGAGGAGGCCTGGTTGAGTTTAGAGAGTCGGGGATATGTTAGGCTCGAGTACGAGAAGTTGAGCCTCAAGCGTATTTCAAGGCTAACTGATGTATCCAGTTGGGAATCAGAGGAAGAAATATTATACGATGTTAGACAAAGCAGGCTTAATCTGGCTTGCGACATACTTTCCTGTGTCTTGATACTGCCTGGCGCACTGGTCAATCATATATTTGGCCCCTTATCTCTTGCCTTTGCCCTTGCCATGACCGGTTCCAAGAGGAGATGGGGTGTATTTCGTATAATCGGTACAGCCTTTGGCTCCATCCTTGCGGTCGCTTTTATCTACAATATTTTCCGTTAGCATTCCCAGAGTGATTTCTGAGGTCGGAGATTGGTGTGGTGAATGATCCTGCAATCTGCTGCGAGGTTATTCTCTTAAGCGATGCGCCGCCGGCATCAGTTCTTCTATTAACTCAGTATCAGTTTTGCTTTCAGTAGCATTTCAGGCAGATAAAGGCGGACGCCGGTTGGCCCAAGGCTGTGCTTCCTCGAGCTGTGCTGCCAGTCGAAACAGGGTGGCCTCATCTCCAAAACGTCCCATTAAATGGGTCCCTACCGGCAGACCATCAGCGGTCCAGTATAATGGCACCGACATCGCGGGTTGACCGGTGAAATTAGCGATCGGCGTGAAAGGGCAGTATAGTACAGCCTGATCGAATCCCTTCATGGGGTTTTCAGGTGGAGATTCGAATGTACCCAAAGTCACAGGTGGCTCGGTAAGAGTTGGAGAGAGCCAAAGATCGAAATCAATAAAGAAATGTGCGATTTCACGTGCCACACGCTGTAGCATCGTCACCGCGATCAAATACTCCGCGGAGTTGTGACTGCGTCCCTTTTCGCATAGAGCCCAGGTTAGTGGCTCGAATTCGTCTGGAGTCGCGATACGGCCTGACAGCAGTGCCAGGCCGTCCACAGCCATCGCAGCCCCTGCTGCCCATACGGTAATGAAGGGCTGGATCACCATCTCAGCAATAATTGCAGGAGTCGCCTCTTCCATCTCGTGTCCCAGTTCAGAGCATAGGGCAGCAGCTTCTTTCACGGCCTGGAAACAGTCTGGAGTTACCGGTGCTCCGGTCGGCGATTCTACGGTAAACGCAATGCGCAGCTTACCGGGATTGGCCCCAACCTCCTGCACAAATGGGCGTTCCGGCGGGGGAGCCCAGTACGGGTCTCCGACATCCGGACCGGCGGTGGCATCGAGAAGTGCAGCACTATCGCGTACGGAACGTGTCAGCACATGATTGATCGTCAGTCCTCCCAGGAAATCGCCGAAGTCAGGCCCAGCCGGTGTGCGTGCCCGAGTTGGCTTTAGCCCGAAAATGCCGCAGCATGAGGCAGGAATACGGATCGATCCACCACCAGCGTTGCCGTGTGCGATAGAGACCATACCGGAAGCTACTGCAGCAGCAGAACCTCCGCTGGATCCTCCTGCGGTTCGACTTGTATCCCAGGGGTTACATGTAGGCCCGAACAGGCGTGGTTCCGTAGTGGGGATAAGTCCAAACTCCGACGTATTGGCCTTTCCCAGAATGATTAGTCCCGCACGCTTATACCGAGCTACAATCTCGCTGTCATGATCGGAAACATGATCACGCAAAAAAGCTGAGCCTGACGTCATTCGTACACCCTCGTAAGCAGCGAAAATATCTTTAAGCAGAAAGGGCACGCCAGTGAACGGACCTTCAGGAAGATGATCCTTAGCAGCGGAACGTGCTTGTTCATATATTGGCGTGACCACCGCGTTGATCATGGGATTAATACGCTCAATCCTTTCTATGGCGGCGTCAACAAGTTCGATCGATTTAACTTCCTTTCGCCGTACTAGTTCTGCCTGCGCTGTAGCGTCAAGGTCGGTGAACATATCCAAGGTTGCCATATTATTAATCCTCCTGGGGAGAAAACACCACAATCTGCTGGTTTGAACTAGTTAATGGTTCCATCAATTCAGATCAGTGGGGATTTCCTGTAACTAAATAATATATATTCACTAAGATAAATCGGTCTCAAGTGATAGAGTGGATATTTTAGAGTATTTATGCAGTGGAGTTCCGGAAAGCCCTGGTGTCGCCTTTATATCACCGCTATCAGTGTTTGTCAAACTAACGTCGGTAATCGTTGTGTTGCATGGCTTGGTCAATACTCGCCAATCCCCTGGTGTATAGATTTGACAGAAGACATCATGTCCTGCGATCATAAATATATATACGTAGTTATGAAGCTCATACTATAAATAAAGTTTACAGGAGGAACTGAGTGATGGCTGAGGCATTAAAGGGTAATTGGGATGATCCCATATATAAGCAGTTGGCTCAGCGTTTGGATACGGTTCCTAACGGCTATCCGGCTACGGATAGTGGAGTGGAGTTGAAATTGCTGGCCAAGCTTTTCACGCCGGAGGAGGCTGCACTGGCTCTTAAGCTGACGCTAACACCTGAATCTGCAGACCAGATCGCTAAACGCATCGGCGGGGATCCACAGGATTTAGAAGTTGCCCTAAGCGGCATGGCTGAACGAGGGCTGATACATGAGAAGCGACGCAAAGAAGGAGTAAGCTATGCCCTGATTCCATTCGTAGTAGGCATTTACGAGTTACAGCTGGAGAACATGGATGAAGAGCTGGCGAGGATATTTGAAGAATACTACAAAGAGGGATTCCATAAGCTGCTGGATCTAGAACCGCCGGTGCAGAGGGTGATACCTGTTGAACAGAATGTGCCTGGAGACACTGAGGTGATGCCATACGAGCTTGCATCGGAGCTCTTGGGAGAGGCACAGTCGTGGGGAGTAATGGACTGCATCTGCCGTAAACAGAGGAAGCTGATCGGTGAAGGGTGTGATCATCCGATGGACGTTTGTATGATCTTCAGCCGGCGGCCAGGTACGTTCGACGAAAGCAGGACCATAAAGGCCATAACCAAGGAGGAAGCGCTGGAAGTGCTGAAACGGTCAGAGGAGGCAGGCTTGGTGCATACCGTCGGTAATACACAGCGGGGGGTGTATTACGTGTGTAACTGCTGTTCTTGCAGCTGCGCCATTCTGCGGGGTATATCTGAATATGGGCTCCTAAGCGCCACTGCCCCGTCGTCTTTTATGGCAAGTGTGGACGAGGACCTGTGTACCGGCTGCGAATTGTGTTTGGAACGGTGCCAGTTCAACGCGATCTATGTTGATGATAACTTGTGTCATGTGGATCAAAGGCGATGTTTCGGGTGTGGTCTGTGCATTACAACCTGCCCTGACGAAGCAATAAGTTTAATATCAAGGCCGGCTGCTCAAATGCCCGTTCCTCCGGAGTCGATGCCGGACTGGATGAGAGATCGGGCAGGGTTGCGAGAGATCGATCCCAAGCAGCTCGAAGATGTAATAGGTAAGCTTGCCTAGAGTAAAGCTGGCTGCCAAATATTAAATCTGTTCCAATATCTCCGGTCTTGGACGATCTTCTGTCTGTGTAAGATTGACATCTATCTGTCAGTATGGTATTTTACATTAATCTACTGCAAAAAGTTGCAATAACTATTTATTTGCATTAGCTAAGAGTAGCAAACTGTTAATTGGGATGCGCATGGATATTTTATCGGATTATCATGCATTTGGTTGAAACAAACCCTTAGATGCACATGAGAGGTTCCTGAAAATTTAGAATAGACGGTATTAGGGGAGATTATGTTCAGGAAGCCTACAGCTAGTTTATGCATCATAGTATTGGCCTCTGTTTGTATCATTGTTATCGGTTGCGGCGGGGATGAATCGACAACGGGAACGCTTCAATTCTACGCAAATGGAGAGGACTTCGTCAGACAGGGTTTTGTTTCCAAAGACGGCTGGAGTATCAACTTCGATCATGTGTATATCACATTAGCCGATATTAAGGCGTATCAGACTGATCCGCCGTATGAACCGCGATCAGATGGTTCTATTGACGGGAAGGTCAGGATCAGTCTGGATAATATATATACGGTGGACCTGGCAGAGGACGGAGCCAATGCCTCGCCTATAATAGTAGATGAATGTGCAGATGCACCCGTGGGCCACTACAACGCAATCTCGTGGAAACTGGTCAGGGCGGTGTCCGGGCCTGCTGTTGGTTATACTCTGGTTATGACAGGGACGGCCGAGAAAGAAGGTCGGGTTGTAGATTTTACGATCAGCATCGACGAGGAATGCGAAAACAGTTGCGGCGAATATGTGGGAGATGAGCGCAAGGGCATGGTCGCGGACGGTGGCACCGCCGATCTGGAGATGACGTTCCACTTCGACCATATATTTGGTGATGCTGAGACACCACTGGATGATAATCTCAACCTTGGCGCCATCGGGTTTGAGCCTTTTATCGATATGTCTAAATATGGTGAGGTAGATATTAACATGGCGGAGCTTCACCTGGGCCATGTCGGCGAGGGCCATTGTCATTGCCTTTGTGAGTAGTCCTGTTGGTATGGGGAGGAAGCGCAATTATGTGGATTAGATGGAAACTAGTTCCCGTTATCATAATTACTGCTGTTCTCTGTCTCGTGTTGACGATGCAGGTACATGCCCATGGCGCAAAGATCGAGTACGTAGTTGATATGATGGTTGAGATTGTCGCT
This sequence comes from Dehalococcoidia bacterium, assembly GCA_020344295.1. Taxonomy (GTDB): domain Bacteria; phylum Chloroflexota; class Dehalococcoidia; order SZUA-161; family SZUA-161; genus SZUA-161. Next base: position 655,468 of record CP070819.1, on the reverse strand, counting down.
ATGTATGAAAGCGGCGAACCGATGTCGGGTGCCCAGGTAGTGGTATATGCTCCGGATGATATCAGTACTCCATGGCTGACCGGAATCTGTGATGACGAGGGAAGATACAGCTTCAAGCCAGATACCTCCATGGCTGGTACATACGATGTCCAGGTACGCCAGGCAGGGCATGGAGACATAGTCCATATCCCTGTTGGTGATGGAGGAACAGCTTCGGGTAGCTCCGGAGGGTACGGCGTGGGTCAGATTGCGCTGATGTCTGTCTGTGTTGTCTGGGGATTTATAGGTACGGGACTCTATTTCTTACGAAGGAAGGCCTGATGCATATTCCCGATGGTGTTCTGCCCGCAGCGGTATGCGGAGCCGGGTATGCCGCTGCCGCACCCGTTGCCTGGTATTCCCTTCGTAAAATAAAGCAGGAGAATAATTCCCGGGAGAACATTCCTAAGGCCGCGATACTTACGGCTGCTTTCTTCGTTGTCTCCTGGATCCACATACCGGTTCCTCCCACCAGCGTGCATCTTATATTGAACGGCCTATTAGGTGTTATCCTAGGCTACTATGCCTTTCCCGCAATTCTTATCGGGCTGTTTTTCCAGGCAGTTATGTTTCAGCATGGAGGGCTGACAACCCTGGGGGTAAATGCAATTATAATCGGGATCCCTGCGTTAATGGCACACCATATTTTCCGGCTGCGTAACCTACGGAGCGAGGCCGGGCGCATCACAACGGGCATCTTCGGAT
>CP070819.1:651254-654624 GCA_020344295.1 Dehalococcoidia bacterium | reverse complement strand
TTGAAGCTTCGGAGCTGCGTCCCAGCGAGATTTACCACAAACTCGAACGCTACTGGCCGCAGGCGATCCTGTCCGCTGCTCTGGCCACGGACAGCGAGCCCGTACATCGTAAGATGACGCTCTATCTCTCCAGCTTAATCTCTGTCTCCCCTCTCCTGAACGGTGACGACCTCAAGCGCCTGGGAGTGCCGGAAGGACGGAAGCTCGGAGGCACATTACGCGCGCTTAAAGATGCGAGGCTTGACGGGGTGGTCACATCAAGGGAAGAGGAAGAAGCATTGGTCCGCCGGTGGCTTTCCGGTTCGAAACGTTGAGGTGTTTATATGGAAGATACATGTCACGTTTGTGGTGAGCCTTTAGATGAGATTTATCCGGTGAGCTGCATATCTTGCGGCAGCAGGGTCCATTTCCGCACGGCGGTCTCAGCGGAGAATGACTGCTGCAGGATATTGACGCAACTCAGCCTCTGCGGGCTGGCCTTTATCTGCAATACCTGCGACCAGCATACCACCTCCCCCTGACCCCCCAGCAGGGGAGTGGTAACCACCTTGATATCTAGACCGATGCCATGCGCTTCAGAACGGCGGCTACGTGTTTGGAGCCCAGTATGAAATCTGAGAGCCTGATATGCTCGTTCGGGGCATGAGGGCTCGAGCCGGGATACATTATACCGATCAGAGCGGTGGGCAGTCCCAGCGTACCGGTAAACGAGTACATGGGCCCGCTGCCGGCCATCGAGGGCACGATTACCGGTTCAAGTCCATACACCTCCCTGGCGGCATCGGAGACAACGCGAACGAAAGGCGAGTCCAGAGACGTTCGAGCAGGGTTCTCTCCCTCTATCAGGGGCGCGATAACAACATCGCTGAAACCGTGATCGTCGAGATGCTTCCTCAGCTTCGCGATTACATCGTCCGGCCGCTGGTCGGGGACAAGACGAAAATCGAGCTTGGCGCTGGCCATACAGGGAAGCACGGTCTTGAAACCGGTACCGATATAGCCAGAATCGATGCCGCAGATGTTGCACGTGGGTTCGAGAATGTGGCGTGATTTGTAGTCGTATCCCGTCACATCCCTGATAAACCGCTCCAGTCCCAGGCTCTCCTTGGTCTCATCCTCGTCCAGAGGTATGGCATCAATAGCATCGATCTCTCGCCTGCTGGGTGGCATTATCTTATCGTAGAAACCTTCAATCCTTATATTATCCTCCACGTCCTTCAGCGATGCCAAGGCCCAAACCAGACGCCAGGCCGGATTGGGCACAATGGTGGCCATCGACGAGTGAACATCCTTTGAGGCGCCACGGACCTCAAGCTGGACGCAGAGGATACCTTTGAGCCCAAGGCTGATTACGGGCTCGTCTCTCCAGTTGACGCCGCCGCACTCCCAGATACAGGCATCAGCCTTCAGAAGATCTTGATTGCTATCGATAAAAGCAGCGATGTTGGGGCTTCCGATCTCCTCCTCACCCTCGATTATGAACTTCACGGATACAGGTGGCCGGCCATGCACCTTCTGATAAGCTTTGAGTGCCAGCAGCCTAGCGACGATGTCACCCTTGTTGTCGGAAACGCCCCTTGCTCTCAGATTTCCCTCGTACTCGGTAGGCTCGAAAGGTGGCGATGTCCATAGCTCCAGAGGCTCCGGCGGCTGGACATCGTAGTGGTTATAGAAGAGAAGAGTGATCGGCGTCTCCCCCTCCAGCTCACCATAGATCAGGGGATATCCGGCACTGGGGCCGGTAAGCACCCGAGTGCTGATGCCATACTCCTGCATCATCCGGACCAGAAGCGGCACCATCTCCGCCATGCCCACATTCTGGGCGCTGATACTGGGCTGGCGGCAGAGCCTTTTCAGGTCCTCGACCGCCTCCTGCCAGTGCTGATCTATGTATTCATATATCTGCTGCATAGCAGCCCCTCTAACAGCCAATTATCATCACACCCAATCCCAGCCCATCCATCTCACCGCTCGCGACGGCAGCTCACGTGACGGCCCCCGGACAACGGTGCACTGTGGGATCGAATCGAGGAATGCCGAACCATATCTCTTGGTCTGCAGGCGTTTATCGAGTATTACCACGACACCGCGATCGCTCTTACTGCGGATAAGACGGCCGAATCCCTGCTTGAAACGTATGGCAGCCTGGGGAACAGTATACTGGTTGAACGGATCTTCAAACAACTCGGACCGGGCGGCAAAGACCGGGTCCGTAGGCACATTGAACGGTAGCCTGGCGATAACGAGTACACTGAGAGCTTCGCCGACAACATCGATCCCCTCCCAGAAGCTGGCCGTGCCAAGCAGCACTGCCTCGGGATTCTCCTTGAAGGCAGCTTGAAGCTGCTTCGGCGATCCGTCTACACCATGCCCCAGAACCAGGATTCCTTCTTCCTCAAGAGGTGACTGGATCGCGGCCTGGGTAGCCCTCAGTGCGGCATGCGATGTGAACAGCACCAGAGCCCGGCCCCGGCTGACACGGCAGAGGTTTATCAGTATTCTCTCGAACTCCGGTTGATAACCGGGACCGTTGGGGTAGGGTATGTCATTAGGCAGGTAGACCATGGTTGACTTCTCATAGTCGAAAGGAGCCCCCAAGATAAGCTCATTGGTATCATCGAATCCCAACCTGCCTCTGATGTACTCTAAGTTGCCCTCCGTGCTCAGCGTAGCGCCGGTCAGAACAACGCATTCCTTAGGGGAGAAGAGCGATCTCTCCAGTTCCTTCGAAACACTCAAAGGAGCAGCGTGTATCCCAGTTCCATCGTTCTGGCCATATATAACCAGCCAGTGGATGATCTCCGGTTCCGGGTGGGAGATCGACGCATCCATGCGGGCCTGCAATTCAGCGGTCCAGCGGTACAATGATGAAAGCTCCATCATCAGGTTATCGTACTCGTTGATCTTGCTGTCAGAAAGATCTTCCAACCCGATATAGAGCCGGTCCAGTTCATCTGCGATCTCCTTGAGTATCGAATTCAGATCATCCGAGGCAATCTCAACCCTTGACCATCCCGGCTGTGTTCGTTTACTCCAGGTCAACAGCAGATTACGGTCGTAGCCACCCTGATCCGAGGTGTGGCTTTCTATAAAGCTGCGCAGCCTCTCGAAGAACCGTGCGGAAGCGACCTGCGCCCTATTGACATGGGCTCCCAGGATCTCGGCGATATTTTTCAACTGCTCCTGCCGGGACTGTGCGACTGTGCTGCCGCGAAAACAGTCGTTAATCCAGGCAATCAGGCCGCTGGTCCTCGGGCCCTCCAGATCCAGCTTGAAACGCCTGAGATAGGCCAACACGTCCCACTGTGTGATTACGTAGCCGAGCTGATCGGTGGCCTCATCCTCGAGATGATGGGCCTCATCGATAATG
>CP070819.1:647026-651154 GCA_020344295.1 Dehalococcoidia bacterium | reverse complement strand
ACCCAGGTAGGTGTATTCTTCGGCCAAGACGCCAAAGAAGGTGAGGAATTCCCAGATCCCTACTTCGATGGTGAGGGCCCAGCGAGAAAGACATGTACCCATTGTGGGGGTTGTATGGTCGGCTGCCGGCACAATGCTAAGAATACCTTGGTTAAGAACTATCTCTACTTCGCTGAGAAATGGGGTGCAGAAGTCCGTCCTGAAGCTGAAGTCAGCGATATTCAACCCCTGCCCCCCGACCAGGAAGACGGTGCCCGTTACGAGATCAGTTATCGCCGCAGCACAGCCTGGCTGCGTAATCCTAAGCACAATGTTCGTGCCCGAAATGTTGTCCTCGCTGCCGGTGTCCTTGGTACCCTGAAACTCCTTTATCGTTCACGTGATGTAACTCGAACCCTTCCCCAGATATCTCCATGTTTGGGCCAAATGGTGAGAACCAATAGCGAAGCTCTACTGGGAGCGATGAGCCGAAGCAAGGACATCGACTATTCAAAGGGCATAGCCATCACCTCTATCTTCCGGGGAAATGAGGTCACCAGTATCGAACCAGTACGTTATCCCGATGGATCATCTGTTATGCGTATTCTCGTTGGCCCACTGATCGACAGAGCTGGAATAGCTCCCAGACGTTTAGCCAGTACACTATGGCAGTACATACGCCATCCGCTCGATATGCTCACTGCTCATTTTTTCCCTGGTTGGGCTTATCGCACTACAATCCTGCTTGTCATGCAGACGCTGGACAACCACATGCACATACGACTGGGCCGCAGCCCATTTACGCTTTTCCGCCGCGGCCTTCTTTCCGAACAGGATGTTGAGGGAGCCGTGCCTCACCGAATCGATATAGCTCATAAAATAACTCGTGATTTTGCTGCGAAGACCAACTCCATCGCCGGTGCATCGATAAGCGAGAGCCTAATGGATATGGAGACAACAGCACACATAATGGGCGGATGCTGTATCGGTCTCGACGCCGAAAAGGGCGTCGTTGGCCTGGACTGCCAAGTGCACAATTACCCCGGTCTTTATGTGGTCGATGCCTCCATTATGCCAGCAAATCCTGGGGTCAACCCCAGCCTGACCATCACAGCTCTGGCTGAATATGCGATGAGCCACGTGCCTGCCAAGACTTGATTGGATACATGCACGCGGGCATTTCTTCCTGTATACATCTATCTTGTGGCCTGGGACCTTGGCCTACGTATGAGATTCGTAGACACCTACTTCCATAGTGGTTAATATATCGTTTTCCACGGTATTGACAAAGTCCGCAAAAGGTAGTAAATTTGCTGCAGTCCATTTTGCCTTGCGGACTGGAGGTGTTTATTGCGTACGATATGCAGTCCTATAAGTTCTCTTTCGGACTAAGGACTGCCCTGCTGTTAATCTGTTTAATTTCCTCATTAAATGCAATCCCACCCGGTGGACGCTGGTATCCATTCATTTATACCAGTGATAGTTATTCCAATGCCTATACCATGTTACCTAGAGTACTATGAGGGCCATACGAATTGACTGTTGACAGTGAATATGGGCGATGCTATGCTTGGCACAGCCACAAGTATCTTCAATGTAAATACCTCAATTATTATAAATATCTCACAGTCATGTAAAGGAGTTGCGACCATGAGGCGACTGTTCTTTTTAGCGGTAATTGTGCTCTGCCTGATCTCAACCTTATTATTAGAAGCAACCGGAGCTAGCGCTGAGGACGATATATTAAGAGCAGAGATAACTTCATACAAGGTCATTGACTTAGGTGGTGCTGATGATGTTACCGCCAAGAACCTCATGGCTGGCAATTCATATGAAATAACTTTCACCATAGAAGTAGGAATTACACTGGGCAACAAGACCCTGGTTCTAGCCACGGAGCTGGAGAGAATAGATCAGCAAACCGATTACTGGGACCTTAAAAATGATTATAGAGGCATCCATACAGAAACATGGCAACCTGGTAGTTCCTCAATAGAGTTCGACATGGTAAAAGGGAACGCAACTATAGCCTTGACAGGACGTATACCGAATAACTACACCTCAGTAAATTTATCTAACAATAGAAAGTTGCGCTTTCCCAGGACAATCTCGATCCTGCGGCCTTCTATCCAACCTGATAACACAATCCTCGAAGAACAAGTGAAAACAACAAATGTTATTGACCAGACAATAGATACATATCAAAAGCTTCTAATTGCCAAAGGCAATCTGCTAAGAGAAGCAGAGGCTGATTTAAAATATGAAGAGTTGGCAAACGGAATAATAGAGCGCGCCGAGGAACTATATAGTTATGGATACGTTGATGAAGCCAATGATTTACTCAATACAATACCGGATTCTACTGCGGGGTTCCCAGTACCCGTGGAGGAAGGCTCATATACAATCTACATAGTCATTATTGCCTTAATTGCACTTATATTGATTGCTTTACTGGCCCTACTGTTGCGCGCCAGGTCCAACAGCAGCTTCGTTCTTCAACAGGTTGACGAGGAAGCGGGGAAACTGGATGTGCTACTGGTTAGAATCTCCAGAATCGATAAACAACTGGCACGCGACATTGAGCAGGTGAAGGAACAGCTAGAGAGGATCAGCGGGAGGTGACCTTATGGCTACGGTTAGAAGCTACAATTCAGCAATACAGCTCATAGGTTTGGGAGGGGCAGGGGTAAACATCATCGAAGCGTTCATTAATAACCGAAACGGACTTATACCTCTCCTCAAAAGGGAGGGTATTCGTCTTTCCTGCCTCGCCATCGATGTTGCAGACCATGATATCTTGAGCCTGGAAGCATCGACAAAGGAATTATGGGACGATCTAAGATCGGAGGGTATTACCTCTGATAAGATCTCCCTTATCGCTAAATCAGTTAAGTTCCCTACTCCTGAGAGCATGTTCGATTTCATCAGAAAGTACCCTGAGTACCTGACTCGAGAAGGGATTTCCACTCCATCAGATTATAGACCCTGGCTGGCCTCATCTATGGATATCCCTCCTCTTGCCGGTGGAGTAGGTAGAAGAAGGGCCCTATCTAAGGCTATATACGGTTTGAACTACCACCATCTGAGGCTGCTCGACAACTATATGGACAGCTTTAAAGAGCATTTATTCACCTCCACAATTCAACCTGTAGTATTCGTAATCTTCGGCCTTGGCGGTGGCAGCGGAAGTGGCATGGTATTGGACTTCACACGGCATCTGCGGAAGAAGATGGGTAGCGGTGTTCCAATCATCGGCCTGTGTATCCTCCCCTGCACCGGCGATGACCCGCCAGCGAAAGGCACATCAGCTTACAGCGCCCTCTTTGAGAACGGCCTAGTCGTTGATAAGCATAATAACCAAGAGATAATACGGAAGTTCGGCAATGCATATGAAAATCCATTCAGTGCTTTTCTCGTTATGCCTCTCGGCCCAGCCTATAGTAAAACTGCCAGCTTAATAGACGCTAAGCGCATTATCGATGATGCCATCGTGGATGTACTTGTTAACTCACTCAGCTTTGATTTAGCAGACTTGCTGAGCAACATCGGTTCCAATATCGATATGGAAGGCAAATGGCTACATGTATTGTCCACTGTCAGGATCAGCTACCCGGTCACGGAATTCATCGAGTTGACCAAAATCTATCTGGAACGTCTGGACAAAGTGAGGGCGCTCAGGCGCGAGAAAAAGGAAGTATACGGAGGAACACACCCAACGGAAGCAGGGGGTGTAAATAAAATTATCAACATCTGCTATCACGATTTACGGGAAATCTATCGACTGATCTTGATCGAATCAGGCAAATACAACGCCGAGAGCTTTGACGAATCTGTCGACAGCATGATCAACGCCGACCGTTCCGTTGAGACAGAATATATTATGCACCTCAAGGGTGTAGACGATTCCATTAAAACCCAAGTTAATGACCTGGGGCGAGCGGTAATGGCTATAGGTCTCGATGCACCCCAAGGGACGGTAGAATCTATGATCCGAAATGAAGCGTCCAAGATTATCGAACTTGGCGCCATGGTCTCCAAGACCTACAGTGAATTTCTCTCCGAAGTCGACGATATTCTCGGTAATCTCAGGGACAGCTTGCCTAGCGCACAGCAATTGACTGCCAAAGAGATTCAGTTAGTTAACGATGT
>CP070819.1:643893-646926 GCA_020344295.1 Dehalococcoidia bacterium | reverse complement strand
GGATGTCCAGTTGGGCAGCAAGCCTTATCGGTAAGGAAGAAGGCCTGGAGCCTACTGTGCAGATGACCTGCCGTGACCGGAATCGTATAGCCCTGCAGATGGATATTCTGGGTGTAGCCGCCCTTGGGATAAATAATCTGCTTTGCCTCACCGGCGATCATCAGGTGTTCGGAAACCACCCCATGGCTAAGGGAGTCTTTGACCTGGACTCCATCCAACTCATTAAGATGGTGAAAGATATGAGGGATGAGAAGAAGTTCCATTGCGGAGATGAGATGGAGGTTGAACCGCGACTATTCATCGGCGCCGCAGCCAATCCCTTTGCCGATCCCTTCGAGTTCAGGGTATTTCGCTTGGCGAATAAGATAGCTGCAGGGGCCGATTTCATTCAGACCCAGATCATTTTCAACGTGGATAAGTTCGCTAAGTGGATGGAAGCGGTCAGAGACAAAGGACTCCATGAGAAGGTGAAAATACTGGCGGGAGTCGCACCGATAAAGTCAATAGGTGCCGCCCGCTATATGCAGAACAAAGTGCCCGGGATGGATGTCCCCGAGGAGATTATTGAGCGGCTGAAAGGCGTCCCCAAGGAAGAAGTCTCTAAAGAAGGAATTAAGGTCTGCGTGGACATTATCAATCGGGTGCGTGAGATAAAAGGAGTTGCGGGAATACATCTCATGGCAATTGAGTGGGAGGAAGCAGTCCATGAAATCGTAGAAGCAGCAGGACTATTACCCCGTCCACAGCTTTCTTAAGTAGCCTTGATAGCTGCTGCTTTATATTGCGGAGTAACCTCCAAATTTTGACAAAAATACCCGGATGTGGTTATATATTACAGGTTGTTGCCTGTGAAAAGTATGGGCAGCAATCCTTTTTTCGGCTGTCAATACATTCAATAGGGAGCAGCTTTGATGTAACCATACCGTGGTCCCTGAAGGTCGGCCGGTCGTTGAAAGGAAATCCATAGGGAGGTATTGAATGGTTCCAAATGAGTTAAAAGCGTACATAGGTAAAATAGATCCGCCTCATGTACGGGAAGTGGAGAGAGGCGCAATCAGGCGATATGCCGATGCTGTAGGCAATGACAACCCGTTGTACTACGATATAGAATATGCCAGCGAATCGAAATACGGCACCATCATCGCACCACCGGGATTCTTTGGCTGGTCAAGTGCGACTGTCCCGTCGTCAGAGGGGATAATCGGGCTGATGACCGCCCTTATCAACGCAGGCTACTATCGGATTCTGGACGGGGGGATGACATACGAATTCTTCCTGCCTGTTCGCGCGGGAGATACATTGATCGCCAGCCCGAAGGTCAAGGACGTTAGCGCCAAAGAGGGCAAGAGCGGCATAATGATAATCTGCGAGTTCGAAACAACATATCTCAATCAGAACGGCGACCTAGTGGCCAGGGCGTCGCAGACACTGATCGGCCGCTAACTCTAACATCGTGGAGGAGAATAAGATGGAAAGTAAACAGATATTCTGGGAAGATGTTGAGGTAGGCTATGAATTACCCACCCTAGAGAAAATTGCCCATTCACTGATGTTAGTTAAATGGGCTGGAGCTAGCGGAGATTTCAATCCCCATCACTATGAGGACGCCTTTGCTCAGTCTCAGGGAACCGGCGGCACCATAGTCCATGGTCTGCTCAAGCATGCGTGGCTGATCCAGTTGGTGACTAACTGGATGGGTGACGAGGGCTTCATGAAGAAGTTCTCCTGCCAATATCGTGGTATGGACTACCCCCGCAAGATGCAGACCATGAACGAACCGGTTGATGGGGAGATCTGGCAGTGCGTGGGTAAGGTCACCAATAAATATACCGATGGCGAAGCCCACTGCGTTGACCTGGAAATAGGCGTGGTGAACGGCAAGGGCGAGACAACTACTCCTGGTACTGCCACAGTTATCCTGCCGTCAAAAGGCGCTTAGCTAAGGAAGGAGAATATTACACAATGGCCAGAAGAAAGCTTCACACAAGAATCTGCGATGTGCTTGAGATCGAATACCCGATAATGCAGGCAGGCATGGGAGGATTCGCCGATCCCCCACTTGTTATCGCCGTATCGGAGGCAGGCGGACTGGGGACCCTCGGTGGGGCAACGTACGATCCCGATGACCTAGATAAGGCTATTAAGGAGATTCAAAAGGGCACCAGCAAGCCCTTTGCTGTTGACCTCCTGCTGCCGGACAATGTGAAGGACATGGAGGGTATCAGCAAAGAGGGGCTGATGAAATACATACCCGACGACTACTGGGAGTACGAGAAAGAGCTGCGCAAGCAGCTCGGCGTCCCTCTTGACTACCACACGGAATACAATAGCTCTCAAATGACAGCCGAAGGAACGAGGCAGCTTGTTCAGGTATGCCTGGACAACAAGGTTCCCGTTCTCGCGGCTGGCCTCGGCAGGCTGGGCTGGCTGATGACCGAATGCCGGCAAAGGGGAATTAAGACCATAGCTATCGGAGCCCACGTCAAGATGGCGATGAAGCATGTCGAAGACCAGGTTGATGTTATTGTAGCCCAGGGATTCGATGCCGGTGGACATACGGGCAACATAGGCACTTTCGCTGTAGTACCTCAGATAGCTGATGCTGTAAAGCCGATACCTGTGGCCGCTGCGGGCGGTATTGCCGACGGCAGGGGTTTGGTCGCCGCGTTAGCACTGGGAGCTGAGGGTGTCTGGTGCGGCTCTATGTTCCTGCTCTCGCCAGAAGCAACATTCACTGAGCTGCAGAAGGACAAAGTTATTAACGCCACCGAGCGCGATGCTGTAATTACCAAGGCCATCAGCGGAAAAACGCTGAGACAGCTCCGGACACCTTACACTGAGCTCTGGGACAAGGGGCCGAAGCCTCCGCTGGGCTGGCCTTTCCACAGCCTTCTGACTATGGACGTGCTGCTCTACGCATATGAACACAAGGACCAGCCGCAGTTCGATGACATACTTGTGACCCCGGCGAGCCAGGCAACTCGGCTTTTGAGCAAGCGACGGCCCGCGAAGCAGATTATCGACGACATGGTG
>CP070819.1:635622-643793 GCA_020344295.1 Dehalococcoidia bacterium | reverse complement strand
GAGGCCGCAGCCACACCCGCAAGCGCTGAGACCAAGGCGACGCCGCAGCAAGGGGTAAAGCAATGAGTGGAGCCAAATGCTGCTGTGTATTCCGGGAGATATATTCATCTTTAACACAGGGCTGGCGCACATCAGCTTGTTTCTACTGTAGCCAAAGAAAAATAGTACGCTTAAGTGAGTCTCTGAGTCCTACCTTATACCGGTGTCGATATCTATATCGAGTTCGACAGTCTTTCCCGGCAAGACCTCTATAACCGTGGGGACATCGCCGCTACGGTCTACACCGATACGATTAATATCCACTGCATATCTGCCTGCGTCCAGCTCAACTCTATAGTATCCGTATTCACCATAAGGGATGATATCCACTTTATGGATCAGTGTTGCCCCAAGCTCATCGTAGACCATCACCTTTCGGGATTCGTACACTTCGGGAGGAATGGGCGGATTGCCGCCGGGCGGCTCTACAGGCCATATAGGACCGATGGTTATGTTTCCCTGAAGAACGCCTTTACCGGCACTATCGATTGAATCGACACCTCCGCAGGTTGTTAGAAGCAGGCCAATCATAGCTACCGTTAAGATAAGAAACCTAGCCATTTATATCCTGAATATCAGGGTTGCTTTATTTATATGACGTTGAGAACGGGATTATTGTTCCTGTATGAACGCGTCAGAGGTTAATGGTGAGAAGAATTGAGACCGGTTATTCAGACTTGTCGACAAAACGTGGTCATATCATGGAGAATTATAAACAAATAATTAATAAAAAATATAATTTAGGGAAGATAAGTGAAGATAGGGAAGGTTTTGTCTGTTGACAACGCAAATATTATTTGATAAAAAAACTCATCCGATCTGTATACCTAAGGGAAGGGTTAAATTATATGGGGGTAAAAACAAGATGGTAAAACGGAGAATAAGAAGAATTCTGCTGTCAATGAATCATCAGGGCGTCTCTTATATGATGGTTGGGACGGTATTAGCCGGCTTTTTGGCTGGGACAATAATCGGTGTACCGTTCAGCCCCCTAGTTCTAGCTATTGCTACTTTCGTATCAGGCGCAGCGGCTATAGCAGGTGTGTTAGCGATATTTGCACCAATAATACTGTAGACAATTATATACAGTAACCCCAGAGATTGCAGTATACACTTGAAGGTTAAGAACCACATGCTTACGGAAATTGTAACGGATTGAGCCCCACATCCAAGCACTTCTTCTACATTTATCAGTATCTAGAATAATCCCAGTAATGCGACTTACAAACCGATTTCTTATTGATGATACAATAATGGCTATATATCTGCACATGATATGTGATTTGTAGGGAACGAAATGTCAGATGATAAAACAGTAGAGATAAACGGAAGATTGCCTGCCTGTGATATGAAGATAACAGAAAGATATAATCGTGATTTACCGGCTTTCATGAGTGATAATGAATGGGAAAACGATTAAATCAGTGCTATGAAGAGGCAACCAACGACGTATGCTACACCGATGGCGAACAGACCGGTGCCTATGGTTCTGACCCGACGTCCCAGCGTCCGCTGCTGCTCGGGGTGTTCCAGAATAGCGCCCTGTAGGAAGACGATAAATCCAATCATCATGACCGCAAGGCCCATGCCGGCATAGGTTAGGATTAGTGTAGACTCCTCCATAGCTACCTCCTATACAGTTCAGATAATTTTGCAATATATAATGGACTTAGGGACTGTGTAGTATCTATATTTTATATTATAATTAAAATTATAGTCCAAGAATACGGTCTAATTGTTACGGACTGTAAACCTTTTAACATTTTCTTTGTTGTTTGTCAAGCTGGAGAGGGAAAGGATTATTTGTAAAAGGGATGAACAAAATAGTCGTGCCCGTCGGATTGTGAAATATATTTACGAAATTGCCACTATGGCTCTTCAAGAGGATTTATTCATATGCTACAATCAATAGTTAAGATATGGTAAGATAAGTAATCAATGAAGTATTCATTAGGGCTGGATATCGGTTCCGTTACGGTGAAAGCGGCGCTGGTCGACAGTGATGGCCAGGGGCTGCACTTTGATGTTGAGAAGATAACCGCCAGCCCCAAATATGCGGTAGCCTCAGTTCTCACCAGGCTCTCAGAGAGAGTCGAACTAAACGAAATCGCCACGGCAGGAGTCTCAGGCTCGGGCAGCATAGCCATACCGAAGGAACTGGACTGGGCTGAATACAGCAGCTCGCTGGCAATCGCCTCTGGACTTTTACAGTCATATCCGAACACGAAGACAATCATCCAGATCGGTGGTCAGACTTCTTTCGTCATAGCGCTTGTTGAGGGACTGAGTAAGCCTTGGCATGTTGAATCCAATCCACTGTGTGCTGCAGGGACCGGCAGGTTTCTGGAGCAGCAGGCGTATCGGATAGGCGTTACTCTGGAAGATTTCGCACGTATTGCGCTTGAATACGAGGGAAGCCCTCCACGTATTGCCGCCAGATGTAGCGTCTTCGCGAAGACAGACCTGATTCATTTACAGCAGAAGGGTGTGCCGATGTCGGCGATGCTGTATGCGCTTTGTGAGAGCATTGCTAGGATGGTGGTTTCGCTAAAGAAGGGTGAATTCGAAGAGCCGATTTATTTCGTCGGTGGTGTTGCCGCTAACAGTGCTATGCTAAAAACTCTTAATGAGACTTTGTCGGCAAGAAATGGTTACCCCGTAGATATCGTTGTACCAGATAACTTTCTGTATGTTGAGGCGCTGGGGTCGGCACTGCTTGCGAGGGAATCGGGGAAAAATTCGGACGTCATCGTTCAAGCCGACGCAGACAGCAGGCAGAAATATTATGAGATGCCGCCGCTGGAACAAGTAACTCAGCAGGATGGATGGAATCCACCTGTAATAGACAGTCCGTTCACCGGTTATATGGGGATCGATATTGGTTCAACGAGCACCAAGGCGGTAATAATATCCGAATCAGGCGAAACTGTCCTGGCAAAACACTATCTGATGACCGCGGGCAGGCCTGTCGATGCCATAAAAGAAGTGTTCAGAAATCTTCTGGCCAGTGTTGGAGAGCATGCAACGATAGCAGGAGTCGGCATTACGGGCTCAGGCAGATATCTGGTTGGTAGCTTTGTTGGCGCAGACCTGATAAGGAACGAGATTACCGCTCAGACAAGGGCGGCGGCAGAGATAGATATCGATGCGGATATTATAGAGATAGGGGGACAGGACTCGAAGCTAGTCATCAAGCGGAACGGTGTTGTCGTCGATTATCAGATGAACAAGGCGTGCGCAGCGGGAACCGGAAGCTTCATAGACGAACTGGCGGAGCAAATGGGTGTTCGGGTACAGAACGGTGAATATGCAGGACTTGCGTTTGCGGCACCACATACTATAGACCTCGGGTCGAGATGTGCAGCTTTTATGGGGCAGTCGGTGGCTTCAGCACAGCAGGATGGAGTGCCTCTGGAGGTAATAACGGCCAGCCTTGCTAACTCAATCGCCGGTAACTACCTGTCTAAAGTATTGGGCACCAGAAAGCTTGGCGATAAGGTGATGTTGACAGGGGCGGTTTTCTACAACGATGCCGTCGTCTCCGCGTTTAATGAAGCGCTGGAGGGAAAAACTATCCTGGTGCCGGAGCACCAGGAGGTCAGCGGGGCACTAGGAGCAGCGCTTCTGGCTAAAGAGGAAATGGATGGAGGGGAATCGAAGTTCAAGGGCTTTCAAAGAGTTATTGACAGCGAGTATAAACTGTCAACATTTACCTGTAAGAGATGTGACAACAACTGCACTATAAGCCGGATGGAACTGCCCGATGAAAAACCGACTTTCTACGGAAGCAGGTGTGATCTATTCGACAGCGCTATAGGAAGAGAGCGAATACAGACAGCTTTCGATGAACGTGAGCGGTTGCTGTTTAAGGATTATCAAGAAGATGAGGAGGCGGGCAGTAGACCTGTGGTGGGTATCCCCAGGTCTCTTATGGTGTATGATTACGCCCCCATGCTTATCGGGTTTCTGAATACGTTGGGAGCAAAAGCCGTATTCTCCAGTAAGACGAACAATCAGATTATTGGGCAGTCAGTGGAGTTGAGCTATACCGATAGTTGTTTCCCTCTGAAGCTTCTTCACGGTCATGTCGAGAGCCTGGGAAATGTGGACTATGTATTATACCCCTGCGTTATTAGAATGGGACTAAAGGAAGGAGATGAGAATCAGAAATACACCTGTCCGCTGGTACAGGCATCTCCCTATATCATACGTGAGGCATTGGGAATGGGGAAACGTCTGCTGATACCGGTGTTCGACTTCAGCCAGGGTGACGGGGATGTTATCAAGAACCTTACCGAAGCTGCCGTTAGTATGGGCTTCAGTAAAGTGCAGGGAAAAAAAGCGGCGTTAGCGGGATTAAAGGCTCAACAAGAGTTTGAGGTGGAGCAGGTTGAACTCGGCAAGAAGATGATGGAGGAGTTGCATCGGGACAATAAGCTGGGTGTTGTTATATTCGCCAGGTCTTATATGGCCCAGGACTCGGGAGCGAACCTTGGCATAGCCGAGAAACTAGCCCAGTTGGGTGTCGTGCCCATCCCTATGGATTTCCTGCCACTGTCAACTGTCAATGTCCGGGAATACTCCGATCGACCGTATTGGTTCAGTGAAAGCAAACATATTGCAGCAGCTGATCTGGTAGCAGCTGATAAACAGCTATTTGGAATGGTTATCACTAATTTTGGTTGTGGGCCGAATTCCTTTGTGCTTAATATTGTGGAAGACATAATGGGCTGTAAGCCCCTAGGACATCTGGAGATCGACGAGCATGCTGCCGAGGCAGGCATAGTAACGCGTCTGGAAGCATTCGTGGATACTATAGAGGGCTTCGCCAACTCAGACGGTGCGTATGAGCGAGCAGCACGGGACATAGACATCCGGCGTATGGCGCATACAAGGTTCAATGAAAGTAAGCTCGTTCTCTTGCCCAGGATGTGTGAGCACGCTGATGTCCTCTGCGCTGCTATGCAGGCGTATGGTGTAGATGCAGTCGTACTGCCCGAAGCAGATGAAAGGAATATTCTCTACAGTAATAAAGTGACCTCAGGGAAAGAATGCCTTCCGTACCGTGTAACTCTGGGTGGATTCATGAAGTATTTATATGAGGACGGTAACGGGAGTGTTGAATTAAATGATATTGAAGGTTTCATGGCGGGCGCTTATGGGCCATGCCGTTTCGGTAAGTACGCTGTGGAGCAAATAAGGATACTGCGTGAGCTAGGATTCGATTTCCCGATACGGACAACGGTATCGAATAGCGGATATCATGACTGGAACCTCGGTTCGGGATTCGAGCGTTTGGCCTGGAAGAGCATAGTAGGCGTAGACTATCTCGAGAGGCTGCTATGGAGAACACGTCCCTATGAGAAGGTCGAAGGATCTGTAGAGGCCCTGTTCAGAGAGTATTTAGAAAGAGTATCCGATGTTACCCGGGCCAAAGGGGTAATCGATGATGTCTTGAGGGAGTCGACTACAAAATTCAGGTCGTTGATAGATCGCAGCGAGCCCAGGAGGCCTTTGGTGGGAATCAACGGAGAGATTTTCTTGAGATCAAACAGATTCAGCAACAATGATCTGGTTAGAGAGTGTGAGAAGGTTGGGCTTGAGGTGATCGTATCGCCCATTGCGGAGTGGTTTAAGTATATAGCTCACCGGAATATTGAGGATGGTTTCAGGGATAGGGATGTGAAAAGGATACTCAGGGGCTATATCAGACGGTTTCTATTGACACAGGATGAACACAGGATAGCTTCGGTTTTCGAAGGTTCTGTGGAGGGCAAAGAGCCTACAACGAAGGACTTATTGAGGATGTCTGAGAGATATCTATCGCCGAAGTGCGGTGGAGAGGCAGTTCTGAGTATTGGTGCAGGGGTCGAATGGCTGGCCGATAAAAGGTTCGCCGGCGTTATCTCAGTAATGCCCCATGGGTGTATGCCCGGCGGTACTGTGGCTGCGATAGCCGAGAAACTCAGTATAAAGTACAGTAAGCCTTGGATCAGCTTAACTTATGATGGTATTCTGGAGACCAACAATCAGGCCAAGATAAGCAACTTCGCTGAAGTGATAAGATTCTGCAGTAAAAACGTTCCTGTTTAACTCGACTAAACAGTTAGAAGCCCGATAGATCCAGCTACGACGTCATACAATGCTGCATGCTCTACGAAACCGGGATTGAAGTGATCCAGATCAGTGGTCGTTATCAAGACCTGCTGGTAACGTGCAACAGACTCAAGTATATGTTCCCTCCTCCGCGAATCGAGTTCGGATAGTATATCATCCAGCAGCAGTACCGGATAATCCCCTGTCTTCGACCACATATAGCTGGCCTCAGCGAGCTTTAAAGCGAGGGCAACAGTACGCTGCTGGCCACGTGATCCGAAGATCCCGATATCGACGTCCTCCGAAATGAAGCGCAGTTCATCTCGGTGAGGGCCCACAAGCGTTGTTCCCCGCACAATTTCCCTCTGTCGAGAAGACTGCAATGATGCATGATAGATATCGGCTGTAGCCTCGACGAGCGCATCACCTCTTGCCTCTCTATGAATACTGCTGTTATAGGCCAACATCAAACTGTCATTAGCGCTGCTGAGCTCTTTATGGATACGCCGGGCAATGCTTTCTATTTGATTTATCAGGTGGTCCCGTTGAACAGTAATATGAGATCCGGTATATACCAGTTCATTGTCCCAGAATGACAGTTCATCCTCGGTTGCCTGCTTATCAGATATCTGGCGTAAAAGGCGGTTACGCTGCCAGAGTACCCGCTGGTATCGCTGCAGATTGTGCAGATATTGTGGATCTATCTGACAGCCCAGGATGTCAAGATAGCGACGACGTAGCGCGGGCTCCCCACCGATTACGTCTATGTCGTGAACGCTGAAAGCAACTCCGTTTACCTGTCCTATAAGGTCGGTAGCACGGCGTGGTATGCCATTGATCTTGATACGTTTATAAACAGGTGAATGATGGTGGGTATCCTCATTAATTTGAGGAGAGGAATGGAAAGTGCTATTGGAGGGAACTCTGCTGCCTAGTGCGATGTCCAAAGAAATCTTACCGGAGTTTCTTTCGACTACCGCTGAGATTCGACACGCCGCCAGTTCGTTGTCGAATGTTGACCAGTTGATCAGCTCCTTCTCTGTTTTAGCACGGGGCGATTTGCTGGTCGCCAGAAGAGTAATAGCCTCCAGAAGGTTGCTCTTTCCCTGCGCATTGTCACCCTGAAATATTGAAATATGTGGTGGTAAATCTATATCCAGGCTGACGTAGTTACGGAAGTTAGTCAAGCTCAGATGAGTAATAATCAAATCTCTTCACCTGCGGACTGTCTTATACTAACATGCTTGGTCATAATGGTAGAGCATCGTCTCAAGGCCCGATAAGACGCATATTCTCGAATTCCCAGAAAGCTCGAAGGGATACTATCTTACCATCAGCATCGACTTTGTACACAAACGTACCATCGATCACTGCTTTCATGCCGTTGGGCAGTGTTGATATAATCGTCCCTGTATTCGCTACCTCGCTACCTGCAGCATAGGAATGGTGTATATCGAATTCAATTTTATTCGAGCCTATGTTCCTATCCCAAAAAGCTGCGATCGCAGCTTTGCCCACATGCCCTTTTCCATCCGGATCGAGGGGGGAAACGCCTACCGGGTCCTCGACAATTGCGTCATCGGTGAACAATGAAAGCCACTCCTCCCTTGCCCCTCTCTCAGCGGCGCTGGCAGAGCGCTTGGAAGCAGCACGTGCGGGATGCTCTAAATCCATAAATGTTTGCCCTCCTTCTCTATGCTAAGTAAATGGATATACACCTTATCTTATATCATTGTGGCTGGCCTATTGGAGTACCATCTAATTCAGATACATCTCAAATGATTAGCCAGATCGGCTTCATCTTGGGGGACAAAGGCGTAATAATCCCTGGCATATTTTTCTTTCAATGCGTCGGTTGAGAGAAAGGCTAATATCGGATGCCCCACAATCTGAAAACAGCCCTCATCGTCTTCACTGTCGCCTATATATACTACCCGGCTCGGGTGGAGCCTTAGTTCGTTCAATAACTCTGCCAGAACCTCGTGCTTACGTTTGTAAATATCTAAGCTGAATCCCACCGCACGACCATTATTCTC
>CP070819.1:631896-635522 GCA_020344295.1 Dehalococcoidia bacterium | reverse complement strand
GGGAGGCGTCGACCGGGTGCCGTTCCAGATCAACGAATACAGGCCCACGCCCGAGCTGGCCAACTACAGGACACCGATAGCTAATCTCTACGCCTGCGGGGGATGCTGGCATGTCGGTTCGCACGCGGGAGCGAGCTCTGCCTACAACTGCTACAAGATCATCGCGACTGAGAAGGACCTGGGCAAACCGTGGGAGGAGCAGGGCAAGGAGGAACCATACTCCTTAGTCCAGACACAGCGGGCTATTCGAAAGAGGGTACAGGATTCAGCCCCACCTAACTACTCGTATCGATAGAGGACTATCAGCATAGATCGAGGTGATGCGGCATGCCCATAAATAAAATAGTGAACAGCTTCGATGAAGCGGTAGCTGATATCGAAGATGGCGCTGTTATCATGGTCGGCGGCTTCGGCACTGTGGTCAGTATACCCAGCCTGCTCCTGGAAGCCATCTACCGAAAGGGCGTTAGGAATCTCACGACAATATCCAACTCAACGGGTTTCGGCTCGGATGTCTGGAAGCTGCAGGGCGCGCCATTTCCCGAGGATATGGACATCCTGGTTCGGAACGAGCGGATAAAGAAATCCATCGTTTCCGCCCCGGTGAGCGCATTGTACGTCAACAACTTCGAAAAGCTGCTTCGGGCAGGGAAGGTAGAAATAGAGATGGTCCCGCAGGGCACACTGGCGGAGAGGATAAGAGCAGCCAAGGCGGGGCTGGGTGGAGTATACGTTCCCACGGGAGTCGGGACTGTGGTTGAGGAAGGAAAGGAGAAGAAGACAATCGATGGCCGCGAGTACCTGCTGGAACTCCCGATAAAGGCTGATTTCGCCATGATACACGCGCACAAGGGTGACCGATGGGGCAATCTGGTCTACCGGGGAACCTCCAGAACATTCAATCCCACAATGGCCGGTGCCGCCAGGATCACTATAGCAGAGGTGGACCAGATAGTCGAATTAGGCGAATTGGACCCCGAGTGTATAGTCACACCGGGAGTATATGTGGATAGAGTTGTCGCGCGCCCGAAAGTCACCGATGCACATGAGGAGATAACGGATGCGCAGGCTCTCGAATCGCGAAAACGAACCGATCAGGAGATAAGGGCGACAATCGAGAGGGCCGAAGAGAGGGGGTTGCGACATGAGTAATAATCTGCAGGATAAGGAACGGCTTGATCGGCAGATAATCGCCCTGCGGGTAGCCAAAGAGTTCCAGGACGGCGACATAGTGAACCTGGGAATCGGTATCCCCATGCTGGCATCTAACTTCATACCCGAGGGCAGGGAGGTGATCTTCCATGCCGAGAACGGCGTTCTCGGCTTCGGCGAGGTAACGCTCCCCGGTGAGGGCGACCTTGACCTGGTCAACGCCGGCGGCCAGACGGTCAAGCCACAGCCGGGCATGTGTTTCTTCGGACATGACGAGTCCTTCGTTATTGTCAGAGGAGGGTTCCTCGATATCAGCGTGATGGGGGCTTATCAGGTATCGGAGAAAGGTGATCTGGCCAACTATATGGTGCCTGAGCGGCAGGTCGGGACAATAGGCGGAGCCATGGACCTCGCCTTCGGGGCCAAGAAGCTCATAATCGCGATGAACCACACCACCAGAGAAGGTGAGCCGAGGATAGTGAAGAAGTGCAGCTACGAGCTAACGGCGCCGGAGTGCGTTGATCTCATCGTGACCGACGTTGCAGTAATAGAGGTAACGGACAAGGGTCTCGTTCTGAAAGAGTTGGCCCCGGGCTGGACCCCGGATGAGGTGCAGAGTATTACCGAGCCCACCCTTATTGTCGATCCGGACTGCCATGATATTGAGTTAATGTAAGATAGTGTTATGTAAAGCATATTTTAGAAGGGAGTCATAGTGGCCGATCTGACATTTGACGCAGTTATATGCGGAGGAGGTAATAAAGCACTCCTGCTCGCGATGTATTTGACCAAATACGCCGGTATGAGTGTGGGTATCTTCGAGAGGAGGCACGAAATCGGTGGCGGCCTCGCTACTGAGGAGCTCTCTGCCCCAGGCTTTCGGGGCAACACCCACGCCAACATAATCCTGCCGTGGTATTACGCTCCAGTCTGGCGCGATTTCCCTGATTTCTGGGACTACGGGGCCCAATGGGACCAGTATCTCTGCAGCGCCGGTGCAGCTTTTGCCAACAACAGTACCTGCCTCGCCATGTACAGTGAACAGGAAGACCCAACACAGGAGAGCACGGCTAAGGAGATCGCCCGATTTTCCGGAAGTGATGCCGAGAAGTGGCTCAAGCTCTGGAAGGTCGTTCAGAGCGATGAGTACCAGAGGGTTACCGTAGATATGATCTTCAGCCCTTGGGAATGGAAGGTTGCTCCCGAATACATGGAAAGGCAGGTCGCCGTATATCCGCTGGCTCTGGAGGCCGGATTCGATCCGGATTCACTGATCATGGCTGCTACCCCCCTTCGTGCAGTGCGGGAATGGTTCGACAGCCCTGAGTTACAGTACTGTATTCTGAGAACTATGGTTTCATTTGCCTGCGATGTCAGTGACCAGTCGCTCGGTACTTATACATTAGGGATGACCGGGACGCTGCTCACAATAGGCTATGCCCGTGGCGGAACCCACCAGATTGCCCATGCTGCTCACCAGGTGCTGGTACAGCAAGGCTGTAAGTTTTTCACTCACGCTGAGGTAGAAAAAATCATTATCGAGAACGGTACTGCTACCGGAATCCGCCTTGCCGATGGGAGTGAAGTCAAGGCAAATAAGATCGTTGTTACCGCAGGATTGAGCCCGTGGCAGCTGGTTGATTTGATGGGCCGGGATGTTATCGGCGATAAAATTGCACGCCGTATAGATAATCTATCAACCAATAACATTGGCAACCTCATGTGGTACAGCTTTGCCCTTCACGAAGCCCCTAGGTACAAGGCTGAGGAGTTCAATCCTGACATACATGAGACCATGTGGCTCGGGCTGGCACCTGATCCTGACGCTGAACACGTCGCCAGGGAGTGCAAATGGGCCAAACTGGGAATGCTTCCGCCCATTGAGGACTATAATCCCGTTGTCTGGTGTCACAGCCTTGCCGACCCGGCCTATGCTCCTCCGGGCAAACACGTCGCCCAGAACGAGATGCAGGGACCGCGGGCGACTGACCTGACCGAGAGGGAATGGCTCAAGCTCAAAAAACAGTATGCTGAGGATATGATCAGCGTCTGGGAAAAGCACGCCCCCAACATGAACTGGGAGAACGTCATAGGCATCGATACCAATAGCCCCTACGATTGCCTCAGGATGAAGAACCTGGCGCCGCACGGCAATTTCTCCGGGATTGACCATTCATCCTGGCAGTTCCAGGAGAACAGGCCAACCCCCGAGCTGGCTAACCACAGAACCCCTGTGAAGAACCTGTATTGCACAGGAGGCTGCTGGCACGTGGGCGGTGAGGCCAGCGCAAATCAGTCATATAACTGCTATAAAATCATAGCCACGGACATGGGATTGGGTAAGCCCTGGGAGGAACCGGGGAAGGAGGAGCCCGATTCCCTGGTCCAGGAGATTCGCAACACCGTGAAAAGGGCACGGGAGTCATTCCCACGGAAATCATAGAAGTCAAGCGGTAAAATAGCCTTAGAAGGAG
>CP070819.1:629042-631796 GCA_020344295.1 Dehalococcoidia bacterium | reverse complement strand
GCCACCGGCGTGGTGATTGACTGGGACATCCAGCAAATCGGGGAAGTTGCGCTGAATAAATATGGCACACCTCTTCCTGATGGAGTTCTTCAGTCTATAAAGCAGAACAGGGTGGCGCTCAAGGGGCCCGTGACGACGCCTGTGGGCAAGGGCTTCAGAAGCGTGAATGTAGCTTTGCGCCAGTCTCTAGACCTCTATGCCTGTATCCGGCCCTGTAAGAGCTATGCCGGCGTCCCTTCTATATATGAAAATGTTGACATCGTCGTGGTCAGGGAGAACACCGAGGACCTCTACGCCGGGATAGAGTTCGAGGCAGGTTCTCGGAAAGCAGCGGAGCTTATTAGATTCATTGAGGAGGCAGGGCAGGGGCCGGTAAGGGCTGAATCAGGGATAAGCATCAAGCCCATATCCGAAAGCGCGACACGAAGGATCGTAACGTTTGCGTTCAGCTACGCACAGGCCAACGGCAGGCGAAAAGTGACCTGTGGCCACAAGGCCAATATCATGAAGCACTCCGATGGGCTCTTTCTCTACACCGCCGTGCAGGTTGCCCGTAGCTACCCAGATATCGAGTTCGACGATGCGATCGTGGATAACCTCTGTATGCATCTGGTGACAAATCCAGAGCGATATGATATCATTGTGTTGCCTAACCTATACGGAGATATCGTATCTGAAATCGGCGCTGGGCTGGTCGGGGGGATCGGAATCGTGCCCAGCGCTAATATTGGCGACGAAATAGCTGTTTTCGAACCTGCTCACGGCAGCGCTCCACTATACGCGGGCAAGAACAAGGTCAATCCAACTGCAATGATGCTCTCGGCAGCGATGATGCTCAGATACCTAGGCGAAATGAAAGCTGCCCGCAATATAGAGAGCGCCATTACATCAACTATCGCTGAGGGCAAGACGGTTACCTATGACCTGAAGCCCGACCCCGATGACCCCACAGCGGCAACAACATCCCAATTTACGGACGCTGTATATATCAAGATTAAGGAGGCAATAAATAATGCGTAAAAAGATCACAGTCGTCGGTGCGGGAAATGTCGGAGCCACCTGTGCCCAGCGTCTGGCGGAACGTGACTACGCTGATATTGTCCTCGTGGACATCATCGAAGGAATGCCCCAGGGAAAGGCCCTGGATATCCTGCAGAGCGGTCCAGTGCTCGGGTATGACTCCAACGTCATCGGCACAAATGGCTACGAAGAGACAGAGGGATCGGATATAGCCATAATCACTTCGGGTGTCCCTCGCAAGCCGGGGATGAGCCGTGATGACCTCGTGCTCACCAACATGAAGATAGTGCAGGGGGTGACTGAGGAGCTGGTCAAACGTTCACCGAACTGCATTATTATCGTAGTGGCCAATCCACTGGACGCCATGGCTCAACTGGCACTTAAGGTCAGCGGCTTCCCGCGAAATCGCGTCATAGGCATGTCGGGAATCCTTGATACCGCCAGATTCAGAACGTTTGTAGCCCAGGAGCTAAAGGTGTCGGTTGAGGATGTCGCAGCCTATGTATTGGGAGGCCACGGTGACACAATGATACCACTGATCAGAATGGCCACGGTCGGCGGCCTTCCGCTAACCGAGGTAATGCACGCTGATACGATTTCGAAGATTGAAGAGCGTACGGTAAAAGGCGGTGGTGAAATAGTCGCCCTGCTGAAGACAGGGAGCGCGTTCTATGCACCGTCGGCAGGAACTGTCCAGATGGTAGACGCTATAGTGCTGGACAAGAAGCAGATACTG
Organism: Dehalococcoidia bacterium; assembly: GCA_020344295.1. Lineage (GTDB taxonomy): Bacteria > Chloroflexota > Dehalococcoidia > SZUA-161 > SZUA-161 > SZUA-161. The sequence goes on along the minus strand of CP070819.1, from coordinate 630,040 downwards.
CCCTGCGCTGCGTATCTCGAAGGTGAGTATGGGATTAATGGAGTCTTTGTAGGAGTTCCCACAAAATTAGGCGAGAATGGAATCGAGGAGATAATCGAGATCAAGCTGAACTCTGAAGAACAGGCAGCGCTTGATAAATCGGCCGATGCTGTGAGGGAGCTTATCGAGATCATGAAAATATAATGGTCGCCAAGATGAGAGAGATCAAGGCTGAGGAGATCACCAGAACGGTAGCTGCATTATGTAAAGATGCTAACTTCTTTCTCGGCGAGGATGTTCTTAAAGCTCTGAATAAAGCACGTGATGAGGAAGAGTCTCCAGTCGCCCGGCAAGTTCTGGATCAGATTATCAGGAACGCTGCCGTTGCTGCTGAGGAAGAGATGCCTCTATGCCAGGACTGCGGTCTGGCGATAGTTTTCATTGAGCAGGGTCAGGACGTGCATATCACGGGTGGCGATCTCTATGAGGCGGTGGATGAGGGTGTGCGTCAGGGCTATGCTGACGGCTATCTGCGCAAATCCGCGGTTAAACAGCCCTTCTCCGCCAGGGTTAATACCAAAGACAATACGCCGGCTATTATCCATACTTGGATAGTTCCCGGCGACCGGTTGAAGATAACTATTGCCCCGAAGGGCGGCGGCAGCGAGAACATGAGTCGTTTCACTGTGCTGAAACCAGCCCAGGGAAGGCAGGGGGTCGTAGATTTCGTGGCTAATGCTGTCGAGGAAGCCGGCAGCAATCCGTGCCCGCCTACCATAGTCGGTGTGGGTATAGGCGGAAGCGCGGAGAAGGCGATGATTATGGCCAAAAAAGCATTGCTGCGCCATGTTGGCGAACCGTCACCTGACCCTGAGGTCGCTGAACTGGAAGGGGAGCTGCTAAAGAGGATCAATGCTACAGGCATTGGAGCCGGTGGGGTTGGGGGGAGGATTACATCGCTTGCCGTACATGTGGAGACCTTTCCCGCCCATATTGCCAGCCTGCCGGTTGCGGTCAAT
>CP070819.1:626437-628942 GCA_020344295.1 Dehalococcoidia bacterium | reverse complement strand
TCAGGTCAGAGTCAGTGAGCTGTTCCGGGACGCGGTGCGGGAGAATTGCCCTGCATTGATAGTTGTACACAATCACCCTTCGGGCGATCCTACGTCCAGCCCCGAAGACATTCAGATAACAGAGAAAATGGTTAGCTCGGGCAGACTCCTGGACATCGAGGTTCTCGACCACATCATAATCGGGCATCAGAGTTACATCAGTTTGAAAGAGAGGAAACTAGGCTTCAGCTAGCATGTACGGCGATACCTGAAATCGTGCCTGTAAATATTAGACAAACCGAAAGGGGCTCAGCGCTGGCGCTGAGCCCCTTCAATGTCACAAGAGTGAGTTCGGCCTTACTTCAGGGAATACGCTCCATGCTTCTCAGGAGCATAGTCGCCCGGCAGATAGGTCTCGCTCTTGGCGAACTTCTTCGGATCATATTCCGGCAGCTTAAGGGCTTTCCTCTTAGCATCGATGGTGGCAATTGCCTCCTGCAGTGCCTTCTTGTGGTCAGGCTCGAAATAGAGGGAAGCGCCCACCTTTTCCTGCCAGCCATCAGTAATTAATTTGACGACATCGGGACTGCCTTCAACAGGAGAACCCACACCCATCCAGGTGTTGACTCCCGATGCAGCGAAGTATATGCCTATGGAGATGGCTTTCTCCGACATCCATTCCGGTGCGAATCCCGCTACCGGCAGGTCGCTGATATCCTCGCCGAGGCCACCTTCCGTTGCTGCCTGGGTAATCACAGTGAGGATGCGGGTATTATCAACACAGGAGCCCATATGCAGCACTGGCGGAATACCTATGGTGTTGCATATCTCCTTCAGCCCGGGGCCGCAATGCTCCATGACCTCCGGTGTCAGCAGGCCGCGCTTGGCACAGGCGATGGCATCGCACCCGGTGGTTACCACCAGGATGTCGTTTTTGATCAGCTCCGTGACCAGATCAATGTGCTGCACATCATGTGTGGGGACTCTCGCGTTGTTACACCCGACCACACCAGCAGCGCCTCGTATCCTGCCGGCCATTACAGCGTCGTTAAACGGGCGGAACGACTCGCGCAGGCTGCCACCAAGCATGTAGTTGATGTATTCGTGTGAAAAACCGGCAATCAGACGGTCCTGCACGTCGGGGATGTGCGTCTTTCCCCGGTTGGCATAGTTATCGATCGCCGTTCTCAGAATCGATTTAGCGATCTCCATGGCCTTGTCTTCATGGAAATCCACGTGCATCGCACCATGAACTTTTGCCTTGGGAGATGTGCTTATAATCTTGGTATGATAGTCCTAAGCAACGGCAACGAGGCCCTGCATAATACACTGTATGTCAACTACCATCGCCTCAACCGCGCCTGTAAGGACAGCCAGCTCCTGGGCAAGGAAGTTGCCAAGTAAAGGCACTCCCTGGCGTACAAGTATCTCGTTAGCCGTACAGCAGATGCCCGACAGGTTGACTCCTTTTGCCCCCTTAGACTTGGCATACTCCAGGATCTCCGGGTCGCTGGCTGCGGCCACGATTACTTCGGAGAGCGTAGGCTCATGGCCATGAATGACGACGTTGACCTCGTCATCTTTAAGATTACCGAAGTTAGCAGTAGCAGCTACCGGCCCCGGAGTCCCGAACAGGATATCGCTAATGTCCGTGCTCAGCATGGATCCTCCCCATCCATCAGCCAGCGCTGCTCTCATAGCATGATCCAGTATATGTTCCGCATCCTGGTCATTTCCCATATTTGTGCGATGCAGAGTCTCCACTACCTCACGGTCAATCCCTCTCGGTGTGATACCCAGCTTGCGCCAGATCCCCTGCCTCTTGGCGGGAGCTCTTCGAGTATAGATCAATCCGTCCGCGTCCTGACGTCCGAACTCATTCAGCGCCGTATTAGCTACATCTATGGCGATCTCCTCTTTCGACCGGCCCTCCGTCGCCACACCTAGATAGCCGGCTACCGCCATCAGTTTCCTCTCGTCCTTAACCTTGTAATCAGGCGCTTCGCCCGTGGCAGCCGCTAACAGCGTGTGAGCCATATCCCGACCGTGATCAGAGTGTGCAGCTGATCCTGCGGCGCACATACGCGCCAAGTTCCTAGCAGCAACCGTATCCTTCGTCGCGCCGCAGATACCGACAGTTGTCTTTCCTACCAGCCGGCAGGGGCCCATAAAACAGATCTTGCAGCAGTTGCCTTCATGCCCGATAGGGCACGGTTTGGTCTCCTCGGACCTGCTGAATATGGTGGAAACACCGTCAGCCTGAGCCTTCTCAAGCATTTCGAGTACAACCGGATCGATGCTTTTCGGCTGCGTCGCCTCTTTCTCAGAGCCTTTTTTCTCTTCGGCCATTATTACTCCTTTGCCATAGGTATTCGGGCTCGCTACATCTATTGTTAATCTTATCACAATAGAAATTCGATGTAAATGTCATCCAAAGATTAAGGCAATACTATCGTTGCGTTGCTAACCTCCAGGTGTTGAGCTATAATCGTGGCATCGGGGAGTAGCGCAGTCCGGTTAGCGCGC
>CP070819.1:621152-626337 GCA_020344295.1 Dehalococcoidia bacterium | reverse complement strand
TTCGATGTACTTTCTCAAGCTGGTTCCATGGTGGGTTCGGGCGGCGTGGTAGTGATGGACGAGGGGTCATGCATGGTGGACGTGGCCAAGTATTTCTTAAACTTTCTCCAAGATGAATCCTGCGGCAAGTGCGTACCCTGCCGGCTGGGGATTGATCGAATGCTCGAAATCGTTACGGACATCACCGAGGGACGGGGCACGCTTCAGCAACTGGATCTCTTGGAGGAGCTGGCGGAGACGGTAGCTGAGACCGCCTTGTGCGGCCTAGGCAAGACCGCTCCCAATCCCGTACTCTCGACGTTGCGTTATTTTCGCCCTGAATACGAGGTACACATAAAGGAAAAGAAATGTCCGGCGGGAGTGTGCAAAGCCATCATCACTTATTCGATTGATCCTGAAAAATGTAACGGCTGTGGCGTCTGTGTACGCGGGTGCGTACACGGTGCCATTATTGGCGAGAAAACACAGGCACATGTTATTAACACCGAACTCTGCCAGAAATGCGGGATCTGCCGAAGCGAATGCAAGTTTGATGCAATTCGAGTAGTCTGTGAAAATGAGGTGTTGAATGCTGCAATATGTCAACGTTAACATAGACGGGGCAATCGTTCGCGCAGTCAAGGGCACCAGCGTTCTCGACACAGCGATCGAATACGGCATCTGCATTCCCCATCTGTGTCACGTCCCTTATCTGTCCGACATCAGCGCCTGCCGGCTGTGCATTGTGGAGCATGTTAACAACGGCCGTTCCAAGATCACCGCTTCTTGTACCTTGAACGTGGAGGAAGGCATGGTGATCATGACTAATACGGATAAGATCCGGAAAATGCGCCGCAATCTAGCGGAGTTACTGGTGGCCCAGGCCCCCAACTCCCGCGCTATTCAGGACATTGCTGTTCGCTGTGGGGTTAAGCAGGTCCGATACCCATTTCGGAACGATGATTGTGTTTTATGTGGGCGTTGTGTAAGGGTTTGCACTGAGGTCTGGAAAGCGCAGGCAATCGGCTTTGTCGGGCGAGGTAAGGACCGCCGTGCGGAATACCTATTTGGCGTCAGGCCTGAGTTCTGTAAGCAATGTGGTAGCTGCATAGAGCTTTGCCCCATGACTATCACTCCATGCGACGGACCAATGAAACCTGGGGAGGAACGACTCTGTGGTCAATGCGAATCGCAGCTAATCATCGCTGACCAGACCCCGGGCAGCTGTGTTTGGTGCAAGCTGGGCGAAGGTTTTGCCTGCGGTCGCTACGCCTAGAAATCCGCACTCAGCTATAACCTGCAAAGTTTAACTAGTAGGCTAAACTTATTTTAAAAAAAGCGGTACTCAGGCTTCCTCAGCTTTTAACAGCCTTAGTCCTTTGTAACAAATTGACTATATATTCGATCGAGCTCACAAATTATCTCAAGCCGTGTGATTATCTCAAGGACGTTGCCGGTATCCACGACCAGAACACGATTGATCCGGCTAGTGGCAAATGTGTTCACTATTTCCTCAACTGGTGTGTTAAGGTCGCAGGCTGGTCCATAGATCTCCATTTATTTACTCATGACCTCGGACACTTTTGTACGTGCCGCATTGCCACCAATCGCGTTATTCATTACCACACGTCCAGTCACCATGCCAACAAGCTTCCCGTCATCATCAACTACCGGCATGCCGCTAATATGCCAGCGAGCCATTAAACCCAGCACCTCGGTAACTAACATATCCTCTTTGACTATTATTACGGGTGCCTTCATAATATCCCTTGCTGCTCTCTTCTTCGCCAATGTATTGCCTCCTTTTCTTGATTTCAAATATTGATTATGCCTCTTACAATACCGCATCCAACAGACTACCATCTATTAATTTTGATGGCCAACTTTAAGCTCAGGATTGCTGATACATTCCTTTCTTATCTATTTAAGTATGTATTTAAGCCCACTATTCATCGGAGTAAAGAGACTTCACATATATGCGACTACCACATACCTTGATCGGATTGTTTGTAAGGGACCTCAGCAATGGCTCCGCGAAGGTCTTCTGTTACCTGGTAAATCGTCCTGTAATATTTACTGGAGCCCTTGGAGAAGTGCATAAGCACATTGTTAAGCCGTTCTCCTATATAGGGATAAATTTTTCTGAGGTTCATTAGGCGGTAAGCGTAGAAGGCGCTGGCGTCTGAGGGCTGCAGTCTTGCAAGGGTATCCGCCGCAAATCTACCGCTATTACGGATCTCGTGGAAAGTGTTCAGTCCCATGCCCACAACGAACTGAAGCACTCTTCCTGAGCTTAACACATCGAAGTCTGTGGAGTTCTGGCAGAGGTCGAAATCGATCCAGCGAAATTCGTTGTTCTCATGATCAATCATTATATGGTCATTCCGGATATCTCCGTGACAGAGACCATGATCGTGCAGCATCTGAATTGCCTCCAGGCAGCCGATTATCTTACTGAGAATGGGAGCAAGGTTATTGTAATAGTAGTATTCGTGGTCGATATCCATCTCCATTATGCTGTCATATAAAGTCTTGCCGTGTATGAATTCCAGTATCCGGACAGTATTCCCCGAATAGTCGATAAACTTGTTACCCTGCATGAAGCGTGAATCGCCCTCAACTAATTGCAGCACTTTACACTCCTTTTCCGGGCTGCGGAAGCAGTGGATATGCAATGGGCCGAATGTCTTCTCGAACTCCTCCTGGAACTCTAGCTTGATGATTATCATCCTGCCACTGTCTAAGTCATAACCTCGTTTGACCCAGAATTTCGGCTGATCCTCAAGACCGAAGCGCGATTCGTAAACGTCGCCGCTTACAAAGAACTCTTTACCCTCCAGCCATATGACTTGGCCACGGTAAATCCTCGTGAATTCGCTGGTATCTGTGATAACTTCGACAGGCGGTTCGATGATTAAACCGGAGACCTCAGCGATCCGCGAAATCAGCCGGTCGTTGTCTTGGACGCCTGGCTTGAAGATTCTTTTCGCATGCCTTTATTCGGTTATCGACTATCCAGTCGTGTATATATATTGTTTCAATTCGCAATAAGTGATAGAGCTCTGATATTGAGGATATTAATTACAGCTTTGCCGAAATAAGAGAGCGCATCAAAGGATTTAAGATTTAAGAACTTATCGTCCACCAGAAAGCCTGTCCTACTCTCACTAACAAGAGAGGGCATGAGGCCCGGCGTAAAACCTTGTCAGCGACGCTGCCATAAGCCCATCTGCTGATCCCCGAGCGACCATGGGTAGCCATGACAACGAGGTTGATAGGATTCTTATTCACGAATTCGATTATCTCCATGGCAGGCTCCCCTGTTAGGATTTCCGAGCGGACATTTAGCGCCGAAGAAGACAAACGTTGTTCTATGCCAGTCAAATACTGCTTATACTCGCTTCTCAACTGGCTGGTCACCTGCTTGATATGCGGCTCCCAAACCATACTATTTGTTGCTTCCGGGTAGCTAATATCAATTGAGACGGGTTCTAATACCCTGATTAGAACCACTTCAGCTTCAACACCTCTTTGTTTCGCTAAAGCCTCTACATGAGGAAGTACCAATTCAGATGATTTCGAGCCATCCAACGGAACTAACATTTTCATCTTTGGCCAAGTATCGTGTACAGACCGCTCAGATGTTCACGTTCGAACTAGCCATACGGGGACATTGGATCTACGCAGTACTTTATCGGCTACACTCCCCAGTGCCCAGCGACTTATTCCAGAGCGACCGTGTGTTGCCATCAAAAGCAAATCTATATCATTCTGCTCCGTATAATGTAGAATCTCTTCCGCCGGGTTTCCTACAATCAGGATTCTCTGCACTGGAGCAGCTACATTTACTGCCTTTACGCCAGCATGTCGCCGTGCGTAGTGAGATTGATTTAGTAAGCGTTCAGCTACCCTATCTAAATAAGGTTTATAATTAGAAGCTCGATAGTTATCCCACTCATAGACTACATGAAGTAAAATTAGCTCGATATCTAATCTTGCAGCTATTTCCGTAGCATAGGGAATAACCGCTTCTGCTAACTCAGAGCGATCCAATGGGATGAGCATTTTTTTGTACATTGATAGTACCTCCTCAATTAATACCCGTCATCTACTTTTTTAGCCTAATCAAAGCCAATATGTAGAAAAAAGAATGATTTATAACCTCATATTACAAATTCATCAACTTATAGCTCAGTACCATTTACAACAGGCAGATAGTGTAGTTATCCTTGTTTTACTAAAATTGCTTCCAGTTCGATTGGGGGAGACTGATCAGATGGGATAACAGTCCCCATCTTACGTTTCGCCATGCATACCCCGCCACTGTCATGGAAGGGGATTGGCTCCCAGTAGTAACAGTCCTCACATTTATCCATGTTCATTAGACATTGTTTTAATTTCATCATTACTTACCCCTGCACTAATGCAGTAAGCAGATTTAGCTATAAATATCATTCCACATATTTCGATGACTCGACCAGTGCTAGAATGCCTGTTAAACATAGGCGAAAAAACCTAGTCGGCGAATTGACATACAGCATTTATACTCGGCCAGAAATAGTTACTTATGGATATAAACAAGCGCAATCAAATTCTGCCATATTCAAATACCAGTCATGGGGTAAAAGACGACGCGGATCTGTGCGTAACGGGCAACACTAGCCTTGGCGGAATTCGATATGAAAGTGGTACAAAGGCAAAACCTTGCAGACATATGGATTCAGCATGGATTAAGCGAAAAGCTATTCAATTAGGACAAGGTTATTGAGTATAAATCAGATTACGATCTGACGCCCATCGAGGAGTTTGGAGGTCTCTTATGTTGAATCCTGTGCCGTTATGACTCAGATAACAAACAAGCTTCCCTTCCACTCTTGTTCTTCACTGTCATACTTAGCTACAAGAGCGTACCTCTCGGTACATCCTTCCCTATCCGCTACTAGATCCTGGCACTCTGCAGCTTGCAGCAGTAAGTCGTCTAACATCGTCGCACTGAATGCTATCTCTGCTGCAGGTTCTTTCAAAACAGGCACCTCCCTATCAAATCATCCTTGTCCCAACGTTATCACCCCACATTCCAATACTCTCTCCCGTGCCGTATATTAACTAAAGGTGGTCTTGACCAATATTGAAAAAAGCCACTTCAGCACAAATATGACTGTCCGCTTCATAATGCCAGTACTATGTTTTGATATTCACTCACCCT
>CP070819.1:614030-621052 GCA_020344295.1 Dehalococcoidia bacterium | reverse complement strand
CCGTGATGCCTCTCTCATCCCTGCGTAGGGTCCTGTACAATCCTTTAAGCATCTCTTTCCCTCCTTTTTTCTTCCTTGGTTACGGCCTCGCCGTTAGTTGAGTATCATCACCGCGTCAAGAGCCGCAGGTGTCGTCCGCTCGATTATCAGCGCACTGCCAACGGGAGGTTTCACCTCCAGCTGGAACGTGTGATAGATGTCGATGGGCTCGCCCGCACCGGTCATGTCCACTGTGACCTCGAACATCTCTCCGGCCTCTAACAGGTTGTCGGCGTCACCCCAACCTTGGACTGCCGAGGTCCAGTCCAGCTCCTCCGTACGCGCCGTCTCGCTGGAGTAGGAGATTACGGTGACGTTGTTGCCGGTCGTATCCGTGAAATCGATCGCCTCGCCATCCAGTGCGTTGCTCACAGAGAATATGATCTCCGTGATGGCAGTGGCATTGGCCTTGGCCACGACGTCGCCCTTCAACTCCACAGTAGATCTAGCCTGCTGCAACCCGGTATAGACCGCCTCCTGACCCTTCTGAGACGAGAATATGCCCGCCGACAACACGGTGTAGGCAAAGACTGAGGCAACGACCACGAACGCAATCAGGATGATCGCAGTCTCCAGGCCTGTGATGCCTCTCTCGTCCCGCTGCATCTTCCTAGCTAGTTTCTTCAACATCCTTTTCCCTCCTTTTCTGTTTCGCGCCACTTTAAGCTTTCTCCGCAGCCTGCTAGTGGCAATGCAGACTGCTTAAGCTCCCTTCCTAGTCCATACACATCACCATCACCTCCCCTTGCCTTTCACCTTCCCGGCTCGTGTCATAGAGAAAGGACAATACATCTTGTTCACGGTATCTCCAGTCACCACGACCTCCAACCTTAAATGCCGTGATCTTTCCGCTTCGACTCCAGCGCCTAACTGAACTGACGTGTACTCTGAGATATTCTGCAACTTCATCACACGTCATAATCTCCTTGGTGTACTTGATGCCTGATCTATTTCTCGTTTTCTTCATCTTATTGTTCACGATGCCACCCCTTTTCCACTGTTCGTCCACGGTGTTTACCAATACTAAAGCGCCCATTCGGTACAAATTTGCTATTTTTGCGAGCAATGCGTTACATCCTGGCGCAATCATATCTACTGTGTACTACAGCTACAATCGACTGATAGTTCTAAATAAGGTAGGAAAATAGTCATATACTGAAGAACAATCACGTACTACTTAGCGATCGTAGGCTTGAACATAGCGATCACGGCTGTACAACTTGTAGATATAATTTGATTGAACCAGCCAGCCTAGATATAATAGAAAGTGACCCTTTGCATCACATCTATACGAAAGTTATCCAGAAATTTTCATGCCCAATAGATCTATGCGGTCTCGTTCACAGGACACCATGAAAGACCCCGAGCAGACTTTGATCGATGTAGCAAGCCCCAGCACAATTCAAAGTCTGAAGATTAAAGCAGACGGCCACATAGCGCACTATTTAAAGGCCGGCAGTGGCCCATCGGTAGTCCTTTTACACGGTGGTGCCAGTGATTCCAGGGACTGGGTGAAGACGATGACCGCACTATCACACTTATACACTCTCTACGCTCCCGACCTGCTGGGATATGGTTTGAGTGCCAGCACAAGGAGCAGCTACTATCTATCGGAATTCGTTGAGTTTACCCTTGCCTTCCTTAGAGAGATAAACCTTGAGCGTCACTACTTGGTCGGGCACTCTATCGGGGGCAGAGTATGTCTGGAGATCGCTCTTCGCCACCCTGAGATGGTTAGACGTCTGGTGCTGATCGATACCGTAGGTTTCGGCAGACTGGCCCGCTGGGGAATGTATATCGGCGCGGTAATGTATTATCTTCGTAAGATGTTGCGCATCGAACAGCCCTATCCCAGATTTCTGAAAGAGGATGGAGAGGATAAGGACTGGAGATGTACTGAAAGACTTCGGGAACTTAAGATTCCCACGCTCGTCGTCTGGAACAGCCGTGACCCGTACTATCCCGTTGTACAGGCATTAGAGGCCTGGAAACTGATGCCTCATGCACAGCTGGAGGTCTTCTCCGGATATGGCCATGCGCCGCATGTTAAAGAAAGAGGCTATTTCAACAGCCTCCTGCTGGACTTTCTCAAACCCGAATAGCCGCAGCTAGTAGGTTCCCAGTATTTTCACGATAGCGCCGTTTGAGTCCTGGCCAACATGCCACACGAGTACAGGGCAATGGAATCATAATCCTCGTTTGAAAAACCGCGAAGCAGTGGATGGAGGGCCACCATGAGTGTGATAGAGACCAACCAATTAACCAAGGTCTTTCCTGGCAACATCAGAGCAGTAGATGGCATTGATTTCGAAGTCAAGGCAGGTGAGATATTCGGCTTCCTCGGACCAAACGGCGCCGGGAAGACGACAACCATCAAGATGCTGAACACACTCATCAGGCCGACATCGGGAACGGCTGTAGTCACGGGATTCGATATCCTAAAGGATCCCGCCGAGATACGGAAAAACATCGGCTATGTAGCTCAGGATGTAGGAGTAGACGAGTACGCCACCGGGCGGGAAAACCTGACCCTGTATGGCCATTTCTATAGGCTGGATAGGCGAACAATTAAGCAACGTGTTAAAGAGATATTCGAACTAGTCGATCTGACCGGCTTCGAGGACAAGAGGGTATCAACCTACTCGGGAGGTATGCGCAAGCGACTCGACATCGCCATGGGGCTTATTCACCAGCCTCAGCTTATCTTCCTGGATGAGCCGACAGTGGGCCTGGATCCTCAGACTAGAACTCACATTTGGGATTATATCCATAACCTGGCCAAAGTCATGGGCGTAACTTTATTCCTGACCACCCATTACATGGAAGAGGCCGACCACCTTGCAGATCGCATCGCCATCATAGACCTGGGCAAGATAATCGCTATGGGTACCCCCAACGAGTTGAAGCAAGCCATTGGCGGCGATGTGGTTACACTCACACCCTGCGAAATCGGCGACGATCAATGCGATGAATTTATCAGAAAGACCCAGTCAATACTGTCGGGTAAACCGTTCGTACTTGGCACACAACCAACGGATGGTGAACTTGCAGTTTATGTAAATAAGGGCGAGTCGGCGGCGCCCAATATTATGCGACTTCTCGCCAACGAGGGCATCGAGGTCGAATCGTTATCTGTCTCCCGGCCTTCGCTCGACGATGTATTCCTAAAATACACAGGGCGCACGATTCGCGCTCAGGAGGGCACAGCCACTACCTATGCACAGATATAACGAAAGCGAGACAGGAGATAGTGATGTATCTTTTAAATGATATACGGGTTCAGATTATACGACACATCAGAACCCTGTTCCGCATCCGCGTTTGGATTTTTATCAGCCTTGTCCAGCCCATAATATGGCTGGTGCTGTTCACACAGGTATTCGATTCGCTGGGACAGTCATTCGCCGTCATACCCGGACTGGAGGGGACCAGCTATCTCCAATTCTTCGCCCCCGGTGTGGTTGTGATGACAGTGCTCTTCGGCTCGGCGTGGGCAGGCATGGGGATGCTTCAGGACATTGACATGGGCATACTGTCAAAAATGCTGGCAACGCCTGTCACCCGCGGATCCATTATTACCAGCCGTGTTCTGGCCTCTATGGTAATGCTGGTCATTCAAGCGCTGATTATCTTCACTATCTCCGTTATTATGGGTGTAGATATTGCGACCGGCGTACCCGGCGTGCTTTTTTCCATAGTCCTCATCTGTCTTCTGGGACTGGGATTCGCCGCTTTCTCCAACGGCCTTGCGCTCTTATTCAGACGGCCGGAACCGCTCATGGGTGTGATTAACTTTATTGCCTTACCCACCGTGTTCATGTCATCGACCATGATGCCAGGCGGCCCAGATGGATTTCTACCAGGTTGGCTGGACACTGTAAGGCAGTTTAATCCCGTGGACTATGCTGTTGTTGGCGTCCGTGACCTGGTCCTGAGCGGCTATATATGGTCAGACCTATGGCGCTCGATATTGGTGCTGGCCGCATGGGCCACAGCGGGTATTACTTTTGGTACCTTGATGTTTCGCGCCAAAGCAGAATGAACATTCAGGCACAAACCACTATCCAGATAGAAAAAAACATGTCCCTAAGATGTGTTGCAAGGTGGAGGCCAGACTAATATGCCTTCAACCCCTATTCTCAAAGCTCTAACGAGAGCCGGGGTCGGACCTCGCCGGTCAATGGCTGATGCCATCCGCAGTGGTCGAGTGGAGGTGAATGGCGAAGTAATAGAAGATTTCGGCCATCCAGTAGATACTGATATGGACCATATCTTGATAGACAAGTGCCCCATCGAATTGAAGCCACCAAAACTAGTATATCTGCTACTCCATAAACCGAGAGGTGTTTTAACCACAACCAGAGATGATAGAGGACGCAAAACTGTCTTGGATATATTACCGACTAAGTACCGTCAACCTGGATTGCACCCGATAGGACGACTGGATAAAGACAGTACCGGCCTCCTTCTGCTGACTAATGACGGGGACCTGACCCACCGGTTAGCCCACCCCCGTTTTAAACATGAAAAAGAATACCTGATATCCATCAGAGCAAGGCTCAATCCCGCCGAAAAACGCAGGCTGGAGCGGGGTATTGAGCTTGAGGACGGCACCACCCTTGTTGCCAAGGTTAAAGAAGTACACAGCAAACCTTTCAATTATAGTATTACTCTACATGAGGGCAGAAAACGGCAGGTACGGCGTATGTTCAAACACCTTGGCTTTGAGGTCCTAGCACTCAGGCGTATTCGGGTTGGAAATGTTCTGCTCGGCGACTTACCTGAAGGGAAACTGCGTGAACTAACATCACAGGAAGCAAGTGAGCTGATTATATAGGGAAATAGAGTAAGTAAATGAAAACATCGATAATGACGCCTCAACGATCGTCTGTAATCCCCTATAAGTCCTAGCTAATACCCTGCTCTAACCTATCGAGCCAATCGGCAGTTGAAAGCCATTTGCGATAGTATTGTGTATATTCCTGGGCCCGCTGTGTATCAGGATCAACTACTTTGGACTCAGGCATCATGCCAGCGATAGCTTCGTTAAAGTTCCCGTAGCTACCGGAGCCAACGGCGGCGCACATGGCCGTACCCCATGATGTAACATGCCGCACATCATATGCAGTTACCGGCATGTCGAGCACGTCCGACAGGATTTGAACCAAGCATCTGCTCTGCGCTAACCCGCCACCGATCTTCACTTCCCTGATCTTCAGTTTCGAGATTTCCTCTAACTGAACGCAGTTGGCTTTAAAAGCGAAGGCCAGATTCTCTAATGCGGCCCTGATCAAATGCTCTTTCTTGATATCCGTTATGCTGGGTGTTACAGGGAAAATGAATCCGCCTAGGCTCAGTCTCATGCGCCTCATATCCATAACTGCCGGACCGATGAAAGCCAGCACGCCTCCGGATCCCGGTGCTGTCTCTTCTGCCAACCGCTCCATGATCTCGTAGCCCGCATTTTCATCAGTTAAATCGCTAAATAGGGTCTCTCTGAGCCAACTGTAGGCGCCTCCACATTGCTGAGCGTTGCTTTCCAGTATCCATCTTTCGGGAAGCACATGGCAGGTTGTCCAGAGCCTGCTCTCGGGATCGATGATTGGTTCTGACGTTACCATTTGAACAGATCCGCTCCAACCAGCCACTATGCCTACCTGGCCTTCGTTGATAACACCCATGCCGAGCAGGGCGCACTGTGAATCCGCTCCACCTACGACCACCGATGTACCGGCAGCTAAACCCGTCTGCGCCGCAGCCTCCTGCGTTACTACCCCAATGTGAGTGCCGGAAGTTGTGATTTCGGGGCAGACTCCCGAAGGCAGGTCGAGCATTTCCTCAAGGCGATCTGAGCCCTTGAGATCACCAACATCGACTAAGCCTATGCTGCTGATACAGGAAACCTCGCCCAGGCGCTGGCCTGACAGCCGGTATGCAACCCAGTCACTGATCGATAATACTGTTGCTATCTGCTCATAGATATCAGGACGGTTAGCTTTGAACCAATGAAGCTTGGCAGGACAGAGCATTAAAGACGGCGCGTGTCCTGTAATCTCGTAGACCTCTTTTCCAAATTCACCATCTATGGTAAAGCCCTCGATTATAGCCCTGATATCGGTGTTAGGGCCAGCATACAATTCACGCCCCATCTCATCAAGGAAGACCACACCCTGCCTCTGGCTCGATGTACTCACAGCAATTATTTCAGCAGACTGAACAGCCCCTTTCACCGTTGCATCAGCAATAAGCCGACATATATAGCCCCAGAACTCCTCTGTATCGAATTCCTTCCCCATAGGACCGGCATCTTCAGGGACGTTATAAGTCCATGCACGACCAGTGGATGAAATCAACGCGCCGTGGAGATCAAATATGAGAGCTCGGCCGCCGCTGGACCCGGCATCTATGGCCAGAACGTATTTATTGGACATCTCTCCCCCACACTTGAGGATTGACCAGGTTCTTTGGTGACTCGCCACTGAGAAATCTCCTGACATCATCTGCTATCATTTGAGAATAGCGAATGATTGTCTCTTGCGTCGCACCCCCAATGTGCGGCGTTAAAACCACATTGTCCAGCTCAAGCAGCGGGCTATCGGCACGTACTGGCCACGTCTCGTAGACGTCGAAACCGGCACCAGCAATGCGTTTTTCCTTTAGAGCCTGGGTAATCGCCTCCATATCGATGACAAAGGTGCTGGCTGTGTTTATCAGATAGGCAGTAGTCTTCATCAGAGCTATACGCTCGCAGCTTATCAAACCTATTGCATCAGGTGCAGTTGGAACGTGCAATGTTACAAAGTCCGACTCACTCATCAGGTCATCCAGATTCCGCACTCCAGCTCCCGTTCCCCTTATCGTCTCCGGGTCCACGTAGGGGTCGTATACCAGGATTGACGTGTCGAAAGCCTTGATCCTCCTGGCTACCTGGCGGCCTATCGCGCCGAAGCCGACAATCCCCACCGTCTTACCGGTCAACTCTG
>CP070819.1:607497-613930 GCA_020344295.1 Dehalococcoidia bacterium | reverse complement strand
TTGAATCCGACAATCAAATCGGTAACAACGTAAGAATTCATTCTAACTGTTTTATACCGGAGTTTGTAATAATAGAAGATAATGTGTGGATAGGTCCGTCTGTCACTATACTTAATATTTTACATCCACCATGTCCAAGTTATGCGGATTGCGTTACGAATGTAAGGATTAAAAACAATGCAAAGATTGGTGGTAATGTAACAATTGGCCCTAGAGTTACAGTTGGTAGTAATTCACTCATAGGTATGGGCTCTGTAGTTACGACAGACATACCTGATAATGTTTTAGCCTATGGCAATCCAGCTCGTGTAGTAAAACCATTAAGTGAGTTGGTATGTGAATTGGGATTATATAGAGTGCCATATGAATGGGAGCAAGGATAGACATTGAATATTCCCTTGAGCAAAATGTATGTTGACGATAAGATCAGGCAGGTGATGCTCGATGTTCTGGATAGCGGTCATTATATCAAGGGACAGTATCTGGAGGATTTTGAGCGTGAGTTCGCACGCTTCTGCAATACCGGGTTTGCAGTAGGGGTCAGCTCTGGGACAAGCGCCATACTGCTGTCCTTGATGGCGCTCGGCATAGGCGAGGGTGACGAGGTAATTGTGCCCTCACATACCTTCATTGCTACAGCGAGCCCCTCGATATTCCTGGGGGCGAATCCTGTATATGCTGATATCGATCCCGAGACTTACACAATCGATCCTGCAGAGATAGAGAGAAAGATCTCTCCCCGAACCAAAGCAATTATTCCTGTTCACCTGTACGGGCATACATGTGATATGGATATCATCAATAATATAGCGAAAGAACATGGTCTATACGTTATAGAAGACGCCTGCCAGGCCCACGGCGCTATATACAAAGACCGCCGTGCCGGTTCCCTGGGCGATATCGCTTGTTTCAGCTTCTATCCCGCCAAGAATATGACTGTTCTCGGCGACGGAGGTATGGCTACGACCGACAATGAAGAACTCGCGGTAAGAATTAGAATGCTGGCCGACCATGGCCGAACCGAGAAGTATTTACACAGGCTTCTCGGGCTGAACTTTAGATTAAGCGAGTTGAATGCGGCGATAGGCATGGAGCAACTCAAACATCTTGATGCATGGAACGAGAGAAGGCGTGAAATCGCCGGTAAATACAATCATCTGCTGAGCGACCTGGAGCTGATAACGCCGATAGAAAAGGAATGGGCGAGACATGTCTACTACATGTATGTCATAAGAGTCAAGGAGCGGGAAGGGTTGGCCTCATATCTCAGACAAAAGGGCATTCAGACAGGTATTCATTATCCTGTGCCGCTTCATCGCCAGCCCTGCGTTCAGTCCGATGTTCATTTGCCCATAACCGAGGAGTATGTAGACCATATCCTCTCCCTCCCGATGCATCCGCAGCTAACTGACACTGAGGTCGAATACGTTGCCTCCAGTATCAGGGAATACATGGAGAATCCCGCATGCTAGGTTTAGCTGTGATCGGAACGGGTCACTGGGGCAGAAACCACGCCCGTGTATACAAAGAGCTTCTATCTGAAGGTATGATTGACGGGCTTAAAATCTGTGATGCGGATGAGAATCGTGCCCGGCAGTTAAGTGAATCTCTGGAGGTGGAATATGTCACCGATTACGGGGATTTAATCGAAGACAATGGGATCCAGGCTGTCAGCATTGTTACCCCTTCCCGGACGCACTATCAGCTTGGTAAAGAGTTCATGGAGACGGGTAAGGATGTGCTGGTGGAGAAACCCTTAACAATGGATGTTGACGAGGCGAAGAAGCTTGTCGAGGCCGCTGATGCAACAGGGCGCATCCTCATGGTGGGACACCTGTTCAGGTACCACCCCGCTGTGCGTGAGCTGAAGCACAGGATAGATGCCGGCGAGCTGGGAGAGATCCAGAACCTTATCGGCAACCGTCTGCTATTTCGAGTGCCACGCAGTGATATGGGGGTGATATATGCTTTAGGAATCCACGAACTTGACCTGTTCTGCCATCTTCTGGACGTAGATTACCCCGAGAGACTGAGCGCTTCGCAGACCATGTCCTATGGACAGAATACCGAAGAAACCGCCTCGATCTTCATGGATTTCGGCTATGCCAAGGGCTATGCCTTCGAGAGCTGGCTGGTAGCGGCTTACGACAGGATGCGTGACCTTGTGGTTGTCGGCAGCAAAGGCAGTGCGAGAGTGGATTACCTGAATCCGCAGCAGCTGCAGCTATTCGATAATCGAATCGTTATTGAAGAGGGAGTTCCCGTTCGTGTTGCGAATGACGAAAAGCACGTAGTAGCCCTCCCTCATGCCGAGCCGCTCAAGGAAGAGCTCAATTACTTCATATCATGCGTGAAATCCAGGCAGAACCCGCTGACGGACGGCGCTGTTGGCCTGCGTTCGGTGGTCATGGCGGAAGCTGCGCTTCAATCAGCCAGAACCGGGACTGCCGTAGAATTACCTTAACCCGCCTGCCTTCCAGGCTTGATTTCGCTTCGGAATTTTGCTATCATTTATATTTGCATGCAATGGATCAGATAGAGCTGTCAGCCACCACACGGGACATAGTGGGCAAGAAGGTCAGGTTCCTTCGGCGCGAAGGAATCACGCCTGCCAACCTCTATGGGCACAACGTCAAATCAACCGCGCTCCAGATCGACACCATCGAGCTGAAACACACGCTGTCCAAAGCCGGCAAGAGCAGCCTGGTGGCGCTGAAGGTCGACGATGCCAAGAAGCCCAAGATGGTCGTTGTCCGAGATATCCAGCGTGAGCCCCTGACCGGCAGCCTTCTCCACGTCGACCTCTACCAGGTAAAGATGGCGGAGAAGATAAAGCTCGATGTGCCGCTGCTGTTCATCGGCGAGGCGCCGGCTATTAAGGACCGCGGCGGTATCCTGGTTCAGAATATGAACACCGTCGAGGTTGAGTGCCTGCCCGCCAATATGCCTCATAATATCGAAGTGGATCTCTCCGTGCTGAGTGAGATCGACCAGGCAGTGCATGTCAGAGACCTTACTGTCGAAGAGGGCGTTACCATCATCACCGATCCCGAACAATCGATCGTACAGATCGCCCGCAGCAAGGTCGAGGTCGAGATCGCCGAGGAAATTGCGGCGGCTGAAGCTGAGGCCGAGCTCGAGGCTGAGGCCGAGGCGGAGGAGGAAGAGAAGGTCGAAGCCCCCGGAGCGGAAGAGGAAGCCCCCGAGAAATAAAGGCCGACAGTCAGGATCTAGCTTTCCTTACCCAGGATATCCCCTACGAAGCCCCTCTGACCACGCAGGAACTCCGACGCCTTAATAGCACGCTTGCCCTCGAGCTGCATATTGACCAGCCCCAGTATACCTTCGCCGGTCTCAACTCCCATGACTGCGGGCTGTTCCGACTCCAGAGTAACAACCCTTCCCGGAACCAGCTTGCCTTCTTTATGTAAAGGAACGGCTTCGTGTATCCGGAGCAACTTTCCCCGCCAGTATGTATAGCAGCCCGGCCAGGGGTAGAATGCACGCACCCGGCGCCAGATGTCAACGGCCGGTAATCGCCAGTCGACCATGCCATCCCCTTTTGTGATGGGCGACGTGTAAGTAGCCCGGCTCTCGTCCTGCGGCCGGGGAGTTATCAGCCGGTCGAGCCACAGGGGCAATGTCTCACCTAGAAGTTTGGCACCGGCATCGGCGAGTTTTAGGGTTAGGGACGCTGCGGTGTCCTCGGGCTCTATCTCCACAACGATCTGTGAAAGGGTCGGGCCGGTATCCATTCCGGCGTCCAGGAGCATGACAGTGACCCCCGTATCCTCATCGCCGGCGAGAATGGCGGCGGGTATCGGCGTGGCGCCTCGGTAAAGAGGGAGGAGGGAGGGGTGGATATTAAGGCAGCCGAACTCCGGTATATCGAGCATACTCTGCGGCAGGATCTGACCGTAAGCAGCAACAACAGCTATGTCCGGTTTGAGTGAGGCGAGCCTCTCGGCCTCGGCGGCATCTCTCAGTGTCGCAGGCTGCATGACATCGATGCCGTACTCCAGCGCTGTCTTCTTCACAGGCGGAGGAGACGGGGCCCTTCCCCTGCCCACAGGCCTGTCCGGCTGGGTATACACCGCCACTAACTGGTGTCCGCTCTGAACCAGGTACTCCAGGGCTGGTATAGCGAACTCCGGCGTCCCCATAAATACAACGCGCATATTCCATTGAACCCCTCGATATTCTATCACACGTTTGAATTTAATAAACTAATTCATATTGGACATATGTACCAGTTAAGTACATAACCTATATTCCTATTGACAAAGGATGTGCCTGGAATTAGGATTTGCCTAAATTCGATTAGGTGGAGGAGGATAAAATGAAAAGGAAGAGGTTGATAGCGGCTTTCCCGCTTCTGTGTTTAGTAATAATTACAGCAGGATGCGGTGGTACAGACGTTATAGCCGCTGAGGATATACGAGATGAATTAGTGAAAGCGATAAATATGGGCAATTTAGAGACTTATCGCATGGATATGAACATGAATAGTGTTATGAATATGAATATTCCGAATGACGAATTCGGTGAAGGCACGATGTCCACCAGCATGGTAGCTACCGGTGTTGTCGATTATGAAGATCTCAATATGATAATGGAAATGTCGATGACAACTGACATGCCGTCACTATCGGATGCAATGGAATCAATGGAGATGGCGGTGTATTTGATCTCAGGCGTTTACTATATGAAGATGGACATACCATCTGAAGGTGAGTCCTGGCTTAAGTTCGATATCCCCGAGGAGTACTGGGAGGACTATAAAGATCAAATGGACCAGATGGCGCAGCAGATAGACTTAATGGAGTATGCAGATGTCGAGCTTCTGGGTACTGAGGCAGTCAACGGCATCGAATGCTATGTGCTTGATATAAAGACTGACTTTGCGAGCCTCTATGAAGCCATGCTGCAACAGCTAGAAATAGGAAACACAATTCCAAACGAGTTTCCATTACTATCACTTGAGGATATCATAACAGATTACTCATACAAGTCCTGGATATCAAAGGATGAATATTTCCTTATGAAATATGAAATGAGCTATACTATGCCCATGGACTCAGAGTCCATGGGCTTGCCTCCTGAAGAAGCCTTTGCTATGACCATGGAAATGGACGCAACCGTAGTAATATCAAACCATAACCAACCTGTATCTATCGAGCTTCCACCGGAAGCGCTCAATGCTGAAGAAGTGCCAATGTTAAACAGTGACAGCTGGTACTAGATTATTCCGGACATAGATATGAGAAAACTGGGGGCGCTTTTGCTGATTGGCGGCATCGCTGTCGCCACAGTCTATCTGCTCTACTGGTTTTTCAGCGCCGTCGCCGAGGACATGCCGGTGGCACTCAAGGTAGCTGTCGCTCTGGCAGCGACAGGACTGCTCCTGTTGATACTATCTATTATCAGGGAAAGACTGAAAGCCTCTAAAGAGGAAGAGGGACTCAAGGGGGTAGAGAGATGATCTTAGTCACAACCGATAATGTGGAGGGGAAACAGATAGTCAAGACCCTGGGCCTGGTCCGAGGAAGCACTATCAGGGCCCGGCATCTCGGGCACGACATCATGGCAGGCCTGCGTAATCTCGTTGGAGGTGAGATAACGGATTATACCAAGATGCTCGCCGAGTCACGGGAGCAGGCCATTCAGAGAATGGTGCAGGAGGCGGAGGGAATGGGGGCCAACGCTATAGTTAGCGTCAGGTTCGTCACCTCCATGGTTATGTCCGGCGCTTCCGAGCTGCTGGCCTATGGGACAGCAGTGGAAATAGCCTGATGATCGGGTCTGGAAAGGCCCTACCAAATAAATATAGCTGTGGGAAAGGCTTTCCAGCCTTGATAATAAATAAATATTCCGCTAATCCACTAATAAACGCAATTAGGCCGTCCCGGAGATTTGTTTTCCGAGACGGCCTGCCGCTCAGTTGACGTTATGTTCCAAGTTTACTTTTCAGTCTTGGTGGTCTTGGCTTTTTTGGTCTTAGCCTTGGCCTTAGCCTTGACTGGCACCTTGTGTTCCTGCTTCTCACCTGTCTTCGGCAGAAGCACTTCGAGAATGCCGTTGTCGAAGGTCGCCGAGATCTTGCTCTCGTCTATGCCCTCGGGAACCGGCAACGTCCTGTAGAAGCTGCCATACGTCCTCTCGGAGCGGTAGTAATCCCCCTCCTTGACCTCCTCTTCGTGCTTCTTCTCTCCCTTGACAGTAAGCACACCGTTGGCGATGGAGATATCAACGTCCTCCATTCCCACACCGGGCAACTCCATCTTGACCACTGTCTGGCCGTCGCGTTCCACAAGCTCTGTGGGAGCGAAGTATTCATGCTCCATTAGTGGTGTGTGACGCCACACATACGTCGGCCAATCAAACCACCTCAGCGAATGGCCCAGGAGCCTGTCCATCTCCCTCTCCACGGGTG
>CP070819.1:603952-607397 GCA_020344295.1 Dehalococcoidia bacterium | reverse complement strand
GTTCAACCAGAATAATCGGTATAGACCAGAGCTCATGGATATCAAGGATAAACCGCGCCATGTCCTCCTTTTCCTCGATGTTCATCCCTGCCATGGGTTCATCCAATAAAAGCAGCTTTGGCTCCGTGGCCAGGGCTCGGCCTAACTCGACCCTTTTCCGCACACCGTATGGCAGAGTCCCCACAATCTTTTTTCTTACAGGTTGAATTTCAAGAAGGTCGATAATCTCCTCCACTCTGGCGCGATGGTTGCATTCCTCCTTTTGTGCTTTGCCTAAATAACGCACTGCTGCCAGAACTCCATATTTCATGTGTAGATGTCTTGCTGCCATGAGATTATCGAGAGTGGTCAATCCAGTGTAGAGCTCTATATTCTGGAACGTTCTGCTGATCCCCAGGCTGGCAATCTTATAGGGTGCAAGGCGGTTAATCTCGTGTCCCGCAAAATGGATGCTGCCTTTTTGAGGACGGTAGAATCCATTGATACAGTTGAGAATGCATGTTTTACCGGCACCATTAGGGCCAATTATGGCGAGTATCTGTGGCGTTTCTACTTCGAAGGAGATCCCCCTGAGCGCATGGACACCCCCGAAACTTATATGAATGTTGTTTACCTGGATTGTGGCAAGGTATTCTTCGTTATTCATTCTCAGTCAGGACCTGATGGCTAATAGACAGACTGCTCCAATCTCCCTAAAATGCAAGAAGTTGCCAAATAACGGGTTCGAGTATATGGCGGTCTTGCTCACGTGTACATTTACCGTGACCGTACAACACTCCATCCCTAGCAACTACTCATGTGTCGCTTCCGTGCCGCTTTTTCACATATAGATATTTGAAGGAAAACACCCCTTTTCTGTTTAATGTCCTTAACGCTATTAGCTTTCTTAGCGACGAATTAGTCTCAATGTTTTGGCTCTATGGCTATTCCTTACGAAGCCCGGGTAAATGGGGTCCCCCTTCCGCAGAATAGGAGAGGGACCCCCATCACTAGTCAACTATTTCTCTTTCAAGTCAGGAGCCTGCCGGAACGGGGTTATGGGCATGATCTTCCCGTCCTGTATTTGACATACAGACACTTTCGTTAGAGAGCGTATGTCCTCTGTATAATTGGCCTGAATGATGCCTCCCATCGGAGTATATTCGCCCTTGATCAGTTGGTCATGGACTGCTTCGCCATCCAAACCATCCCATCCGACCTCATCCACAGCTGCCTGAATAGCCTCGACAGCCATCAGGGTGTAGGCAAATGCAGATGCATACACATTATCCATAACCGACGGATCTCTTTCGTTTTCCTCGACAATCCCTCTTAACTCCTGCACTATAGGATTAGAAACATCATCCCAGCTGACTGTGTCCTTTATTACTACAACGCCTTCAAACAGGTCGGCACCACCGATGCCCATGTCCATCCACCCTATGCCATAGCCACCAGCCAGGTTGATATCGTATCCCAGGTCCTGTGCACTTTTCAGGATCGTCACCGGTCCTGTTACCAGAGTGTTAGTGTAAATCCAGTCCGGCTCCTCAGCTCTGATCCTGGTGAGCTGTGTTGTACACTCTAATTCCTGTATACCGAAAAGCTCGGTTGCCACGATTTCAACACCTAGCTCTTGGGCATAGGCTTCACCCTCATCGCGAATGACAGCCCGACCATAGGCAGTATCCCAGGTAAGGATAGCCACCTTGGGTGGTCTATCTTCCGTCCAGTTCTCTACAAGCCAGTCGAGAAAGGCCCCGAAGGTATCAATATAAGTGGCATGGAACCCAAAGCTATAGGCTGGGGGGTAGAGCGCCAAGTCACTGGCCGTGCAAATGTATGGTATCTCATCCTCGGCTACGCGCTCTTTCAATACCTCATTCAGGTCAGTAACCCACCCGAAGAATGTAAGAGGCTTGGGTGACATAGCCCTCAATTCTTCATAAGCGGAAAGACCAATAGCGATATCGCCACCGAAGTCTTTCACCTTGCTTTCAATAGGTACCCCGTTTATCCCACCAAGTACTGTGTTTACGTACTCATCGACATCTGCCAGGGCAGGTACCATGGGGGCCATAACTGTAGCGTAAGGACCGCTCATATCGGCTAGAGTCCATAAGGTGATGGATTCAGGGGGCTCTCCTGTGGGTTCTTCTTCATCTCCACAAGCCACGGGTAGAAACGACAGGCACAGAATCAGAACCAGCAGACTTAACGCGATTTTACCCTTCATTTATACCTCCTCTAAATTCTGCAGTTCATTTTGTACTTACTTCTCCCTTATATTTTCATAAATATGCCTCCTTAAATGCTTATTATATGGTATCCCTTGACTTTGGACACAGAAGACTGAACCTTGAATAAGGGGAGGGATACGACACAGAAAATATGAGCCGAAATCGCAGTGCCTATTCGTTTTAGCATAGCTTCTATGTCTGTTCCAGAAATATCAGGGCTTCTCCGCCAACATATATTTCTGCTGATAATCACGCACCTTTTGACAATCAGCCGGGCCTTTACATTCATCCGCTGTAATTTGTCGCACTCCGTTAACGATGCCCATCCAGCTTAGAATCCTCGTGGCCCCCGTCCTTTTCAGTCGGTTTACCGGCCCCCACTTACCGTAATAGGTACATAAACAGTCCCAATCCCCCTTGACCATTATGATTGTATCGTCTTCTACTGCTTCACAGTAGACCTTGGTAGCAGTAACCTGCCAGGGCGCATTCACCAAATATACCCCCATAGGCTTTTATGTAGCTGCCACACATATAATGTGCGCTTATTGCTGTAGTGTATAATGTTTTTACATCTGTTTGTCAAGCTAATCCCAGATTGGATTCAATTCCCAACAATATTTACTCAATCGCGCTGTGCTCCAATCTCACCCCTCGAGCACAGTTATATGGCTCTTGATCATTTGAAAGGAATGTAATGGCAAGGTAGAATATGTGCGCCATATAATTCTTACTTAATGAAGCCAAGCTGGCGGAAAGATAAGAGTGGCTGCGAGTGAAATACCCTGCAGAAAGTAGTGTGACGACAGATCTCATAAAAATCTTTAACCCCCGTTCCATTGCCATAATCGGTGCTTCCGATAATCCGGATAAACTGGGCCACGTTCTGCTGCAAGGATTCATCGACCAGGACTTCAGAGGGAACCTTTATCCGATTAATCCCAACAAGGGCCGATTCATCCTCGGTTTAGATGTCCATGCCAGTGTGAAGGATGTAGCTGAAGATATCGACCTTGCTGTAATAACACTGCCGGCAGAGGAAGCGATATTTACAGCGAGAGAATGTATTGAGAAAAAGGTAAAGGGGATTATACTTTTCAGCGCCTTCGCGGAGGGAGCGCAGCTAGAAAACCCGGAGATCATAGAAATGCTAAGCCTTGCCCGCAGGAATGGGGTAAGGATAATTGGCCCCAACTCAATGGGCTTATATTCACCATCCACCGGTT
>CP070819.1:598039-603852 GCA_020344295.1 Dehalococcoidia bacterium | reverse complement strand
TTGCGCAACTTTCGACATTCATAATAGCAGTGTGGCCGATAACGGACAATCCCTGGCTTCAGGGGGTAAGCACCATGGAGCGCACATTTTCGATTAATATTCCCCGTTCCTTCGCATGTGTGATAAAGCGATAATAGCTTACGTGTCTTACAATCAGTTTGCTGTAGGGCCAAACCATAGGTGCCTGCCTTATTCAAGGATAATCCCAGGACTATTTTACCCCCGAATACCACCTGAAAGAGTGATTTCTGCGCGATCGAGTGTATGCTAATGTTCGATTGTGTGACGGTAACACCTATATTGCCAGCCGCACAGTATTGAACGCTCCCTGAGAAAATGAAGATTATGTCACCGAAAAGAAAAGGAGTACCAGAGACTTCTGGGCTCGGAACCAGCAGCTATAGTGAGGAATCTCACCAAAAGGTCAGGAAGCGCAGCCTGATCGACGATAAGCTGAAACGCAGTGAGGAGCGATTTCGGACGCTTATCGAGAATTCCTCTGACGCCATTACCGTCCTCAACGCTGATGGAACCCTTAGATACGAGAGCCCATCTATGTCGCGTATATTGGGCTACGAACCGGGAGCAACGATGGGCAAGACGTCCTTTGAACTAGTTCACCCCGATGACCTGCCACAGGTAGCTAAATGCCTGTCTAAATTGCTAGAGAGTCCGGGTGGCACTGAACAGCTTGATGTACGGGTTCAGCATAAAGACGGATCGTGGCGCACGCTTGAAGTTGTAGCCAGAAACCTCCTCGATGATCCGGCTATCGAAGGCGTAGTAGTCAGCCAGCGTGACATCACCGAGCGCAAACAGGCGGAGGAGGCAATTCGGGAAGCCGAGAATCGCTACCGGGCGATATTCGATAACCGCCTGGTAATGGTTTTCGTTAATGACGAGAACGGTGTCTTCCTCGATGCCAACGATGCTGCCCTGGATAGGCTGGGCTACTCCAGGAGCGACCTGGGGAAGATCGCGTTCCAGGACCTGCTTAGTCCAGAAGATCTCACCTACGTCTTTGGGCTAATGGAAGAGGGGCGCGGGACCGGCCGTATGCCCGTTCCTCAAGAACTCCGGCTCAGAACGGCGTCCGGTGGGTTCATCTGGGTCGAGGTGCTGGGCCTGGCCCAGGAGTTACGTGACGGGCATTACGTCGGCCTGGGCATGGCCCTTGACATCACGGAGCGCAAAAGTGCTGACGCTCAGTTGCGTGAGTCTGAGGAGAGGCTGAGGCTCTATCTGGATAGCAGCCCGGACGGTATCTACATCAGCGACGCCAAAGCAACTTTCCTGTACGGAAACAGGGCGGCGGAGAGGATAGTGGGATATTCGCGCGATGAGCTCATAGGGAAGAGCTGGCTGGAGCTGGACCTCCTGGCCGAAGAGTATCACGATAAGGCGGTCCGTCTGTTGAAGGCTAGCGCGGCCGGAATGCCTACAGGGCCTGATGAGTTCGAGTTGATCAGAAAGGACAGGAGCCGCGTATTCGTTGAGATATCCACCTATCCTATCGGGCAAGGCGATAACATCGAGGTTATCGGAATTGCCCGCGATATAACTGAGCGCAAGCAGATGGAGACGGCGGTCAGAGAGTCTGAGGAAAGCTTGAGGGCACTGATCGAGAATGCGCCTGATTCTATTACTGTCTATGATCTCAATGGCACCATTGTAGACTGTAACAGGCGAGGGGAAGAACTCGTTGGGTATTCGAGGGAGGAGATGGTGGGCAAGAGCATGTTCGAGATCGGCATAATTCCTGAGGACTATGTGGCGAGAGCGAGCCGGTCATTGGAGAAGAATGCCTTCTCTCAGACCGACCATCCGTTTGAGTTCGATCTGCTGAGAAAGGATAGCTCTCGGCTCACGGTCGAAGCCACAACCATCACAGTGGAGAGGGGAGGAAAGCCGCAGATCATTTGTATCTCCAGGGATGTCACCCAGCGTAAGCAAATGGAGCAACAACTTCACCTTGCGGGAAGGCTGGCTGCGGTCGGTCAACTGGCGGCAGGAGTTGCCCACGAGTTGAACAATCCCCTCTCTGCAGTCCAGGGTTTCGCCCAATTTCTGGCGGAACGGAGCAATCTGGACGAAGCTACAAAGGGGGATATTGAAACGATCTACAGAGAAGCACAGCGCGCGGCGAAGATCACCAGCAACCTGCTTTCGTTCGCTCGCAAGTACACACCTGAGAAGAGGCTTATCTCTGTCAATGAGGCCCTTGAGCATAGTCTGGAACTACACGCTTACCGGATGAGGGTTAACAACGTGGAGGTAGTAACGCAACTGGACCCCGACCTGCCAAAAACAATGGCTGATTTCCACCAGATGCAGCAGGTCTTTGTCAACATCATTACCAATGCTGAGCAGGCTCTAACAGAGGTGCATGGCAAGGGAAGGCTTGTTGTTAAAACTAAGAGGGTTGGCGATATGATTCGAGTGAGCTTCACCGACGACGGCCCTGGTATTCCAGATGATATCTTGAAGAGCGTGTTCGACCCATTCTTCACCACCAAAGAAGTGGGGCAGGGGACTGGCCTGGGCCTCAGCATTTGCTACGGTATTGTGCGGGAGCACGGTGGTCGCCTATATGCTAAGAGTGATACCGGGAAGGGTGCCACCTTTGTCATGGAGATACCGATTGTCTCCGAAGATCAGAATGCTGCTGAGGAAGCTGACGCATCCCACACCTTTCACACTACTCCGCAGCAGCAGTAACGTGCTGTGAAAGCGCATACGTCTTATCCCCAGTATATCTGTCCAGCGGTAACTTGCGTTTTAACCGGGTATAACGAAGCCCTGTGGTTACCAAACCACAGGGCTCCTTTCGTACATGCTTCTGTTATTAATCGTGCTCATTACTGGGACGTAACTCATCTATAATATCGATGATCTCTGGATCAACCATGAGCATTTGTGTCCTTATGATTGGGTGGGTCTTAGCATATTCCAAGTATGCATCCATGTCCTCTTGGGTTACCCAGTGCAAAGTATCAACATTCTGCTGAATTAACTCAAGGGCTTCTGCCTCCGCCTCACGGAATGTCATCTTAGCAAATTCATACGTCTCTGGTACGACCTTGTTGAGTATAATGTCCTGGATATTCGACGAAAGGGCTTCCCATGAATCCCTGTTTATTATCAGTGCATAAGAAGTAAACCATGAGGTACGGCACAATGCATGCTTGGCAGTTTCGTGTGTCTTGAATGCCGTTATTACATGGGGCGGACGATGAATGGCGTCGAGTACGCCCTGTATAAATGCAGTTGAAGTCTCTTCATACGAAAGCGGTATCGCCGCCATGCCGGTGTAGTCGTATAATGCCGGGGGTGGTGCACCCGGGGCCGATTGAGTTCTGAAGCCCTCAAGATCCATCAATTGCTGGGTTTCTCTAACACTGTTCACAATACAGGCTGTAGTGACTCCAGGGAGAATACACAGTGTTTTAACAGGACCGGTCTGGTCGATCTTTGTAGCTAGAATCTGCGGCAGCTCGCTGTCTTCCAGCGCGGCATAGGCTTGCTCATAGGATTCCCATAATCCGTCTATATAGAAGACCATTACGTCGGGGACATAGTTGTAAACATAATATGTAGAATCGGCGAATATATCCACTGCTCCGGATACCACTGCCTCCCATTGCTCGGTTGCTGGGAAGAGTTGGCTACCCGGGTAGATATCTACTAACACTTGGCCGTCGGTATACTTCTCCATCAACTCAGCGAAATGGTAGTAGGTCTGGCCATCCGGACTATTCGCAAGGGGAGAAGTAACAAGTTTAAGGGTTATAGGTTGGGTGGTTGGTGTGCCATTTAACCCTTGAGTCGGGGTTATTGTTGTTTGAATCTCTTGGTCGCTATCGCCACAGCCAATCGTGCTTATTATCAACACTAGGACAGTTGCCAGTAAGATCGCCACTTTTCTTATCACTGTATTCCCCTTTCGATACTGAGTTTACTGAAGCCATACGAACGTAAGGTTATGATAATATTTCAACGCGTTTGAACACAACTATGAAATTTCAAAAAAGCATATCGCCTTTGTCGGGATGAGTCAAGCTTGGAGATGATCGGTTCTCTATGATCAACCTGTAGTGGGAAAAAATGGAGGTATATTGTTCCCCGAGGCCTTGATTCTGTTGACAAACAGGTGGTATCTGGGAATAATGCCGGGGAAAGGTGCGGCTAAGGAGGCGACTGAACATGATTAAAGCGATCTCGTTTCTCAGGAGGAAGCCAGGCATCTCGCGGAAGGAGTTCACCAGGCACTACGAGGAGGTGCATGCGCCGCTGGCGCTGAAGCATTTCCCGTTCAAGAGGTACGTCCGTAACTATGTTATCGGCGATCCCGATGCCGATGTTCCGGGGTTCGACTGCATCACCGAGGTCTGGTTCGAGACCATGGAGGACTGCGAGGCAGCGGCTGAATTCTCGATGTCGGAGGCCTACAGTGTGATAAGCGATGACGAGGAGAAATTCATGGACAGGAGCAATATAGTTGCCTTCCTCGTCGATGAGAGGGTGTTCGAATAATGACGAGACTATAAGAAAAGCTGACTGGAGGCGGCTAGGGAGCTGCCTCCACGTATTTATATACCTCGATAGCGAAGCGAGGGCACATCCAGGCGCAGATACCGCATGCGTTGCACTTCTCGGTATTGACGAATACAGGCAGCAGATACCCCTTGTGGGTAACCCTGTCGCCCGGCACCTCGATACAACCTCTCGCACAGAACTCGGCGCAGTAGCCGCATCCCTTGCAGATCGCCTCGTCGATTACGATTTCACCCTTTGCCATTTTCCCCCCTGATACTGATTCAAGACTGTGCCCGTTTACTGAGATACTCCTCCCAGATTTCGTGGTTGATCAGGCCGATAGGCTTCTCTCCTTTGAAAAACCTTATTATATCCTCACCGGGACGTAGCGAAAGCCCGGGATGAGCCCCGGAGTTGGCATGTGCGGAGTGAGCGGTGACTATGAAGTTGTCGAGCTTCAACAGAGGGCTGTCTGGACTGATTGGCTCCGGCTCGGTGACATCGAAAGCTGCGGCAGCGATATATCCTTCAGTGAGAGCCGTGTACAGCGCCTCCGGGTCGACGATCGGCCCGCGTGCCGTGTTGACCAGGGAAGCGGTTGGCTTCATCTTTATTAGCTGCTCCAGACCCACCATGTGCCTCGTCTCCCTGGTTAGAGGAGCATGTACGGATATGACGTCGGAATCGGTCAACACCTGATTCAGCTCCGCCCGTTCTACGCCGTACTCGGTAAAGATTCCGGCATCAATATAGGGATCATAGGCGAGAATCCTCAGACCGAAGCCTTTTGCCTTGGGCGTCAGCGCCCGGGGAATCCTCCCGAAGGCAATAAGCCCCAGAGTGAGACCCCTTAGCTTCGTCATCTGGGGCCATACCTCTGCACCTAGGGAACTGTCCGGCTGCTCCTTCCAGCCGCCCGCTTTGACAATGTCGTTTATACGTACGATCTTTCTGGTACAGGCCAGGATCAGGGCCATCGCGTGGTCGGATACCTCCTCCAGGCAGAAGTCGGGGACGTTGGCCACCAGCTTCCCCAACTCAGTCGCCGCTTCCACATCCATCCTGTCGTAGCCGACGCCGACGCTGATGGCGAACTTAAGCTTGGGCAGGCTCTCAAACACCCTACGCGAGAACGGCTGGAACAGGGTCTGCGTAATTACCGCATCTGCATCCGCTGCCGCAGCAATTATCTGGTCCTCGGTGGCATCCAGCGGGCAGAAGTTCTGGACCAGCTCGGCATCGACACCGGCCTCTTTGAACATCGCTCCGTAATCGAT
>CP070819.1:589417-597939 GCA_020344295.1 Dehalococcoidia bacterium | reverse complement strand
TTCTCAGTGGTAGCACCTATGAGGGTGATGGTGCCGTTCTCCACGTAGGGCAGTACGGCGTCCTGCTGTGCCTTATTGAAGCGGTGTATCTCGTCTATGAAGAGGATAGTACGCTGCTGGTGCAGTCCGCGCCTCTCTCTGGCCTCTTCGACGATGCGGCGCAGGTCGGCGACGCCGGCCGCCACTGCGGATATCGGGCTGAAATGTGACTTGGTAACGCTGGCGATGATATTGGCTAGGGTGGTCTTGCCGCTCCCCGGCGGTCCCCAGAAGATGATCGATGGAAGCTGATCGGCCTCGATGCTCTTCCTCAGCACGTGGCTCTCGCCCAGGATGTGCTCCTGGCCCACGAACTCGTCGAAGCTCCGCGGCCGCATCCGGGCGGCAAGCGGCGCCTCCTGCCCCAGGTGCCTCTCGCCAGCCTGCTCGAACAGGCCGGGGCCTTTCCTGCGCTGTTTCATCGTCGGCGGTTGAAGTGATTCTCCTGAAAAATCATATTATTTGTACCTCTTCACCTCGAAGCGGTAGAGCTTGACCGGCTCGTCGGGGAGGATGCCCGCCTTCTGGCGGCAGATGTCGATCTGCTGCTTCAACGTATCCACCCCCTCGAGGTCGGGCAGCAGCAGCCCCCGCCGGTTGCCACTCTCCACAATCACCCCGTACCTCCTCGGATCTAGTCCCTCCTCTCCCTCCACCGGCTCGGGTCTGGTGAGAACATCTACGTTGTAGGTGAGGTCGGGCAACTCCTCCGCGGTCACCGGGAGAAAGCGTGGGTCGCGCACCGCCGAGTTCACGGCGTTGTCTATTATCTCCTCGGCTACATTGGGGTGCTTGGGCTCGAAGGTGCCTATACAGCCCCTGAGCTGGCCATGCATCTTGATGCTGACGAAGACACCGGCCTTCTCCTGCATCTCGGGTGTCAAGTCCCGCGGCTGGGGAAGCTTACCTTCCCGGATGAAGCCCTCGACCGTATCTCTGGCCAGCCGGGTCAGCGGGTGCATCTCCCTGCCCTCCGCCTCCGTCTCTTCAATATCGAAGGCGGCGACCAGGTAGCCGACGCCGAAGGGCCCCTCATAGGAGAGAACGTCTGGCTTCACATTCAGTCCGTCCAGCGCCCCGAGAAGGATGACAAACGACCTCAAACCGCACTCTCCAGCCCGATCGATGAGAGCCTCGTCGAATCCCATTACCGCTGGCACATCGTAGGAGCGGATAGCGTCGACTAACTGTCGATCGAAGACCTCGCCCATAGGGTCGTAGCCAGCGGGTGCGCTCGGTATCAGGCGGTGGGAAAGGTCGCCGCTGGCGACGATGACAACCCGTTTTCCCGCCCGTTCCGCCGCCTTCCTGATGGCCTGTCCGAAGTTGAAATGGGTGCTCAGCGGCATAAGAGAGAAGGTGAGCGGCACCAGGGGAACCCCCTTCATCCCATCGACCAGGAAGTAGATGGGGACCATCACGCCGTGGTCCAGGGTGTACTCCCTGTCCCCGATGGAATCCAGGGGGATTCCTGCGGTACTCGCCTCCGCCTGCAACGCGGCCACCATATCGGGGTCGTTATTGAAATCATGGTCTGCGCTCCGGGCGCCCCAGTTTCTCATGGTGCCCCGCAGCCTGCTCGCGGTAGCTATCCCCATGGAGTCGTAAAGCATGGTTCCGTGGGGACTGATCACGAGAACGGTCTCCGGGCGCCTGCCGGCAAGCTGCCGGGTAAGCTCCTCCATCGCTCTGATAGTTGACGATATCTCGCTCTCTCTGCCGCCACCGACCTCAGGAACCAGAAGCGGCGGATGGGGCACAATACAGCCGAATACGATCCCGGACATTTCGGTTCACCTCCCCCTCATACCTGTAAACACTGATTTCAACTCTCAGCAGACTGCCGTGAGCGAAGTACCCTTGCTATGTGGGTAGCGAAAGTCTATCACATTGCGGGTGGTGTGTCTATCGGCCGCGGAGTTTCAGGAAAAACTTGCCAATTCAGGGGTAAAAGGTATAGAATCTGGGGGAAGTAAGGATTTGAGGCTGCAGCGTAGGAAGGGCGGAGGGATAGATGGCCAAGAAATCGAAGAAGACAGCCGCAAGGTACTCTGAGCTAAGCAAAGCGAAAAAGAAGAAGCAGCAGCGAGGGAAAACGGCCAATCATATACAGACTGTCTCAGTTACGGAGGCCAGCGAACTCACCGAGCTGGAGACCCTCGAGAGGCCTGTCACCAGGCAGGTTACAAGGCCGGCGCAGAGGGCGCAGACTGATGGCAAGCGCGGTATGCCCAGTTATCAGTACGTGAGGGCCGATTTAAAGAAGATCGGCATTCTTGCGGGGGCGATGCTTGTTATTCTGATTATACTTTCGTTTGTGCTGGGCTAGGGCTACTCCTCATTATCCTCATCGGGTATCGGCTGGCCGGATGGCTCCCGCGTAAAGGGCAGAGTTGCACTAATTCTCTCTTTCGGTCTTTTTTTCGCCGTCGGCAGCTTCTGTATCGCTTCCATGACCTGAGACAGTCGCTGTTCAGGTTCCTTTACTGCAAGGTCCACAATGACTCCCCGCACACCCAGCCCCCACAGGCTCTCGATATCGTCGACAGCGAAGCCGGGGGGGACTGCTGCCACGAGGTATTTGCCGGCGTATCCGGCAAGGTATTCATAGACCATCAACTGCTGCACAGTAAGACGGGGCTCATCTTCACCGACGGGGCTGAGGAGGACGGCATCCACGTCCAGACGGTTTATAGCTCTGGCCATGTTGTCGCTCAATGAAGCGTCGATTCGAAGCACCTTGCCTATTTTCTCGACCCCCAGGACTGCCGCCGGGCTTTTAGTCGGTGAGAATATGACATAATCGCACCCCGCCTCCGCTAGTTGCTGCATCTCCTCCCTGGTCACCGTATCCACGGCTACTCCCCACGGGATATCGATCTTCATGCCGCTGAGTTGAGCCAGGACCTCGTCCTTATTCTTCGGCTGCTCGATAGCCAGCAAAACGGCATCGGCGCCTGCCTCCGCGGCGAGGGAGACCTGCTTGGTGTTCCCCTCCGGTATACCCGCGACCACTACCATTTGCAGGATCTTAGCCCGATTTACGGCAGCCCCGAAACCAAGGGGCTGACCCCCTCCCGCAGAGATTCTCTCCAGCTTCTCAATAAGCTTACTCATGTTCTCCCTCTTGACTAGATATTAGATCAATCGAGGATGCCAGCAGTAGGGTTGCGATCTTGGCAGCAGGCCTTCCGATTATTTTTCATGCAATTTTTCATGCATATTGGTGCTCCCGAAGGTAGCATAACTACCCTCTAGGCCGGGTGTCAAGCCTGGCGTGGTTACGGGTATATCTTCACATGCAGGCCATGAAAGTACTATCTCATTATGTAACGATTTCCTTGAGAAAATCTGAACTGTTAGGCTATTCACAAAGCGCTGGCTTCAGGCTATGCTTAAAAACAGAACTTGCGACCGAAGCATGGCATACGATTATGTCGCATGGCGTTTTGACTATGGTAGTACTGGGCTGAGGTAGACTGGTGTGGAGGGAAAGGGGTGCGAGCAATGGCTGACAACGTCGATACCGATAGCATGCTTGATGTCTTCACCAGTGTGGAGGTTGAGGAGAGCCTCGTCAGTATATTGTCTCGTGATCTGAGCGATGTAAGCATCCACTCACTGCTTGAGCAGACTATGCAGATTGCCAGTGAGATTAAGAAGGGGTGTTGATTCCCTGTGCGCTTTCCAGTGGGGCTCATCAACGTTCCGTAAACTGAAAGTTTGAACTACGCTTGTCCTCAGCGTTCCTTCAATTCAAGACAAGGATTATCTGTGCATCCGGGTGCCCGACGTATATGCTCTAGTCGGCGTAGTAGGAAAAGCCGAGAATTCCGGGGCCGGCGTGGACACCCATTCCCGGGGTGAATTCCGTGAGATATAGCTCGACGCAGTTAAACCGTGCCCCGATCTGCGCTTCCAGCTTCTTCCCCTCCTCCGCTTCGTCGGCATGATGCGCTATCACGTGCACGGGAGAGTCTCCTACTCTATCTGCCATGATCTTCAGCATGATCTCCACAGCCTTGGCCGTAGTCCGTGGACGTGCCACGGGTGTGGTCTCGCCTACCTGGGTGGAATGCTCCAGAACCGGCTTCATGTTCAGTAATGAGCCCGCCCACGCTGCCGCCCTGGCGATACGACCCGTTCTCGCCAGATAGTAGAGAGTGTCTACCATTGCCAGGTGGTTTACTCTACCAATCATTCGTTGCGCTGTAGCTACAACCTCGGTCAGATCCGCCCCTTTATCGGCGACGCGTGCTGCCTCTAAGGCCACAAAGCCCAGCGCACCGGCAACGGCGCGGCTGTCGACCACTTCAATTGTCGTGTCCGGTATGACCTCCTTTGCTTTTTCCTTGCCCATAAATGCGGCTTCGTAGGTCTTACTCTGCAGGCTGGTAAGGGTGATGCAGACTATGCTATCTGTCTTCTCACTCAGCTGCCAGTAGGTATTCAGAAAGTCACCGGCCGAGGGGGTTGAGGTAGTGGGAAGCTCCTTCCTTTGCCTCATAATTTTATAGACTTCCTCGGGGCTGATATCGACTCCATCGCGATAACTGTTGCCCTTGTGGATTATGACGAGAGGTACGATTGAAATATTATGTTTCTCCACCAGTTCAGCAGGCAGACAAAGTGTGCTGTCCGTGACCACAGCGACTTTTTTCATCTGAATAAACTCCTAGGATATAACAGCAACTGCGCGATCAAGTGTGGGCATATTCTAGTCGAAAGTAGAGCGGAATTCAACGCAGTTACGAGCGCATTTCAGGATAGAAGAGGCTATGTGGATTTATCTTCCTCTTCCTTTTCGGGACTGTCGTCCACATCGTCCGGCTCCTCGGGCTTGGCTTCTTTGGTTACAAATAGCCGGGCTATCTTATTGTCCTTTACCTGAGCGGCGACGAGTCTTATATCCCCGTGAACTGCCTGTTCGCCTTCCTTAGGCAAGTGTCCGAAGAGATTGAGGGCGAAACCGCCGATGGTCTTGTATTCACCTTCAGGCAACTCGAGACCCAGCTGTTCATTTACCTCATCGATGCGCATGCTGCCTTGTAGCTTATAAGTGCTCTCGCCGACCAGCTTGAATGGCTTATCTGCCCCAACAATCTCCTCTTTCACCTCTCCCACGATCTCATCGATCAGTTGTTCGATGCTCACTATGCCGGAGGAGCCGCCGTACTCATCGACGACCACCGCCATATGGTAGCCTTCCTCTTTCATTTCACCGAACAACTCGCCGACCGTCTTCGTCTCGGGAACGAAATATACCTGTCGGGAGAGGTCGGTGACGGATCCTTTGCGGTCTATGGTGCCTTGGGCCATGGCTGTCAGTACGTCCCAGGTAGACAGCATTCCCTTCACATTATCGTATGTGTCCTCATAGACGGGATAGCGCTGGGCGGGGGACTGTGCATATAGCTTCAGGAAATCGGCCAATGTCGTTCCCAGTTCCACCCAGCTTGCTTCTGTGCGAGGTGTCATGACCTCTTGTACCTGGCATTCACCTAGTCTGACCACGCTGTGCAGCATCTTTGCCGAGTGCTCGTCGACCAAACCCGCCTCCTGGCCGACAGAGATAATAGTGCTTATCTCCTCCCTGCTGATCAATGCTTTGGGCATAGTGCTGGTGCGGGTAATAGTGGTGGTGATCCAGCTTAGGGCGTTTATCATGGGATCGAGCAGCCTGGTTATCATCTCTATTGGCCGCGCATACAGGAGAGCAATCCGCTCCGGGTGTTGTGCCGCTATGGTTTTGGGGATAACCTTGGCGAATATGAGCAGCACTATGGCAATGACGACTATTGCTACCGGTGTGCCCAGGCCTTCTCCCAGCAGAGCGACTATGAAGATTGTTCCCAGGGAAACGACGATGGTTTCAGCGAAGCTAATACCGGTGAGCACGGTGGACAGGAATCGCTCCGGGTGCTCCATTATCCTGGCAACGCGCGAAGCGCTAGGGACCTTTTCTTCCTCAAGGTGTTTAAGCCTTATTCGCTGCAGTTTGATAAAGCCGATCTCGGCGCTGGAGAAGAAAGCACAGACGATCAGAAATGCGATCGATATAACCAGATACAATATCTCAATGCCATCCATGAGGCACCTCCGTTTGCCGTTGGCGCAATTGTATCCTTAGTTTGACGGTAACTCAAGATGCAATCGTGAATTGACGGCCTTGCTCCTCATGAGCCGGCCTGATATACTTTGGCCACGTTTTTGCGGGCCAGCCGGAGGTGTGACATGAAAATTGAAATCCATTATTGTTCGGCGTGAAACTATAAGCCTAATGCTGCCAGTTTGGCTGATGAACTGCGTGAGGGTCTGGGCGTTGAGGCGCAATTAGTTGCCGGAGGCAATGGGATCTTCGATGTTAAGGTAGATAACAAACTCATTTTCTCCAAGTTCGAGACAGGCCGGTTCCCTGAGTCGGGAGAGGTGCTGAGGAAGATCAAGACTTAATATGTGACACTGAGTGCCTGTCCCTCCGTATTACAGTGGAAGCTAATCACTGGGAACAACGTATGCTCTGGCTCCCCATTATCTGCGGTATCGCCCTGAATTTGTGTCCGTATCGCTGGTCAGCACCCCTGTCATGGTAGCCATCCTGAAGACCGTCGTGCCGCAGACCGAACACCTCCCCTGAGTAGCTATGCTGCCATCCGGCAGTTCTATCCGCTTAGGTTCTATAATGGGGCGTAGTTCAAAGCAATCAGCACAATACATCTCTAATGGTCGTTCTGCCTCTCTTTTTTCCCCTAATACTTTCTTCTTATCCTCGCGCCGAGGAGGTTCTCCCGATCCCAGCTTCGACAGGATCTCACTTTGCATCTGCTTGAGCTCAGTGATCTCATTCCTTAATTCGCCGAACTGTTTAGCGTTCTCCCGTCTGAATTCTTTTAACTGTTTGGCTATCTCATCCAAACGTTCCATAGTCCAGGTCCCTCCCCCACAAGAATTGACAACAGAATAACCCTATCAGGCTTTTGGTGCAATAGTTGAGCAGAAATGTGAGGTAGAGTTCTAAATAAATGAAGGAGCGCGAAGACTTTGATTAATGCTGTACTGTACTACGCCCAGTTATGGTATTTACGATATTCTCTGGGGCAACGACTCGAGGTCACATATACGGTTAGTAGACGGCCCCATCTTCCACAAGTCGACTTATCTCATTATCAGAAAGACCAAGGAGTTCTCCGAAAACGTAGCTGTTGCTCTCTCCCATAAGTGGAGACGGTTTAGTGACACGAGCCTGCGTTTTCGAAAAACGCCAGGGAATCCCGAAGACAACCTGCTTCCCCATCACCGGATGATCGACAGTTGTGGAGATAGCACGGTGTTTGAAGTGCGGATCGTTGACAATCTCTTCATTGCTCAATGAGGGCATAGCGGCAACACCAGCGTTCTGCAGCATCTCGAATACTTCATAATGGGTATAGTTGATCGTCCACTCTGTCACCAGCCGGTCCAGTTCATCCTGGTTCTTCCAGCGACTGTATGCGTCTGCAAACCTGCGCTCACGGGCCCATCCGGGATCGCCCATGACACTGCACAGGGCGTTCCAATCGTCGGCAGTGGCAATCGCTATGCTGACCCATTTATCATCACCGCGGCAACGGTAACAGTTATGAGGTGCCGTGATACGGTCACGATTCCCCCTCCGGTATTGAACCCTTCCGTTCATAAGATATTCCATGAGTGCGTCTCCGGCTAGTGCTGACTGACTTTCGACTGATGACAGATCTATATTCTGCCCCTGTCCGGTCTGCTGTCGGCAGCTCAGCGCCGCGACTACGGCGAATGCGCCGGTGATGGCACTCATCAGGTCGGTCGAGCCAGTCATCGGGTTCGGCGTGCCATCACTGTAGCCGGTAAGGTTGGCTAAACCGCTGCCGCAGGCGAAGTTGGGTGCGTAACCGCCGTATGATCTTAGGGGTCCCTTGCTGCCAAATGCTGACGAAGAGAGCATGACTATATCGGGCTTTATATCCCTGAGTATATCGTAGCCCAGGCCCAGACGCTCCATAGTCCCCGGCCTCATGTTATGTGCTGCTACATCGCTGATTCGCACGATTCTCTTCGCCAGGTCAACTGCCTCAGGGTGTTTTAAGTTGAGTCTGACAGATAGCTTGTTAAGGTTGATTGTATTAAAAACAGGTGAGTTCTCCACGCCTTCGAATGCTTTTCCAATCGTGAAAGTCATTGTCCGCGTCTGGTCAATACTGCTCATACTTTCGATCTTAATGACCTCTGCTCCCAGCATTGCCAGCAGCCCAGTGGCATAAGCTCCTGCCCAAAGCCAGGTGAAATCAGCTACTCTTATTCCTTGCAAGGGAGCCCTGTCCATGAATAGACAAACCTCTGCCTAGATAATCCCCGCTTCAGCGAGCTTTCCCAGTTGATGCCTGCTGAAACCAAGTCGCTCACAATATACAAGTTCGTTGTGCTGGCCCAGAAGCGGAGCCGCGCTCACACCCCTCCAGGGGGTCTCC
>CP070819.1:586642-589317 GCA_020344295.1 Dehalococcoidia bacterium | reverse complement strand
TCAACTGGTATGTTGGCCCTGAGGATGCAAAGTTCATTATAGTCACCTGCGGCACCGGCTGGTTCTATTCACGGGAAGCGGTCGCAACGCTGGGACTGGAGGAAGAGGTCGGCATTCTCAAACTGGGTACTACGTGGCCTCTCCCTGAGAGATTTATCATTAACCACCTGAAGCATGTCGACGAGATACTTATCGTTGAGGAGACCGACCCTTTCCTCGAGCAGAATATAAAGGTACTGCTGGCGGAGCAGGCAAAAGCGCTGGGGCCAATCGACGTCTACGGCTCCAAGACAGGACATATTCCGGGATTCGGTGATATAAACCAGGACAAGGTCGCCCGGGCCCTCGCCAGTATAAAAGGCTTGGAGTACAAACCTAGAGATGAAGCATATGCCCAAAAAGCAAACGAGCTGTCACTGCCCAGCCTGCCCCCGAGGATGCCGACGTTCTGCCCCGGCTGCCCCCATCGAGCGTCATTGTGGGCGATAAAGGCCGCCATGAAGCTGGACGGTCGAGACGGGTTTGTCACCGGCGACATCGGCTGTTACGCCCTGGGCGCTGGTCCGGCTGGATTCTGGCAGATTAAGACCCTTCACTGTATGGGTGCAGGAACCGGATTAGCAACCGGATTCGGCCAGCTCGGGCAGTTCGGCTTCGACCAGCCGGTGATTTCGGTATGCGGCGACTCGACCTTCTTCCACGCCGCCATTCCCGGCCTGATCAACGCCCGGTTCAATAGCAGCAATATCCTGATGGTGGTACTAGACAACGGCGGAACAGCGATGACCGGCTTCCAACCCCACCCCAGCTCGGGGTATGATGCCCAGGGCAGGCCAACGCCCGTGGTGTCTATAGAGGGGATTTGCCTGGCTATTGGCGCGAATGTTAGGGTCAGGGACCCCTTCGAAATGGACGAGGCCATCGCAGATCTGTATGACATGCTGCAAGAGGACGGGGCCAAGGTGATGGTCTTCCGCAGAAGATGCCACCTCGTCGAGTCCAAGGAAAAGGGACGGAAAAAGGTCTATGTCGAACCTGAGAAGTGCATCGGGGACGATTGTGGCTGCGCTCGTTTCTGCAGCAGGGTATTCAACTGCCCGGGCATAATCTGGGAC
The DNA here is from genome assembly GCA_020344295.1 of Dehalococcoidia bacterium. Classification (GTDB taxonomy): domain Bacteria; phylum Chloroflexota; class Dehalococcoidia; order SZUA-161; family SZUA-161; genus SZUA-161. The sequence continues at coordinate 588,202 of CP070819.1, read as the reverse complement.
CAGGAAATACAGAAAGCAAGGATCGATGAGGTGGTGTGCACTGGATGCGGAGTTTGCGCCACACTGTGCCCGAGGGGTGCGATCGTTGTGGAAGGGGGATAAGCGATGGCTCTGGATAAAGACCCGTTGAATCTTATCATAACCGGCGTCGGCGGCCAGGGAAATGTCCTAGCCTCACAGATAGTGGCTTCTGCCGGTATTAAGGAAGGACTCTATGTCACCGTCGGGGAAACGTATGGCGCTTCACAGAGAGGGGGGCCTGTGATGAGTCACGTCCGTTTCTCTACCAAGGCACAGTGCAGCCCCCTGATATCCGAGGGTCAGGCGGATATCGTGGTTGGCCTTGAACCAGTAGAAGCCTTGAGAGTCATGGCGGAATTCGGCAATCCCAGGACCAGGGTTATCGTCAGCCCCAGGCCCATCTATCCTGTTTGGGTCCTCTCCGGTCAGGCTACATATCCTCCAGTTGAGGAGGTGCTAAAGACACTCGAAGAGCTGGCGGAGACGGTGCAGGTGGCCAAAGTAAGCGGGGGCGGTGAGGCCCCGGTAGGCATGAATGTGCTCATGGTAGGCGCCCTCGCTGCATCGGGCCTGCTACCCATCCCCATCGAAACATATGAAGAAGCGATGAGGGAGATACTTGCACCTAAGGATCTGGATACCAACCTCCAGATTTTTAAGAAGGGCATGCAGACTATAGCCGGAGGCTAAAAAGTAAATATGGCACAGATCAGGGAAGCTGTAATCGTCGACTATGCACGGACGCCTTTCGGCATTGCGAGCAGAAAGAAGCCGGGATTTTTCGCCGACATGCGCGCCGATGACCTCGCCGTTATCGTTGTCGAGGCGCTGCTAAAGCGGACCGGTATCGATCCGGCCACAATCGACGAGGTCATTATCGGAGCGGTATATCAGGGCGGGGAACAGGCTAGTCCCGGCCGGGGCATCGGCCTGATGACCCTCCCCGTGGAGGTAGCCGCGCTCAGCGTTGACCGTGCCTGTTGCTCCAGCATGACCAGCGCGCACATCGCTACCATGGCCATTCAGTTGGTTCTGGGAGATATCTATATCACGGGTGGGATGGAAAGCCACTCCCACTTTCCAGCCCCCCTAATTACCGAGGATACCGATCTCGTAGCACTGGCGGAGGAGATCGGCAGCTCACGGGGACTGCCCAATGCCAAGATATTCGATAAGGTCGATCTCAACGCCGTGGTGAGTATGGGCCTGATTGCGGAGAGGCTGGCCGAGATGTACAAGATCTCCCGGGAGGAGCAGGACCAGTGGGCCTGGAAGGGCAACCTGCGGGCTGCAGCCGCCCAGCGGGAGGGTAAGTTCAGGAACGAGATAATCCCCGTTGAGGGCAAGCTGCCCGATGGAACTGTGGAGCTTGTCGACTATGACCAAGGCGTGCGGCCGGACTCTACCATCGAGAAGATACGCAGCCTGCCGCCCCTCTATAAGCCGGATGGAACGATCTGCGTTGCCAGCGCCTCAGGTGAGAACGACGGGGCCGCCATAGCGGTACTGATGTCGAAGGAGAAGTCAAGGGAACTGGGC
>CP070819.1:584018-586542 GCA_020344295.1 Dehalococcoidia bacterium | reverse complement strand
GGGAGCAAGCTGCCTATCTCGCTGTGAGCCCAGTTGTTCGCAGACATCTGCTTGCGTGTAACCATGAATCCCTCCGTGGTCTCTTATACTGTGTACCTATACTGTAATTGTGTCAAGTCATCGGTAATAAACTAAACATAACTAATCCTCCCAATTTTAGAAAAGATCATTCTTATGTTGATGGTAGAGTAATGCCTCATGCCGTATTACGATATAAATGACATAGTTTGTATCAATTTAATATATTACGTTAATAAATGGGTGGATAAGTTAAGAAAGTAATACTTACTAGAGTCAAATATCTATTGACAAGATCAAATGAGCCTATAATATAAAGCTCGTCAGCAAGTTCTTTAAAGGACATATTGCACAATCAGTTAAGAAGATGAATCGTTACTTAAGAAAACGCGCTACTGCTGTCATATTAAGAGGCGGAAAAGTCCTGCTGGTTAGACACAGGGGACAGAGTCAATTCTCCCTTCCCGGAGGAGGAATGAGGATTAGTGAAACTGTTTTGGCAGCAATAGAGCGTGAGCTATATAAGGAGTTAAAACTTGAAGCACGCAATATCAAACGGCTGGAACACTGTGACTTCAACAGTGTGACAACGCGGCACCATATATGCGTAGTTGAAGCTGAGGGCGAACCAATTCCTAGGCGTCTTGAGGTCGCCAAGTACATATGGTGGGATATGAAGGAACACATACCGATATTTCCACACGTAAGAAAGACATTAAGCAGAATATTAAGTAAGCCATTACCTCAAGGAATCTGACAATCCATAATGCAGTTCTTTATGAAATAAGTGTATTCATTGGCTCAAGGTTGAAGGTTAGTACTCTGTCTCTGCCACTGAAGCTTGAGTTAGAGGAGTAATTGACATGGCCTCTGGTTCTACGACCAGGGGCATCCAATTTTAATTTCTTATACTTTGCATAAATGTCGAAGGCACTTGTCTATCATTGGGATTCTCAAATCCCAGAATTAGGGTATAATGCGAATGAAATAAGCAACAGATTGTTGAAAGGAATCGGAGCCATTGCTGCGCAAATTTGTTAAGACGTTTAAGGACAGGTTGTCCCGCAGCGCAAATGGGAGGGAATCAACACCGCAACCTACAAACACCGATGACAGTAAGAGTCTTGAGAAGCCCGCAGAAGCGATAGGGGTAGGGAAACAGGAAGCAATCCCCTTATCTGTAATCGGTGATTATCCGCGTCGTAGGCGCCGACGAAGGACGGCACCGGAAGGTAAAACCCCTTCATCATACCCTGAAGTCAAGGCTAAGAGCCCGCCACACAGAAAATGGGACCCGTCAGAGTTTGTAGTAGCACCAGCCGAAGGGAAGACGCGATTTCATGACTTGAACCTGCCGGTAGAGATAATGCACGGAATCTACGATCTGGGATTTGAATACTGTACCCCTATCCAGGCTGAGATACTACCAGATGCTCTTGCAGGGAAGGATGTAACGGGCAAGGCACAGACTGGTACTGGTAAGACGGCTGCTTTCCTGGTCACGATTCTCAACCACATAAAGCGCCGGCCGTCAGGCGAGAAACGGCGTCCTGGCACACCCATCGCACTTATTATGGTTCCCACACGTGAGCTGGCGTTGCAGGTCCAGAAGGACGCCAACCTGCTGGGTAAATACAGCCGATGTAGAGTTGCCGCTGTATTCGGCGGGATGGACTATCAGAAACAGAAGAATATGCTGACGGAGCAGGTGGTAGATATAGTGGTAGCGACACCGGGACGGCTGCTGGATTTCAAAAGGCAGGGTGATGTAAATCTGGGAAGGGTGGAGATTCTGGTTATTGACGAAGCTGACGAGATGCTAAATATGGGCTTCATCCCCGACATACGGCAAATAATACGCAGCACCCCGCAGAAGGAGAAGAGACAGACAATGCTCTTCGGAGCCACACTCACAACACAGGTGACCAGACTGGCATCTCAGTGGACTCGAGATGCAGTTAAGGTGGAGATAAATCCCGAGCAGGTTGCTGTTGAAAGTGTAGAACAGGTGCTCTACCTCATCAGATCCAGGGAGAGATTCACTGTACTCTACAACATGATTGTCCAACATAACCTCAAGAGGGTTCTTGTTTTCTGCAACCGAAGAGACCAGGCTGGCAGACTGGCAGAGAGACTCAGGGCTCACGGCATAACAAGTGCTGTATTATCGGGTGACGTTGCTCAGAGGAAGAGAATAAGGACACTTGAGGACTTCCGTTCGGGCAAGATCAGGGTGATGGTGTCCACGGATGTGGCCGGGCGCGGAATTCACATCGAGGGAATTAGCCATGTGGTGAACTACAACCTGCCCTTGGATCCTGAGGACTACGTCCATCGTATCGGTCGCACCGGCAGAGCTGGAGCATTAGGTAAATCGGTAGGATTCGCGACCGAGGAGGAGTCCTTCCAGATACCGGCTATCGAGAGATACCTTGATGCATCGCTGCACTGTGAGTATCCGGACGATGCATTGCTTAAGCCGGTACCACCACCTCAGACCGTTGCT
>CP070819.1:578845-583918 GCA_020344295.1 Dehalococcoidia bacterium | reverse complement strand
TATGCGGGCGCCATCCTCCGGATTGATTTGTCCTTGGGCAACGTAACCACCATTCCCACAGAGGACTATGCAGAACGGTTCATCGGCGGCAGAGGCATCGCCAGTAAAATCTACTGGGATGAGGTGCCGCCTGAGGTCGGAGCATTCGATCCCGAGAACCGGCTGATATTTGCCGTTGGACCTATGGCCGGCTTGAGGGGGATAAGCGGGTCAAGATGGCAGATGTGCGGCAAATCCTCGTTAACCACCCCCGACTATTTCAACTACAGCAATCTGGGGGGCGACTGGGGTTATCATCTCAAAGCGGCCGGCTACGATGCCCTTATCGTCCAGGGTAAAGCGGAAAAGCCGGTATATGTCCTGATTGAGGATGGTAATGTTGAGATAAGGGACGCCTCCCATATCTGGGGAACGACCACAGTTGAAGCCCGCCAGATACTGAAGCAGGAGCTTGGGGATTCGATAAAGGTTGTGGCCACAGGAATTGCCGGTGAGAATACAGTCGCCTTCGCCACCGTCCTCGCGGACAGGGATGCCAGCGGGTCGAGCGGCCTCGGGGCGGTTATGGGCTCCAAGAACCTGAAGGCCGTTGCTGTCAGAGGTAGCGGCCGGATTAAGCCAGTTGACCCTGATAGATATCGCGAGTTGGCCAATTACGCTCGTGAGTTGAGGAAGGGCTTCGGTATGGGGATAACGCCGGGAACAGACCAGAGACTCGAATTGAAGCGCGACTACTGCTACGGGTGTACGGGCGGATTCTGCTTCCGGAGTACGTATAAGGCTTCCAATGGTAAAGTGGGCAAGTACATGTGTGGTTCGGCCACCTTCTATGTGCTGCGGGCGCGTAATTACTATGGCGAGTCGAACGAGGTGCCGTTCTTCGCGAGCATGATCTGTAATGAATACGGGGTCGATACGCACCAGATGGATGTAATGATGCAGTGGCTCTCCAAGTGCTACCAGGAGGGCATCTTTACCGAGAAAGACACCGGTATCCCCTTATCAAAGCAGGGCAGTCTTGAATTTATCGAAACCCTGGTGAGGAAGATAGGGCTCAGGGAGGGTATCGGCGATATCCTTGCCCGGGGAACTATTAGAGCGGCCGACGTGATAGGACAGGGTGCAAGGGAGCTGCTTACTGACTATATTACCGATAGCGGGCATTTCGCACTGATAGAAGGTCCGCGGATGTATATCAGCACAGGACTGCTGTATGCTATGGAGCCGAGGCAGCCCATGAGCCAGTTAAACCAGATGGGTTCGCTGAATATCTGGCTGATGTGGGTTTATAAGCAGGAGGGAGCGTTTGTCTCCAGCGATGTTTTTCGGGCCATAGGTAAGCGGTTCTTTGGAAGTAAGGATGCAGTCGATTTCACCACATACGAAGGGAAGGCCCTAGCGGCTAAGATGATCCAGGACCGGGACTGCGTCAACAGCAGCCTGATCCTGTGCAGCTATTTGTTCCCGATCTTGTTTTCCAGAAACACCTCGGATCATGTGGGCGATCCTTCGATCGAAAGCAAGCTGCTCTCCGCTGTGACCGGGAATGAGATTGATGAGAACGGCCTTTACCGCATTGGGGAGCGGATATTCAATCTTCAGAGGGCGATTCTTGCCCGTGAAGGCCACAGGGGCCGGGAGTATGACAGGATCTCCGAGTACAATTTCACCAAGCCGCTGAAATTCGATCTGCATAACCCGGAGTTACTGTCGCCGGGTGAGGGTGATGAGGTTGTGAGTAAAAAGGGTGCCGTACTCGATCGGGATAAGTTCGAACGGCTAAAGGATGAATACTACGGCCTCAGGGAATGGGACGTAGCCACAGGACTGCAGACGCGCACGAAGCTCGAGGAGCTTGGCCTGGGGCATATCGTCGAGGAACTGGAGCACAGGGGCCTTGTAGCTATGGACAATTAAATCGGAGCGGCGATATTGGAAGAGGAGGCTGCGCATGGAGATGTACCATTTCGTTACCAACTGGTTTTTCAGTGCCCCGAAGGAACGTGTTTGGGAAGAGACAGCAAACATGGAGTCCTATCCCTCGTGGTGGAAGGATTTGAGAAAGGCTGAGATACGAGGTCCCGAGTCCAGGATGCAGTTGGGCTCGGTTATAGACTGTGAGGTAAGGGGAGCGCTGCCCTACAGCCTCCGCTTCACTGTAGAGGTCACGACCTACGAGCCCCCTGATCTGATGGTGATAAAATCGTCGGGTGACCTGGTTGGAGAGGGGCGATGGATACTGGAATCCAGAGACGACTGGACAGCATCTACGTTCTACTGGGATGTTGGTACTACCAATAGAGTCCTCAACCTCCTGGGCAAACTGCCGTTTCTAAGGAAAATGCTGGAGAAGAACCACGATGATGTAATGGCAAAAGGCTATGAGATAGTGAAGGCCAGGATAGAAGGATAGCCCCCCGGAATAATTGCGGAGAACGACGTGACCCGTCGAACTGTAAGAAGTGGCTAGAGGAAGGTAAGCACTAGATTGTTGATAGCGGCGGCGGCGGCCATGACCGCATACGGCAGTAAAAGTACCACGAAGGCAGCGCGTCCGTAACCTTCAAATCCAGACTTGACAAGGAAGTATCGCGCGGTAAGGGCTGCCAGTGACAGGACGACCAATGCGCCCATATCGATGACAAACAGCCATCCAAATCCGCCCACACGTAGAGCCCAGCCAGCGATTAATCCGTCTTCGACGTATCCTTTATCAGTTAACTCCAGGGCGATGCCGGTGGTTGTGTAGTCCAGCAGGGCCAGGAGAGCAACAAGAATGACAAGCCGCTGTTCCCGCCAACGCCAGAGCACCCTTGAAATCGCTTCCACATGCCCTTCAACACGTCTGTCTCTTTCTACGGCTTTTTGCATTCTTTCTCTCATGAATCTGAGTACTGTGTTCATAAGGTCTTTCTTCTCTGCAGTTTTTAGCACTTGCTACCGATATTGAGATTCAGCATCACTTAGAATTGAGTATATTACCTAGTCTGACGGATTTGTATCCTACTTTTCTCCTAATTTCGTATCACCATTAGTGTATAAAATATTCTTTGTGGTTCTTATCAGAATTTATTTTCTTTTTTCTTTCGTTACTTCTCTATCTCAGGTGTCACACAATGTTATCGTTCAGCTAGTACCTGGCTGGCAGTGTTATACCACCGATTAATGTCCTTCGGTGAAAGAAGGCGGATAGCTGATAGGGGCAGGAGTAGGGTCCTGCTCCTTTGAGTTTTTCCCATGATTATTGTCTTCAGTGGCGAGCAGAGAAGTGGGTTCTGTCCTCTTGTGGTTTAGATGAAAACGTGACATCATGAATGTAGTGAGGTTGTAACGAATATGGAGATCCCGTACTCGAGGTGGCACGCCGCAATTCCTCCCAGGAGATCTCGCCGGCAGTATGATTCGACCGATCTGGAGCAAGATCAACTGGCACATCTTCAGGAGGTCTGCAGGGAGTTCAGGCCCTTTGAGGGAGCTCGGGCTGATCTGGTAATAGAGTCTCCTGACAGGATTTTCAGGGGCGCGGTGGGGCCTTACGGCAAGATCAAGGGCGCCCGTGCACTGATTGCATTCACCGGAGATATGGACGATCCGCATATTCAGGAGAAGGTGGGGTACTTGGGAGAGGCTATCATCCTCGAGGCGACGGCCATGAAGCTCGCCACCTGCTGGGTGGGCGGTTTCTTCCGGCCGAAAGTAGCGGCCTCGGTTGTTCACACCGCTAAAAATGAAAGGGTTCTGGCGGTGACACCGGTCGGTCGTGCCGTTGACGGCTTGACCCGGGAGGAGAGGATAATGACCGGGTTCGGTCGCAATCACCGCCGCAAGCCTCTGGAGGCGATGGTCAGCGGGCTGGAGCGTGCCGACTGGCCGCAGTGGATTGAATCGGCGCTGCAGGCGGCACGGATAGCGCCTTCAGCCATCAACAGGCAGCCCTGGCTCTTCCATGTCGAACCCGACAGTATTACCGTCTCGGTTGACAACCCCAGGTTCACCTTCGGCATCTCCAAGCGACTGGATTGCGGAATCGCCATGCTGCACATTGAGGTAGCAGCCCTGGACTGCGGTGTACAAGGCCGGTGGGAGCTGCTGGGAGCACCCCGGGTGGCGAGATATACTGTTGAACATACCGTTTAGGCATCGATTTTATGCGGCCTCCCAGTGATCCTAATTACAATTGGTTCCATCAAGGTAGCAATGTTTAATACAAAAAAACTCTGTCCGTTGATGCATTTCCTGGGTTCTACAGACTTCCCGTTTTAAGGGATATCATTGACATCGGTATCTGGCCCCCAGTCGTGGATAAACCTCATATTCATCAGTGTGGTGTTGTCCTTGGATGTTCCGGTGGGGAAGATGAGCTTGATATAGCGCACCGGCTGTCCGGACCTGCCAAACGTGACGGGAATTGATCCCTTGAACCCTGTATCGTCTGGCAGCCCAAGATCTCGCAGCGAAGGCATAAGCGCCTTAACATACCTCTTGTTCTCACCGGCCCACATGATGTCATAACCATCCGGAATCGACCGTCCCTGCCAGTCAAGCATAATACCCTTGATCGGCACCGGATGCTCAGCTAATAGGTCGATTGTTATCTCCAGTGGCTGGGACTGCCACCTCACATCGTCTTTGGGGAAGTCCCATTGATTTCTGTCACCATCCGGAATCCCGGTCACTGACACAGTGGAAGAAGAGGATGTCACTCTGGCACCGTCCGGACCTGTTTGTTTCACATATCCCACTATGCTGTCTACATAGCTGGGCTCCCTGTCTTCAACAGTAAATGGTTCCAGATTGGAGGAAGCGAATTCCTCTATAGCCGTGACGTAATTAAGTCGGCTCTCGTCGTAATCAGGATTCCCTAACACATCCAGGTCAATACCGAATCCGCAGATTTTCATGCCGTAATCGCATTCCGAGCTGTCGATGTATTCACTGCCCCATGGAGTATAGTCAATAATATCATCCATTTCCCGGGTATCTTTCACACGGTTTCCAGAATTCCCCTCCAAGAATGTTACATGTACACTGGTCACCTCTCCGGTAGAGGTCCGGTACACCGTCATCTCATCC
>CP070819.1:574650-578745 GCA_020344295.1 Dehalococcoidia bacterium | reverse complement strand
TCAAGAGGTGATGGCAAAGGTCGAGGGCTAGCGCCAGCCTCGGAGAACGGTTCGTTTTTCACTATGCGTGGGGCAACAGAAAAAGGATCGGAGCGGTCTAGAGTGCCCGCTCCATTCTTTCCAGGTGAGAAACGAACCCGTGGCTTCGCGTGGGTGCGTTGACTCGATTACAGACCATGTCCTATACTTATACAATCTGCTACCGTGTCAATATCCCGCGGCCAGTCCAGTAGGGATTGACCTATAGCGGCCGACACAAGTAGACCCATCATGGCGCTCGTTGCACTGCTCCCCAACTGAGAAGGAAAGGAATGAGAGTATGGGTTTGGTGAAGACTTGGGAGTGGCTAGGTGAGCATCCCGTAGGCAACGCCGAGTTCTACGACGCGGAAAGGCTGACAGTGTTCTTTGAAACGAAGTCGGAGACCATAGGTCGACTGCTTCCGGCTCCTCTCAAACCAACAGCAGTACCCGTCGGCTTCGTCTTCATCGCCAATTACCCTCGAACCAATCTCGGCATAGCATACCTGGAGAGCGCGCTGTTCCTGCAGGCTGAGTTCAATGGTGAGGCAGGCTATTACTGTCTTGCCATGCCAGTCACGAACGACATGGCAATGGCCCTCGGTCGCGAGGTCTATGGGTATCCCAAGAAGATGGGGGACATTCACCTCGCACGTGCCGGAGAGCAGGTCGAAGGCTGGACAGACCGCCGTGGCGTGCGGTTTCTCCACGTCAAAGCAAGGCTAACTGGCAGACTCAACGACGAAAGTGCTCGCCAACTAGTGGATGAGGCCTTCAGCCCTGATCGTGATTCTGTCACGTACAACTTCAAGTACTTCCCATCACCTGACAGGTCAGGATTCGACTACAGCCCACGACTCATCAGGGGAGTGACAAGAAGACACATCAGCCGTTTGGAGATTGGCGAAGCTGATATAACACTGTCTTCTTCAGAACACGATTTCTGGGGGGACGCGGATGTTGTTGGCGTATTGGGCGCGGCCTATACGATTGGCGACTACACGATGCTGCCAGGTACTGTTGTTGCTGAAACAGATGCTGCAGAGTTCCTGCCCTACGCGTTCATGAAGTACGATGCTTTGGGTTCAACAGCGTCGCAAGGAGACCGTGTCTGAACTAGTGCGATGCATTGGGGCCGTTGGGGCGAAAAAAGGCGTTCGTTTTTCAAGATTAATACTAATCGAATACGAACTGTATATAGAAAAGGACCGCTCAAAATTGAGCGTGTCCATTAGCTTCTAAAGGTTGACCATATAATGATGATCAGCGACCATTTTTGTCTAATGGATCGCTAGGTTGATTTTTCTGATAAAAAATATGTTAAAATCAGGGTGTCGGCAGATCTAGTGATATGACACCCTGATTTTCTAAAAATCCCCAAAAGGCTTATCGCTTTTTGAAGCTGGTGAGCCGTGCTGGATTCGAACCAGCGACACCCTGATTAAAAGTCAGGTGCTCTACCTCTGAGCTAACGGCCCACACTACGGTGTACAGATGAGGCTGCAATTCCACATAGATGAGGATCAGAAGTCTGACTTCATGCCAAGCTGATTGTACCTAGCTCTCGTATTCCTGTCAACGTTGTATGAAGGAGGCAGCTTGATAGTCCTTATGCTGCCAACCCGCCCAATAATGTTTCGGGGCGAATGCCCCCGAAACCCCCACAAATTCAGGGCGACAATAGGTAGGCTCAGCAGTTTGCAGCGTAACTACGCTGCCTAGATAATTCTATTAAGGCTATGATCAATGGCTAATAGGATGATAGAAGGATTTATCTGTTTGGCTTAGGGACGTTCCGGCGTTGCCTCGATAATCAGGTCTTCACCGCTTCGGTATGTCTTTACAAAATGTAGTTTCAGGGCGTTCTCTATCGCCTTTATCCTCAGATTACCAATGGAATCCATCCCCTCGCCCAGTATCTTCGGCGCTATGATTACGACAAGTCTGTCCCAGAGCCCCTGAGAGACCAGCGATGTGCTTATAGCCGCTCCTCCTTCGACTAAAACAGAGGAAATGTTCATTTCTCCCAGCTTTTTCAACATGTCATTTATGTCAACTTTGCCATCACTGTCTCTATCGACTGTCAGGGTCTCGATGCCCATCTGCGTTAGGTTAATATGTCGCTCGCTATCGGCTTTTAATGTCGTAGCAACAATAGTGCGGGCGGCTTCCTGCGCTTTGAGGATCCTGGAACCAAGTGGTACTCTCAGACTACTGTCTACAACAATACGGAGGGGATTTCTCCCTCTCGTCAGGCGCACCGTCAACTCGGGGTCATCCTTCAGAACTGTCCCCACGCCTACCAGCACGGCATCGTGGTGGCTGCGAAGTCTGTGGGCAAACTTAAGGGACGGCTCCGAGCTTATCCAACGCGAATCACCCGTAAAAGTGGCAATTTTTCCATCGAGGGTTTGAGCGAACTTTAAAGTGATAAAGGGTGTTCTGGTTCGAATATACTTGAAATAGACTTCATTGAGTCGGCGGCATTCATCACTGAGAACTCCAACTTCCGTCGGGATGCCTCGCTCTCTCAGGACCTCGATGCTTCTGCCACTAACTTGAGGATTGGGATCTGGAGTCCCGATGACAACCCGGCCTAACTCATGTTTGAGCAAGGTGTCCAGGCATGGTGGAGTCTTCTTTCCGTGATGGCAGCAGGGCTCCAGTGTAACGTAGAGCGTTGCTCCGTTGATATCCTCTCCGGCATCATGTATGGCCTCGATCTCAGCGTGGTTGCCCCCACAGCGGCGATGGTACCCGCGGCCAATTATCTCGCCATTGCGCACAATCACTGCGCCCACCATAGGGTTGGGGCTGGCCTTACCCAAGCCCCTGCGAGCCAGAGTGAGTGCTTGCCTTATGTAGTGTTCGTCGTTCAATTTCGGTATGGACCTCTGTGTACTTAGTCTGGGAAGTAGCCAACGTGGCGTACAACAGCTTCAACTATGCCCAGTATATACGACTATATGTCTACGTCAACTACATACAGGTCAGGTTGAACATGCCATTTGGACTAGTACTGTGGAAGTTGAAGCAAAAGGATAAGGGAGTAGAGCGGTTTGTAAGGCAATGGGGATGTTCGCGGGATATTGGGGCTAGGTCTCGACAGCTCGCCTGTCTCTCGACAGCAGTGTCGGGATATGGAACTTAGACTTGACGTGTGCCCAGTTCTCAATGGACTCAGGGGGAATTATCCTGTCCGGTATGTACTTGTATACCCCCGAAATTATAGCGGAGACCTTTCGAGAGCAGGCAACTGTATCAGGCACGAACTCATCTGCCGCCGTGATTAGAGAGGACCGTACCTTAGGAGGAAGCTTGTCGAGTCCATTGATAATGCCATCGATCGCCTTGGGCGGAATACGCTTGTCTAATGTATTCAGGTAGAAGAGCAACAGCCTGTCCGGAACAAACCGGTCAACCGCCTTGACCTCAAGTGAAATTACCTTGTGTGATACGAACCTAGCCGGTGGCTGAAAGATTGAAATCGCTTTTCTCAGCGGCATCATCCCCCCTTGAGAAGAGATTTTGCTAAACCGTTAAAAGCACTGTTCTTAATCGGGAACTATTATAGCTTTTATAGCTTCGTTTGTCAATATCATTTCTTAATCAATGTTAACTAATCTTACAACATCAACGAGCCATTACCTTATATATTGATAATGGCTTCCACGCTAATATATCGATTTACTTATCCAGCAGATTCCGCTCATTCTCTCTCTGTAGTGCGATGTTTGCGCTTTTTAAATGGTAATGACATAACGTATTTATAGGAACGACAGGCGGGTACCAAATAAAAGATAAAACAAGGAACCCTCCGTCGTCTGGAGGGTTCCTTGTAGTAGAAAGAGATTCGATTATCTAATAGATGCTGTTTCTAGTACTCTGGTTCATAGTCGACTCTGTCCTCGTATGTCACCGTGCCGCAGTAGGACCGCAGGGCGAATGCGACCACCCAGGTGGCGATCCAGCCAACGAAACCATGAGGGATGGTGAGCAGGCCGGTGCAGAGGCCGACGACAAAGATCAGGAATCCGATGCCGAACATCAGGATCGTCAGGGCATTGGCCTCACG
>CP070819.1:571679-574550 GCA_020344295.1 Dehalococcoidia bacterium | reverse complement strand
CACCTGTCCTCTCCACTGCAGCGGTAGCAGCCCTGGACGGCTCCGTAGAGGTCACGGTTACCGGTCCGTTCGGTGATCCTCCCGTTCATAGTGAAGTCCATGATCGCCTCACCCAGCTGAAGCATGGTGGCCTCGGTCTGCGACATATCGATGAACATGCCCTTTCCGGTTTTGTTTCTCTGGTGCAGGGCCATCACGATTATAAACGCGGCATTAGTACCTGCGGCCTCATCACCGTGGTAGATGGCAGAGTTGGCGGTCACGTCCCGGTCAACATAGCCTCTGAGGTAGGTGTGTCCCAGGAAGTCGTCCTGGTGAGCGCCGAGTGCACGGTAGTATTTCAACGGCCCGGTCTGGCCGAAGCCCGACATGGACATCATTATAATCTTGGGATTCCATTGGCTGATAACGTCGTAGGTCAGGCCCAGTTTCTCCATAACGGCGGGCTGGTTGTTCTCAATGAAGACATCACTAACCTTTATTAGGCGTTGCAGAATCTCCTTGCCCCTGGGCGTAAAGGAGTCTATGGTGCAGGAAAACTTGTTCCGGCCGTGCACGTTGGACATGCAGCACCGGTTCCACGGCCTCCCGTTGACCTCGTCATAGCCTTCCTTGAGATATGCGGCATAGCCCCCTTTCACGAAATCGACAGCGTAGAAAGGATGCCTGGGGGCAGGGCCTCTGGTGCCGACGGCGAGGTAATGAAGGGATTCCACCTTGATGACCTCAGCGCCCCAGTCGGCCAGATGATACTCGGCAGTGGGGCCGGCCCACATCTGCGTCATACCGATTACTCTGATTCCCTCCAGCGGTAGCCTGGCCATTTCAGATAATCCCCATTTCCCTCAGTTTCACCAGGTTTTCTTTCGTATATCCCAGTGAAGTATAGACTTCCTCGTTATGCTCCCCCAGGAGTGGCGCCGGCCTCCTAATATTCCACGGAAGCTCGTCACATAAGACCGGCCTGCCGGGGTAGGTCAGCCGTCCGACTACAGGATGGTCGACCTCCGCCCAGAAGTCCCTCTCCTGCAGCTGGGACTCCCGGAGCAGGTCCTCGGTTGTATTGATGGGGGCGCTCATCACACGTCCCTCCTGGCAGGCTTCGACGATCTCTCTCCGGGTGCGCTCCAAGACCCAGGGGTACCATATATTTGCAAGGAACTCCTCCCTGCGATTGACATCGAACTGATTGGCGCCGCCGTACGTTTCCATAATAGGTATTTTCAGCACTTTTTCGATCCGGTTGAGGAACATAAATCCGCCGGCTACATCGACGTAACCGTCGCCGCAGGGAAAGATGCCGTAGGGGTACTGCAGGAGCCCGGCGATATCCATCCGGGGCGTCAGTTCGCCGTTGTACTCATAGGCTAGCAGTTCGCTCATCCTTCTGTCGATGGCACCCATTTGGGTTTCCATGAGAGAGACGTCGACATGCTGGCCGATTCCATTCGCTCTGGCACCGAAGAGAGCAATCATGGTGGCTGTGGCTGCTGTGTTGCCCCCCTGGTACTGCATGACGTTCATTCCCTTTTTAACCGGCTCACAGTCGCCAACGCCGGTGGTGCACATGGCGCCGCCCATCGCGTAGATGATAAGCTCCGAGGATTTAAAATCCCGATAAGGGCCCGTCTGGCCAAAATTGGAGATGGAGGTCATTACCAGCCTGGGATTAATCTTCTCAAGGGATTCGTAATCCAGCCCGAGGCCGGGCATTACGTGAGGACTGAAGTTCTCGACGATGATATCAATGTCTTCCACCAGGTCCTTGAAAATCCTCTTTCCGGTCTGGGTGTTCAGATTGAGGGTGATGCTACGCTTGTTGGTGTTCAGGTACAGAAAGAGGCCGCACTTCTCAGGATGAGGATCATCTTCGTGGAACGGGCCCAGTCCTCGCGCCGGGTCGCCCTGGCCCGGACGCTCGATTTTGATTACGTCTGCGCCATAGTCCGCGAAGAGCTTGGTACAGAAGGGCCCCGCGATGTGCCAGGTTAAATCCAGTATCCGCACATCTGACAGAGGTTGCTCCGCCATGAGAATCTCCTTCCTAGCGATGAGCTATAAGGCTAACCCTTTTGGTCCCAACTCTTCCGCGACCTCGCTGAGATCGAGCTCCTCCAGCCTCTTCTTCGTCTGGAGGCCGCTGTCAACATCCCAGCCCCTGAGTTCGTAGAATTCCCCCTTCATCCGTTCGAACTCGCCCCTGTCCACAACCATGCCCATCCTTGAGGTTATCTCTCCGTCTTTACCCGGTGCCTGCGCCTGTGGGTTCATGGCATGGCCTTTAAGTGGCATGATGAACAGGGCCTCGGGGAGCATATCGCTTTCCCTTCCCTTGTGCCCCTCTCTGATATGTATCGCCCTCTGCAGGTTAAAGACCCTTTCCCCGATGCGATACAGCTCTTCCTCAGAGATGTCCTCACCGGTAACGGCGGAGAGCATCTTGCTGTCGATAGATGGATCACCCACATGGTCGCCGGAAAGGACATGTGTGACCGGCCAGGTAAAGTCGCAGAGGATAAGGCACTCCTTGGCATACTCGCGGTCCTGGATGCTGGCCGCTGCCAGGGCCTTTCCATCGCAGGTGGAGAAATCCGCAGCCAGCTCACTGCCCCAGAACCTGGCGGCTATCTTGCGAAATACGGCGCTGCTCAAATAGGCGCCTTCAAGACCGCTGGCCCAGTTCACCCACTGGAACAGGACCAGGCCCATTTCGTGCAACTGGTTTACCGCCTGCCTCGGCTCCATGGCGTACAGTAGTGCGTGAACGGGGAAAGTACGGGGACAGTAGGTCAGTAGATGTCCCGCCTTCGACACATAGTCAGCGACCAACTCCACTGCTTCCGGGCCTACTATTTCAGCTGCTCTCTGTAT
>CP070819.1:566570-571579 GCA_020344295.1 Dehalococcoidia bacterium | reverse complement strand
GGTCACATAATCGGATGTGCCGGAAAACTGATCGAAACTGCCGTCTTTCACTGGTCCAGTTCCTCCGTGAGATAACGTCATCCTGCGTAAATTTAGTCGTATAAGTAAATTATACAGATACTGCGCACTTGAATCAACCTAACTCAGGCTCGAGATAAATTTGACAAATTCAGCATTTCGTGATATATGACATCCATTTCCACGAACATCTTATAAAATTTATTATAAGCACAAGAGTGAAGCGTGACAATCATAATAAGCACGGACTTATTGTGTGCCAAATTGGCAATCCCGAAATTAAACCCGTCTATAAAATTGAGGATAAATTATGGAAATATATTTGAAATGTACGCCTACTATTGATTGTGATACCGAGTCTGTCAAACAAAAAGCTCGTGAGCTAACCAGAGGATTGAAAACAGAACACGAGAAAGCTAGGACCCTCTTCTATTCTGTTAGAGATGAAATTAAGCATAATCCATATTCACCTTATTGTTATCTTTTAGAACATTACAAAGCAAGTTTGACTCTGGAGCGGGGCGACGGACATTGTGAACATAAGGCTGTGCTTCTTGCCGCGCTCTGCCGGGCCACTGGGATTCCTGCACGTTTGGGATTTGTTGATATCCGTGACCATCTTCTATCGCCAAAGTTCCGAGCTATGATTGGCGGCGGCAACCTGATTGTGCAGCACGGCTATGTTGAGATGTTTATCAATGGCAAATGGGTACACGCCTGTTGTTCCTATGACCTGGAGACTTGTCGGAAGGGAGGGTTTGTACCCGTAGAGTTCGACGGCGTGCACGACGCCCGAGATTCTGCATTCAATATTGAGGGTAAGCCTCACATCGAGTACGTTAAAGACCACGGAACCTTCGAGGATTTCCCATTTGATTGGATAATGAGCTATCGGCAGGAATGGATAGCTCAAATGGGCCGGGAATTTAATGAATTTGTGAATCATGTAAAGAGACACCAGGCCGAATAAGCGGTTGCTGTGTAGCTCTCCTTTGCTTACTGCCCCCTAAACAAGTCTTCTTAAATACCCACTTTTCCACCATGATTATTGAATTTGCAGCGAGGATACTCCTTTTAGCGCGTTCACTATTAAGGTGATTTATCAACACGTAAAAAGTTAAAAACGCCAGGGTCAAACCTTCGCCTATTCTAGCCTACACAAACTACAACCGAGAAGAACCCAGGCTCGCAGGAGCCGCACAGCTTCAGATCAAGAGCAAAAGTTCAAGCAGCGTTCCTTGTCACATGCTGCGACCCGCTTACTTCCCGGCAGCGGTACCTTCGTTCTCGTCCCACCAGGCCTTGAGGAGGTCGTTTATCACCTTCCATTTCAGCCATACCCCCGAGGGGCTTTCCCAGTCCGGCAAGTGGGATACACGCAGATATATATACGCGCCCAAAAGAATGAACGGAAAAATAATCCTGATTACTAGGAGGCCGCCGTTCTCAAAGGAATAGTAAAGCGGCAAGTCGACGCCTCCCCATGACAGAATAGCAAGTACAACCAGCGCCACGAACGACAGCAGTGAGAGCCAGATCAGCGTCCGCTGAAGATAGAAGACCGTGCGGCACTCATATCTGGCTCTCAATAAAGTGACGAAATAATGGTGGTTCGGGTGATCCTCGTCCTTCCACTGCCGGAGGACACTGAGCCATCTCCGTCTTGCCTCGGGGGCCGGCAGACCGTATCTCTTCTGAATATATATTCGAGGGAACTGGGCCTGAAAGAACAAAATATAGCGGTTATCATCCGATCTGGAATGCTGCAGTGGATCTTCAGTTATCAAAAGTATGTCTACTGCGCTCAGGACTAGAAAGGGCAGAACGGCTTTAGCTACATCTATCTGCAAGTCATTAAAAGCAAGATCGATTACATATATCAGAAGAAATACTAGCCCCAATACACCGAGGAACAACCCTTTCCGAAACCTGACTCCTCCCTCGTTGATGGGCGACAGCATCCCCCCGTCCAGCCAGCTCACGGCACCCCTTCTCCGGACACATAATTAATTGTGGCCACGTTCGCCCCCGCCCGTGACGTACACATTCCCCATATTATCTGTGACTATAGCCTGTTCTCATTAGAGTCATATCCGGTTGATTCCCACAGGAATTATATCCTTTCCGCCTGCACCATCCAAGAGCCCGTGACCATTGGCAATAATATTACAGAGGCTAGTGAACGGCGTTTACTCTGCCCACACACCCTAGTATTATTTCTGAAGCTTGCGCCCCCGCAACATCCAATTGATAAATGGGCGAAGTCCCGAAGGGCGGCTAGGTGGGAAAGAAATCAAGTCAGTCAATACCCAGAATCGCATTTAAATTGAATCGTTCGAATCAAGGTGATACACTGACAGGAACGAGTATGAGCTACAGGCTAGTCAGACAGAGTTTCGAAGACCTGGCCTCTTCCTGGAAGGACCCGGGCCACCGCCTTGAGTGGCGCTCCGTCTTTGTCCTGCCATACTGGCTGGAAGCCTGGTGGCGGGTATTTGGCGCCGGGGCTGAAGAACACCTGTGCGGTGTTACAGAGGATGAAAGAATCATTGGAATCGCCCCCCTAATGATAAATGATGGCAGGGCCAGCTTCATCGGCAGCGCAAACGTCTGTGATTACATGGATTTCGTTGTCGAGCCGGGCAGGGAAGGGGCCTTTTTCACGGTCATTCTGGATTACCTGAAGCAGACAGAGGTAAGCGAGCTATATCTTGAGGCACTGCGATCCGATTCGGCGGCGCTCACACACCTGATCGATATAGCGAAGACTCAAGGATACACCACATCCTGTAGCCTCGAAGATGTCTCCCTTGACCTGGAGCTTCCTCCCACCTGGGAGGGATACCTCGATACACTGTCCCCAAAGCAACGGCGGGAGGTCGGCCGAAAACTCCGGAGATTGTACGAAGCCGGCGACATAGAGTATAGAATATTCGAGAACCCGGACAGTATCATGGATACCATGGACCTGTTCCTCAGGTTGCTACGCGACAGCAGATCCGACAAGGCAGCGTTCATGACCGAGCGGATGGAGTCCTTCTTTAATTCAATCGCGGAGACGATGGCAGAGGCCGGACTCCTGAGAATGGGCGTGTTAAGCATCCATACACTACCAGTTGCCTCTATAATGTCCTTCGACTACAATGATAGTATCTACCTTTACAACAGCGGTTACGATCCACCTCACGGTTACTTGAGCGTGGGGTTACTCTCTAAGGTGTTTTCCATTAAGGACAGCATAGAGAGGGGAAGGAAGCGATACGACTTCCTGAAAGGGGCCGAAGAATATAAGTACCGTCTGGGCGGCAGGGAAATACCTATCCATAGCTGTCGGATAGCGCTGAAATAGGCCATTTTCAATCACATAGTTAGACAGGAACCAACGGAGGACAGATTCCCAATGACACCAGATCAACTGAGAATAGCCATGCTCAGTGTACATAGCTGCCCCATAGGTACGCTCGGCAGCAAGGACACTGGCGGCATGAGCGTATACATCAGGGAGCTGGCGCATGAACTGGGGAGGATAGGGCATTCGGTCGATATCTACACTCGCGCTCACGATCCCGATGACGACCAGATCGTCGAACTGGGGAATAATACCCGGGTTATTCATCTTCGCGTTGGAGATGTTGAGCACATTCACAAGCTGGTGCTCTACACTCATCTAGCGGACATGGCCTGTTCTGTAGAGAATTTCAGGAAGAGCAATGCCCTGCAATACGATTTAATCCACAGCCACTATTGGCTGTCGGCTTGGGTGGGGAGGCAACTGCAGACATGGTGGCACGTGCCCCATATCACCATGTTCCACACGCTGGGAGCGGTTAAAAACGTCATCGGCATAGGGGAAGATGAACCGGAACTACGCGTTGTAAGCGAGAGGGAGCTAGTCAGTGACTGTCACAAGATTATCGCCGCTACTCAGAAAGAGAAGGCTGACCTGATCCACTATTACAGCGCTCCGCAGGAAAAAGTCAGTGTGATTCCCTGCGGCGTGAATCTGAGCCTCTTCCAGAGTATGGACCGAGAAACCGCACGCCGACATCTGGGCTTCAATGGCTACAATATCGCCCTGTTTGTAGGCCGGGTTGAACCACTGAAGGGGATAGACCAGCTGTTTATGGCTATGCCCAGCCTGAACAGGGATCGTGAGTTCAAACTGGTGGTCATTGGTGGCAACGATGAGTGTGAGCCCGAGTTGGAGAGACTGCGGAATCTATCACGTGATCTTAATATTCAAGATAGTGTGGTCTTTATCGGCACTGTCAGACAGGAAGACCTGCCCTTCTATTACAGCGCAGCCGACGTATGTGTTGTGCCCTCATACTATGAGAGCTTCGGCCTGGTTGCACTGGAATCACTGGCATGCGGCACACCTGTAGTGGCAACCAGGGTTGGGGGCATGGAGAGTGTCGTTCTGCCAGGTAAAAACGGATATTTAATCAACAACAATGCACCAGCTCTATTCGCAGAAAGCATAGCAATGCTTATTTCCGGTCAAACCGATCCCGGGGAATCCGCTGAGGTGATTCGCTCGTCCGTAACCGGCTTCAGCTGGTCCAACATAGCCGCGAAGATGATTGGGGAGTATAAGGCCCTTCTGGGCGAATCCGCCAAGGAGACAAACTAATCCAGAGGCTTCTCGTACCAGATGGTGGACGAGCGCTTCCTGAAGCCAACGGATTTATAAAGAGCGAGAGCCTCCCTGTTTTCGCTGTCCACCGTAAGTTCAACGATTTCGATTCCTCTGCCTTGAAGGTAAGACAAACCTGCCATGAGCACTAGCCCTCCCAGGCCCTGCCCGCGGTGTTCAGGGACAACGCCGATCATGTAGATGCGTCCCACCTTCGGGCCCGCCGCTATGCTTTCCTTCACCGCTATAGTTGTCCAGCAGTAGCCTATAGGCCAGCCATCCAGGCAAAGCAGGATTACTCCCTCAGGGCAACTGTCACTGAGATTGAGGCGATAGGCTATTTCCTCAACGGTGC
>CP070819.1:563464-566470 GCA_020344295.1 Dehalococcoidia bacterium | reverse complement strand
GGATCAGGATTTTCTCAATTCGCTGATCGAAGTGACAGCTTGCCTGCCTGTTTATAGAACTTATACTGAGAGCTTCGGTGTTTCCGCGAGAGACAGAAGGTATATTGAGGAAGCCGTAGCTGAAGCTCAACAAAGGGTGACAGAAACAGAACGGGAGGCGCTGGGATTTTTGAGGCAGATATTGTTACTTGATCTTAAATCAAACGACAGCG
Organism: Dehalococcoidia bacterium; assembly: GCA_020344295.1. GTDB lineage: Bacteria > Chloroflexota > Dehalococcoidia > SZUA-161 > SZUA-161 > SZUA-161. Next base: position 566,258 of record CP070819.1, on the reverse strand, counting down.
AGGTTAAGAAAAATGAGTGGCTTTCGTGGTTGATACGCTGGCAGCAATTTACAGGCGCTATCATGGCTAAAGGCCTTGAGGATACTGCGCTGTACAGTTATAATCCGTTGATTTCGCTCAATGATGTGGGCTCCAAGCCGATTAGTGTGGATTCCCCTGTCGAATTTTTCCATCATTTCAACCTTATCAGGCTGTCCGATTGGCCCCACACTATGAACGCGACGTCTACACATGACACTAAACGTAGTGAAGATGTTAGGGCGCGGCTAAATATATTATCCGAAATACCGGCAACCTGGAACGAGAGCTTGATCAAATGGAGCATATTGAATGATCCGAAAAAAGAGAGCGTTGATGGAAATGTTGTGCCTGACTTAGCTATGGAGACGCTGATTTATCAGACACTCATCGGGGCCTGGCCTTTAATGGAAAATGAGGTTCTATCTTTTTGGGAACGTTTTAAAGACTATTGTTTAAAAGCTGCGCGTGAGTCAAAGACATATACTTCCTGGATATCACCAAATAATCTATACGAATCTGCCCTTATCAGGTTTATCGAAGAAATACTGGATGATTCAGAACAATGCGAATTCTTGAAGGATTTCCGGGAGTTGCAAAGATATGTAGCATATTACGGGGCCATAAATTCTTTGTCGCAATTGCTGCTAAAGATCACTTCACCGGGAATACCGGATTTTTACCAGGGTACAGAAACCTGGAATTTCAGCTTGGTCGATCCCGACAACAGGCGTCCGGTGAGGTATCATCGCAATATGCAAATGCTCAGCGAGTTAAAACGACGTGAAACTAATGAAGTGAACACACTGGTTAGAGAGTTGTTGAGTACATGGGAAGATGGGCGGGTAAAGTTATTCATCATATATAAGGCGCTGAATACTCGTCAGGCATATCAGGATCTGTTCTCAGACGGAGATTATATACCCCATCAAGCGTATGGCGAGAGAACTGATCATGTCTGTGCTTTTTCACGGAGAAGGGCCGATTGCTGGGCACTTGTAGCAACACCTCGTCTGGTAACAAAAGTTGTATCTGTAGACCAATTGCCCGTTGGGCAAGATGTCTGGGGTGACGACTACTTAATGCTGCCGGATAATGCCCCACGTGACTGGAAAAACATATTTACCGAGGAGCACATTCAACTGACATCAAAAGATATATGTTTACCCGTTTCTCTGGCATTTAATGTTTTCCCCGTAGCGCTGCTGATGAGTCAACCAAAGTAATTAGAAAATAATACCATAACTAGATCTTGAATTTGCCAACATGGTTTTATTGGTTAAGTTCAATCTTGGATGATTTGTCTTTGCCGATATCGTAGTATTCACGATAATCTTGATTGACTATTTGTCTTTTCTTACTAATGGCGGATATAGGCGTTGGATAAGATGCTCAACGGTATCGAGTTCAAGTCCTGTATCCATATACATTTCATTTTCTGTATCATTATCTGGCTCCACGTCATTACCCTCCGTAGTATTATCTTATCGTCATGAAGCGGGATTTATTATATACGCATTTGGTATTACTAATCGATGAATGGCGCTATCTTGCCATGATGTTTCTTAATCTCCGTTATCATTCTGTCCTGGTGACGTATTTCAATAATTTAGCGCGTAAGAGATGACCAACTTCTAATTATTGTACCACCTTAAAAATTAGAGTTCCCGCTATATGGAATGGCTATATAGCTTCCTGGGCTCGTCAAAGCTTCGTTTTTAGCCATAGCGCTAACGTAAAAAGAACGGGTTATAAGCCCGCTCTTTTATTAGTCTACTGATCTGAGAAAGGAAGCATTATCGATCCTTTTTAAATGAATCTTCTAGGTTCGGTTATATAAGGGCTCTTCTGTTAAGGCCTATTATAGAATTGCCTCTGCCATATTTATCAATTACCTCCTAGTATTTCCCTGAGAATTCGCTAATAAATACAATGAACCCTCCGGGTGGCGATCCGGAGGGCCATTGTAGAGATTCGATTGTCTATCTAGATCTTATACGGTAGGTTGACCTGCCCCCCGAAAAGGAGTCCAGTGTTAATGTTAGTCTAGAAGGACAACAAAGGGGGCATAAATGGGCAGGAAAACCTTTACTCCGGAACAGATCATCAACAAGCTGAGGGAAGCCGAGGTCCACATCAGCCAGGGTGCAACCACAGGAGAAGCCAGCAGGAAAATTGGTGTAACTGAGCAGACATATTACCGCTGGCGTAAAGAGTATGGTGGCATGCGGGTAGAACAGGCAAAAAGGCTCAGAGATTTGGAGAAGGAGAATACCCGTCTTAAAAAGCTGGTGGCAGATCTTTCGCTGGATAATGCTATCCTGAAAGAAGTTGCAGAGGGAAACTTCTAAGCCTGTCGAGGAAGCGTACAGCCATAATACAAGTACAGGAGAAACTGGGCGTTTCGGAGAGGCGGGCATGCGCAGTAGTTGGTCAAACCAGGAAGACACAGAGGTATACTCCATGTATTACCGATGAGGAGGAGAGGCTAACAAGTCGCATTATAGAACTGGCAACACAATTTGGTAGATATGGCTATCGAAGGATTACAGCGATGCTGAAGAACGAGGGGTGGCAAGTGAATCATAAGAGGGTGGAACGGATCTGGAGGAAGGAAGGGCTGAAGGTGCCGTTAAAGCAGCCAAAGAGAGGGAGGCTGTGGCTTAATGACGGCTCTTGTGTCCGGTTCAGGCCACAGCACAAAGACCATGTCTGGAGCTATGACCTGATGATAGCGAGGACAGCTGATGGCAGGGCATTTAGAATACTCAATATC
>CP070819.1:558302-563364 GCA_020344295.1 Dehalococcoidia bacterium | reverse complement strand
GTAGATCCCATTGCTGCCGGCTACAAAGACAAACTTAATTTCTATCGTTATGTAGGCGGCTTCGGGACGGAGCCTAAATGCTGTAAAACAAATGTACCGACTAACTTCTGGAAAGAAGCCTATTTCGCCGACTCAGCAGGGCTGATTTCCGATTCATCGAACCAGGGAATCTGCGGCTGCGCCAACCAGCTTGGCCCGACAAGTACATGGGCGGCAGCCTTTAATCCCAGCTCCACCAACTGGATATGGGATATCGTCATTCACGAATCTGGCCATGCAGTGTTTGGTCTGGTCGATGAGTACTGCGGCAACACGCTTTACAAGCAGAACGATCCGAATTCTAACGTCTGGAGCTCTTTGACAAACTGTCAGAATGCAGTCAATAAAGCCGGATGGACACAGGGCACCTGCAGGCAGATCCGATGGGACAATCCCACTACCCCCCAATCTCCAGACTGCCAGAAGAATTTCTGGCGTTACGATCCGGATACTCCAAATGATGACATTATGACCTGCTCCTGTAGTGGTACGCCCTCTTTCTACGAGGCCGATTGCCAGCGTGTAAACTACGTTTTAAACAACTGGTCTCCTTCGAAAACAAAGGGAGTCCTGATGGAGTTCAGGATAGTGAACGACACAATAACACATCTCAGCTCACAGGTCGTGGACGGACACCCGGATATAGGAATGCAGCATGAGATATTCAGCGCCGGAATATATTCTTCTGCCGGTGAGCTCCTCGAGCAGTTCGGTATCTGGGATCCCAGAATCGGTCTGAGCGAGGAGGTGGTCTACCTGGACGATGTCACTTTTCCCGTCATTATTCCGTTCCATGATAATCTGAGGACATTCAACATAGAGGACGTGGAAGAGCAGGAGATTATGATCGAAGTAGACTTGAAGGATACATTACAGGACTACTGCATCGAAAACGGCTGGGAATGTGAGGAATGTCAGAGCCTTGACCTGGATAACGACGGTACCAAAGACTATCTAACTGTGGGGGGTGGTGCAGGTGGGACAGCTGTTGCCCCCATAATCGGCGGCATATCTGGAGCTTTGCTGTTGATCGGCGTGGCTATCTTTCTGTTCAAGCGGAAAAAGCCAAAAGAAACACCTGCTGATTAGTATAATATCGTTCTTTTCTCGGTTCCGGTATTGGACAGCTCTGTAGCTGCGTATAGAAAAAAGGCCCGCACATTCACACGTGTGGGCCTTAACTTTAACCAATGAACTGGATTAACCTTCATATCGCACCTTTGTTACCGCTAGGAATCGATCGTTCAGCCCGGCCAGCCGTATAGCATAATTGCGAACAACGCGTGCACTCCAACCGAGGGTATGAATACCTTCCAGATATGGCAGTGATATCGAAACAGGCGTTTGTACAGGCTGTGGTTCGTCAACCTGCCGGCGATCTTTGAACCGGGCAGACAGCGGCAGGTAAAGAAAATCAGTGTACCTGCAACCAGGTTTATGATCCCGAGTACATATATTGTTCTCGCCGCTTCAATCGAGTGGAAGAACTCGTCCATAAGACCCCCTAAAGCTCGATCTCCCCATATCCCCTGTTTGAATGCTGACGTGTCAGGCTGTCCGACGATCCGTAGGACCAGATTATCTTGTTTACGCCGCTTAAAAGCGGGTTGTCATACTGGTCGCCGGTTGCGAGCTCTCTCTTGAACTCGATAATGGTGAAGCTACCTTCCTCCTTGCCACCGAACTCCGCGATATCGAATGTTCCTCCAAGGTCGGTGTCTGGGGGGTGAGGCCCGAAATCGCCGGTGCTGTACATGTCATATATGGTGACTTCTCCGTCGGCGATAAAGCCGAAAACCATGTCGGCATTTTTCATCCTGCTCCCCGGCTGGAAACCCACAGACACGTAGCCACCTGTTCTCGCTTTCATGCCCGCGTAAATATACTCCTCGTCGCTTTTCCAATGTATTTCGTAATTGCCGTGTATCTGGGAGTTGCTGTATTCTCCGACGCTGATAGTACCGTCGGCTACCCATTCCTCAGTCACTGGTACACTCGGGGCCGGGGTTGATGGTGTCGATTGTTCTTCCTCACCGCAGGATATGCTGAAAACAACTGCCATAACGAGCAACCCGACAAGCACAATAATAAATAAATGATACCTCACCTGACTAATGCTGGTTTTCATAGCCCCCCTTTTTCTAAATAAAGTATGTTAAATAATTCGTTTCAAACATCGGTGATGTAATAGATAGTAAATAACAGGAGATGAAGAAGTCATAAAATGAACGAGGAAAAGGTTAAGAAGTTATCACAAATTCGATAGACGCGAGCCGCAAGAACTATTCTGGCTTGTTCTCCCGATTCTTATTGAAGCTAGGACGCATATGAAGCACCCACCAAGTAAAATGTTATAGCTTTTCAATCTTTTCGCCCGGGATTATATAACTTTTCCATCTCCGAGGACTTATCTTGATACTACCTCCCGGTGACGTAGCGCCCCTTTGCGGGAGCTTCGAGGATAGCAATTTGCCTTAGAGAGATCATAATCTTCAGGAGATGTTGAATGAAAGTCCGTGAGAGCCAGCCGCTCTTCTGGGATCGGACTGACGCTGGTAAACGGCTTGCGGGGATGCTGGATAAGTATATCGGTGATGATGTCGTGGTGTTCGCCATTCCCTGTGGGGGCGTGCCCATAGGAATTCAACTGGCGTCAAAGCTGGGCGCAGACCTCGACATCGTTGTTCCACGTAAGATCACCATTCCCTCTAATCCTGAGGCCGGTTACGGGGCAGTCGCTGAAGACGGTGCCATAATTCTCAACGAACCTTTAGTCGAACGATTGGGGCTGGACGAAGAGCAGATAAAGCGACAGAGCGAGCAGGTGCGAAACGAGATCGCCAGGCGTAGCTCTCTCTTTCGCGGGAAGCTGGATCCGCCTCTGGTGCAGGGGAAGACTGCTATCATCTGTGACGATGGCCTGGCATCAGGATACACGATGATCGCTGCTATCAAATCAGTGCAACGTCGTGAACAGGCCAGGATTGTTGTAGCTGTGCCAGTGGCTTCGGAGACAGCCTGCGACCTTGTCAGACCGCATGTGTATGAGTTAGTATGCCTTGTAACAGCACGTGTATATCATTTCGCTGTGGCCAGCTTCTATCGCAACTGGTATGATCTGAGCGATGAAGAGGTGATCCGTCGCCTCGACGGATGGCGGAAGCAGCGTACTCGAAGTAAATGAGTAAAAGCTTGAGTAGATCGTCAGGACACTTGCAATGAGAAAAGAGGCAATGCTCTACGAGAAGCTGGATAACTCCCGGGTTCACTGCTATCTCTGTGCCCACGAGTGTAAGATAGCGGATTCAAGGTTGGGCGTCTGCGGTGTCAGACAGAATATTGAAGGGACGCTCTACACGCTTGTCTATGCCCGGTCGATAGCGGCTAATATAGATCCGATCGAGAAGAAGCCGCTCTACCATTTTCTCCCCGGTTCAACCTCCTTTTCCATAGCCACAATAGGCTGCAATTTCAAATGCGGATTCTGCCAGAACTGGCAGATCTCGCAGGTTTCGAGGGAGAATGGGGCCATCCTTGCGGGGCGTGAGTTAATGCCTGACCAGGTTGTCAGCGAGGCCAAAAAACACGGGTGTTTGAGTATCTCTTACACCTACACCGAGCCGACCGTTTTCTTTGAATATGCTTACGATTGCGCTGTGCTGGCCAGAAAGGCCGGTATATACAACGTCTTTGTGACCAACGGATTCACGACCAGGCAGGCCCTGGATGCTATTCAGCCCTATCTGGATGCGGCCAATGTCGATCTCAAGAGCTTCAATAATGAATACTACAAGTTCAACTGTAAAGCGCGCCTGCAGCCAGTTCTGGACTCGATCGAGTATATAAAGCAGCTCGGCATCTGGGTGGAGGTAACAACGCTGGTGATCCCGGGAGAAAACGATTCCGAGGAGGAACTGGGGCAGATCGCGGAGTTCATTGCCGGGCTGGATAAGGATATCCCTTGGCATATCAGCAGGTTCCGTCCCGACTATAAGTTCGGCGATCGTGATGCTACGCCGGTGGAGACATTGCATATGGCCCGGGAAATAGGATTGCGGGCGGGACTTCACCATGTTTACCTGGGTAACGTTTTCGAGGGTTCCGATACTGTTTGCCCTGATTGCCAGAGAATGGTGGTAAAAAGGGCTTATATGGGAGTCGAGAAGTCCGATTTGAAGGACGGGCGCTGCCCCTCTTGTAACACGGAGATAAAGGGCTTCTGGCCGAAGTGAGCTATAGGATTCAATCGGGGATGAGATCGGACAGCAGAGCGTCCACTGCTGCGAGCAACTCCTCTTCGGTGCCGTTGTTAATTATCGTGTAGTCCGCGATCGCGATCGGCCCCGCCTTTTCGACATTCTCGATCTCCGCGAAATCACGCTGCTCGGCTTCCTCGAATGTGAGGGGGCGCTCCTGTCTTTGCGACAGGCGTGCATAGCGCACCGAGCGGGTGGTGTATATCGCGACCAGCTTCAGCTTATTACCTAAATGCTGTCGGAGGAACTTGTACTCAGACCAGGAGTACAGGCCGTCGATTACGGTAGGCCTTTTCGAAAGGCTCTCCTCAATCTCCGCTAATGATAGCCTGGCGAAGGCGTCCATTCCGTGTGTTTCCCTCAGTTCCTCCCGGACAGACCTTTCGTTGGTTTCGTTGACTGGGAGGCCACGGGACTCCAGTTCGCGCATCGTTATGCCGCCGAAACGAATGATATGCCATCCCTTACGCTCGAGGTGGTGCGCTATGGATGACTTGCCGGAGCCGGTCATGCCGACAATCGCCAGAAGCGGGTTGTTGACTGTACTATTCTGCTGCACAATAAATCCCGATTAACCACTAGCATATCAGCAATAAACCGATAAATGCCATTTCTTTGACTTCATATATTAACCTCTATTGTGCTGAGTGACAACGGATGGGGCATAGTTATCTATCGTCTTGCCTTAATCTGCGCAATGCTATAGGCTATTGCCCGTGAAAGGGATGCAGCCTATGGAGAGTATCCTATGATCGACAGCCGCTATG
>CP070819.1:553906-558202 GCA_020344295.1 Dehalococcoidia bacterium | reverse complement strand
TCGGGGAACCAAACCGCCCGAATATCGAACCAGAACAGCCTTATTCTCTCATTCTCGACATTACCCTTACCCTCACTGACCCGCTTCTCGGTAATGTCGAGAAGCCTCTGGAACCACGTGGTGCCCCTGGGATTCCCGACCATGTAGTTCTGGGCCACATTCCACGCTTGGGCTCCCTGCGCGGCGCTGTGGGGACACGGTACGGCCCGCCTCAGCTCGTTGTACTCCACCCAAAGCTCGTACTGCTTGTTGGATTCTGTGATAGTCTCCCGCAGCCGATTGATATCAAATGCGGCTCCGGTGTGCTCTTCGAGGAATCCCAACATGCGCCTCAGCTCGCGGGCATGGAAATCGATACTGCGATCTGTGTCGTAATAAGGCGGATCGGTGCAGAACATAGGCACGTCCCGCCAGTCCCTGTGGCGGGCGATGGCCTGGTGCAGCATGTCGGCGCCATCGCAGGGGGAGAGCAGCCCGATGAGGGCGGTCGGCGGCGGCATCCGCCCTGCCTCTACGTTGCCGATCCCCAGCCTGATGAGAGTGCACATTTCAGTGCCCAGGCCGGCCCTCTCCGCCTCGTCGATCTCATCGAGAATATAGGGCTCCGAGGTCGGCAGGAACGGTATCTGCGAGATAGAATACCACGGCAGGTCGAGGGTAACCAGCAGCTCCGGGGCGTTGGCGTAGACGTTGGCGACGAAGGGCCTGGCCTCCTCGGCGCATTCGATTATCCGGTCATAGCTCTCGACGATGGTTCTGGCCAGAGTGGCGGTCAGCTGCTTCTCTGCTACCGGGTTTCCCTCCAGTGCCTGTACCCCGAGCTCCAGGGCATCACGGTCCTGCCTGAATCGTTCCAGCCCTTTTACGCTCATCTTCTATCCGTCACCCTTTCTGGCATATCTTTCGTGTTAAGGCCATCTTATCCCTGTATTTCGCGCAAGTCAACGAGGTGTAGTACTGTGTGAAAATAGAAAAGCATCCTGAGGTTAATATCTTAAGATCAGCCGGAAGTCTTGCTTGAGCTAACTAATCTGCCTGGTATTGTTGACTGCTGCGTTTACAATCTTCAATGATCTCGACGATCTCGGGGTCAACCATTAGCATCTGCGTCTTCCACACAGGATGGTCCCTTGCATATTCAACGTATGCATGGAGATCTTCCTGTGTAACCCAGTTCACTGTCTCAACATTTTCCGCGATTGTCTGTACTGATACTTCTTCGATCTCGCGGTATTTCGTCTTGGCGAATTCATAGACCTCGGGCATGACCTCGGTGATGATGATATCCCGGGCATCGGCGGGAAGGCTCTCCCAGGAATCCTCGTTCATTATCATCACGAGATTGGGAAACGACGAGATGCGCCAGAGCACATGGTTACCTGTTTCATACAACCTCAGGCTGACCATTGAGTCGGAAGTGATCTGTACGGCATCGAGTATGCCCTGCATAAAGGACGTAGGGACCTCCTCGTAAGCCAGAGGCACGCCCACCATTCCCATATAGTCATATATCGGTGCCGGTGGAGACCCCGGCGACGAATTAATCCTAAAGCCTTCGAGGGCCTTCATGTGAGTGCTCTCTTTAACGCTGTTGATAATACCCATTACCAGCGATGCAGGCATGAAACCGAGTACCTTGACCGGACCTGCCTCCTCAATCCTCTCCGCCAGGACCCGGGGCAGCTCGCTTTCTTCCAGCGCGGCATAGGCGTGCTCACGACCTTCCCACACACCATCGACATAGAATACCATTACATCGGGAACGTATTGAAAGATCCAGTAGGAGGCGTCGGCCATTATATCCACTGCACCTGTGACCACCGCCTCCAATTCCTCGGTCACCGGAAAGAGCTGACTGCCCAGAAACAAATCGACAGTGACACGGCCGTCCGTGTATTCCTCCACGAGGTCGGCGAAGAGATTATAAGCCTCGGCAGCAACACCTTCGTGCGTAGTGGACGAAACAAACTTCAACGTTATCGGCTCCGCAGTTGGTCCGGGAGGCGTGCCTTCTGCAGGTGTCTGTGTTGCCTCCCCCCCATTGCACCCAACGGTGCCAGCGATCAGTACAATAGCGAGCAGTATATTCAGTAATACAGTGAATTTGCCCATAGCATCCTCCGCCACCGAAGTGCGTAGGAGCATAGCATGACTATGGTCACTAGTCAAGTGGTATGCTGGCAGCAGAATCTTGAATAGGGGCTGCTGTTATCAAAGTCGAAAAGATGATTCTTGAGGAGGCAGGATTTACTGTTTGGCCGCGCGGTCGAGGCAGTGCTGCCAGCGGGCGTTGACCCGCTCCTGGAGCTCTTCGATCTGGGCCTCGGTGAGGTTCTTGAACCTGCCCTGTTCCATCAGGAAATCCCTTACCGGCCTCAGGTGGCCTTTGAGGGCGATGGACTCGCTGGCCGAGGTGAGCCGGAAGTCGCCGTTCTCGACTTCGTAGAGAATGTTCCACCCGGTCTGTACCGCAAGCTCACCGATCCTGATGGTATCGCTGAAGGGAAAGCGCCAGCCCGGCGGGCACGGCGTGAACACGTGCATGAACCGGGTCCCCTTTATGCCCCTGGCCTTCCTGACTTTATCGTACAGGTCCAGCGGGTAGGCCGCATTGGCCGCAGCTACATAGGGAATGCCGTGCGCCTCCATTATCGCCGTCATGTCCTTCGGGTTCTGCTGCTTCCCCAGAATGGGGGTTGTGCCCGAGATCGCGCCCAGCGGTGTGGAGCCCGAGCGCTGGTTACCCGTATTCATATAGCCTTCGTTATCGTAGCAGATATAGATGAAATTGCCCTGCCTCTCGGTGGCGCCGCTGAGCGCCTGGATCCCGATATCGTGCGTGCCGCCGTCGCCGGCGCTGGCCAGCACGGGCAGGTTCTCCCGCCCCAGCGCTTTCAGCCCGGCCACGAGGCCGGTAGCCGAGGCCCCCGTGGAGGCGAACGGCGTGTTCACGCAGGGAACGGAGACCGATGTCACGGGATACATACCGTGCAGCACGGTGAGGCAGCTTGCGGGCACGGTTACGATGACCTGTCCCTCCAGCGCCTTGAGGATGTGGCGGTAGGCGAGAGACAGCGCGCAGCCCGGGCAGACCCGGTTGCCCGGCAGCAGGTACTCTTTTTCGGTCAGGTTGACTGCGTTCGTCGGCAACTTATTTAACCTCTCAGATATGACAAATCCATTCGGGGTATTCGTTGTTCAGAGCTCCGTCCGTGAGCGACGGCAGCGATCTGCTCACCGCATCGGCAAGCTCCCTGGCCTTGACATCCCGGCCGCCGAGCCCGACGATGAAGTTGCGTATCACCGCGCTGGCGCCGCTTCCATATAGGGCTGATTTGATCTCGGAGCAGGTAGCCCCCTCCGATCCATAGCTGATATTCTTATCGAAGACTATGACCAGGCGCGTACTCTTCAGGGCGTTGACCACGTCGATCTTGGGGAATGGCCGGAACACCCTCAGGCCGAGCAAGCCCACATTGTGGCCGTCCTCGCGAAGCATATCAGCAGCCACCGTCGCTTCCATCGCCAGGCTGCCCATGGCTACGATAACTATCTCGGCGTCGACCACCCGGTCCTTCCAGACCATGCCTCCATAGCTTCTGCCGAACAGTTCGCCGAATTCCCGCCCCACACTCTGTATCGTCTCCACCGAGTTCTGCAGGGCCTCTTGGAGCAGATACCTGATCTCCATGTATCCATGGCAGAGCACGCCCTCGGCGTTGACCCTGGGATTGGCAAGCGTGACCAGGTTGTAGTTCCTCGGGTTGGCTGCATCGAGTACAGTGTGGGGTTTGTACGACGGCAGGAACCTGTCGACATCCTTCTGAGACGGGACGTCCACGGGCATGTCGGTGTGGGACAGGATGTATCCGTCGTAGCAGACCATGACGGGGATATAGACTGCCTCGGCTATTCTGTAGGCCTGGATTATCGAGTCGAGGATCTCCTGATTGTTGCGGGCATAGACCTGTATCCAGCCGGTATCGCGCTGGGAAATTGAGTCCTGCTGGTCGTTAAGCACGTTCCAGGGCGCTCCAATCGCACGGTTCACACAAGCGAGCACCACCGGCAGGCGGGTCCCGGCAACCCAGTGCAGCATCTCGTGCATATAGGCGAGGCCATGGGAGCTGGTGGCGGTGAAGGTCCTGGCTCCGGCGATAGAGGCCGAAGAGCATACCGCAAGCGCGCTATGCTCGCTCTCCACGGCTACGTACTCAGCCTCGAGCTCACCGCCTTCTACATATTCGGAGAGCTTCTCTGTGACCGGTGACTGCGGTGTAATCGGATACGCGGCGA
>CP070819.1:551052-553806 GCA_020344295.1 Dehalococcoidia bacterium | reverse complement strand
GTGGCTACCGGCCCCTGCTGCCAAGCCGTCCAGTCAAGCACCCTGATACCTTCCAGTGGCCTAGTCATTTACGCCTCCCTTATCAGGTTTCTTCAGGCAGAAATGTGCATACCCCACTAGCCCAACGACCTCTTATAGGCACCCACCATCTCCATGAAGGTATCTATCCGGTTCTTGGTCTCGTCATCCGAATAGGTGTCCAGATCGATAATATCACTTTCCATAAACATCACGGGCATATTGGGGTAGTGGTCACGAATAACGTTTCTGACCAGTATCTGGCCCATCGTGGAAGCTCTGCACGACCGAGTGATATGCATCACAACGCCGTCGATATAATAATCCTTTATCCGCTCCAGGTGCGCCTGAGCCAGCGGGGGGACTCCCCCGGCCTCCTGCCCGCGCTTTTGCAGAGAAGTGTTCCGCTGGAAAGCGCGAAGGGCAATTATCTCCACCGGGTCAGCGACGCCGGGTGGAATCTCGAAAGGCTCGGGAATCATATATGCTGTCTCAGCGGCGAACACCGCCCCAAAATTAATGTAGTAGTCGAGTATGCTCATGGTGTGCCAGGGTGGCAGGCCAACACCCCACAGCAGCCGATACTTTTCATCCTCAATGGCACCCACCTTGTTATCCACTCTCTCTTTGAGCTCCTCATAGAGCCCCTTGTAGAACTCCAGCGTAAACGGGTCAGTGAGCATCATGTGATGCGGCACGAAGAGTACGAAATGGTCCTGCGTCGTCATGGGAGTAGGGATAGCCTTCCGCAGCTCATAGGCTTCTCGCCACCACCATCGCGTCTCCTCCACGTGCCTGATAACCTCCATCAGGCGGTCATAGTCCATATTGGTACCGGTCTGCTCCTCCAGGAATGAGATCAAACCTCTCAACTCCTCAGCCATGTAGCGAACGCTGTGCTCCTTTATCGCATCCATATCAGCGTCACTTGGAGGCATGAGAACGTCCATATTGTAAATCGGTGTGTCTTTATAGCGACCCAGAGCCTGGAACCATTTCCAGCGCGGGTCACAGCCCATGCTGCACCCCAGGAGCATATCCGGCTCGGGCATCCCTCCGTCAGGCGCGTCGGGGGGCATTTCACCCAGCTCGTGACGCATTGCATCGAAGCCTATACCCACCTGAGCATAGCCGCAGAGCAGGTTCGAATAACCTTCAGCCCTCGCTTTCTCCATGTAGCACTCAGCTTGCCTCTTGACTGCACACAAACCCGCGTAGTTCTCCGCATAAACCTGAACGATATCCATAGCCGACAGGATTTCCTCGTAGTTGCACATTACCATGCAATAGGCAACTTTACGTTTCTCTTCCTTGGCCTGCTGGGCCTGCTGATACATCCGCTTCACCACGGTGCGTATCTTTCCTGCAGATTCAGTGAATTTACGAGAGCTGGTCTTTTCCGCTGCTTCCTGTGACATACGATTTACTCCTGCCTTCCGGCCTCAATAGTCTCCAAGAAGGCCTCGATTCTGGTCTTCCACTGCGCTAATGGGGGCATAACGTAATCATCCTCCAGATAGAGCACCGGTAAACCCAGGCTTTCCATGTACTCCCTGATCTCAGGGGCATCAAGCTGATAGGTGTCGCAGAAACGAATAGCATAGAGCAGGGCCCCCTGAGCGCCCCAATCGCGGACGAAGTCCCCCAGATAGCTGAAGCGATCGGTAACCTTGCCTGATCGGTACGTGCACGGGCATGTAATCCCGCCGAGATAACGTGAGGCCAGCCCGTTGAGTGTTCCCTTTGAAGAATCTACGTCTACCCAGAAAGACCGGCTGCCGGTACATACATCATCCATGACCACCCAGGCACCACAATCCTCAACCAGGCCGATCAAGGCTGTATCGTCCACCTCGCTCCCCGATACGAGCACCCGTGGCCTTGCATCAGGGCTGGGCCGTCGTTCCCGCACCTCAGAGATGATGCCTTCCAGCAGATCGTTGAACTCCTTTACGGGAATCGTCATACCCGCAACCAGTACCTGGATTACTTCAGTACCGGAGATGAGCGGCGGATCCGGCTTTCTCAGCCCGTAAAGCTCCCGCAGGAGAGCTCGATTACGGTTGTGCAGAGTAATGGCTTCAAGACGGTCATCCTCAGAGGCTGAGCGCCCCGTAAAGTGCTCCAGGGTGTGTAAGAAGTCTTCCAGTTCCTTCTGGAAATACTCGAAAGAAGCCTGGTGGGTCATATGAGGAACGGTTACGCACCGGCTATACGGCGGCTTTATGTAGTATTTCCACATGTCGTAGATGCGGGGCATGGCGTCGCAGGTATGCGGGATGACCACCCCGGAGAGGAAATTGTAGTTCCCGCCCATGGCAAGGTCGAAACAGCTCCGCACGTAGGGGCACATAATGGTCTCAAGATACTGGTCGGCGTGTTTCAGTGGCTTCCCTACGCCACCTTGAATGCGATACGGCACCAGGTCCAGCGCCGTCATAATCTCCGCAGGGGTATAGCAACAGAGGTATCCGATGACCGTCCTGCCCTGAGCCGCAAGTTCCCTGGCCCTCAATCCTCGATTCTCGTAAAGCTCCTGCGCCTTATCCAGCGCACTGTGAATAACCTTTGCCACAGGTCACACTCCGCATTTTCACCGTATTCTTTTTCAGAAATCCTGTCAATTACCGGCAGACGCCCTGTCCCCTTTTTACGGGTAGAACATCTCGTTGGCTGCTTGCCTGAGCTCGGCACGGGAATCGGGGTGAGCTATGGCGATAAGCTCATCAGCTCTCT
>CP070819.1:546064-550952 GCA_020344295.1 Dehalococcoidia bacterium | reverse complement strand
TATCCGCGAAAGCCGTTATTGCGGCCACAATCATACACACTACTCCAGCCAGTATTGCGAGGCCTGATATCCCGAAATACACGGTTGCCTTGACGTTCTCCATTTACTCACCTCCATATCACAAAGCTTAACACAGATTTACTACATTCCCAACGCAAAAAATTTCAGTAAAAGAGAATGTGTCCTCAGGGCAAACTGCCCTGAGGACACATCAGCGTCTGATCGCCCCTGCTCAGATTAACTAATTACCTCTTGCGATACTGGCGGGCCTTGCGGGCTCTTCTCAGGCCGTACTTCTTTCGTTCCTTTATCCGCGCGTCCCGGGTCAATAACCCGTGACTCCGAAGTAGCGGTTTCAGGTTTTCGTCAGTTACCAGCAGGGCACGGCTTATGCCATGACGAATGGCCCCAGCCTGAGCTGAGATACCTCCACCTTCGACTTTAATAACGGCATTGAATTTATCCTTGCTCTCGGTAACCACAAGAGGTTCCAGGATGACGGACTGCAAACGCGGTATGCTGAAGATGTCTTCAAACGGCTTGCCATTAACTATAATGGCGCCGTTGCCGGCCATCAACCGCACCTGAGCGACTGCTGTCTTCCGCTTCCCTGTGCCTCGAAAATAGGCCTGCTCAGTCAATCTGCCCCTCCTTCTCGGTCCCCTTTGACCTGCGCTTGATGAGGATGCTCCGCTCCAGGATAGACCTTCAGCTTCTTCAACATAGCAGCACCCAGCCGGTTATGCGGCAGCATGCCCTTGACAGCATATTCAATTACCCTGGCAGGATGCTTTTCCAGAATTCTTTCCAGGGTTATACTCTTGAGGCCTCCTGGGTATTGTGAATGGCGGTAGTAGGTCTTATTAGTTAGCTTGTTGCCCGTTACACTAATCTTAGCCGCGTTTATTACGATAACGTAGTCACCGACATCGAGATGGGGGGAATAGATAGGCTTGTGTTTCCCTCTTAGCAGAATTGCAATCTCCGTTGCCAGTCTGCCTAGGGTTCTCCCTGAAGCATCGATTACCCACCATTTTCGCTCGATATCAGATTCCTTCGTGCTGTATGTTCTCATCTAGCTGCCCTTTTCCAAACTTATTCTCTCGATAGTTTACCTTCATTAAATACAGGCCATGGGCGGGTACTACCGGCCAAGCGAGGCCGGGCTTCTTTGCCTGCATTATCTTACGAAATGCCCCTACTGTCAGCTTGCCCAGGCCCACTCTGATCATGCACCCGATAGTGCAGCGCACCTGCTTGTTGAGAAAGGAGTTCGCCTCCATATCGAAAACTACGACCTCGCCTTGTCTCGACACCTCAGCTTTATAGACCTCCCTTACAGTGCTTCGCCCCGTGGGGCCTGTGAATGAAGCGAAATCGTGTTTCCCTACAAGCGATTTACAGACCAGCTTCATTGCATCAACATCGAGCTCCGTTGGTACAAAATACGCATAATTCGTCTCCAGAGGAGACGGGACCGGACGGTTCAGTATCCGGTAACGGTATTCCCGACTGAGGGCATCCCTCCTTGCACTGAAATCGTCCGCAACCTCATATACGTTTGTGACTGCGATATCCGGCCTTAGATAGTGATTAAGCGCTTCAATCAGAGTCTGGTGCGTCAGGGCAGTAGAACTGCTGAAGCTAATAACCTGCCCTCTAGCATGCACACCTGTGTCGGTGCGCCCGGCCCCAACTATTCTAATTCTTTCCCCCGTCAACTTCTTTAAGGCCTGCTCGATTTCGCCCTGAACCGTGGGGGCACCCGGCTGATACTGAAACCCCTTATATCTCGTCCCATCGTATTCCAGAATCAGCGCTAGCTTTCGTGGAGGCAAAGGCTCCATTTATACCAGTTCCAACTGTACCATGGGAGCGCCATCTCCCAACCTCGGCCCAAGCTTGACCATTCTTGTGTAACCGCCCGGCCGCTCTGCATATCTAGGGCCGATCTCCTCGAAAATCCTGTCCACCACCCTTTTATCCAGTACAAAGGTTAAAGCCTGGCGTCGAGCATGTAACGTCCCCTGTTTGCCCAGAGTGATCATTTTCTCCGCTAAAGGACATACCGACTTAGCCTTGGCTTCAGTTGTTACAATCTTCTCATAGCGCAGCAGATCAGTGACCAGGTTTCTGTAAAGCGCCCTCCTGTGACCAGTCGATCTGGAGAGTTTACGGCCGGCTACCCTATGTCTCATTTCATCCTCACCTGGACAGAACCATCTCTCAATCGATTACGCCTCTGCCTCTTCATTTATTCCCAGATTATCTTCATCTTCAGCTTCTTCTATAACGTCCTCGACTCCCTCTTCAGGTGTTTCGACAACCTCCTGTGGAATAGGCTTTATGTCAAGTACTGTTAATCGCTCCTTCACCTCGTCCAGAGACTTCTGGCCAAAACTCCTTAGACCGAGCAAATCCTCATCGCTCCTCTCCAGAAGTTCACCAACCTTGGTAATACCGCTGCGACGAAGAGAGTTGAAGGTACGTGCTGAAAGGCCGACCTGCTCCAGTGGCATCTCGTACTGCTCCGGAGGGATAAGAGGTGACTGGGGCTTCTCCACCTCCACAGGAGCTTTGCCAAGGTCAAAGAACAATGTGAAATGATTGACCAGAATCTCAGCGCTCTGAGACAGCGCTTCGCTCGGCAATGTGGTGCCGTCGGTCCACACTTCCAGGATCAATCGGTCGTAGTTGCTAACCTGACCTACACGTGTTTTCTCTACATGGTAGTTCACCCGGCGTACAGGCGTATAGATGGCATCCACGGGGATTACACCTATCGGCAGTCCATCGTCACGCCCGGCAGGCACGTAACCTTTTCCACGCTCCACATAGAAAACCACGTCCAGCGAGGCCTCTGGCGAATCCAGCGTTATAAGATGGAGTTCAGGATTCACTACCTCGAAATCGGCGGATGGTTTAATATCTCCGGCACAAACCGTTCCCTCTCCTTTGACTTCGAGGAACAGTCTTCCCGATCGTTCCGAAAAAGCCTTGAGGCGCAACTCCTTCACATTGAGCAGGAACTCTATAACATCCTCTTTAACATGAGGGATAGTGGCGAACTCATGCTGAATTCCCTCAATCTTCACAGCAGTTACCGCTGCTCCAGGAAGTGAGCTGAGCAGCACACGTCGCAGGCTATTACCCAGGGTTACTCCAAAGCCTGGGCTCAGAGGCTCGACAACAAACTTGCCATAATTGTCCGAACTCTCTTCATATCCTATCTTGGGAACAATACCCTCCAGCAACGCACTACCTCCTCTGAATAACGATTGCAGCTCTATCTCGAGTAGAATGCCACGATGAGCCTTTCATCGATAGTCGTCTCAATCTCCTCACGTGACGGAATGGAAAGCACCTGCCCCGACATATTCCCTCGGTCAAGACTGAGCCATCCGGGAAGGACTTTACTCTCGATCTCCTGAACTGCCAGTTGATAGGGCACGGTTTTGGTACTTCCTTCCTTCCATGCGATGACATCACCGGACTTAACCTGGCATGACGGAATATTAGTCAAGCGCCCGTTAAGTGTAATATGACCATGCAGTACAAGCTGCCTTGCCTGCCGTCTCGAATCAGCGAACCCCAGCCTGTACACCACATTGTCCAGTCTCGTCTCCAGAATCTGTAACAGGTTCTCACCACTGAGTCCGGGACGTCGCTCAGCTTCAGCGAAATGCCTCCGAAATTGACGTTCCAGCACACCGTAGATGTGACGAGCTTTTTGCTTCTCTTTCAATTGCAGGCTATACTCGGAGACTTTACGGCGGGCGGTACCATGCTGTCCGGGGGGACTGTGCCTCTGCGCCACCGAGCACTTCGGAGTGAAACACCTGGCTCCTTTGAGCATCAACTTCTCACCATGACGCCGACATACACGACAGGCCGGCCCCCTATATCGGGCCATCTCGAACCTCCTTTAAATCCGTCTCCTTTTTGGCGGACGACAGCCATTGTGAGGAATGGGCGTCACATCCCTGATGCTGGTTATGTCCAGACCTGCAGCCTGCAGGGTTCGAATCGCCGCCTCACGTCCACTGCCCGGCCCTCTGACATAGACATCGATCTGGCGCAGGCCATGTTCCATTCCACGTTTCGCTGCTGCCTCCGCTGCCCTCTGCGCAGCGTAAGCAGTACCCTTGCGTGATCCCTTGAATCCAGCTGTACCGGAGCTCCCCCAGGCAATAACATTACCCTGTGGATCAGTAAGCGTAATTATCGTATTGTTAAAAGTGGATTGAATATAGGCCCGTCCTCGCGGAATCGCTTTTCTCTCTCTTCTCCTCAGCCGAGTTGGCTTCTTTCTAGCCATATATCACCTCCGCTTACTTCTTAGTCATGCCCCGGCGCCTGCCTCTGCCGGCCACTGTCTTTCGAGATCCGCGTTTAGTACGTGCGTTAGTCCGCGTCCGCTGCCCTCGAGCTGGTAATCCCCGACGATGCCTGAGCCCACGATAAGATCCAATATCAATATAGCGTTTTATATTGAAATTGATCTCTTTCCTTAGATCGCCTTCTACTCGGTACCCTTTATCTATCGCCTCGCGTATGCGATTTACCTCATCATCGGTGAGATCCCGCACCTTGACATCCGGGCTAATGTCAGCCTGCGCAAGTATCCGTCGGCTTGATGTAGGCCCGATGCCGAAGATATAGCGTAATGATATCTCGACACGCTTATCCTTAGGAATATCAACACCAGCAATACGTGCCATCGCCCCTCCTAACTAACCCTGCCTCTGCCTATGTCTGGGATTGGAGCAAATTACCCTTATTATGCCTTTGCGCTTGACTATCTTGCACTTCTCGCAACGTATTTTAACCGAAGCCCTGACCTTCATTATTCACGTCCTGCCATCGTTCGATTGTGATTATTTAAAAC
>CP070819.1:542921-545964 GCA_020344295.1 Dehalococcoidia bacterium | reverse complement strand
TGCGGCACCCTTCAGGTCGAAGACCGCTCTAATAACCTCGTCCGGCAAGCAGAAACCCTCTATCTTCTCCAGTTGTTCCTTCTTATCGAAGACCAGGTCATCGGCTAGAACCGCCATCGGTGCCTCCGAAAGAACATGTTAAACCGTCAAAGGATTTCAACGAGATGGATCTCGAAAGTCAGGTTTTTCCCTGCAAGACGGTGGTTAGCATCCACTTTTATAGTGGATTCTGTGACCTCGATAACGGTTGCCGGAATTATCTGACCGCCAGTCACCTGCAACGAGACCGGATCTCCGACTTTCCAGTCCTGTCCCGCCGGTAAATCTTCCCGATCAAACTCCACCACGAGCTCCTCTCGGTATGGACCGTAGGCTTCATCTGGGGGGATAACAACAGTTTTAACCTCTCCGCGCTTCATACCGATGACGGCCTGATCGAACCCGGGAATCATCTGGCCGCCGCCTATCGTAAACTGTAGGGGTTCGCGTCCAAAGGAGGAGTCGAATTGGGTGCCATCATCAAGCGTGCCCGTATAGTCAACCCTCACGGTGTCGCCGACCTCGGCAGGCCGATCAGGCCCCGTAGGAGTGCCTGTTGGCTCAACTGTCTGGGTTGGTGTTGGCATATTAGTGAGAGCCGGTGTTGCCTCCGGTGAGCCGCCGCAGCCATACAACAAGATTACAGCTATGAGGATACTTGGAATTATATATCGTTTCATTGACCCTGCCTTTCCCGAACAACAATTTGGTTCAACATTTGTCAGTGTAGAATAAAAAAGCCGAGAACTCAACCGTTACGCTGAGCTCCCCCACCACTATCCGATGACCGTACGATCTCTGTATAACCGATTCCAGAGACTGTCCTGCCTTCCAGGCGCCCGGATACTATCATGTTTCCTTCCCAGAAGGGGAATATGGACAACGATGTTTTCTCGAACATCCGGATCTCCTGCTGAGGATACGAAGCCCTGATCTCCAGGTCAAGCTCATAAGCACTTTCCCTGACCCGCCAGATGACACCGTACTCCCTGCCTGTCTCGGGTGAGACCCAGGAATCCAACCGCTCCAGTACAAAGTCCTTGCTGTGATGAATGGAGCTGTCGGGGAACATGATAGTAAAATCGCGTGATTTCAAAGTCCCGTCCGTATTGACGATTTGCCAGAAGACGATCTCCGTATTGTTATCCAGCTGAAGGCAGAACCAGTTCCAGCCTCCTTCGCCCAGGTAGTTCATCCACTGGTGGTCCATCACACCAAGCCCTTTTACATCCATAGTTCTCCCCGATAGCTCAATCCAGCCCTTTGCCTGAAGGCGGGTATATTGATAGTAATACGATGTTCCACCTGTCCATGTGATGATGCCATTGCCGCAGCCGAGAAGGGGGGGCTTTTCCGAGTGAAGATCCAGGTTGAAGCTGATATCCGGGCTAAAGGACTCGATATGGTAGGAAAACGACTCGGTATCCTTTCGATACCAGTGGTCGCGCCCTCCCCATCTCAGCTCGAAAAACCGCTCCGCGGGGTGTAATGCTGATCCTGCAGCCGTATAGTAGAACTTACGCTCTTTCAGATCTGAAATCGCCAGAATCCTGAGCCCGAAATTGAAGTAAGCCGCCATAACCCCGTACTCTCTACCGTGGAAATCAGCAAGGTTTAAATGACAATACCACCACTCGGCAATAAAATCGGGGTGTGCTCCTTCATCGCTCGGTAAGTGGATTTCATGCGGGCTGCTTCGCTGAGGTTTCTTTATCATTAAGGACACTTTAGGTAGCCTGGCAACCTTTGTCAAGGCAGCAGGGGCGGCCCGCGAACTGCCCTTACCGTTTTCTATTATCAAATTACGGCGGCCAGCGTAGACCAGCCGAAGTCCTTTTCACCCCCGCCCTCGCCTGTGAGGGGATTGTAATATTCTCTGAACCCCGACTGTTCAACAAGGCTCCTGCTGCTCCGGGCAACTGCTTCCGCCACTTCATCGTAACCGTGCCTCTTGAGTCCCTCCGTCAGCAGCCAGTTGGTGTTGATCCAGGTGGGTCCCCGCCACAGGTACCACCGGCCCTGGGATCGAAAGTAGCGGCTGTTCTGCGGAACGGAAGGGATAGGATAGCGCAGCCAGAATTCATCGGGATCGGTCAGGTGGCGTAACAGCGCATCGCATCTGTCACCTGGAATGCTGCCGAGCGCGAGAGGCATGAGACAGGATATGCTCGGCTCCATAACATGGACTCCACTGTTCACATCGACATCGAAGTAGAGACCGGAGGCCGGATCGAAGCACTCATCGAGTATCGCTTTCTCCACACCCATTCCGCAGTTGCTGAAATATTCCGCCTTTGAGCCCTCACCAACTGCGGCGTATAGAGTTCCCAACGCTTCCAGGCCAAGGGCATAGAACGTGTTGAACAGAACCTCACGCACGTTAAAATAGCGCCTTTTTACAATCTCCTCAAAATCGAAGCTAATACGCGCCATTTTCCACTCTGAAAAATAGAGGGCGAGGTACAAGCCCAAGGGTAACCTGGCGATCCTCCCCATCAGCCGGTCGAAACCCGGCTTATGGACTAGGCCACATTCCCAGGGTGAGATTATGGAAACGAGGCTGGAATCACCAAGGCGACGTTTAGTCCCCAACCATTTGAAATGTCTTTCCAGTAAGGGCAGGGCCTCTCTAAGGAATCCAGCGTCCTCGCTCCTCTGCCAGATCTCCTTCACCGCCAGCGCCACTACCGGTGGCTGCACCAGCGGTGAGGCGTCAGGCTGCGGCCAGTAGCTTCTGATGGCGCGCATCACCGGTGATATCTGGCGTCGGTTATGGTACACGATATGGGGCAGATTACCGTCGGGCAGCATGCTCATTAAAAGGGTTAGGACTTCCTCTCTGGCCTGGTCTACCCATCCCAGGCGGCAGTTGACAATGGCGTGAAATGAGGAATCCCAGGACCATTGATGGGGGTATTTCCTGTTCGATGGAGATATAAAGAAGTAGTCGCTACCGCGCTTTGCGTTGCCGTCCAGAAGCCGCCGTGCCTCATCCTGCAGCGTA
>CP070819.1:537931-542821 GCA_020344295.1 Dehalococcoidia bacterium | reverse complement strand
GACTGCTATGTTATCGATGGCGGCAATCTCTGTTTCCTGAGGATCGTACTCGTATATATAGCCTCGCGCGTTAAGTAAGGCATGTAATCCACTAAGCAGCTTTCGAAGAGAAGCAACTTTAATGTCCCTGTAAAAGGACATGGAGGCGACTTGCGGCTCGGGCGAAGTCATCAGCGATCAGGCTCTTTTCGCGTAGGAATTCAGCTATATATGCTCAGGTCACTCTCACGGCAATCTTAGGCATAACCATTTCAAATGGGACGGTCTGTGTTCTGGTAAGAGTAATCCCAGCAATTCTGGCCGTCGATTGTACCTTAACGTCCACACTTCCCCCGGTTTTGACATACTCTTGAATATACTGCAGCATTACGCGTGGCAGTGCATTCCCAGGAATATTTGCGCTGACCGGAACAGTCGCGTTCCCCCAAGGCCCCAGCCATATAGACGGCGTATACACAGTATCGCAAAGGGGTCTGTCATTTAACGAGAGATTATGCTCCAAAGCGGGAATATACACGGGGACGATGCTGTTATTGTGAACGTCGACAGTCGTTTCAATGGCTACATTGTCAGGCTTCAACAGGTCACGTAGCGAGTCAACGTCGCCTTCATATTCAAATATCAATGTGCTATTTCCACTGGAGTTCACTCCTACGCTTCCGTAGCCGTAAGAGGCCAGGCTGATTATTATACCCACAGCGACTGCCAGGATAAGAAGAACCCAGATGAACTTGCGCACAATATGCTCCCTTTTATATGTGCTATCTTACTATAACGACAGTCAATAGCATAAAGTTAGGTATGTATTTATCTCTCCTCTCAAGTGGTGATCCCTCTGCGATGCATATACTACCACAAGAAGCGTCAGCGTAACACTATGTATAGTCATCGCTGACAACCGGGGCAGCTCGTCTCAAGGTATATTTGCAGTATAAACTGCAAGCGTGTGGCCAACCAAACAGATTCCGCAGATATTGATACCGAATTACAAAGATGCTACAATGCTGGTGGCTTAGGAGGCATCCTTGCGACTGTCCAAACTCATCAGCAAACGGGCCTTGATGTGCGCTCACTGTTCCGAAGAGATCCCTGTGGGTGAGGAGTACGTCAGTGTGGGCGGGCCATCCAATGAAACACAAGGGTTGTCCGGGCGCCTGCATGTCCCGTGCTTTATACACTTGCTTCACCGACTGCCACCAAAACAGTAGCTGGGGGGCAGATTGAGCTGAGCGCAAAAATCGTTGCAGAACCGGCGGAAGTGGCGCCCGGTCTCTGCAAAAGGTCTTTATGCGTGGTGATCCTGCACTACACCCGGATATAGTATTTACCCCGTATTTCAACTCTGCCTTCGACTGCAAGTTTGTCCAGATGCTTCTCGATCATCTGTCTTTCCCAGTAGCGCAGCAATGGTTCGGCATAGGGATAACTGCCGTATATAGGTGCACACTCAACAAGCTGGGCTACGGTTTTCTCGCCGGTCAGCAGGGAAAGAAGTTTGTCATCTCTTCTATCGATCCTCTCGCAGTACCGATCAAATTCTTCATTGATGTCCTCCATTATTATTCCCCTGTGAGACGAAAGGACGACATCCGGAGACATATCCTTGAGTTTCCCCACGGACTCCCTGAATTCCGTAAGACTGGATTCCACGTGCCCATACCAGGGAAAAGGCGTCAAGTCGTAGTCGAAGGAGAACAGAATCCTTTTCTCAGGCTCGAAGAAACAGTAGTGATCCACTGTGTGACCGGGTGTATGTACCGGCAACAACTTAGTCTTCCCAAAATCGAAAACCGTTTGCCGATTATAGGCATGGGTCGGTCTGCAGTTCCGGAACCCCATAGACTCCTTTACGAACTCTTGAAAAACTCCGGCATTCTCCCTGCCGACGAACCTCTCGCCGAGAGCGGCTGCATCACCGCTCGTCTCGAACTTCTCCTCCGGCACATGAATCGGCATGCCCTCCAGTACCCAGTTGCCCGAGGAGTGATCGGGATGGGTATGTGAATTTATCACGTAGTCCATATGGAATTTTTTCTTAAGTGCATTCAGATTCTCTATACCACAGCCGGTGTCTATCAGCACCACCTCCTCATCCTCTATAAGTATAGAATGCGAAAAGGGGAAAACGCCTTCGTTCGTGCCGTGAATCAGCGATATGCGATCGGTTAGAGGCTCTATATTCATAAGTCATGCCTATAGCTTTCTGATCTTTATAGCGGGATCAGTGTACCGGAGAGGAAAGAATTGCAACTTTCCTCTCAATAGGTGAATTAAGTTTCCCTCCACGCAGCCCACATTTCTATTCTCCGCGGGCTGAACGATGATCGAAGAGACAGTCCAGTTGCTCCTTTAGACTCATAGGGGCCGATGCTCCTTAAATAACTAGGGTAGGGGCACAGCATGCCGTGCCCCTACCCAACAGTATAACTGCGTGACGCTCTTAGATCAAAGCCCCTTGTCAACGATGTAAGACATCAGATCGCCCGTGCGGCAGCTATAACCCCACTCGTTATCATACCAGCTCAACACTTTGACCATATTTCCGCCGATAACCATGGTACTCAGAGAATCGATAATGGAGCTGGCGGGATTCTCCTTGAAGTCGATACTGACCAGAGGCTCTTCACAATACTCCAGAATCCCTTTGAGCGAACCATCAGCGGCAGCGCGCAGGGCCTTGTTGACATCGTCTATCGTTACCTCTTTCTCCAGATCGGCCACTAAGTCAACCACGGAAACTGTGGATGTCGGCACCCTGTAGGCTAGCCCATGTATCCTTCCCTGCAGCTCCGGTATGACCTGGGTCACCGCCTTGGCCGCGCCGGTGGTTGTGGGAATGATACTCAAAGCTGCCGCTCTCGCCCGACGCAGGTCTTTATGGACAGTGTCCAATATTCTTTGATCGTTGGTGTATGCGTGAATAGTGGACATTAGCCCCTTGCTCACGCCAAAGCTCTCGTGAAGCACCTTGACTATAGGAGCAACACAGTTGGTGGTACAAGAGGCATTCGAGATTATTCGGTGCTTCGCCGGATCGTACTGGCCTTCGTTTACGCCGAGGACGATGGTAATATCCTCTTCCTTCGCCGGCGCCGTGATGAGCACCTTCTTGGCACCCCCCTCAAAGTGGCCGGCGGCCTTGGGCCCTGCCGTGAACAGACCGGTAGACTCCACAACTATCTCTACACCGTAATCCCGCCATCGAATATTGGCCGGGTCCCGCTCGGCAATAACCTTGATCTTTTGTCCATCTATTACGATCGAGTCCTCCGTTGCCTCTACCTTACCCGGAAAGCGGCCGTAGTTGCTGTCATACTTGAACAGATGGGCATTGGTCGTGGTATCCGTCAGATCATTGACCACCACTACTTCGAGCTTGCCCGCATGCTGCTCCTTCACCGCCTTCAGAATCTGCCTGCCAATCCGGCCAAATCCGTTGATCCCGATCTTCGATGCCATACCTGCACCTCCTTCATGTTTTGTTTATTAAAAGGCTTCTATTAAGCTCTTGTCCCAGCTTCCGACACATTGGATCTTGAGGATGCCCTCCGCTTCATCATATCGATAAAAGCCTCCACCCGCGTGCGTAGATGCTGATTAAGGACGAAATCGTTATTACCC
This sequence comes from Dehalococcoidia bacterium, assembly GCA_020344295.1. Classification (GTDB taxonomy): domain Bacteria; phylum Chloroflexota; class Dehalococcoidia; order SZUA-161; family SZUA-161; genus SZUA-161. The sequence continues at coordinate 539,200 of CP070819.1, read as the reverse complement.
TCCAGGGTTAGAATAGGCAGGTCAATTGAATTTCTAAAGATAATGTCCCCTATCCCCCTATGGCAAAAGGCCTGAACATAGTGAATCACCCCGTCGATCCGTCGCTGTCTTATCTGTTGGAGAATGTCATCCACGCGGTGAAATACGGAGTAAGGGTATGTGTAGTTGCAGTACTGCTCGGCGAGTGACCTGCCGGGATTCGGCATTGCGAACTGGCGCTGCACTTCGTTGAAGACAACGCGGGCACCATTACGCTCGATAAAGGGATAAAGGTCGCCGGGAAACACCGGCGGCACGCCGATATAGGCCAGACGAAGCAGGTTATCGGCATACGGCTCCCTTTTCTTCGCCTGGGTTACCAGCTCCTGCAGTCTCCTTTCATACTCACTTTGATCTCCACCAAAGTCCGAAGTGGATACCAGTGAGAGGTGATTCTCCAGACCGCTTACCACCCCATCCCTCCACGTGAGATCGTCTACCTCCAATGCCAGGTGCCTTACTCTCTCAAGCTCCCCCCTGATCTCCGTTGCCCGCTCCAATGTCGTGCCCAACCTCCCCGCTAGCTTCTTCAGCGCCTTCTGCATGAGGCCGATATCAGGCTCCTCGGGATAAGCAAACGATATGACATTAAGCCCTTTGAGCTTCAACACCTCCATGAGCATTACGGTGTTAGAGCAGTCCCCGCTGGTTACACAGAGAACCGTGTCTATGCTATTCTCGAGGCATACTCCGTATATACCCTTGATCCACGTACAGCAGTTCTGGGGAAAACCAGCCTTTTCTGCGGTATCCACGAGGCGCTCGCGATCACTGCTGCCAATGAATATGTTATTGAGGTCAACAGGGGAATAGCCCGCAGCAATCAGAATCTCTACAGGTACTGTGGTCGTGATGCCTATCTTCTTCATGCCCGCCACTTTTTTTCACCAGAATGTTGGCTAAATTGTGTCAGCGTTTCAGGTTGCTAAACGCTGACATACCTGCATACTTAGCCTTATCCCCCAACTCCTCCTCGATTCTAAGGAGGCGGTTATATTTAGCGACCCGCTCGGAACGGCAGGGGGCTCCAGCCTTGATCTGGCCTGTGTTCATGGCAACGACGAGGTCACTGATGGTGACATCCTCGGTCTCGCCGGAGCGATGGCTAATCACGGATGTCCACCCCGCTTCCTTTGCCATCTCAATGACGGCCAGCGTCTCGGTAAGCGTACCGATCTGATTAAGCTTGATCAGGATCGAGTTCGACGACTTCTCGGCGATGCCCCGGCT
>CP070819.1:529553-537831 GCA_020344295.1 Dehalococcoidia bacterium | reverse complement strand
CTATTCTGCTCCCCACTCTGGCGGTATTGGGAATAAGCAAGGTCTCCTTTGGAGTGTTTACAACGTTTGCTATCAACCTAGCGATTATTACACCGCCCTACGGGCTTTTGCTGTTCGCCGCCTTGCCCTTGCTGAATCTGCCCTTTACCTTTGTTGCCAGGGCGTGCCTGATGTTTTATCCCGCCCTTATTGTGGGCATGCTACTGGTTGCCTATTTCCCCCAACTCAGCACGTGGCTGCCGGATCTTATCCGCTAGCACAGATCTGCCTTGCGCTATAAAAGTGCACCGCGTAGTGACAAGCGTACAAGTTATTGTATCCCATGATCGGAGTGGGTAACCTGCCCACAACATAGTATGTCCCTGGAAAAAAAGGATTGGTTAATCAGGTTTGCACACGCAACACTACTGATTACGTGTGCTCAGACCCTCGATTATCTCCAGGATCCTCGGTTCTATCATTATCATCTGGACTTTGGACACAGGGTGTGTCTGAGCATATTCCACATACGCCTCGAAGTCTTCTTGTGTAACCCAATTCATTGTATCCACGTTTTGTTCTATCAACGCCAACGCCGTATCCTCATCATCACGGTAGATCACTTTGGCAAACTCGTACGTATCGGGCATGACTTGGTTCATGATTATATCCTGGATGTCAGACGGAAGGCTTTCCCATGATTCACCGTTCATCACCATTGCCGTGGTAAAGAACCATGCGGTGCGGCAGATTGCGTGGTTTGCAGTCTCATATAATCTCATTCCGGTGATTGCGGTAGGTGGATACTGCACAGCATCAACAATGCCCTGAATGAATGCCGTTGAGACTTCCTCCAGAGAAATCGGGATGTCCTTCATACCGGCATAGTCGTATATCGGCGCGGTTGGTGCCCCGGGACTCGATTGACACCTCAGGCCCTCGAGGTCTGTCAGGAGCACGGCCTCCCTGTCCCGCGTCAATACGCACCCTGCCATCCCTCCGGGCAGTAGACCCAGCATCTTGACCGGACCAGCTTCCTCGACCTTGTCAGCCAGAATCTGAGGCAGTTCGCTGTCCTCTAAGGCTGCGTAAGCTTGATCATAGGATTCCCACACTCCATCCAAGTAGAAGACCATAACATCGGGGACATAGGTTGAGACGTAGTAGCTGGAGTCACCGAAGATGTCCACTGCCCCAGTGACAACCGCCTCCCACTCCTCGGTTGTGGGAAAGAGTTGGCTGCCGGGGTATACGTCGACGAGTACGCGGTCATCGGTATATTCCTCCACTAGATCGGCAAAGTGATTATAGACCTGGCCCCTGGGTGTTCCCTCTACTGCTGAGGTCACAAGCTTCAACGTTACCGGTGTTGGTGTTTGGGTTACGTCTGGTGTGCTCGTTCCACTCGCCGGCGGAGCAGTCTCCTCGTCACCGCAGCCACCGGTCAATGGAATAAGTGCCAGTACAAAGACAACTATCAATAATTTTATCAGCCTATCTATCATGGTACCTCCCTCACTCATGCTTTTGCATAAGGTGACAAGAGTATATGAAGACATGCATAGATAGTCAAGGTACTCTGATGGCTTTATCAATGACCAAACCCGAGTCCATCTAAATTTGAGGTATGTAAGGTAAACTAGTTCTGGCCGATAAGGTTCGGGAACCACATACTGATTTCAGGAATATAGGCAACCAGGATCATGCCCAAGATAACAGCGGGATAGAACATTAAGCATGATCGAGCGACAAACGAGAAAGGCAGATTGAGTATGGTTGTAGCTGCAAAGAGTGCCAGACCATAGGGGGGTGTTATTATCGCCAACTCTACCGCAACCCCAGTAAAGACACCGAAGGGCACTTTATCAACACCTACGACAACCAAGGTGGGCAGAAGAAGAGGAACAGCGATCATCACAATCGCGACGGGATCGAGAAAAGCTCCCATTAGCAGAAATGCCACGGCTACGATTGCCATAAGCGCAGTCCAGTGCAGACCGAGATTTCTCAGCCAATCAGCCATGTCATAGGGCAGTCTGACATAGACAAACGCAGCGTTGAGCAATAAGGCGGCCATGATAATGATGAATATCTTGGCCATAATAGAGACAGTCGACTGGCAGGCCTCCCAAAACAATCCGCGCGTCAATTTCCGGTAGAAAACGACCCCCAGTAGCAAGCTGTAAATAACAGCAATCGACGCGACTTCAGTTGGTGTCGCATATCCACCATATAGAGGACCGAGGATCGCTACAGGCATCAGCAGGAGCGGCAAAGATCCTTTCAAGGCTCCCATCCGCTCTTGCCAACTCGCGGAAGGTAACCTCTCATAGTGCCCTCTCCTGGTCTGTACGAAGACAATGACAGCGAGGAAGAAGGCTATCATAAGGCCGGGGAATATGCCTGCCGTCCAGAGGGTGATAACTGACGTATCACTGATATAGCCATAGTAGATAGGGAAGATCGCAGGAGGAATCAGGCCCGCAAGGGATGAAGCACAGATCAGCAGACCTACCGTAAACGACAGGCTGTAGCCCATACCTGTCATAAGTGGGACTACTATTGGTGCGAAGCCAGCCACACCGGCCATTCCCGTACTGCTCATGGCTGCGAAGACAACACAGGCAATAATAACGGCGTAGGCCGGGCCTCCGGGGATATGCCCCATGAACGCAGTTAACAGTTTGGCCAGCGGAGTGAGTACGCCACTGCGTGCCAGAAGTTGGCCAGAAAAAATGAACAGGGGCACAGCAATTAATATCGTCTTGCTCACCGAAGTGTTCATTACCCCAACAAGTATCATTGGGTCGACGTCCATAACGGTGAACGTGATAATCACTACCGCCACGAAAATTGAGAGAAAGAGAGGAACGCCGGCCATCACCATGAGGACCATGATAGCGATACTCAGCCACAGCATAATTAAAGCTCCAAAGTCAGCTAGGTTGTGTATCCCCTTCGTGGTTCGTCTCAACCTGCCGCCGAGAAATGGCGACCGCTAAGAGCATTCTGATACTTCTCTCGAGATAGAAGAAGCTGAGCAAACATAGCCCCAGCGTAGGGACAATGCGGGTTAGCCATTGAGCATACGTAAATCCGGCAGCTGACCACACGATGGCGCCCATTTCGCGACTGAAATTCATCCAACGGAACGCTGAGTAGGCAAGGAAGATGCCGATGCCAAGACCAATTATGTTCTCCATCACATTTGACAGGCGCTGGGCCTTATCCGGGCTGCCCATAATACGATCTATAAAAAAGCTTATTCGTACATGCCCATACTGCCGTGCTACTGAGCCCATGAGAATGAAAATCGACCATGCGAGCATATATACCAGGGCCTCCTCCGACCACTTCCAGGGACTGTCAAGTAAATACCTGAAAATCGTGCTGAGGAACATGATCCCCGCCATTCCGATTAACATGAGTACCGACGCCAGCAGTGTAGCTCTCTCTACCCATGCAGGGAAGACGTCCAAAATCCTTATTATGAACCTGAGCAAATCTGAACCTCCTGCGATACAAAGCGGCAACAGCACATATGATCCTGCCAGACCCAATTAGGATTGTTACTAGCTTGCGTTATAATCTGTTCGCTCTGCTTTCTGGCGATCAGCCTGTAATACGAACTTGGAAACCGTTCTGCCGTATTAACAATAGCACGTGTTATGGCGCTTATAATGTCGAACTACGCCTACAACAATAGCTGTAGACGTAGATCGAACTAAAAAGATCTTGTAAATTTTCCGATTTCGGCACGTTATGCTATTGTGCTGCTTCCGCGGCCTGCGTCAGGATCCAGCTGATCATTCTGGCCGTAGCCATGGTTCCGGCAAAGTCGCTCTCCATACCACCGGTGATAACAGCCTGCAGCTTTGCACTCAGATCATCATTCCCAATAGCATCGACGGCCGCAGAAAGATCACCGAACACAGCCGTTTTGGCAGCCAGATCTTCCGCCGCAATCAGGTCCTCGATTTCATCAGCAAGCTCCAGCATGGGCTGTACTTCCGCTGGGAAGGCTTCAACCGAATCGGCACAAACGCTGAGCATATGGGCCGCCATATCGAGCATCGCCTCGGCTGAAGCTTCATCACTCACCATACCCTGGGTCACTACCTCCCGTAACAGGGTATTTAGGTCGTCATCGCCAATTTCCTCGATGGCAGTGCTGAGGTCCCCGAATGCGACAATTTGCGCGTCTCTGTCTGCTGCCGTCATAAGGGATTCGAATTCGTCGACCACGCTTAGCAGCTCCGGTAGTTCCTTTGGCTTCATTTGTTGGATTTGGGCCTCCAGTTCAGCTATCTCGGCTTCACAATCTGCAACTTCAGCTTCGAGGTCCTCCACTTCCGATTCCAATTCATCGACCTCTGCTTGTGCCGCATCACGCTCTGCGACTGCTGCATCATAGTCTTCCTGCGATACGCCAGAATCGCAGCCGGCAAGCAGAGCTCCCACCAATAGCAGGCATAGCACACCAATGACCAGCAGTTTCCCCTTTGATCTCATTGTTCATCCCTCCTCGAGTTTTATTTACTCAACTAGGATCAAACGCACTCCAGGTAAGGCCAATTGATCTGGAATTGCTGTAGAGAGTACAGCGTATCCAGGCATAAGTCAAGACTTTTCCGACCAAAATATTGTTATTCAAATCATTTCACCAGATTAAAGAATATTACTATAGAATCAGAGCTATTCTTAAATACCTAATCCAGAGGCTTCCCTTAAAAAGTAGAAATATAATAGGTGAAGAAATGCTGTAGTGATGAATGCTACCTGCTTGGAGTCGTTGACACAAATGTTATAATTTCCACATTAAGAAGATGGTGACCAAGGCAAATAGGATTAAAGGACAAGATGTAGTTAATCCACGTCTCAATCATAATTGCGCGCATGAGATGCAATTTCCCAGCATATATAGCACTCTCGTGGAGGTTTTCTAATGAAACGGCTAACAACGGTCCTAATTCCGTTAATTATTATATCTCTGTTGTTCTGCATAGTAGGTTGTGGTGGAGATGAGGAAGAAACACCAGCAACAGCAACCTCAACACCGACGGAGGTAGAGACTGTTACATGGAAAATGGGCCTGACGAGAGGACTAGAGATATTCCCAGGAACAGCATACCAGATGTTTGCTGACCTGACACAGGAGTACACAGACGGTAGGGTGAGGATTGACCTGTATCCACATTCGACACTTTTCCCTTCAGAGACTATGTGGGAGGCGACGATCACGGGGGCAATGGATGTTTTCAGTCAGACCGGATATTACGTGACCAGTGTCTTTCCCAACATGTGGGTCTGGTTCGCGATACAAGGTTTATTCGAATCACGGGAACACTGCCGGGCGTGTCTGGAGGATGGCAGGCTGGTGCAAATGATGGCCACGGGCCTGGAGCAGGAGTTTCCGGTTAAAGTATTGGGGTTGTTCCCCTTCGGCGTACAGGTAGCGTTCATAACCAAGGATACTGAGGTTACTACACTCGATGATCTGCAGGGTCTGAGGACTAATTCCTACCCCGGGCAACCCCCGGGGCCGGTGCATGACTATGCTGGTCTAGTGGGGGCTCCTGTATCTATGGAGGAGGTGTATACATCCTTTCTCACCGGCGTGATAGATACCGTCAGCCTACCTGTTACCAGTATGAGAGAAGCCAGGTTGTATGAGGTCGGTAACCACATGTATGTCTATCCTGGTGGTTGTTACGTCGTACTTTGCGCTATCAACCGGGATGCATGGGAGAGCCTGCCCAGTGATATACAAGACATAATCGAGAACAGGGTTTGGCCCGAGGTCTATGAGTGGGCGCTTGATGAAATGGAAGCCTATGAAGACGCGGAACTGGATTTCTTACAAGAGAATATGGCAACCGTCCATGAGATGACACAGGAAGAGTATGCAACATTCTGGGAGGAGATCAAGGACCATCCGATACACAAGATGATGTTCGTGGCGATTGATCCAGAGGTTATAGATATCGTAGAGGAACTACGACCTAGCAATCAATAGCGTGATCAGTCTTTAATCCTGTCTAGCACTGATATCGAACTTAAGCTTAAACTTCCGGAGTCGAGGGGGCGCTTGCCCCTTCAACTTTTTTCTGGGCGGGTGCATAGGCAGAACAACATTGTTTCACAGTCTAACCATACAGAGGTTTGTGATATTACAACTCAGTAGCTATACTACCACAAGGAATCCTTAGCAATACAGTTGCGATATCGCCATACCTGGGGGAGAGATCGATGCCTAAGAAAATGACCCAGAAACTGGAAGAATATGATCCGTTCAGCAAGTATATAGGTTTGACATTCACCAAGTGGGAAAAAGGGTACAGCCAGTGCGTGATCGAAGTCAACGGCAACCTGCTAAATCCCTATAAAGGCCTGCATGGGGGAGTCACCTATACGATGGCAGATGCCGGTATGGGATTTGCTGTTGTTTCTTTCCTTGAGGAAGGCGAGCGCTGTGCGACAATCGAGACCAAGATAGTCTATCTCAAGGCAGTCGAATCCGGCACTATCACCTGCGATACCCAGCTCATCCACAAAGGAAAGCGGGTAGCCATGCTTGAATCGGAGATTAGGCAGCGGGGTCAACTGATTGCCAAGGCTATGGGCACCTGGTCGATATTCAAGGAAAAGCGAGGCTGAACGTCAACGCAATGGTTCTACTTATCTTCTTCCTTCAGCCCGCGCCTCTCTATATACCTCTGGCTTTTCCATTGAATTAGATATCCCACGGAAACTAGGGCGAATGCGATAAGGGCGGCTATAAATATTCCGATCCCCACCCAATCATCGGGAAGCCTGCCAACGTACCTAGCGAGAAATATCGCCTGAAGAATAAAAGCAATAATAAGACAAAATGCGACGATCAGCAGCATTGTCGACCTTTTCAATTCGTTCCCTCCTACCTTTATACCCACGACCTAATTGCTATGATATTATATCATGATGATTGTTTCATACCCCCGCTTACAGATCTTCGTTTAAAATCTGGAGGGTGAGGCAGGGTATTAGATCCGCAAGTATATCCCGGCAGTGCGTGTGTTCGGAAGAACGGTCGTTAAATACTCTCAAAATATCGGCTAATCCAGAAAAGGAGGGACAGCACCATGATCTGTTTACATGAACCGATAATCGTGCAACCGGGGATGGTCGATGCGTATGTAGAGGCGGTCGGTAAGTACTGTGTACCGAGCTGGACACGCTACGTGAGTATCGCCGGCGCCTTTAAAAACGCCTTCCACTACAACGAAGCAATCTTTGTGTGGGAATACCTAGCCGGAGTAGAAGGTATCGATGCCTGCGGCGCCTACGCTTTCTCCGACCGTGAGGGAATGGCCTGGCAGCGATTGGCGGAAAAGTACCGGGCGAACTGGACCAGTCAGTGGGTCGAGACCGTTCCCTTTTCTCCCACAGTAGCTACGATCAGGGAGCGCCAGAAACAAGGTGACTTCGTGGGTAACTCCCTGTACTATTGGGAGCTCACCAGAGTATTATCGGGGAAGCTCGATGATTTCCTGGAAGCAATGGAGAAGGAACTGGTCCCCATGGAGGAAGGGCGGGGTATGAAGCTCGCAGGTTGCTATCGCTGGTTCTCCGGCTGCGGCGAGCCCAACGAGATCAGGAGCTTCTGGTCGGTGAAGAACTGGGCCCACTGGGGGCAGATACTCGAGGCCCGGGCCAGTGACAGAGCGTACCAGCTGTGGGAGGAGAAGGCCCTGTCGTGGCGTAAGGAGTGGAGCTATACTTTCTGGATACCGGCCGAGTGGTCGCTGCTCAAATAAAGACCGCTATATCGGCTTGGACAGCAGGAAGCAATCTAATTGGGGGTAGGGAACAATGCTTTACATTCAAGAGAATCTGACGGTTATTCCCCACGGAGGATTTGGGGGCGAACTGCATGAGATAATGAGGAAAGACTATCTGCCCGACGTAGAGCAAAAGGGAATGCGTCTTGTCGGCCTGTTCATGGTGGGCATCCGCTACAACGAGCATTTCGCGCTGTGGGAAGTGGACGACTGGGCAACCCTCGACCGGCTACAGGAGTATCACGAAAACGACCCATGGATGGAGATCTGGAGACTGGAATCCGTCCACTACAGAACGGACTGGGTGCGAAGGATACTGGCGCCCGTTCCCTTCTCACCTACCCTGGCGGAGATCGAGCGGGACGATAAGTACAGGGTCATGATGTATCTTTACTCCCTGTCAAGGGTACTCCCCGGTAAAGTCGATGCCTATATCGATTCCATCGAAACCGAGATGGTCCCGATGGCGAAGGGCTGGG
>CP070819.1:525662-529453 GCA_020344295.1 Dehalococcoidia bacterium | reverse complement strand
CTGGGTGGCCGGGATCACAGCACGGTCCTCCACGGTTATAAAAAGATGACCACCGATATCAACACCGATCCCGCGATGCTCCGCGACTTGCTTGAGATCAGGGAGATGCTCTATACCAAGGCAATATAACCTGTCCCTCCATACATTACATAACGCTTATGTGACATAAATTTGTGGAAAACCCTTCGTTTTCTGTGGAAAACTGCCCCTTTTCGTGGATAACTGCGGTTTTGTTATGTCTCCTTCTTTTTCAATCCACGCCCTCCGGGACCTATGTGCCCGATGATAGATTAATCCACACTTTCATCTTTTAATACCGCCTCATCAACGGTCAAACCCTCATTATTCCCATCATAAGCCAGCTACGATCTGCACACTTTCCACATCATTATGATTATTATTAATAATACACTTCCCACTTAGATTATAATAAGTTGAAGCCATAAGCTATTTGGGTTAGTAGGGTGTTAGTTGATAGATCGATCACAGATTTATGTTAAGGGTGGTGACGGAGGAAACGGGGTTGTGAGTTTCCGGAGGGAGAAGTATGTCCCTTTCGGGGGGCCCGATGGAGGAGACGGAGGAGATGGAGGCAGCGTCTATATAGTGGGTGACAGGAGCATAGCCACGTTAAGGCAGTTCAGGTATCGTAGGCAATTCAGGGCGAAACGAGGTGCTCATGGAAAAGGGAAGAATATGCATGGCAGGAGAGGAGAGGATCTTATAATAAATGTTCCCGTCGGGACGTTGGTTAAAAGAAGGACAGAAGGTAACGATGATGTATTTGTGGAAGATATAATCCAGCATGGGCAGCGTGTGATAGTTGCGGCAGGAGGTATAGGAGGGCGGGGGAATGCACGCTTTGCTTCACCGACTAACCAGGCGCCACGCACTGCGGAGCAAGGCAGTCCGGGGGAAGAGGCCACACTGATACTGGATCTGAAGTTGATAGCCGACGCTGGAGTTGTCGGATATCCCAACGCCGGCAAGTCAACGCTGGTCAGCGTGGTGTCTAGAGCGACCCCCAAAGTAGCGGAGTACCCGTTCACCACGCTCGAGCCTGTGCTGGGAGTAGTGGAGATCGGCTACCGGAGTTTCGTTATCGCCGACATTCCCGGCATCATAGAAGGTGCGCATCGGGGCCTGGGTCTGGGGCTTGATTTCCTGAGGCATATTGAACGTACAAAGACGATCATCCAGATAATCGACGGTAGTTCTGATAACGTGCTTTCAGACCTGAAAGCCATAGAGGCAGAGATGCAGGCATACGGGGAAGGGCTGGGAGATAAGCCGAGGATTGTCGCGGTGAACAAGATAGATATTCCTGAGGTCAGGGAGCGCATACGAAGAATCAGGTCGGAACTACAGGATATCGGAGTTGATGTATACTTTATATCGGCGGCGACGGGTGAGGGGGTAGATGAGCTAATGAAAAAGACGCTGGATATGCTTACCCAGGCGGATAGTACTGCCCCCATACACACAGAGCAGGCGGCGGAGGCTGAATTCAAGGTTTTCCGGCCACGCCCGCTGTCGACCAAGAAGGCGGGTGGCCGTGGGGGAAGGCATGGCTGAGTATAAAGTGGGGGTACTGGGGGGCACCTTTGACCCAGTCCACCTGGGCCATCTGATTGTAGCCGAAGACGTCCGACAGAAGCTCGGGCTTCAGGAGGTCCTTCTCATACCGGCCGGCCAGCCCAGCCTTAAAGAAAGTAGGAGCATCAGTGAGGCGGAACACAGGCTGGAGATGGTAATACTGGCAACGGCGTCGAATCCCTATCTGAACGTCTCGACCATTGAAATAGAGCGCCCCGGACCTTCATACAGCGTTGACACAATCATCGAGCTCAAGGCCGGCATGGGCGCAGGAACCAAAATATACTTTATCGCAGGGTATGACACCCTGGCAGATCTTCACCACTGGAAGGATCCCAGACGGCTGATCGAGATGTGTCAGGTGGTGGCGGTGGCGCGGCCCGGTCATAATAAGCTGGATATGCGCCCACTGGGTACCGATGTCCGCAGCGCATCGGATCGCATCATGAAGGTGCAGGTGCCCCAGATCGATATCAGCGCCACCGGGATAAGGCAGCGCGTTGCCCGGGGGCTTTCTATTCGGTACCTGGTCCCCGAGGCTGTTGAGGACTATATTATGGCGAACAACCTCTATGTGCGAGGAGTGCGCGGGAGTTGACCACAGAAGGTGATGACAGGATACTGCAGCTTTTCAAGGACCACGCGATCCTTCGAGGAGATTTCACTCTTTCCTCCGGACTCAAGACATCATACTATTTCGATGGCAGGAAGGTGACGCTCTGGCCGGAGGGAGCGTACCTTATCGGCAGAAGGATCTACCGCATGCTGGTTGAAGTGGGAGCTGAGGCCGTAGGCGGTACCACCATGGGCGCGGACCCGATTGCAACCGCTGTGGCCGTGGTCAGCCACCTGGAAGGCAGTCCCATACCGGCCTTCATCGTAAGGGCGGAGGTAAAGGGGCACGGGACCCAGAAGCGAATAGAGGGGCCGCTTAAGGCGGGGTCACGGGTGGCTATAGTTGACGATGTCATTACCACCGGCGGCTCGGTACTGCGGGCTATCGAGGCTGTGGAAGCGGAGGGCTGCCATGTGGTAAAGGTAGTGGTTCTCCTCGACCGGCAGCAGGGCGGTGCGGAAGAGTTAAGAAGTAGAGGCTATGACTTCTCTGCCATATTGAGCGCCGATGCTTCGGGGAAGGTGAGGCTGGGGTAACGGGGTGCGCCACCCAGGACCGCCACTACGGTGATTTATTATGTCATTCATGCGGAAGCAGGAATCCAGTGAATGAAACTAAAAGAAGAACCATAGGGGGATGGAAAATAGCATGTAAATTGAGTTCACATCGGCCTGAAAATATGATACAATAGAGTATGCATCTTAATGAGAAGCTAGCATCTATTAATCTCTTTAGTATCATCAGTTATAACAGCTTCATAATCACCAGTATTCATTCCCCTCCTATCGCTGCAGATACCGCCTTCGGGGCGTATCATGCGTTGATTCCAGGCTCACACCGGTAATATCAGCGGCAGCGATTTAGATAGTACGAGGTATCAATACATGGCAGACAAGAAACAGGACAATAACTTCCGGTATACGGCGAAAGACATCCAGGTGCTCGGCGGCATTGAGGCGGTGCGTATGCGGCCCAGCATGTATATCGGCAGCACCGACCGTAGGGGCCTTCATCACCTCCCCAATGAGATCGTGGACAACAGTATAGATGAGGCGATGGCGGGCTTCTGCGACAAGATCGAGATAACCATCCATTAGGACAATGTTATAAGCGTAGCCGACAACGGCAGGGGTATACCCGTGGGTATCCATCCGCAGACAAAAGTCTCCGCCGTGGAGACCGTGATGACCACCCTTCATGCGGGAGGGAAATTCGGCGGCGGCAGCTACAGGGTCTCCGGCGGACTGCACGGGGTCGGCGCCTCGGTGGTTAACGCTCTCTCCTCCTGGGCGCAGGTATATGTAAAGCGTGACGGCAAGCTCTACTTCCAGGAATATGAGCGCGGTGTCCCCAAGGAGCCGCTGAAGAAGGTCGGCGACGCCGAGGGAACCGGAACCCTCATAAGCTTTGCTGCCGACGACCAGATCTTCAGCGAGACCGACTATACGTTTGACGTCCTGGCGCAGTCCTACCGCGAGATGGCGTACCTGAACAAAGGGGTGGAGATCTGGCTCAAGGATGAGCGCACCGGCGAGGAGAAGACATTCTATTTCGAAGGCGGGATCGCCAGCTTCGTCCG
>CP070819.1:514980-525562 GCA_020344295.1 Dehalococcoidia bacterium | reverse complement strand
ACTGTATGAACGCGTTACCTGACACACGGCATTACACACGGTGACTCAGCCGTCTCTCAGGAAATCGAGGATCTCTCTATTGGCTCTTCCTCTCATTTCAATAAAGAATGAATGAGACCCACCCTCGATTCTAACCAGCCTGGCGTTAGGTATCCCGTTCGCCAGCGCTTCCGATGAACTTGGAGGAACGAGTCTGTCCTCAGTTCCTGTTATCACCAGTGTTGGAGCGCCTATCATGTGTAACCTGTCGAGTGTGTTATGAGCCAGTACGGCTTCGAGCTGTACGGTCAGACCTATAGGGCTACTGAATCTGGCGTAGACCTTGGCCATCGGAACCATGAATATCCGGTACAGACATTTATTGAAGCCATATGAGTATAGGCTGTTGACGAACTTCATAATAGGCAGAGCCCTTATATCATCGTCAGTATAGCCTTCGCCCAATCCCAGAATAGCACCAAGTGAATCAGTTCTTCTTGCGGCCGTGCATCCCAGAACAAGCTTCCCCACCCTTTCGGGATAGTTGATCGCTATCTCCTGAGCGATCATGCCTCCCATAGACATGCCGCATATGTGGGCTTTCTCGATGCCCAGATGATCCATCAGGCCGACCGTGTCATCCGCCATCATCTTCATCGAGTAGGCCCCGCCCGGCTTATCGGTCTTCCCCACCCCTCTGTTGTCCAAGGTGATGATGCGGTTGTGCTTCCCGAAGGCACGTCTTTGAAACACCCAGCCTATAAGACCACCGGAGTACCCCATTATCAGGACCAGCGGTTCTCCTTGCCCCTCGATATTGTAGTAAATGTTAATACCATTCACATATGCCCTCGGCATTACTGCCCCCCATCAAAGATCTCTATCGTGAGCTCATAACATCGATTTGTTGCTGTAGTATACTTATTAACATCGATTACCGCAATAAATGTCGGGAGGTGACGCTATGATCGGCAGCAATGACAGCTATGCCTTGGTAACGGGGGCTTCCTATGGAATCGGGTATGAGCTCGCCAAGATATTTGCCAAATACGGCAAGAACATCGTGGTAGTGGCACGAAGTCAGGACAGGCTGGAGGGATTGAAGGCGGAGATAGAGAGCGAATATGGAACAAGTGTGATGGTTCTGCCCAAAGACCTGTCGGATCCCAATTCGCCGCAGGAGATATTCTCCGAACTTGAGAAGGGGAGCATCAAAGTAGATGTGCTGGTCAACAATGCCGGTTTCGGTGTTTACGGCATGTTTTACCAAACAGACCTGCAGGAAGAGCTGAGATTGATCCAGGTGAACGCTACTTCGCTTATACATTTGACCAAGCTGTTCCTGAATGGGATGGTGGAAAACGGATCGGGCAGTATTCTAAACGTAGCTTCTCTGTGTTCGTTCATGTCCGGCCCAATGGAGTCCGTTTACTGCGCTACCAAGGCTCTGGTCCTGCATTTCTCCGAGGCCTTGGCGAATGAGCTGCAGGGAACCGGTGTCACAGTTACCTGTCTTTGCCCCGGTCTGGCCAAGACTGAATTCCATAAGCGAGCGCATATGGAGAACACGAAAGCAGGAAAGCGAAAGATGATGGATGCAGGAACGGTTGCTGAGGCTGGCTATAAAGCGCTTAAGAGAGGGCAAGTCATTGTTATTCCCGGTCTGGTATACAAATTCGGGCAGTTATTCGCCAGATTTGCTCCCAGGGGTCTGGTAACAAGGGTGGTAAGATCGCAGCATGAGCCCGCATAAATCGGGCTGAGGGAGTGGATACGGAGGCCGAAGATTCCTTACTGAATCACACCTGAGCGTGAATTTAATTCTATGGATTTTAACCTTGACTGATGAATAGAAACGGTGCTTATATAAAAATCAATCCTTTCATGATCGGGCTTATCAGATCCATTCACGCCTTGATTGCGCTGGTGATGTTCGCTGCTATAGGCGTGGTATATTACAGTGCTGTTTCTCAGGAATACGATCTGCTGCTGTACCTGGCTTTGGTGACGCTGTTTATCGAGGGAGTTGCGATCACATTGAATAAAGGGGATTGTCCCCTTAGTTACCTACAGAGAAAATACGGCGATGACAAAACCTTCTTCGAGCTTTTCCTGCCGAAGAGGATCGCCAAGCAAATGTTCAGATTCAATTTCCTGCTTATTTCGATCGCGTGTATGATATTGCTATTCAATTACCTGATATAGGAAAACAGCATATCCTCCCCGCCCGACGTCACGCCCGGTTCCAGCCTTATAAGTGCACGCCATACGGATAGTGATTCCGTATTATGCTCTCTGAAAACTGCCCGGCAAGGCTTCGGTGTTCTACTGCCGTCCGGGGGCCGGAATGCCCTCGGGGAGCTCAAGCAGCTCAACGATAACGCCCAGAGCATTTACCATATCGATGTAGGCGCAGCCGCCCCCGGGAGCGGCCAGGCTCTGTAGGCAGGGGAAGCCCGCATCCTCCAGTGTCTGGATTGCACTGGACAGATCATCCACACGTATATGCCCGAGATGATGGAGCCCCTCCCCGTGCTCATTCAGGAAATCCCTGAAGATACTGTCTCCCTCTAAATGCTGGATTAGTTCGAGCTGCATCGGCCCTATCATGGCGAGAGCAGCCCTGAACTTGTGCTGTGCCGGCCTGCCGTGATAGGTCACTACCGGTAGCTCCGAGGAATCGATATCGATAACGTCCCACGGCCCAATGCCCAGGGTGTTCTGGTAACGCTCAATGCTCCGCTCGAGGTCACGGACCACAATCGCTGCCTGGTAGAGCTCCGAGACCTTTATAATGGGATGGCCTGATTCCGCCATTTCCTACCTCCTTATCGCGCACGTTATATCATGCTAGTGTCATATGACTCTGGATAAATGTTCCTTTTCCAAATGCTTTCTATTATCTTTAATATATGTTAGAAGAAATGTCATTAAAGATTCAGGATATAAGATCGGATTCAAGTTGCATCAACTCTAGAAGTACGCCTTCAGCCTTTCGACTTCCTACGAAGGCAAAGCGATTCTTGCCCTTACCCGCGGACTCTAGGCCCTTGAATCCCTGCTTCTCGAGTTGAGCTAGTGCCTGGCTCAAGTCATCTACTAAGAATCCCAGATGGTACAAACCTTCTCCTCGGCGATAGACAAGCTCCCACGCAGGGCTGCCCTCTTCGAGGGCCTGTACTAGCTCCAGATATATGTCCCCCATTTGGCCAATTCCAACCTTCAGTTTCAGCCGAGTTCGCTGTCGGAGAATAACGACATCAGGTAAATCGACATCGAAGATCATAAACGGCCCAATGCCGAAATTGGAGTAGTAGTACTCCGCCGCTGCCTCGACATCCTTGACGGCTACACCAACATGGTGCAACTTGGGTAGAATAAATTTGCCTTTTTCAGCCATTGAATACCATCCTACTCATCAAAATTGAGTAGCTATAGAAGCCTGCTTCATCATATACTTAGTCAACTTGTAGATCCTCCATCAAATATTCCATTTAGGCAGCCTCGAAGCTGGGGCTCTTCCACCTCGTCGGTCTCAATGCGAGTAATAACAACCATCCTTGACATACAGCTTCAATATACATTAGTCGACACAATGGCTGGCGCATCTGGTGGTAACAATCTCATCGCCTGATTTCATCGTGGTTCTCCCCGACATTACTATGCTCCTATTCAGCGACAACAAATTACGTTGACATGCTCACAGGTACAGCGTATCATTCTAGCACCCTGTATAGGACCACTTCAAGCCGGTCTACGAGTATTTACACATTTCATAAGCAATGAGGTTATCAACGGAAGAAACTCCAGTAAGAGTGGGCGTTGTTGGCACAGGATTCGGTGCCAGAACCCACATACCAGTGTTTCAAGCAACACCAGGTATATGCGTATCAGCTGTTGCCGGCGCGAATAAGGAACGAGCGGAGAAAGTAGCACAGAAGTATAATATCTCACATGCCTTTAACGATTACCGCCAGTTGGTGGAATTGCCTGAAATCAATCTGATCAGTGTGGTTACGCCCCCAAATCTCCACT
The DNA here is from genome assembly GCA_020344295.1 of Dehalococcoidia bacterium. Lineage (GTDB taxonomy): Bacteria > Chloroflexota > Dehalococcoidia > SZUA-161 > SZUA-161 > SZUA-161. The sequence continues at coordinate 521,548 of CP070819.1, read as the reverse complement.
ATCCTGTTGTGATGGCGGCTTTGGAAGCCGGCAAGCACGTTCTCTGCGAGAAGCCTATGGCAATGGATGCTAATGAGTCGCGCGTTATGCTGGATAAAGCAAGAGAAAAGGGAATAATCCATCTAATGAACTTCGAGTTTCGCACAGTACCGGTTCGAAAGAAGATGAAACTGCTCATCGATGAAGGTTACTTGGGACAGCTTTACCTTGTACATGTGTCGATATTCACCAATTTCTGGCGGGATTACAGTCATATCATGAGGCGATGGTGGTTTCGCAGCGAGAGTGGTGGTGGCTGGCTAGGTGCTCTGGGCTTCCATTTCATCGATGCCTTGCTGTGCTGGTTCGGTGAGATGGTGGAGGTTTCCGCACAACTGGACACCTTAGTAACGAGCTTGAAGGTGAAGGACTTCGAAGTCCCACAGAATGTAGACGCGGACGATACTTTCAGCCTTCTGGTAAGGTTTAAGAATGGGGCGTCAGGAGTGTTTGCCTCCAGCGCTGTTGCTCATACCACAGAGATGCCTCGTGTGGTGGCCTATGGGAGTGAGGGTACGCTCGTGTTAGAAGGCGATTGTCTCTATGGGTCGAGGCGGGGGGAAACAGAGATGAAAGAGATCACCGTTGGTGACGACGAGTCTGTACAGACTGAGAACATCATTTTAGATCCGCACTACGTTCCCTTTACCCGCTGGGTACAGCATATTGCTGAGGCTATCCCCTGTGGACAGCAAGTATCGCCCAGCTTCGAGGACGGCCTGCGCTGCCAAGTGGTTATGGACGCGGCCCGCCTCTCTTCAACTGAAGGAAAGCGCGTCATCATAATTAATTAAGCAGTTAATTATGAGTTGAAGTAATTAGTTTTTTTTCATGCTTCGATTTATTACTTCAAGGCAACTATATTTCACCCAACCGATCTATCATAAAACTATGCTTGACCTGCAAATGTGTCCTTTGTCCTGTTCCGCAAATGCTTCGTTTATCTCCTCCAAGGGGTAAGAATGAGACAAGATCTTATCGAAGGGGTATTTATTCTTAGTACGACTCAGTAAATCAAGGGCCTTCTTCAGGGTAGGTGGCGGGTAGAGCATCACACCTATGATACTCTTATTATTTAACACGATGGCTGAAGGGTCAAACTCGAAGGTTTTCAGAGGGCTTATGTTACCGATCTCCAGATAGCGTCCACCGTTACCCAGCAGGTCTAAGCCTTCAGCAACTATATGTGGAAAACCGACAAGCTCAGCGACTACATTTGCACCCCAACCATCGGTTAACTCCCTCACCTTCATCATGCGTTCAGCCGGTGTCGCTAACTGACGCATATCAATTAGCTCGTCGGCTCCAAATGCTTTTGCCATTTCCAAACGCTCGTCGATACCATCAATGACGATGACCTTTTTCGCCCCCATTTCCTTGGCTACAGCAGTGGCATAGATACCCAAGCCTCCTGCCCCCTGGATCACTATAGTCTCACCGAAGTTGAGGCCGACCTTCTCCAGGCCAAAAATAACCTGGGAGAGGGCGCAGTTAGCAGAAGCGACCATTTCATCAGACAGATCGTCAGGAACCTTAAAAACGACGTGATTCGGGCGTATGAAATAATATTCAGCATAAGCACCGAGGAAGTGGGGCTGATCTTCAGAAACGCCATAAACGCTGAATGATGCCAATGGACAGGCATAATCCTGTCCTGTCAGGCATGCCCAGCAATGGCCGCAGGGATAGAAATATCGGTGCACAATCCTGTCTCCTGTCGCCAGCGGCTCTCCCGCCGAGTCCGTAAGGACCCCCTCACCTAACTGGACCACGGTACCCGTCATCTCATGTCCCATAATGATCGGTAAGGGCTGCCCCAGGTTGGCAAGGTCAACATCGCCCCGCCATACATGAAGGTCGGAGCCACATATATTAGCCCTTCTAGTCTTAAGCAGGATAGCGCCTGGTTCCGGTTCTGATATCGGGTACTCCACGATCTCCATGCGGTGTCCAAGTCCCTTGTAGATTGCGGCTTTGCCTTTCTCAGCCATCGACAAACCTCCTTTTTTTGGTTTCAAATTTGTTACCTGCCTACAAGCAGTGTGCCAAATCCAAATAAACTCCGAGCATAACAATTTCCATGTTTTCGGCTTCTATTAAGTGGATAGATTACTATGATCGTATGCAGAAATAGGTTCATTATCGTATATCGTGGTCATTCGCTGTTGTCAATTCTAAAACATAATGCGCGAATTCCGGTACAGAGCATAGCTCCTACTTTCACGCAATAACAAAGTAGCCCGAATATAAAGATGAAAAAAGGTTCGCGTTTAATAATACGCGGTTCTTCAATTTATCGTGTATGAAATTACCCCAACAACGCCTCTTTTTATGACCGTAAAATACCTCCCTAACCTACTTGAATGGTGACCAGCTCTCGAGGCGCAGGAGCCTGCTCTCCCAGCGATCGCGGTAATTCAGTCCCTTATTCATCCAGTGCTCCGGCTCGTCCGTGTGCGGCACGCCGTAGGGGATGATGTTGGACAGCAGCTCCCAGTTGTGGATCTTGGAGAGCACATGCGCCTCATTCCAGCGCCCGCTGCCGGGGCAGGTGCGCCAGCCGGCGACAACAGTGATAATAGGCGGCTGTATAGCCGCAACCTGCTCCTGATATACCTTGTGCAGGGCGTCGGCGTACTCATCCATTTTACCCAGATAGGGCCAGCCGGTATCGAGCAGATAAAGAGGCGGCGTACCGTCACCGAATTCTGTCTCCAAGGAGGAGAAATCGAACTCTTTGAGTGGTGACAACGGGTTGGGTACAAGTATCTTGGACACGATCTCCCGGCGATACTGGCATGAATCCCGGTTCCACTCCCTCCAGCCGGATTCGTTCACCATACGGTCAACCAACGTGCCCCACGACTGCCAGTCTCTAACGGCGGTGAGGGAGACCGCCGTATAGCTCGCACTGGTCATGATAGCCAGCTCCCAGAACCAGAGTACCTTGGCGAGTCCATCCCGCTCAACAAGAGGCATCCACCGGTCGCGCATGGCCTCGGAGAAATCTTCCATCTTGCCGCCGATAACCTCATGTAACTCCAGCAGGTTGATCATGGTCATACCTCCATTATTGATATGGTGGCTGGCCCTTCGCCGCCAGTATCCGGCCCAGCGGACCGCTGCCGGTGAGCAGGTCCTCAGCCTCGCTGATGATCCGCTCTATCAGCTCTTTGACCGTAACGATCTCGTTGATCGCCCCCACAGCCATCGATCCGCTCATGACGGGCATGGGGCGTTTTGTGGAGTGCGGCTTGGCGTCGCCCACGAGCTTCCATACCGCCTGCTGCCGTGTCAGCTCGTCGAGTCCCTCTGGAGGTGGAGCGAACACCTTGTTTCGCAGCTCGGGATCGTATGGACTGGCCTTTACCAGCGCCCGTTTGTGACGTTCCGCGATGGGGCACTCCTTCGTGGCCATGAACGCGGTGCCCATATATACGCCTTCCGCACCCATAGCCAGCGCGGCCAGGAATGTGCGGCCGTCTCCTATCCCCCCGGAGGCAATCACCGGAATGCTCAGCACCTTCGTCGCCATGCTGATGGTGGTCATCGTGCTCAGATGAAGGGCGGCCTTCTCCCCTTCCCCTTCGATACCGACGATCACCACCGCATCGGCGCCGTGACGCTCGGCTGCCTGGGCGTGCTTGACAGTGCCCGCCTTGTGAATCCAGGGTATGCCCGCCTCCCGGATGCGCCTGCCGTGCTCTTCAGCCTTGTAAGCCGATGTGAATATTGCGGCCACCCTCTCCTCTATTGCGACCTGACGCAGTTCGTCGATATGGGGATGGCCGATCAGGGACAGGTTAACGCCAAAGGGTTTGTCGGTCATCGACCGTGCTTTACGCAGGTCCCGGCGCAGCTTCTCGGGCTTGTTAAGCGCGGTGGCAGTGATGATCCCGAAGCCACCAGCCTCGGAGACAGGTGCCGCCATATCCGACCTGCCGAACCCACCGAAGGCACCCTGGATAATAGGGTACCTGCAGCCCAGCATCTCGGTTATTCTGGTTCTCCATTCCATGCGTCAGCACCTGTAGCTCTTATTACTGAGGATTACCAGCTTCGCGGCAGCCCCAGTCCCAGCGAGCAGATGAGGTTTCTCATAATCTCGGAAGTGCCTCCGGCCATGCACAGACCGGGGCAGGTCTGGTACCCTTTCTCGAAACGGCCCATCAACGGGGCCCACCCGGACTCCCCCACCTGCCCGTACTGTCCCAGGATATCGCAACCGATGTAGGTGAACCGCTGTACCAGCTCGGTGGCGAGGACCTTGGCCGCCGCCGCGAGAGGCGCAGCCATTATCAGGCCGCCTTTGATCTGACTCCAGACAATAGAGTAGGAGAAGGCACGGCCGGCCTCGATATCGATAGCGATTTGGGCCAGTCTGTGCCTCACAAGCGCATTGCTGGCCAGAGACGTGTCGCCCCGTTTTGTTTCCCTGCAGTATTCGATAAATTCCTCCAGCTCCCGCCTGAGAAAGGAGAACAGCTCGATCATGGAGCGCTCGAAGTTGGCCGTCATCTGCGAGGCTACCCAGCCCTCATTCTCTTCACCCACCCTGTTTCGTACCGGTACGCGGACGTCGTCGAAGAAGACCTCGTTGAAGAGGTGCGATTTCTCCATATGGAGGATGGGCTTTATGGTGATCCCCGGTGACTTCATATCGAGCAGGAAGAACGAAAGGCCACGGCTTCTTCTCTGCTCCGGGTCGGTTCTCGCCAGCAGAAAGCCCCAGTCTGCCCGGTGCCCCCCGGTGGTCCATACCTTCTGTCCGTTGATGATATAGTCATCGCCATCCCGTACTGCGCGAGTGGTATGGGAGGCCAGATCGGAACCCGCTCCGGGTTCGCTCCAGAGCTGTGTCCACCAGATCTCGCCACGAGCGATGGGAGGCAGGTGCTCCATCTTCTGCTCTTCATTGGCGCCGACGAGCAGTGTGGGGGCAAGCAAGGCAATACCCCAGTGATCGACGCCTGCCCCCTTGTGATAGCCCATTACATCGTTGAAAATGAACTGCTCGATCAGAGAGGCCTCCTCCCCGCCATACTCCCTGGGCCAGGGCCGAGCGAGCCATCCTTTAGCTGCCAGCTTTTTCGCCGTTGCTTTGTGGAATTCCCAACACTCGTCCACACCGATCATGGCCTCCAGTGAGGTCCCCCACTCGGGAGGAGCGTTCTTCATCTCCTCTCTGAAGAAGGCGTCGAATTCCTTCTCCAGGGCTTTCTCTTCAGGCGTGTATCGAAAGTCCATTACTTGCTCCTTGTTACACGTTCACCCGGCGTCCTATATCAGAGGAGGGGGCTTCTCGGCGAGGTCGCCCAGCTCGTCGATCCGCTCGCCGATCTCCTGCACTGTCCACCTTCGCGCAATGTCGATGGACCTGGCTATTTGCCAGGGCTGGAACAGCTCGAGCTTGCCTCCTCTGATGGAGAAAACACGTCCTGTGATGTACTGCGCCTGGTCACTCGCCAGGAAGACCACAAGCGGGGAGATATTTTCAGGGGCGAACTCGTCGAACTGTTCAGTCGGTGGGGGGCCGATGTTGGCCTCAGTCATCCTCGTCCTGGCCATCGGGGCGATGGCATTGCAGGTCACGTTGTACCGTCCCATCTCCATGGACCAGATAATTGTCATCGAGGCGATACCCGCCTTGGCCGCTCCATAATTGGACTGCCCCACATTGCCCAGCAGACCAGAGTGGGAGGATGTGTTGATAATCCGGCCATTCTCAAGACTTCCCGCCTTGCTCTGCTCCCGGAAATAGGCACAGGCCCACCTGCCGCAGTTAAACGTTCCCTTCAGATGGGCGGCAACAATGGAATCGAAATCCTCCTCAGACATATTGAAGTTTATCCTGTCCCTCACGAATCCCGCGTTGTTGACCAGGATGTCCAGCTTGCCGAAGTTCTCGATGGCGCAGTCAATTATTCTTTTAGCCGCCTGGAAATCCGCTACGTCCCCGTAGTTGGCCACCGCCTCTCCGCCCGCGGACTTGATCTCTTGCACAACCTCGTCAGCCGGACCGTGTTGTGCTCCCGTACCGTCCAGCTCTACCCCGAGGTCGTTTACTACCACCTTCGCCCCCTCCTGGGCCAGTGCCAGGGCATGGCTCCTGCCCAGGCCTCTTCCTGCTCCGGTGACTATGGCTACTTTAGCTTCCAGTACTCCCATTTACTGACCCCCTATTCTGCCTTGTACTTACCGATCTCCAGGTCCGGCACCAGGTCCATGCCTATGTGCCCTTCCCGCTCCAGCTCGGCATACTCCTCATCGGAGACGCCGAGAATCTCTTTGTAAACGTATTCATTGTCCTCGCCCAGACGAACTGAGTGACGACGAAAGTGGTTCGGGGTCTTCGACATCCTGTAGGCCAGGCCGGGGTATCGATGGGTACCGCACTCAGGATGGGTCACCGTCTCAAAGAAACCGCGCTCTTTCATCTGCGGATCGTTGTAAGCATCATCAGGGTGCTCGACCGGGCCGGCGGCGACCCCCTCCTTCTGCAGCATGTACATTACATCGAAGTGCTCGT
>CP070819.1:512009-514880 GCA_020344295.1 Dehalococcoidia bacterium | reverse complement strand
TTGTACTATATAAAAAGATTCAGCCGTTTTCCTCGTTTTCCTGCCGTTCCCAAATAGGCTTGGTAAAGTTCTGCAGGAACTCCCGTTTCATCTCATTGCCTATTTCTCTGATCTGTTTCTCCGAATTCTTGGCGAATTCCTCAAGTTCGGCCATGTCGATCTCCACACCGAGGAGGCTGGTCAGGACTCTGAGAACCGCCTGTGAGGCACTCGGATTGGCCATCTTTGCAGCGTATTTCACTGTTTCGCCCAGCAGACAGATGGCTTCCATGCCTCTCTCCGCAGCGACCCCGAGCAGCAGACCGTTCAGACCGGCTACAAAGAAATCACCTGCCATCACAACGTCAAGCTTGGTCAGCTCCTCGAGCAGCTCCGGTGAGCTGGCAGCCCCCAGCACTCTAGGTCGGTCGGGATGGTACTCTGTCAGGGCCGCAGCGAGTGAATATACTCGCTTCACCCCGAATCTCTGTGCCACGTCCAGCACGAGCCCTGCGTATTCATATGAACCGGTTGCCGGCTGGGCTTCGGCCAGGAAGATGATGATGTCCTTGCCTTCACCGCCGCTGTCCCGGTAGAAGAACTTGCCCTTCGGGAACTCCGGTGTCTCGACAAGGTTATCCTTGATGAAAACCCCTCCCAGGTCGAAGAATCCGGCGGGATCGATTTCACCGAGTTCCTCGGCATTGAGCTTGTCCCGCAGGTAGGTTACGGCGATGACGGCCACATTGCCTACGCCCGGCCAGGCTGTGACCAGACAGGGATTGTCCAGTTCAGGCTCCCGATAAAATTTAATGGATTCCATGAGTCCCCCTTGATGCTTTACCCCTAACCTGGTGGCACTATTTCCCGATGCAGAACCGGCTGAAGATGGTCTCCAGGAGCTCCTCGCTTACCGTCTCGCCCGTTATCTCCCCCAGGACATTTATGGCTGCGGTTATGTCTATGGTTATGAAGTCATCGGGCAGTCTCTCTCCAATAGCAATCTGAGCATGGTCCAGATGTTCTTTTGCCCGGAGCAGGGCGGCTTTGTGACGGGGGTTGGTTACCATCGCGGCATCCGACGTAACCACCCTGCCGCCCAATACGAAGTCGACAACAGCGTTTTCTAGATCGGCGAGCCCCTCCCCGGTAAGTGCCGAGGTCGAGACCTGTAGCCAGTGCAGCTCATCTAAATCCGCCAGCGGCGGCAGATCGCACTTATTGGCTGCGACCAGAACCGCTTTATCGGCAAGGAGATCGACAAACTGCCTGTCCGAGTCTGACAGCCGCTCGCTGGTATCGACTACGAACAGTACGAAGTCCGCCTGCTCGATTGCCCTCTTGCTCCGCTCCACCGCCAAAGCCTCCACCTCGTCTATGCTGTCAATAATACCAGCGGTGTCAATGAGTATGAACGGCACCCCCTTCATGTTGACGACCTCCTCAAGCGTATCACGTGTGGTACCGGGTACGGGGGTGACGATAGCCCGGCTCTGGCGCAGCAGCCGGTTCAGGAGGCTGGACTTGCCCACATTTGGGCGCCCCACAATTGCGGTCCGAACTCCCTGTCTGTAGATTATTCCCGCATCGGCGCCGGTAATCAGTTCCTGCAGCATTGCCTCTGCGGCCTCCAGCGGCTTAGAGATGTCCTGTTCTTCGACCTCATCCTCCGGGAAATCGATTCTGGCTGTGAGATAGGCGAGGATATCCATCAGCGTGCTCCGTATCTCACGGATTGGCTTCGAGAGCTTGCCCCCAAGCCCCTGAACCGCCAGACGAAGGCTTGCCTGTGTCTTTGCCTGGACAATGTCGAGAACGGACTCGGCCTGCGACAGGTCGATCCGGCCGTTCAGGAATGCCCTCAGAGTAAACTCACCGGGATTCGCCAGCCGGGCCCCGTAGCGCAGGGCCAGCTCAAGTATGCGCTGCAGGGGCAGGATGCCACCGTGGCAGTCGATCTCGACGAGGTCCTCTCTGGTGTAGGTGTAGGGTGCCTCCATATAGGCGACGAGCACCTCATCGACAACCTCTCCGTTCTCGGGATCGACGATATGCCCGTAGATCAGGCGCCGGTTCTCGAGTTGCTTCGGGAACAACTTCTGAGCAATAGCTCGGGCGTCCCTGCCGCTCAACCGCACGATCCCAATCCCGCCCTCGCCGATGGGGGTGGATATTGCAGCTATAGTATCCTGATACACGGCCTGAGATAGTATGATACATATTTCGTGACCGCTCAGCAATTATTAGCTATAACGCGGTACGCGGTCGAGCCCATTATTCATGAATCGAAGGAATGCCTGGGTGGATTGAAATGGAAGTTTCGCCTGGCTGCGTAGTAAGTTGGATAGGGGGTTCTGATTTATTATTGCTTTGCCGAATATTTCTCGGCGAGATCGCCAGCAATGGGCATTTTAAAACGTTCCCCTTGATAGGCTTTCACCAGAAGTATAATCCAGATCACCACAGAGGCTATCCATAAAAACGTCCCTAGTATAGCACCGAGGAAAGGCACTATGAATAATATGCTTATGATAATACTGAAAACGCTAATAGCCCCAAAGACAATGATTGACTGCATAGCGTGAAAGCGGACAAACTCGTCCTTCTGCTCAACCAAGAAAAATATGAGGCCCGTTATCCATCCCAGAACGTACGCCAGCAGTGCTCCAATATTAGAGTCAAGACCTGTGCTGCTATTTTTTTCTTCGCTCACTATCATCTCCCTATATTCAATCAGGAACATTAACGCGTACTATAGACAGCGCTATGTTTCTTGTCAAGTGCCACAATTTACTCTCTTCTGGCTATCTGACTGGCAGTACGAAAAAAGAAATGCAAAATTGACATCATAGTGCCATTTCCTTAAGGGCGGAGATGTGATATCATAAGGCG
>CP070819.1:508444-511909 GCA_020344295.1 Dehalococcoidia bacterium | reverse complement strand
TGATACCCGTGATGCCATCCTTGAAAGGCCCGGCCGTTCTCGTAGTCTCAGGCCAGCGATGACACTCCACACGTACAACCCTAGCCCCATGAAAGGCCAGCTCCCTGGCTATCTGCGGCCCCACCGCTACCCAAGAGAAATCGGCGACCTTTACTCCTTCGAAAACCTGCCTGGCCATTTACCTCTCCGTCTACTGCTTATCATAATGCAGAAGCTCAGATAACACCCTGACTCTGGAGCTGGTCTAGCTGCTCTTGCGAGTACCCTAACTCCTCTTTGTAGATCTCCCGATTGTGCTCACCTATCAGGGGAGCGCGCCTTGTTATTCTATCGAAGGATTCACTCATCTTGATCGGGTAGCCGGGATAGGTGATCTTCTCTCCGAGCTCCGGGTGCTCCACCTCCTGCCAGAAGTCCCGGGCCGCCAGCTGCGGGCTCTCCACCACATCCTTCATAGTAGTAATCGGGGCGAGGAGGATACCGCGTTCCAGCGCTTCCTTGAAGAGCTCCGCCTTGAGCTTGGTCTCAAAGAAGGCGCGTATAGGTTCTATAATGCCATCCAGTTCCTCCTGGGTTATCGTAGCCGCGTCTATGGTATGCCACGGGTAGTCTTTTAGTTCGGCGGCCATACCCTCGCGATTAGCCATCTCCGCCAGCGCCTGGGACGAGGCGATCATTCCCGCCTGTGCAGCCCCCGTGATCAGGGCAAAGACATGCCCGTCCTTACAGGGGTATATGACGCGGCTGAAAAGGGGGGGCGCACCGGGCCTGGCACCGGCATAGGTGGGTCCCATGCCCCTGTAGTTGTATTTCAACATGTCCCAGATCTCAGCGACGACCATCAGTGAAAGGACCACCGCCTGCTGACAGGACACATCAACATGCTGCCCCTCTCCTGTGAGCTCCCGATGATAATGGGCGACCATGGAGCCAGCGGCGCCATGCAGCCCTCCCACGAAATAAAATTGGGGAGCGCTGATACGGTTGGGCTGCCGGTCGATCTCACCACTGATATATACCAGCCCACCCAGGGCGACACCTACAAGGTCAGTAGCCCTGTAATAGGCATGAGGCCCGCTCCGACCAAAAGGTGTGATGGAGGTCATAATAACTCTGGGATTGATTTTCTCCAACTCCGAATATCCCAGGCCCAAGCCCTCCATATACCCCGGATCGTAGGACTCCACGACGAAGTCAGCCGACTCCACCAGTCTCTTAAATATCCGCTGGCCATCTGGAATTTCGATGTTCAGCGTTATGCCCCGTTTATACAGGTTGGTGAAGAACCAGAACAGGCTCTTTTCCGGGTGAGGGTCATCGTGATAGAAGGGGCCATTGTTCCGAGCAGGGTCGCCGCCGGGAGGCTCGATCTTGATAACGTCGGCCCCAAGTTCACCGAGGAGCTTTCCGCAGAGCAGCCCCTTCTCATCGGACAGGTCCAGAACTCGGCATCCCTCCAGCAGCGAGACCGCTGGTACCGCCATAATGCCACCCCTCTCCTATGGATTAACCGGCCTGAATTATACTTTCAAATACGTCCGGGAGCTAACCTATTACCTGGGCCTGACGCAGTGCATCAATGCGCACAGTATTGTAGCCGAGCTGGCTGAGTATCTCATCGGTGTGTTGTCCGAATTGCGTACACCAGTTCCTGACTTGAAATAGCGAGTTCGACAGCTTGAACATGGAACCGACCTGCTTTACATCGCCAAGTACGGGATGAGGTGTTTCTCCTATCATGCCTCTCGCGATCAATTGGGGATCGTTTACCACCTCGTCAATGGAATAGACGGGGGCTGAGCAGATATCCCTGGATCGCAGGATTTCGAGCCACTCATCACGTGTCTTTTTACGGAATGTCTCTTTAAAATAACGGAAGATCTCATCGCGCTTATCACCCTCTGTATACTGGTGTTCGACAAGGTCTTCGCGGTTCAATAGTTGACATAAATTTGCGTAGAACCATGGCTCAAGGGAGCCGATGCTGATGTGCCCGCCGTCACTCGTTTCATAGACGTTGTACCAGGGCCAGTAGCCCATTAACCAGGCTTCGCCCCTTTTCGAAAGTACACCCCATGTAAGGTAGGGATTTATCCATACCGACATCATCTCCACGATTCCGTCAGTCAGGGAGACATCTATGTATTGCCCCCTCCCGGTATGTGTACGACCTAACAGTGCTGCCAGAATCGCGATCACGGCCGCCATGCCACCGGCAGCGAAGTCAGCCACCAGCGTACCCGGGATAATCGGCGGCCCACCGGCAACCCCGGTCAAGCTCAACAGACCGCCTGTCGCTATATAGTTGATATCGTGCCCCGCGATATCTCGGTAGGGCCCGTCCTGGCCATAACCGGAGAGTGAGACGTATAGAATTCGAGGATTGATCTTGGCGACGGTATCGTAATCTATGCCAAACCTGAACGAATTTTCGGGTTTGGAAGCTTCAATAATCATGTCGGATGTCTCCACGAGTTCGTAGAAGACGCTGCGACCAGCCTCCGTGGTCAGATCAAGGCCCATTGTCCGGCAGTTACGCAATCCCAGATAGCCGGACATGCCGGAGAGTGCATAGGCGGTCTGTTCGCTGCGGCGCTCGGTGTCCGTTTCGTGTATTTTGATAATGTCGGCGCCGAGATCGCCCAGTATAAGGGAGCAGAATAGCCCCGCTCCGGTCCAGGCCGTATCGAGCACCCGTATCTCCTGAAGAGCGGGCGTTCCCTCAATCATATTCGTGCTTACCCCATCAGGCGTTATAGCTGTTCGTGACTTAGAACTAGCGGGCGATAAAGGTCTGTCTGGACACCGCCACCCGATTACCATGTATATTGACATAAGTGATCTCCATTGTGATTAGGACCATTAATCCGGACTTCCCTTCTCTCTCCTTAACATCGGCGAACTTGGCATACCATGCCAGTCTGTCGCCGGCGCGGACGGGCAGGAAGAACTCGTATTCCCGACCGGCGTCCAGGATGCGTATCAATCCGCCGTTGATCAATGCGGCGAACACCGGGGCCATTACCTCTATTGCGCCCGTGGTTACTTTCATGGCCCAGCCGAAGAAGCCCGGGGGAGATATCACTTCTCCGTATCTGCTTTTCCGGGCAAACTCGATGTCTGTGTACAGCGGATTTGGATCGCCGACGGCTTCGGCATATCTCCTGATAGCTCCGCGTTCTATCTCGTTTATGACCGGGGCAGTCATTGTTCCCAGCAGCCCTCTGAGCTCATCCATTACACCTGAAACGTTAGTCATCCGGTGCCTTTCAACGACAATTTGACCTCCGACAGAGAGTCAGCCAATTCATCCTCAATAGGAATGTTTCTCCAGTTACCAACTTCGCGGCAGCCCCAGCCCCAGGCTCGAAACCAAGTTTCGCATCACCTCCGAGGTTCCCCCACCCATATTTAATCCCATACACAGCTGGTAGTCCTTCTCGAATCGGCCCTGGAGCGGAGCCC
>CP070819.1:504903-508344 GCA_020344295.1 Dehalococcoidia bacterium | reverse complement strand
TGGCCCCAAGGCTCCCAATCCCATGGCCAGTCCTGCTCCCAAAAATTTGAAGGCTTCGTCGATAGGCGGCATATTTGACCTCCTCAAAGATTATTAATCATGCTCGTGTTCATGCGGGGTAACAGCCAAAGTCGCGAACACGAGAGTCAATCCAGCAAAAATGAGCGCCTGGATAGCGCCCAGGAGCGTCTCTAGTCCATAGAAAGGAACTGCAATCAACCAAGGCACGAGAAATGCCATCATAAGCAGTAACACCTCGCCGGCGGTCATATTACCGAAGAGACGGAAGGTGAAACTGATGATACGCACGAACTCGCTTAATAGTTCCAGCCCACCCACGAAGATATCGATAGCACCGTAGAAAAGACCACTGAGGGCCGTTTTAACCTTTCCTCTGACAAGCTGGCCCAATGCCCTGATAAACTGTCCGTATCTGAAGAATTTGCCTGCGTAATTACGGGCACCGATCGCGGTTATCCCCCAGTACTCCACGGCAAGGAACGATACCAGGGCCAGCATAAGGGGAACATTGATATCGGTATTTGCCGGCCTTAGGATAGCTGTTTTTACGATAAATCCCTCGTACTCAGGAAAGACCGATCCGGCTATCGAGTTCAGGAGTGTAGTAGTGGTCCCGTGTTCGCCCCAGCCAAATATATTATAAATAGGCAGCAGCCCCATCCATGCATTGGTGATGACAAAGAGAAAGATAGATGCAATGATGGGGAGAAATCTGCGACCATTTGCCTCACCGGCAACACTCTGAAAGAAGTCAAGCAGGGTCTCGATGATTACTTCACAGAAGTTCTGAAGTCCTGTGGGTACAAGCCGCATTCTGCGTGTTCCGAAATAGAATAGTGTTATCAGAACGATAACACTCATCAGACTTGTAATCAGCGTATTGGTGAACCATATTGGCCCAAGCTTGAAGAAAGGAGGCGGAACATGTGACTCCTCTTCATGAGAATCAACTACTTCGGCACCCCCATTATGATCGCCATTATGGACATCTAAATCGTGGGTATCTTCGACATGGACGTCCTTGCCGTAGTTTGCGGAGAGATGGACCTCGGGCTGAGGAACGGGGAAGAAGAGAGCTCCAACTAAAATTAAAGCAAGAGCAATGATGACGATTATCCCCACCTTGCTCTTGCGTCCTAGATTCGGCACTATCTCTTTTACCCTCGGATCAGCTCTACTTCTCAGATGTTATCGCTTTAAGCATTCGATAGGTCCCGTAGAAAGCTACTATCAGGCCTACTATCATTCCAACGATCGTTAATATTGCTTCGCCGCTACCGCCTACCCGCTGTCCTATCTTGTATCCTGCGAACGCCCCGCCGGCTATGCAGATTCCGATGTACCAGCCAATACCCACCAACCTGAATGTCGATACCCACCGGCTCCCCATAGCCTGTGAATTATATCACAGACAACTATAACACACAATGAATAGCGGGGTCAACCCTTTATTGTGATTTTTTTTACAAACACATTCAGCATCATTCTGACAGGCAGTTTATAATCCGCGGAATACAGTAACGCGCGATATCCCGTCTGCTTCCGCCGCAGAGTATGGCCACCATCCTACCCTGGCATACTTTCTCGGCAGACTTTTTCACGATATTGGCGATTCCTGGGTGACAGTCAACCGACAGGCCCTTGCTGCCGTAGTCGCCACTGGTAGCGTCGTAACCGAACTCCCAGAATATAATCTCAGGCTTGAAATCCACAATCCTTGGGGTGAATTCAGCCTCCAATGTCGAGAGGTACTCCTCGTCGGATGTTGAATAAGGGATGGCTATGTCCACATTGGTGCCATCATCATGGTTCATGCTGCAGAAGCAGACATGAAGGACATCGGCATCATGCCCGAATATATCCCTGGTTCCGTCGCCATGATGGGAATCGGTGTCGAGCACGGCGAATCTTCTGGCCCCGAATTGACGCCTGAGGTTCTCAATGGCCAGCCCTGCACCATTGAAGTGGCAGCCGCCGCCGAAATAGTCCCTGCCAGCGTGGTGGTCTCCAGTGCCGGTGAAAACGAAGGCGTTGTCGATCTCGTCTCGCCAGATTCGCTCCCCAGCCTGTACGGTCCCGCCTGTAGAGTAAAGGGCTGTTTCGTAGTACGGCGTCCGTTTAACACCTTCGATCACCCGGGGCGTATGGACGCTGAGCAGCAGTTCTTCCGGGGTTGATGTCAGTTCGTAGTAAGCTTCATAGAAGCTGATGTTATCTCTGTTCAGTATGCCTTCAAGCTCTTCGGGGAAATCGCTAAGCCTCTCGCCAATAAGATACAAAAAAAATATTCCTGTTCTCTTCAACCATCTCCTTTCCTACGAACCTGCCTCGCCCTTTTGAGTATGGCATCACGATATGACCTGACAAAGCTGCGACCATGCTGGAGCATTCTTTCCCGCCTCCTCTGCAGCCTCGCCTCGCGACGTTCTTGCCTGGTCTCGTGGTTCTCCAAACGCTCTTCCTTAGATAAATAGTCTAAACCAGAGCTTTCCTCAGGTCTACTATCTGGTCCCGGAGAAGAGCGGCTTTCTCAAACTCCAAGTTCTTGGCTGCCGTCTTCATCTGAGATTCGAGGTTCTTGATGAGGCGTGCGATCTCATCCTTGGGTATGGCTGTGTCCACAGTATAAGGAGCGCGTGTCTCGGCAACAGCCTTTAGCTGGTCAGTGATCCCCTTTATTGCCTTCTTTATCCCCTGAGGTGTGATACCGTGCTCTTCATTGTAGGCAATCTGAATACTGCGGCGGCGGTTGGTTTCATCAATGGCACGTCTCATAGAGTCGGTAACTACGTCGGCATACATAATAAGATGGCCTTCGATATGGCGAGCGGCACGCCCCATAGTCTGGATAAGCGAGCCTGTTGACCTCAGGTATCCTTCTTTATCAGCGTCGAGAATGGCCACCAGGCTGACCTCGGGCAGATCCAGCCCCTCCCGCAGCAGGTTGATGCCAACCACCACGTCATAGACGCCGAGTCGGAGGTCTCGTAGAATCTCCACCCGCTCCAGGGTATCGATCTCCGAGTGCAGGTAGTGTGTCTTAATGCCCATCTCTTTGAGGTAGTCAGCTAGCTGCTCGGCCATACGCTTGGTCATTGTTGTCACCAGGCATCGCTCTCCGCGGTCGGTGCGGGTCTTTATCTGATTAAGGAGGTCGTCGATCTGCTCCTGTGTGGGCTTAATCTCGATAGTGGGATCGAGTAGCCCAGTGGGGCGCACCACCTGTTCCACAACCTGGACGCTGTGCTCGTACTCGTAGGGCCCCGGCGTGGCCGAGACATAGATGACCTGGTTAACCAGGCTGTCGAACTCATCGAAGTTCAGCGGCCTGTTATCAAGAGCCGAGGGGAGGCGGAAGCCGAAGTCAACCAGCGTCTCCTTCCGGGATCGGTCCCCGCGGTACATCCCCCTGATCTGGGG
>CP070819.1:501588-504803 GCA_020344295.1 Dehalococcoidia bacterium | reverse complement strand
TCACCATAGGAGAGCTCGATGCCGGCCATGATTGGCAGTCCAGCGTCAGTCTGCCTTTCCCCAGGATAAAAGTCGTGGAACATTACTGGTGGACCGGGCGGCCTCACAGCACCCTTTTCCCCCAGCTTGTAGACATCCTCAAGAATGTTTGGCGGGTGAAGCGGGCCGTTGTTGATGCCACCGGAGTGGGAGCCGGGGTCGCCAGCTTCCTCAGCAGCGTCCTGGGTAAATCTGTGGTATCCCCGTTTATCTTCACTCAGGCGTCGAAATCAAAGATCGGCTTCGATCTGCTGGCAGCGATTAACTCCGGCCGCGTGAAGATGTACGCCCCGTACGGTTCCAATGAGTTTCGCGAGTTTCATTATCAGGCGGAGAAGGCGAAGAGCAGCTACAAGCCTAACCAGACCATGAATTTCTATGTGGACCCGGCCGTGGGCCACGACGATTTCCTCATGAGCCTCGCATTGCTCGTTGCGGCGGCAGATTACACGCCGAGATCTGCTCGGGGGTATCTTAGAGAGGGGCAAATGGTATGAGGAACAGTGCATGCCATCCTTCCGGAACTGGGCCATTTGCTGATCCGCTGCCCGATTACTTCGAATACTGCGATGAGGGCTGCGACCTCTTCCCGTCCTGCCTCGAGTGTCCCCTGCCGCGCTTCCGGTACGACGAGCAGGCGGAAGGGCGACGGACGACCACCAGTCTGCGAGACCACGAGCTTATCAGGCAGAGATACCACGAGGGTAAGAGTATAGCCGAGCTGGCAGGCAGCTTCGGCGTGAGCAAACGTACAGTACAAAGAATTATCAGGAGGTCATCCAATGAACAGCATCCTTCAACCCCAGGCAGCGGCCGAAAACCTCACCCTGCCTCAGCAGATAAGCCGCATGGACATCGACCGCCTCAAGGCATACCATGATAACCTCGATTTCTACAATGGACGCCAGTGGTCAGGGCATCCCCGGTCCCGGGAGCGCCGCCTCACTTTCAATTACGCCCGGGGCTTCGTGGACAAGGTCACCAGCTATTTGATGAGCGGGCTCGACTTCAGTGTAGGACCGGAAGCCTCCGAGGATAATGACGGGGCACGTAGGGCGGAGGAGGCATTATACGGGGTTTACGAAAAGAACAACCTCGACCAGCTGGACTTCGACACCGAGATCGATGCGGCCATTCTGGGCGATGGTTGTTTCAAGGTCACCTGGGACTCCAATGAGAAACGGGTCAGGGTATCGGCACCGGATGTGCAGGGGATATACGTCTGGTGGCTGGGTGACGACGTCAGCCGGGTGTGGCGGGTAGCCAGCCGCTACCGGCTTTCATCCGATGAAATAAACTTCCTCTACAGGATTAAAACACGCAGGCCCACAAAAGAAGCCACTGTTGTCGAAGTGTGGACGGACAGGAAGTTCGAGCTCTGGATCGATGACGTCCTGTTTGAACGAAAGGCCAACCCTTACGGATTTATCCCTTTCCTTATATATCCTAATATCAGAGAGCCCAAGCAATTCTGGGGTGTATCAGATATCCCTGCACTTATGGAGCCGTCGCGGGAGCTCAACCGGGCGTTGTCCCAGCTCTCACTTATCCTGGAGCTATCGGGAAATCCCATCGCTGTTCTGGAAAACGTCGAGAAGGCCGAGGACATATCAGTCCAGCCGGGAGCTGTGTGGGAGATACCAGAGCGGGCGAAGGCGTACCTTCTGGACCTGCTTCAGGGGGGAGGTGTTAAACTGCACGTCGACTATATCGACCTGCTTTACCGCACTCTGCACGATCTCTCCGACTCACCGCGAACGGCATTCGGCGACAACCAGCGCGGTCTATCCGGCGTTGCTCTGGAGATGGAGCTGCACCCGCTGCTGCAGAAGGTGAGACGCAAGCGGACCATCAGGACAGCGGTGTACCGCCGCCGCTGTGAGATGATACTGAGGTTGCTAGAGCACATGACAGGGGAGCACTTCGGGGCATGCCGCACCCGTATCATCTGGGGACCGATACTGCCTCAGGACCGGGGCCGGCTGGTGCGGGACGCACAGATACTGGTGGGCGCAGGGATCTGCTCGCGGCGCACAGCGATGAGCGAGCTTGGCACTGACAACCCTGAAGCCGAGTTCCAGCGCTGGCTCGAGGAGGAGGAAAGGGCACATAAAAGAGCCAGTAATGGTTCTCCCAAGATCCCCGGCAGCTAGAGCTCTGACCACCACCACAGAATTTGTTGATTAGCGCACTTTTTTATCTCCGCTGGAACGGAATACATCTTTCGGGCGGGCAAAAAAAGAGTTTCTTAAAATCTCCCCCTATCCCCCTTGACAAAGCTTTTATCTTTAATTATAATATTAGCATATTAGTATATTAATATATAGGAATAGATGTAATGATAGATGAAGCGCAAATGCAGCTTTTCAGGCTGCAGGCCGAGATCTGTAAGACGATGGCAGACTACAAGAGATTAATGATACTCCACGAGCTCCGTGAGGGCGAGATGTCTGTAGGGCAGCTGGTTTCAAACCTTGACCTGCCGCAGGCAAATGTATCCCAGCACCTGTCGATCCTCCGCGAGCGGGGCATCGTGACCGCACGCCGCGAAGGCACCAGCGTCTACTACAGTCTGGCCAATCACAAAATCGGCCAGGCCTGCGACCTAGTGCAGGAGGTGCTGGCCGATCAGCTGGCCCGGAACCAAGCCCTAGCGAATTCCCTAGGAGAGAGGAAATAACCAAATCAGGTAGCCTGGAGCATAAGCTCCGGTATTAAACGACATCGGGGGAAGGTGAAATGGGTAAACTAAGCAGCAAGCAGCGGAATTATCTCGATGAGAAATTCGGAAGCCGCGTAACCTACAGCAAGACAGAGCGCAAGCTATACAGCCACGATATCGCAGCCATGCCCAGCCTCATTAAACCGCTCATTGGCGAAACGACTCCGGAGGCTGTGGTCCAGCCGGAGACTGAGGAGGAGCTCGCGGAACTGGTGCGCTGGGCGTCTGAGAACAACATACCGCTTACTCCGCGCGGCAAAGCATCTTCAGGGTATGGCGGCGTCCTGCCTGTAAAAGGAGGGATAGTTGTCGATTTCTACCGGATGAAGCGAATCATAAAGGTTGACCCCGATGCCCTGACAGCAACGGTACAGCCAGGTGTGGTGTGGGAGAAGCTGGACAGGGAATTGGAGAAGCACAACCTTGCGCTTCGACTGTATCCGACGAGCTATCC
>CP070819.1:495906-501488 GCA_020344295.1 Dehalococcoidia bacterium | reverse complement strand
CTGAATTGAAGCTCGACCTGCATACCCACTGCCGCGAGGCTATGTCCGGCGCCGTGCCTACTCTCGCAGTTGTGAAGAGGATCGTGGCTGCGGTGAGGGCCAGGGGCCTGGATGGAATCGCCATGACCGAGCACTACACGGACAGCTTCGGGCGCGAGGTGAGGGAGATCATGGAGCAGCACCTGGACAGCGAGATAATGGTTATCCCGGGCAAGGAGATCGACCGGATGCTCACGGGGCGCGAGATGGGTGTAATCCACGTGGTCGAACTCTACCTGCCGGGCGAAGTCACCTTCCGGTTCATCGCCCATCCCGGATATCCGTACGTCAGGGACCTCGATTCCCACATCGACGGCGGTATCCACGGTATCGAGCTCAGGAACGCGGCGCACAGGGACGAAATGGATGAGCAGGAGATAAGGCGGATCGCGGAGAAGCATAACCTGCTCCTCCTGACCAATAGCGACGCCCACGATCTGAATGATATCGGCACATATTACAACGAGATCGGGATCGAGGAGCTGATCGCCAGGGCCAGAGTCAGAAATAACAGCGAGTGAATATATCAATGTCAGTCATAGCAGTGAGAGACGTCGTCAAGAGATACGAGTCCATCCTGGCCGTAGCCGGCGTGAACCTGGATGTGGTCGAAGGCGAGTGTTTCGGCCTATTAGGCCAAAACGGTGCGGGCAAGACCTCCCTGGTGCGTATGATCATCGCCTCCTCGCCTATCAGCGGGGGCAGTATCACCGTAGACGGCAAAGATATTACCGTGGCGCCCCGTGAGATCAAGTCGCACATGGGGGTGGTGCCACAGGAGGATAACCTGGACCCCGATCTCACCGTGCTCCAGAACCTGATTATCTTCGCCCGCTACTTCAATATACCCAAGGCCGAGGCAAGAGATCGCGCCCTCGAAGTCCTCCAGCTCTTCGAACTGCATGAGCGGCAGCAGGCTAAGATCAGCGAGTTGTCGGGGGGAATGAAGCGCCGCCTGCTGATAGCCCGGGCGCTGATCAACCGGCCCAGGCTCCTGATACTGGACGAGCCCACGGTCGGCCTCGATCCCCAGACCAAGTACCTGGTATGGCAGCGGATTGTTACGTTGAAGGAGCGGGGGATTACCCTTCTCCTGTGCACCCAGAATATGGAGGAGGCCTGGCGGCTCTGCGACCGCCTCGCCATCATGTGCGAAGGCAAGATCATCGCCCTGGACTCGCCGCAGGAGCTCCTGGCCCAGCACGGCGGAAGCCAGATAGTCGAGGCCCGCCCCGGCTCTGAAAACCGGAGAGACATTGTGTTAGAGATGCTGGGCGAGCGCGGCTTCGAGTGGCAGGAGATAGAGAACACGCTGTATATCTTCGAAGACCACAACCGGTCTCTGGACGATGAGCTTCGTGCCGAGCTATCGATCATGAACCTGCACGTTCCCACACTGGAGGACGTATTTCTGAAGCTTACCGGGAGGTCACTCCGGGAATGATGGGCGTCTCCTACCGCTCGATTCGCGTCTGGCAGCGCAACCGCGATGTCTTCTTCAAGCTGTGGCGGAGTGAGATACCAGGCTTTTTCGCCGAGCCGCTGCTGGTCCTGCTGGCTATGGGGCTCGGTCTCGGGGCCTATGTGGTGCTGGAGGAAGGCGAGAGGTATGTCGAGTTCATCGCCCCGGGCATAATCGCAGCCTACGCCATGTTCAGTGCCAGCTTCGAATGCACCTATGGCAGCTATATCCGCATGGAGTACCAGAAGACCTACGATGCCATCATCACCACGCCGCTCAACATCGAGGACGTTGTGGCCGGGGAGATATTCTGGGGCGCCACCCGCTCTCTGATCACGGCCTTCGTTGTACTGATAGTCATATCGGCGTTCGGGCTCGTATCATCACCGTGGGCGCTGCTGGCGTTACCTATCGCAGTGCTGGCGGGGCTCATGTTCTCCTCGATCGCCCTGTTCTTCTCCTCGGTAGCGCCAGCTGTCTACTCGTTCAACTATTTCTTCACGCTGTTCATCACACCGATGTTCTTCTTCAGCGGCATCTTCTTCCCTTTGGATGGATTCTCCACCGTTATTCAGAATCTGAGCTGGATCCTGCCCCTGACCTCGGTAGCCAACCTGACGAGGGCAGTGGTCAGCGGCCATCCCGGTGACGGGGCCTGGTGGGGGCTGGCAATCATGGTGTGCATAACCGCCATATTCTTCACCCTGTCCCTCCGCAGCATGAAAAAACGCCTGCTGAAGTGAGGCATTCGCCCCCATTGAGGAATCACGCTTTCTTAGCCCTGGCGAGTGACCGCGCCATCCTGTCCAGCTTAAAGACTGTGGTGAATTCAATGTTCTTGCTGATCCAGAGCTTCCCCGTAATAATCGAGTCGGTAATAGCGCCACGGTAGGCGAGGCCGTCCAGCAGCGTTCTGGGGTCCTCACAGACCATTACGAAATCCGGCACCTCAAGCTCCTTTTCCCCGATCTTAAACTGGCCGTCGTCGATCTCCATAGCGAACTGACCGCCCGTCGTCTTAACGCGAATACTCCGTTTCCAGCCGGCGATGTCCTTGCGGGCTCGCTCCGTTTGATTCATCTGCGCGGCGATATCCCGCAGCTCCTTGAGCGTTTCCCTGTAGGCAGTAACGCCCTTTTCATCCGCCTCCGGAAGCTGCGGTTCAACGGCGGCCTCCCAGTCGATCTCCGACTCCTGGAGCCCTTTTTTCTCTATCTGCTCACCTGTCAGCTCCGAGGTGGGCACACAGAAGATATCGATGATCTCGCCGATGCGGTTGTCCCTGAACATGACTTTCACTTCTGTGTCTTTCCTGACCAGCCCGGGCACCAGGATGCCGGTCGTGGTATAAACATTGATACTCATTGCCGTGTCGGCTCCTCTCAGGACCACGCGACCTCTGCCAAAAGGAGCCATGTGCTGAAACATCGACGTCGCAAAATACGTTATGGGCGGGGTGCTGTTCATCACGCCAACCTGCTCCACCTCCACCGGCTCAGTGGGAGCGAAATTGCAGTCAGGGCATCGGGTCATGAACGGGGGAACCCTCACCAGTCCGCACCGGTTACACCTGCAGCCCAGCACCCTTTTCTCGTCCCGCAACGCGAGGAAGAACGGCGACAGCTCACCCATACTCCTGCGGTAGAAGGTGAACATGGCATCGTTCGCCTCGTGATATTCTATGCCATCCCTAATTATCGTCCTGCAGTCAGCATCCGGTATGTATTCTGGAGGTATGACCTTCTTCTTAGTCATCTCTGAATCTACTCCTGTTCCTAGTCGTGTTCCAGCACCAGACAAACGCCGTACTGTGCGATCGTGCTACCGGTGCCGTGGACGAGAGCCGTACGCAGCTTTCTCTTTATTAGCTCGTTTCTGGCGGACCAGGCTGACATGATATTGCTGGCACCGACGGCGTGCCCGCAGTAGATCAGCCCGCCGCATGGGTTCACCAGGAGCTTGCCGCCTGGCGTCATGATTCCGTCCTCTACCAAGGCATCGGCATTCCCCGGAGGCACGAAGCCGAACTCCACCATGCTTATCTCAAGCTGGTGCACAAATGCGTCATGGAGTTCCACAATGTCTATTGACTGTACTGGGTCTTCTATTCCCGCCATCTCGTAGGCGCGGTGAGAGGACAGATAGTCGGACATAATACGCGACATCACCTTCTGGTTCCTGCCGGCAAATGAATGCTCATTTGACTCCCCCACGCCCGTTATCCAGACCACGGGCTGACCTGTATTCTTCGATATGGTCTTAGCTGTCTCCTCTTCAGCCAGAATAAGGGCTGCAGCGCCCTCGGTATAGACACATATCTCCAGCTCCTTGAACGGATAGACGACGAGCCTTGAGTTCATCACCTCCTCGGGTGTTACCTGGTCGTGCTGCCTCTGGGCATAGGGATTCGTTTTCACATGCTGGCTGAGCAGCGCCGAGATCTGGGCGGTAACCTCCGGCTTCAGGTCGCCGGGGTGCTCGTCCATGTAGGCCAGGACCACCTCGGCATAGCTGTCCGAGGCCGTCCATCCGATCTTCTGCTCGAAGAAGCTGTCGCCCGACCACCCGATCGTCTTGATCACCTCCGGCGTCGCCGACATCGACGTGAAGTCGAAGCAGTCGGTCGCCTTCTCTACACCTAGAACCAGGACGGTTTTGAATCTCTCGCCCGCAACATACGCATGAGCGGCCGAGGTTGTATAGGCGCCGGTTGCCCCCCCATTGGATATACGGATACCGAACTTGTTCTGAAGTCCTATTATGCCCTGCAGAGGGTGTTCCGGTATGCAAGTCCTCTGAAAGATATCGTTATAAATGCCGTAGAATGCCGCATCTACATCCTTGGGTTCGAGTCCGGCGTCCTGCATGGCGCTCATTGTCGCCATCTGGGCCAGCTCATCATATGTTTTCTCCACCCATCGACCCTTGAAGGGCGTAACTCCGGCCCCGACGATTCCGACCTTTCTCGCCATATCTACCCTCCCTCGCTGTGATAACTATGCGCGCCCGGCATAGAGAACCGCCAGAATCCTGGCTTCGCGGTCGCCAACGCACCTGACGAGATGGGGCTGACTTGAATCGTAATAAACCGCATCCCCGGGCCCGAGGATCTCAGTTTGATTGCCAACTCTGGCTTCCATCTCTCCCTCGAGGACAAAGAGGAATTCCTGACCGTCATGTGTTGAAGGTTCAGCGACTTCAGTAGGTGTCAGTGTCACGATAAACGGCTCCATCAATCGATTCGCCTTCTCCGGAGCCAGCGATTCGTATGAATAGCCATACCTTTCCCTTCTCCCCCTGCCATAACGTGCGATAGGGCGACGCTGGTCAGCTTTCACGACAGTCAGGGGTTTGTCCACTCCGGGAGATATAAAGTAACTCATCCTGGTTTCCAGTGCTTTACCCAGCCTGATCAGCTCACCAAGCGGCGGTATCAACTTGTTCGATTCCACATGCCTCAGGGTATCCACGTCAATCCCCGTCCGGCTGCTCAGATCCTCAAGCGTCAGGCTGTGAATCTCGCGAGCCTTCTTTATTCGATCGCCGACCTGCTCCTTTTCGGGAGGTCCGACAATAGTCCGCTCCGGTTGAGACGGTGCTGTCAGAAAATCGTCAGACCCTGTATACCGCCTGTGGGTTGACTTTGATTTGTCTGAGGCGCCAGACTTCTTTACCCGTTCCTCTTTCATCTCACCCCTCCCTCCTACATTGCCCTTCCAGCAATGCCGATATTGCGAGCGATTACGATGCGCAAGATCTCGGATGTGCCCTCGCCGATCTCAAGAAGCCTCTGGTCCCGATAAAACCTTTCAACTCTTGAGTCCTTCATGAGCCCGTAACCTCCGTGAAGCTGCACGGCATGATGGACACAGCGGTGCATAACCTCGGAACAATAGAGTTTCGCCATAGCCGCCTCGACGGTGAAGGGGCGATCGTTCTCCAGCAGCCAGCAAGCCTTATACAGCAGGTTTCGGGCGAGCTCTATTTCCAGGGCCATATCCGCCAGCTTAAAAGCATTCGCCTGAAAGGAGCTGACAGGCCGCCCGAACTGGAAGCGTGAGTTCGCATAGTGAAGTGCAGT
>CP070819.1:492523-495806 GCA_020344295.1 Dehalococcoidia bacterium | reverse complement strand
GGTGGAGTTGGTTGTTGAACCTCCTGTTAACGATGTGATTGCTAAAACCGTGCTGAAACGTATGTCTAAGCTTAAAGGTATCAAGGTTCTGGACATCGGGGGCTCCGCAAACAAAGGCGTCAGGATCAAACTGATGTCGACAAATGTAGTACGTCTTCCTTTGAGAATCATGGATATACCTGAGATAGAGAAAGCGACTGTTCTGCCGAAAGAAAACGGCAGGAAATATCCTTGGCAAAGGCTCCTGTCCGGTACAGGTAAAAAGAATGGCCAACCCGATAGCAGGATTCTGATTAGGCTGGCAAAAGCGAAATCATGACAGGAATATAATCCAAGAAGCTATCATTATTTAGTTAAAGGTGTCTATAACCACTAAATAGAGACTCTAACAACGTGAGATGAAGATAAGTACACAATTAAGAGGATCTGAAGATTCGTTTAAATCGATGGTGTGGTGTTTTCCTTTGCTGCTGATCATCATTCGCTGTGAATGATGGAGATGCGGCCGTTCTTTTTGCTTCCTCTATTATCTGCTGTGCAATTTTTTCAGCTTCGGAAATAATCTCTTCTCCATACTTCAATATTTTACCCTCCGCTTCAGAAAGAATAATGTACTGTGCTTCTGCTGCCGTCTCGGAGATTATTTCCTTCCCCTTTCGCCTTGCTCTCAACTCGGCTTCTGCTATAATTGCCTCAGCTTTTTTCAAAGCGTTAGTTCTAGCTGTCGCTAATATCTTGTTTGCATCACGCTCCGCAGCTGCTTTAATATATTCCGCTTCTTCTCTAGCCTCACGAATAATATCATCGGCATTATTTTTCTCGCAAAGGGACGTTTTATTGTTTACATATTCTTTTGAATCAGCCATGATTCCATCGACCTCCAATTCCCCCTGTTCCACCTCCAGGCTAAATCAGACTCAGTATTACTTCAATACTAATGCTGTCTCTAAACTTGGCTTACAATCCCGAATGTACCCTAAATTGACCGATGTTAATTTAAACTTATATGACCGTCTTTGTCATATATCGAACCTAATATAATCTTAAGCGCAGTTCACACAACATACAATAGCCTTTTCGTAACCTCTCAGGCAGCAATATAGTAACGCCGGAAACTGGAGTGTCTTAATAAAACCTACAATACCTGACACTACCGGGGGTATTTTCGTTATATATATTAGGAAATCACGCAGGTCCTGAATTTAGACATAACCTGGAGGTTAAACAAATGCTGAATAATGAATTAAGAAGCTTTAATGAAGCATTAGTAGATAAGACTAATCAAAACACTTTGGGTGAGCCGTCGACATTTAAGGAAATAGCGGAGATGCTTACATTATCCGAGGATGTTGCCCGGAATCTTCCCGTGGAGACCGTTCATAAACTTTGGGATTGTTACATTGATATGATCGTAGAGGTAAAAGAGCGTCTTAATAACTTATATGAAAGTCTGTTAATCGAATTCAACGACCTTTGTCATAGTAGTCATGAAAAGTCAGATTATCCTGATTTAGCTTCATCGTTGCTGAGCGATGGCAATATGCTGAAATACAGAGTTCCAATTAACGACTGGAACAAATATTTCGCTGTTAATTGAGGGGCTGAAAAATATACGTATCTCATGTTTAATTCGGTTGATGAAAATGAACAGATTTATTGAGTATGGGTGAAACAATGATATACTTAGCACCAGCCAATATACCAGATCCCTCAGCAGAAGTAGCATGCACTTGGACAGCAGAAGCGGAAAAAGAAGGAATAAAGAAGCACAGCTTGCTTCATTGTACGAGAGCTGTTATGACAGAATCTCCCGCTATGCGTTCGTCCGTTTGGGAGATCAGGCGGAGGCCGAGGACCTGGCTGGCGAGGTGTTTTTAAAGGCTCTAGAGTCTCTGGACTCGTATAAAGAACGCGGAGTACCGATGCAGGCTTGGCTCTTTAAAATAGCGCACAACCTAATAGTAGATCATTTTAGGAAATCGGCAAAGCAGAAGACAGTTTCAATCGATACGGTGAATGTAAAGACAGAATCAGATCCGGAGGAACAGGCGATGGTTGAGCTCGAGGTAGCCAGAGTAAGGAGAGCACTGGGAAGGCTCACGGAATCCCAGCAGAAGGTGATCGAGCTCCGTGTCTTTGGTGAACTGACATCGGAGGAAGCCGGTCATATCTTGAACAAACGGGCGGGAGCCGTGCGTGAACTCCAGAGTGCGGCTATCAGGGCACTGCGCAATCTAATGGATGAGGAGCCACCGCTGAAGGACGGTGCGGAATGAACAGCAGACTGGACGAAATTCTTGACGAGTGCATGAATCGCATAAATAGCGGTGAGAAACTAGAGGATTGCCTGACCAGTTACCCGGATTATGCTGAGGAATTAGAGCCTTATCTGCGGACAATGATTGATATGCAGGCTCCGTTGAAATTCATTCCTTCTTCACCTGCGAAGGCAATAGCAAAGCAACGTTTCAATAACGCTATCGATCAACTGGAAAAGAGACGCGAAATGCGGCGTCCGATATTTAATATGATGCCCCGTTGGGCGGTGGCGTTTGCCGCCGTAGCTGTCGTCTCGCTGGTAGCCCTGATCAGCTATTTCGCCATTAATCCAGCGGTGTCACCGGGTGTTCCCGGTGAGGAGGCAGTCGCGCAGGCCAACTTCAGGTTGCTTATTAGCGACGAAGTTAACGCTATAGGGAATTTCACAGAACTTCATGTAGATATCACATCTATAGGTATCCAGCAGGGCAACGAGTCGGGCTCATGGCAGATACTTTATCCCTTCGAAGATCCTGATGAAGACGGAACTCCGGGTATAGATTTAACCCTATTACAAGGTGCCAATGCCACTGAGATATGGAGTGGAAACATTACCCCGGGTACGTATAACAAGATGTTCATATATGTGGGCAACGTCACGGGACGTCTGGTCGGGGATGAGACAGTGATAGTGAAGCTGCCCAGCGGCAAACTCCAGATTAGTAAGCATTTCACTGTAGGCGATGAATTGATCCATTTCGTCTTTGATATTAGTGTGCAAAAGGCTGGTAAGAGCGGTAAGTATATTTTACGCCCTCAGATAGCGGAAAGTGGACCCAATGTAGACTTTGTGGATGTGAGCCCGAAGGCACGAGGCAGGCCCGATTGGGCCGGTAAACCCGAGGATGCAGGAAAGCCTGAAGGGGCCGGAAAGCCTGAGGGTGCTGGTAAGCCTGAGGGTGCCGCTAAGCCTGAGGGTGGCGGTAAGCCTGAGGGTGCCGGTAAGCCCGAGGGTGCCGGTAAG
>CP070819.1:484198-492423 GCA_020344295.1 Dehalococcoidia bacterium | reverse complement strand
GATCGCACTAACATCTGTCATCGGAGGTGTAGTCACCAAACCATTAGAGCTATTGGCCACTCCATATGTATTAGGGCCCATGATGCGAATCCCGGTACGGCGAGCGATGCCTGTAAGGCGCTGCTGGAGATCAGCACCTTGTTCACCTGACTCGGCGAAACCCTCAGACATGACAATAGCGGCCTTGACTCCTCTGTTGGCACACTGCTCAACCAGGTCCGGGATAGTCGCTGGTGGGGTGATGATAGCGGCTAGGTCGATAGGCTGCTCCACTTCCTCGACAGTGGCATACACTCTCGAGCCGAAGACCTCTCCATAATCGGACGGATTGGGATTGATGGGGTATATAGCACCCGCGAAACCGAAGCGGCGCATGTTATGGATCACCCAGTATGCTGTACCTGGCACCTCCCGCAATGAACCCATGACAGCTACGCTCTCAGGTTTAAAAAAAGCAGATAGACTACCTCTGTTACGCAAATCCATGCTGTCTCTCCTATAAAAGCTACCTATCAATCCTCCGCTGCCAACGACGGTGATTCTATGGAGCTAGTAGGCGAAAGTCAATGGTGCTTGCCCTTGTCCAGTATATAGACTAACTCAATCGACCTATCATGCCTATCTGTTCCGGCCGTCTCGTTGCGCCACTACAACGTTTCTGATATGATTTGCGCTGCCTGGAGCTTCAAATGTCTATGGAATCAAGAAAGAGACACGAAGAGAAGACCAAGAGGCAGCTCATACAGGAACTCGAAGCCCTGCATAAGCGCGTAGCAGAGCTGGAGCAGACAGAGCCCGCCAAGGTATGGTCAGCGGAAGCATGGTTAAAGGGCGAGCTTGAGACATCGGCTGCTGTCGACGAGATGCCGGACGGCGTCATGCTGGTGGATATGGCAGGCAAAGTACTTTATGCCAACAAAGCATTCGAGAGACTTTTTGGATATCGAGCCGACGAACTGGTAGGTAGATCAGCCCTGGCACTGCCAACATATCGCGGATCTAAAGATAAAGCACGGGCGCTGGAAATCTTGCAGGATCTGATAGATAAGGGCAGTGCCGAACATATCGACATCGGTGCAGTGACCAAAGACGGTGAGGAAATCGCCATCAGCTTTGCGGCTTCAGTCATAAGGGATGCTCAGGGCAAGCCAAGGACGCTGGTTGCTGTGATGAGAGACATCACGGAGCGTAAACGGGCTGAGGAAACGCTGAAGGAGAGGGAGGAGAACTTCCGGGTATTAATCGATAACTCCCTTGATATCAGCGTGATCATGAACGCCGATCAGACCATTCGGTACGTAAGCCCCTCGGTGGAACGAATACTCGGACACAAACCAAAGGAACTAATCGGTAAAAACGCTCTTGATTACCTGTCACCCGAAGATGTTGACTATATCAGCCGCAACTACGACATCCTTGCTCAACATCCGGGACAAACAGTATCAATTGAAGTACGCTTCCGGCATAAAAACGGCTCGTACCGAGTACTTGAAGGCATCGCAAATAACCTTGTCCATGATCCCACAGTAGCGGGTATCGTCATCAACGCTCGCGACATCAGCGAGCGCAAGCAAGCTGAGGAGGCCCTTAGGGAGAGGGAGGAACATTTCAGAGCGCTGATCGAGAACTCACTGGAAGGCATAGCAATACTAAATGAGGACTGGACTATACGCTATGAGAGCCCGTCTGCTGAACGTTTACTCGGCTATGAGCTAGGTGAACTTATCGGGAAAAACTCGCTTGAGTTTATTCATCCGGACGATGTACAGCGTGCCGTTAAGGCTTTCAAGGCTCTAAGGAAACATACCGCCCAACCTGTACCGGCATCGGTTCGTTTCCTGCACAAGGACGGCACATGGCACATATTAGAAGCCACTGCCAACAACCTACTTCATGATCCCACTGTGAATGGCATTGTCATCAACTACCGCGATGTCACCCAGCGAGTAAAGGCTGAGGAGGCTTTGAAACTGAGAGAGGAACACTTCCGGATAATGATCGAAAACTCTCTGGACGATGTATCGATTCTCGACAGGGACGGAAATATCCTATACCAGAGCCCATCTATAGAACGTGTACTGGGGTATAAACCGGAAGAGCATGCTGGCAAGAACTCGCTCTCTTTTGTTCATCCCGATGATTACTCAAAAGTAGCAGCAGGCTTTGCAGAGCTTATCCGCAATCCGGGGTCCACATATCAGGGAGAATTCCGTGCACAACACAGAGATGGGTCCTGGCACACGCTCGAGGTTATGGTGCGTAATTTCCTTGACGATCCAGTTGTCGGCGGTATCCTTGCCAATTTTCGTGACGTTACCGAACGCAAGCTGGCAGAGGAGGAACGGGTTGAGCACGCGGCTGCGCTGGCAAGGGCAGAGGAACTGCAGCGATCACGGCAGCGGATGGTAGCAGTGCAGGAATCCGTACGAAGAGATATCGCTCAGCAGATCCACGGCTCGGTGCAGAACAGACTGATTATTCTTCTGCACCGGCTAACCGAGTTGGAGCAGGTGGCTCCAACAGACGCATTAGCCGTTGAGATAGGTGATCTCCGCCAGAAACTGTCGGAATTGCTGGAAAGCGAGGTGCGCTCCATCAGCCACCGCCTTTACCCCTCTATCCTGCGAAGAGGGCTGGTTGCGGCGCTGCAGTCTCTGGGAGATCAGTTCGAAGCTGCCATTGCGGTCGAGATGAGTTTGGATGAGGAGCTTGTCCAAAAGGAGCGGTCTGACCCCAGATTGATCCTCGAGCAAGTAAGGCTGGCAGCGTATCGCATAGCTGAGGAGGCTTTGACCAACGCCGTAAAACACGCAAAGGCCAGCAGGGTGAACATCGGGCTTCGATTGTCAGCCGAAGGGAATCTCGACCTTACAGTAAGAAACGACGGCAAGGGATTCGACCTGAGTAAAGCTCCTATCGGACTAGGGATACTTATGATGCAAGACTACGCCGAGGTAGTAGGCGGCAGGTGTGTCATTAACAGCAGCGAGGATACGGGTACGGAGGTTATCGCCAGTCTTCCCCTTTCAGGGCCCGGCGAAGAGCATCCAGAGATATCATCGTCTTTGGAATAAAAGCCAGCGCCCCCTCCTCAGTGGCCAGCTTCTCATAGACACGCTCCTGATGGGCACTGACAAGTATCGCCTTGGTACCGGGAAAGTTATCCTGAACGTAACGAGCGACCTCAAGGCCGTCTGGCTCGGGCATGTACATGTCGGCGATCACCAGGTCCGGTGCCAGAGAGGGGATCAGGTGAACAGCTTCGCTGCCGTTGCTTGCCTCACCGACTAACTGAAAATCCACGCTTTCCGCCAATAGAGACCGGAGCCAATCGCGGAATTGAGGTTCGTCATCGGCGACAATGACCCTATATACCATATCTCTATCCTCGCAGGCGTTCATACCCCTTTGTCTATAACCAGAGTAAAACGCCATAGAGGATAGATAACATGGTGCAATCCTGACAATTACACTCGTCTATCCCTGACGACTTTTAGAGCTTTCCAGATAGAGAAGAGTAGCTTTTACCCGAGCGTGAACGTCGGGCTCGTGTGAGAGATGCAGTTCCTGATAAATAGCGTTGATATAAGTTTCCACCGATTTTCGAGAAAGCCTTAGTTGATGTGCTATCGCCGCATTACTGTAGCCCTGTGCGAGAAGCTCAAGTACCTCCTGGTGCCTGGGATTCAATCGTGCCACTGCCGAACCCTGCCTGGGCCGCAGTCCCGCTACTACTGCAGGATCAAGCACCACCATGCCTACCTTGCTCCCTTGGATAGCACGAACGACCGTTGCCAGATCGGGTACAGTCTGTTTCAGCAGGTAGGCCCATCCCTGGATCTCATCGAGGGGCAGGCTCGTCACATAGCGGCGTTCACTGTGTGCGGAGAGAATAACCACACCCATTTCAGGCTTTTCGTTCTTGATTTGAAGAGCAGCCTCGATCCCATCGAGCTCGCCCGGGAGCTCGATATCCATAAGAACTACATCCGGATTCTTCTCCCGGGCAAGGCTTATTGCAGTCTCACCATCCTCAGCCTCACCAACCACTTCGAGTCCCGGCTCTGAGGACAGGGTACGAGCCAGGAGTTCCCTGAACAGGGCCTCATCATCTACAACGATAACACTCGTTTTCTCCATCCACACTCTCCTGTTCTGAGACACCCATCAGAGTAAAACATCTTGAAGGTATCTGCTACTCCCCCTGCTTCCTATTATGTCAGGTGCAAACACTGTTGTCCACACCGTGCAATCACTACCTAATATAGTGCTGTCCCTTTATAGCCATTGAGAAAGCGAAGAGGCACAAGATAAGTAATGACTATACTCAGTGCATGTCGCATGATTTATTATCGAAATGCTAGAATAGGGAATGGTGTGGCTGGAAGTAAGTAAATAAATTAGTAGGAGACGTCTATGATTGGAATAACAGCTTATGGAGCTTACATTCCCTGGCATCGGCTTGATCGGCAGCTTTTCCTGCAAGCCTGGGGAGGCTTCGCTATACCGGGGGAGAGAGCTGTAGCTTACTATGATGAAGACAGCGTCACCATGGCCGTGGAAGCAGCCATGGACTGCCTTCGAGACAGAGAACCAAATAGCGTGGACGGCCTATTCTTCACAACCACTACATCTCCCTACAAGGAAAAGTTATGCTCGGCTACAATGGCGCTAGCACTGAACTTGCGCCGCGATATCCGAACAGTGGACATCATCGGCTCGCTGAGATCTGGAACATCCGCCATGGGCCTCGCCCTGGATTCCGTAGCTTCCGGAAGATCCAGCAGCATCCTGGTTACAGCGTCCGATGTCCGCTTATCACCGCCCTCCGGAATGACAGAGCAGGCTATTGGCGATGCCGCGGGAGCCCTCCTTCTGGGCAGGGACGATGTCATCGCTGAGGTCCTGGACAGCTACTCAATCTCGGACGAACTGGCGGCATCATGGAGAGGTGAAACCGACACTTTCATTCGCTCCTGGGAGGACCGCATGACCATGGATGAGAGCTACTCCAAGGTTATCCCACAGGCGATAACAGAGCTGATGAAAAAGTCGGGCCTTTCCCAGAAAGACTTCGCCAGAGTGGTCTTCGATCCGCCCGGAGATGTCAGGCGACATACGAGAGTAGCTGGAGAGTTAGGATTCGAGCCGGGGCAACTGCTGGACCCAGGCGGTATTTTTATGTCCGTGGGCCTTCTAGGCTCGGCTATGTCCTTTGTAATGCTGGTCGCTGCTTTGGAGCAGGCCAAACCGGGAGACAAGATACTCTTCGCCGGTTACGGAAACGGGGCTGATGCCTTCATATTGCAAGTTACCAATGCCATAGAGAAACTGGGCGAGCGCCGCGGATTTAAGAAGCATCTGGAGTCCAAGCATATGATGCGAAGTTGCAATGACTACCTTAAATGGCGTGATCTTGTTCCTCTGGACCAGGCCCGAAGACCCGACAGGGGACACATCTCAGTAGCAGCAAACTGGCGGGAACGCTAGGTTCATTTAGGCCTGTGGGGGGTAAAGTGCAATAAATGCGGGACACCTCAGTACGATTATGGTGCCATGACCACCTCGCCTATACGTGTATGCGCGGTCTGCCAGGCTGTGGATGACTTTGAGGAGTACAGCTTCGCTCATAGAAAGGGTACCGTCTTCAGCTATACCCAGGACATGCTGGCAGTAGCTCTGGATCCTCCAACCTCCGTCGCAATGATTGATTTCGAAGGCGGAGGAAGATCGCTCTTCGACCTGACTGACCGAGACCCGGACCAGGTCCAGGTAGGAATGGAAGTTGAAATGACGTTCAGGAAAGTATTCTTCGACCGGGGCCTCAACAACTACTTCTGGAAAGCCCGACCGATAAGGTGCTAAAGGAGGCAAGATATGGCAGGAAGCATTAAAGATCGCGTCGCAATAATAGGCATGGGCTGCACCAAGTTCGGTGAGCTATGGGACAAAGGCCCTACCGATCTCGTTGTTGACGCTGTAGAAGAAGCCTACGCCGATGCCGGTGTTGAGGCTAAAGATATCGAGGCACTGTGGGGAGGCAGCATCTTCACCGCTCACGGCGGGCGTTTATTCACCGAGTCGCTAAGAATGCAGTACTTAACCGCCAGCCACGTAGTTAACGCATGTGATTCTGGCCAGGATGACATGCGAAACGCCGCCTACTCGGTGGCCGCCGGTATCTACGATATTGTTCTCGCCATTGGGGTGGAGAAGATAAAGGACGAGGGTATGAGTGGGTTACCAGGCATGGATAACCGTACCCACACACACGCGGTAGCGACCATGCCCGGCGTCTTCGCCATCATGGCGACCAAATATTTCCACCGCTACGGTCTGACTCCGGAGGAGGGCAAGACCATGCTGGCCAAGATATCCGTGAAGAGCCATGCCAACGGCTCGATGAATCCGAAGGCGCACCTGAGGAACGTGCTGACTGTTGAGAAGGTATTGAATGCGCCGATTATTGCATGGCCGCTGGGCCTGTTCGATTGCTGTGGTGTGTCCGACGGCGGTGCCGCTGCCATACTCACCAGTGCGGAGCGCGCCAAAGAATTCCGCAAGGACCCGGTATTTATCAAGGCGCTTCAGATATGCGGCACTCCCTCATCAGGGCGAATAACGACCGAGTATGACTACACCCACGTGGAGGAGAGTTACCGGGCCGGCGCAGCAGCTTACAAGGAAGCCGGGGTAACGGATCCCAGAAATGAGATCAGCATGGCAGAGGTCCACGACTGTTTCTCGATAACCGAGGCCGTTACCATGGAGGATTTGCAGTTCAGTCCGAGGGGTAAAGTCAAGGATGATATCGACGCCGGTACATTTGAGCTTAACGGCACCCTGCCCGTGCAGCCGGACGGTGGCCTAAAGTGCTTTGGGCACCCAATCGGAGCCTCAGGCATTCGAATGGTCTACGAGCTGTACCTGCAGCTTCAGGGCAGAGCAGACAAACGGCAAATCAAGGATCCAAAGCTGGGCCTGGCTCATAACCTTGGCCATGAGCCCTACGCACCGTTGTGTAGTGTATGTATAGTCGGTCTCTAGACCGCCTATGTCTGAATATAAATCGATTATCGAGGTGTTCAAATGACACAACCAGCTCCCGCATCGCCGCTGTTCTGGCGGTTCAATCCCGAGGTCTTCAGGCTGATCGGTATCAGATGCAAAGACTGCGGCCATATCAGCTACCCCCGGACCAAGATCTGCCATGAGTGCGGCAGTCTGAACCTGGAGGAATACAAGCTTCCCAAGAAAGGAACAGTACACACCTTCTGTGTGAACTGGGCCCCTCCGCCCAACCTCGAGCCTCCGATCACTCCGGTCGTTGTGGACCTTGAGGGCGGCGGCAGATACATGGGCATCATGACTGAAACTGCCACGCCCGAAGACATCAAGGTCGGTTCCAAGGTGGAGATGGTACTCAGAAAGCTGATTACAGACAGGGGCCTGAACGTTTACGGATACAAGTTTAGACAGGTAGAGGAGTAGTGAAATGAGAGGTAAGGTCGCAGTTATCGGCGTGGGTATGATCAAGTTCGGAGAGCTCTTCGATAAGAGCCTGGAGAACATGACCCAGGAAGCCTATCTGAACTGTCTGGACAATGTCGATAAAGGGATCGACCCGAAGGAGATCAAAGCCGCCTGGTTCGGACAGTGGAGTGGCGGATTTATCGGACAGGGAGCCCAGTCGGGGCAATCGCTGGCAAGCTTCATCGGCAATCGTGAGATCCCGGTAACCAGGATCGAAAACGCCTGCCCGACAGGTGGTGATACATTCAGGCATGCATGCATCGGTGTTGCTTCGGGGCTCTACGACGTTGTACTGGCATTGGGAGCGGAGAAGATGCGAGACAAACCCTCCGCTGAATCCCTGGGAGGAGCAGGCGGCGGCGGCGGCTCCGAAACGGGCAACCACCCCAGCTGGATGATGGGCCAGGGTGGACCGGCGATACAGGCCATGCACGCAACCAGACAGATGTATGAGTTGGGCTATACGATGGAGGACTTCGCCAGGGTTGCTGTTAAAAACCACCATAATGGAACCTTCTGCCCCTATGCTCACTATAGATTCGAGGTAACGATTGAACGTGTTCTCAATAGCCCTCCCGTTTGCTGGCCGCTCCATCTGCTCGATTGCTGTCCTCAGACGGATGGTGCGGCTGCGGCTATAGTATGTCGCGCCGATCTGGCCAAGAAATACACTGACAAGCCAGTGTATGTTC
>CP070819.1:480950-484098 GCA_020344295.1 Dehalococcoidia bacterium | reverse complement strand
CCTGCGCCTTCATTATTATTAATAAGATCTAATGGCATGCAGCCATGCAGACATTGATTAATCATCCAAGTAGCTAATAAGCGAGAGGAGGTAGTGCATGTTAGATGAATACGTTTCTAGGACGTACCGGACAGAGGTCAGACCAAGTGTTGAAGCAAATCTTGTCAAAGACAAAGCTGCTATAGTCGGTATTGGGCAGACAAAGTTCATGAGGAATTCAGAAAGAGATGAGCTTGATATGGCCTGCGAGGCTATAAAAGCAGCGGTTGAGGACGCCGGACTTAGTATGGAGGATATCGACGGCCTTGTGGCTTTTACCTTAGAAAGGCTTGCCATGCCGGTACTCATCAGCTGTCTGGGTATTCCTAATCTGAGATTCACTAACGAGATTAGCTTTGGCGGTGGTGCAAGCTGTGCTACTGTATTGCACGCGGCTGCTGCAGTGGTTACAGGAGTAGCTAATTATGTCGTCTGCTACCGTTCACTGAACGAGGCTTCCGGCCACCGGTACGGTAGAGGTGACGGATATGCCCGACAACTGACAGCGGCACCTTCACCGCACTACGGATACCATTGGCCCTTTGGCTTCTTGACCCCGCTTGCTTGGGCAGGCATGTATGGTAAGCGGTGGATGCACGAGTATGGAGTAACAGCTGAACAGATTGGTTGGTATGCTGTCGTTTTGCGAGAGTATGCCCAGAAGAACCCGAATGCTATTTTCTACGGCAAGCCGATGACACACCAAGACTATATGGAAGCAAGAATGATCGTCGAGCCGCTTCGTCTCTTTGACTGTTGTGTTGATACAGATGGCGCCGTTGCTATCATTGTGACCAGCTCAGAGCGGGCAAAGGCTCTCAAGCAGCGACCTGCCTACATCCTCGCCGCTGCTCAAAGCGTTGTTACAGAGGCAGAGATACAGACATCCTACAATCGTCCGATCATCTCCGGATTGCCTGATCATTGGTACATGGGGCAGGAACTGTTCAGAATAGCTGGAGTCACGCCCAAAGATATCGACGTGGCCCAGATCTATGACCCTTTCTCTATAGGAGCCCTTATGCAGTTGGAGGAACTTGGTTTCTGCGGTCGTGGAGAGGCTGCCGCTTTCTGCGAAGGAGGAGACCGTATCCGAGTTGACGGAGAGCTCCCAATTAACACCTCGGGCGGATTACTCTCTGAAGCCTATATCCACGGTTTCAACCTGATTGCAGAAGGTGTACGTCAGATAAGAGGCACATCTACCAGCCAGGTAAAAGATGCGGAACTCGTTCTGGTAACAGGTGGTCCAGGTGTGCCTACAAGCGGATTAATACTTAGGAGGTAAGCAATGGTCACTGAATATGTTCCAGGAATCCCCATAATGGGTCCATACATCGACCTAGACAACCAAGTCTTTTGGGAAAACGTCAAGCAGCGAAAACTCACTTTGCAGAGGTGTAGTAATTGCGGCAACTTCTATCACATACCCCGGCCAATGTGCCCGCAGTGCAAGTCCATGGATACGCTTGAATGGGTGCCATCAAGTGGCAGGGGCCACATATATTCTTACGTCACGTTTACATCCGATAGGATGGCGTATCCAGCGATGAAAATCCCTTATGTTGTGGTACTTGTGGAGTTGGAGGAGGGGGTGCGTCTAACGAGTAATGTGGTAGATATGAAACCAGAGGATGTCTACATTGGTATGCCCGTTGAGGTAGTATTTGAAGATTTAACAGATGACCTAACGGTATATAAGTTTAAGAAGCGCGAGGGATAGAAGGAGGCCAAGGAATGCAGAGTATCAAGGATAAAACTGCCATAGTGGGCATCGGCGTTACAGACTTCTCGAAGAACTCTGGGAGAACTGAGTTATTCCTAGCATGCGAGTGTGTAAAAAATGCTGTCGATGATGCCGGTTTGAAGATGGAAGACATTGACGGTATGGTGAAGGCCGTAGCCGATCCTGTTGATGCGCTTTACCTTCAGAAATGCCTGGGTATTGATAATTTAAATTATGCCAGTGACTCACACTGGGGATCAAGCCCAATGTTGAATGCAGTCACCGCGATTACTGCGGGAATAGCTAACTACGTGTTGTACTACCGGTCAATAAACGGCTCGTCTAAAAGGCGTATGATATCGGATTTTCGAGCAGCGCTAGAGACGAGAGACAATTCACTGGATATGATCAGATATGATTTTTATTCCCCGTTCGGCCTAATCACCCCAGAGGGTTTAGTAGCTATCATTGTTCGCAGGTATATGCATGAGTTTGGAATAAGGAGTGAGCAGTTTGGCTGGGTGACAACTGTTTGTAGTGAACATGCCGCTAGAAATCCACGAGCCATTTTCTATGAGAAGCCGATAACAATTGATGATTACCTGAAATCAGATGTAGCTGTGGAGCCACTTCACGCACTGGACTGCGCACCGGTCGTTGACGGAGCATTGGCAATTATAATTACATCTGCAGATAGGGCGAAGAACCTCAAGAAGATGCCGGTATATCTTATGGCTGTTGCTCAGGGCACTGCGACTGAAGGACAATTTCTCAGCAGCTATAGTCGGCCGGTTATGTCCAGCTTACCCGAGGTGTCTTACATGGGAGAAGAGCTTTTTCGAGTAGCAGGTGTCAAACCGGAAGATATTGACGTTGTTCAGTTGGATGATTCTTATGCTCCCCTGGTTCCACTACAGCTTGAGGAATTGGGGTTCTGTAGGCGAGGAGAAGGCGCCGCATTCTGCGAGGGAGGAGATCGCATTAGAGTAGGAGGTATACTACCGCTAAATACATCAGGTGGTTTCATTGGCGAAGGCCATATCTATGGCAGCAATATTATCGAAGCCGTTCGCCAGATCAGAGGTACGTCGACGTCACAGGTTGATGGTGCTGAGTTAGCCTTGGTAGCAAGCGGAGCCGGTGGCCCAGCAGATGGGCTCATACTTAGGAAATAATCTACTGTTGCTAAATAAATCAAAGGAGGCCGCATGGGAGCGACCAGAGAACTATCAAAGTGGATTTTGGATGCATCATATATTGACTTTCCAAATGAGACCGTTGATTGTGCTAAAGGTCTAATTATGAAGTCAGTCGCGGGTATGGTGGTTGGATCTAGGGAGCCTTTGGGAAAGAAAATAATAAGGTATCTGTCAGGACTAGGGG
>CP070819.1:471267-480850 GCA_020344295.1 Dehalococcoidia bacterium | reverse complement strand
GTAACCCTGGCCAGATTGATCGCTAGTGATGGCGAGGGAGCGACCAAACTCATTGAGGTGAAGGTCGACGGCGCATTAACTGTAGCCCAGGCCCGTAGCGGCGCTCGGGTCGTCTCGGGATCGCCCTTGGTGAAGGCGGCAGTGCATGGCTCCGATCCTAACTGGGGCCGCATTATCGCTGCCATAGGCCGCAGCGGGATAGAGATGGAGGAGTCTAAAACAGACCTTTATCTCGATAACATCTGTCTGATGAAAGCAGGCTGTGCTCAGCCCTTCGACCACGTCCGGGTGAAGTCCATACTGGATGGGGACGAGGTCCCGATTCGTATTTGTCTCAACCTCGGCAACGCTTCAGCC
Organism: Dehalococcoidia bacterium; assembly: GCA_020344295.1. Lineage (GTDB taxonomy): Bacteria > Chloroflexota > Dehalococcoidia > SZUA-161 > SZUA-161 > SZUA-161. The sequence continues at coordinate 480,493 of CP070819.1, read as the reverse complement.
ACAGCCTGGGGCTGCGACCTTTCCGAGGAATATGTTACTATTAACAGCGAATATACCACGTAGGTTGTATAATGCAGGAATCAAATAGCAGGCCGTCCTCCGGCAAAGGCGCAGTGATCGGAGTCGGTACAGTTTATTTAGGATTTATCAGCATAGGGTTAGGACTGTATTATGACAGTCATTTGATTGCAATTTATACGGGATTGGCGCTGATAGCTGTGGGAATTGCCGTATACACCATAACGTCTATCAGGAATTCAAATCGGCAAATTCAGGCCATGGCCAACCTTGTATTTCACGAGAAGATCGCGATTATACAAAGCTATATGGGGAAACAGGACGAGCAGATTGAGCACGATCGGCAGGCCGCCAGCGAGTTTGAGAAGTGGGTCGACCCAAGTCTAAAGGAGGAATTCCAAGAGTTGTGGCGACAGTTCTTTGATAGAGAGACGAAGCCCATCGTGGTGAAAATAGGGGGCTCCACCCTGGGCAACAGCGATACCACATTCGAGGATCTGGTAACTCTGTACAAACGAGGATACCTGCCTGTGGTGGTACATGGGGGCGGCAATAGAGTGACTGAGTGGCTCGATAAGATGGGGGTGTCAACCACTTTCGTCCGCGGCCTTCGCGTAACGGATGAGGAGACGCTTCGGGTTGTCATCGCTGTGCTGGCCGGTCTGGTCAACAAGGAAATCGTGGCCGCCATTAATGCATTACACGGAAAAGCGATCGGTCTGAGTGGTATCGATGGCAGGCTTATTCAGGCCAGGATCGAACAGCCTGGTATAGGATATGTGGGAGAGGTGGTAAGGATCAACCCTGAGTTAATCATCGCAGTGCTCAGTGCGGGGTATATTCCGGTAATCGCTCCGGGAGGATTCAAGCTGCCAGGAGAGGATAACGACGCTGTTATGATGCTCAATATAAACGCCGATGTCAGTGCGAGTGAGATCGCGGTAGCATTGAAGGCGGAGAAACTCATCTTCCTTACCGATGTCCCTGGGGTGCAGGACAGTGACGGTAATATAGTTCAAAAGCTGTCTCCCGCTGAAGCCAGAGCTTTGATAGATGCAGGAGTAATCAGTGGCGGTATGATACCCAAAGTCGAGGGATGTATCCGGGCCCTCTCCACGGTCTCTTCAACGCAGATCATCGACGGACGTAACGGGGGTGCACTGCTCGCCGCCCTGGAGGGCAACTGCAACGGTACCGTTATCGAGTAGGAGTGGGCTATGAGCTGGTTTAGACCAGACAATCCAGATGAAGGAAACGGGCAACCTAAATGGCCTGATCTATCACAGGTGCAACTGAATATCTCGCCCAGGATGGCCAGATGGGCCAAGTGGTTGATCATACCCCTGGTCTTAATAATCCTGATCATAGTCTTCAATGTGCTGAAAGGCATCTGGACGGAGTGGCTCTGGTTCTCAAGCCTTGAACTGAGCAGCGTTTACGGAACTATTCTTGCCACCAAGATTGGCACCTTCTTTATAGCCGCGATTGTTTTCTTTGTTCTGTTCATTGGCAACATCCTTATCGCCAGGCGACTGGGCCCCAGCGCCGGCATCCCCTCGCTGCCCGCAGAGTCGCTCAAGAATCTACGACGCATATCGATACTGGGCATCATCCTTGGGGCAATACTTCTCAGCGTTATATTCGGATCAGTCGCTCAAGGGAACTGGGAAACAGTTTTGAGATTTCAGCACGGGGCATCGTTCGAGATCAGCGACCCTATTTTCAATAAAGACGTCGGTTTCTACCTGTTCAACCTGCCATTCCAGCAATTTGTCCAGGGTTGGTTCTTCGGGGCCCTTATAATAATTCTTCTAGCAACGCTAGCTTTCTATGCAGTCAACTATAGTATACGCCGGCTCAGCATCTCCTTCAGTCGCGGGGCTAAAGCGCATATTTCGATACTGGCTGCAGCAATAATCGGTATCTTCGCCTGGCGCTACTTTCTGGACATGTATGCGCTGGTTTACTCAGAGCGCGGAGTAGTGTTCGGCGCAGGTTACACCGACGTCCATGCCCAGCTGATTGCGCTGCGGCTTCTCGTTGCCGTAGCTATCGTCTGCGGGATTGTAGTGCTTGTCAATATCTTCCGCCGCGGGATCCGTCTGCCCGTTTACATGATAGGCGTCTGGATGGTGCTGTTTGTGATCGTCGGGGTTATATATCCGGCCATCGTACAGAGATTCCAGGTGAATCCCAGTGAGCGGGCCAGGGAATCGGAGTACATCGCCTATAATATCGAGTTCACTAGGGAAGCCTTCGCTCTGGACAGGATCGAGGAGCAGCAATTCCCTGCCGATGAGGAGCTTACCCTCGAAGCCCTTACCACCAATCCGGCGACAATAAACAATATCAGGCTATGGGACAACCGGCCCTTGAAGGATACATACCGACAGAAGCAGGGCCTGCGCCCCTACTACGATTTCTTCGATATCGACATTGACCGGTATGATATCGATGGTACCTATCGACAGGTGATGCTCGGTGCTCGTGAGCTCTACCAGGAGAAACTGGACGCCAAAGCCAAGACATGGGTTAATGAGCGCCTCGTATTCACCCATGGATATGGGCTCGCCCTGAGCCCGGTTACGGAGGTAACTGAGGAAGGTGCGCCAATACTGCAGATCAAAGACATTCCGCCGATAAGCGAGTTCGACCGCTTTAAGATAGAGAGGCCGGCAATTTACTACGGGGAAAAGACAGATAACTATGTCATCGTGAATACCCAGGAAGAGGAATTCGACTTCCCTATGGGAGAACGGAATGAATACACCCGATATGATGGCGACGGCGGAGTTTCACTGGGCTCGTTTTTCCGCCGGCTGGCGTATGCCTGGCAAATGGGAGATTTCAACATCCTCATCAGCGGTGAGATCACATCCGACAGCAAAATTCTGTATAACCGCAACACACAGGATCGGGTACAGCATGTCGCTCCCTTCTTGAAGCTGGACAGTGATCCCTACCTCGTGATCAGAGAGGACGGCACCCTTGTTTGGATACAGGATGCCTGTACCTGGAGCGACAAATATCCTTACTCGGAGCCGCTTACCGATGGAACCAACTACATCCGCAACAGCCTCAAGGTGGTTATCGATGCCTTCGATGGCTCGATTACCATGTATGTTATAGAGCCGGATGATCCCGTAATAAAGACTTATCAGTCGATCTACCCTGACCTGTTCACTCCAGGTAATGAAATGCCGGCTGATATCCGGGAACACCTGCGCTATCCCCTAGACATGTGTGTGATGCAGGCACAAACATACCTTAGATATCATATGCAGGATGTGCAGGTGTTCTACGGGAAAGAGGACTTGTGGGCGTTTCCAGAGGAGAAATATCGCGGCACGGCACAGCGGCTGGAGCCCTATTACATCATCATGCGCCTTCCCGATGAGGAGAAGGAAGAATTCCTGCTGATGCTGCCGTTCACTCCTGAGAACAAGAAGAATACTATAGCCTGGCTGGCAGCCCGCTCCGATGGTGAAAATTTCGGAAAGCTGCTGACATATTTCCTGCCCAAGGATAAGCTGATCTTCGGTCCCATGCAAATCGAAAACCGTATTGAGCAGGATACGGCAATAACCACGCAGTTCAACCTCTGGGGCGGTGGTGGCTCCGATGTTCTTCGCGGAAATCTACTGATGATCCCTATCGAGGACTCGTTCCTCTATGTGGAGCCGGTGTTTCTGCAGGGAGCAGCAGGAGGTCTTCCTGAGCTAAAGAGCGTTGTTGTGGCCACAGGCGACCGCCTAGCTATGGAGCAGACACTTGATGAAGCTATTACAGCCGCTTTCGGCGGGGAGCCGACTCCGACGCCAGTGCCCACACCGACCCCGACCCCGGAGCCGACGCCAACTCCATCACCCGGTCCATCACCGACACCAGCGCCGACCGGCGACGTCGCGCAACTTGTGCAATCCATTCAGGACCACCTTGATAAAATGCAGGAGTACGCCGGAGCAGGCGATTGGACGGCCTACGGCGAAGAGCTCGACGCGCTTCAGTCCGATATCGAGCGATTGGCGGAGCTTACGGCAGAATGATAAGAGAAGATATCGATGGCTGACTGGCAGGAACTCGAGAGTAAGTACTACATGCGCACGTTCAAGCGCATGCCGCTGACCCTGGTAAGGGGCGAGGGCGCTAGGGTATGGGACGATCGCGGGAAAGAGTATCTCGATTTCACCTCAGGATGGGGCGTTAACAGCCTGGGGCACTGCCACCCGGCTGTGGTGGGTGCTGTCTGCGAGCAGGCGAGGACGCTTATCCAGACATCAAACCAGTTCTATACCACACCCCAGCTAAGGCTAGCCGAACTTCTCGTCGATAAAAGCTGCCTCGACAGGGTATTCTTCTGCAACAGCGGCGTGGAGGCCGTCGAGGGTGCCGTGAAGCTCGCCCGTCGGTATGGCAAGCTTCATCTGGGTGGTGCTTACCAGGTAATCACAGCCTTAAACTCCTTTCACGGGCGTACACTGACCATGATTGCCGCAACCGGCCAGCCTAAACATCAGGAGCCTTATACTCCGCTTCCCTCTGGATTCATTAATGTAGAATATAACCGGGTGAACGCTATCAAGGAAGCGACCACCTCGGAAACATGCGCCGTTATGCTGGAGCCCATACAGGGGGAGGGCGGGGTTAATGTGCCGGACGATGACTATCTCAAAGCAGTGAGATCATGGTGCGACGAGAAGGGTATTCTCTTGATACTCGACGAGGTTCAGACCGGTATCGGACGTATTGGCAGTCTTTTCGGGTATGAGCAGTACAGCGTTGAACCCGATATCATGGCCCTGGCCAAGGGCCTCGGCGGAGGCGTACCCATGGGGGCATTCCTGGCTAAGGATAAGGCGTCTGTCTTCGCCCCGGGGGAGCATGGGTCCACCTTCGGCGGAAATCCTCTGGCCTGTTCTGCAGGGTATGCCACCCTGAAATTTATTATCGAAGATGACATACCGAACAAGGTTAAACAGACAGGCGCTTACCTGATATCGGAGCTGGAGAGGCTCAAGACGAAGTTCAGCTTTATTACCGATGTACGGGGACGCGGGCTACTGGTGGCGATTCAAATCGCCGGTGATATCTCGGATGGTATACTAGTGGCATGCCGAGAGCGGGGCTTATTGCTCAATCCGGTAAAGCCCAGCGTCATTCGCTTCATACCACCGCTCAATATTACGAAGAATGACATAGACGAGGCAATTGCGATTCTAGAACCGGTACTTATGGACGTGGGCAAGGAGAAGTAGAAGCGAATTGTGTCGGAGGAGAGTAGTTGAAAGATAAGGTTGTACTCGCCTACAGTGGTGGACTCGACACCTCTGCGGCCATCAAATGGATCGCTGAAATATACGAAATGGATGTTATCGCCCTGAGTATAGACCTCGGGATGGAGCGTGATTTCGAGTCAATAAGGCAGAAGGCGCTTAAGGTAGGAGCGATCAAAGCGCTGGTACTGGATGCCAAGGATATTTTCATCAGCGATTACGTTTTCCCCGCACTCCAGGCAGATGCAGTATACGAAGGTCAATATACGCTGGCTACGGCCCTTGCCCGCCCGTTGATAGCAAAGCTGTTGGTAGACACTGCTCTTGAGGAAGGAGCGGTTGTGGTTGCGCACGGCTGCACTGGCAAGGGCAACGACCAGGTCAGGTTCGATGTCAGTACTGCTGCACTTGCGTCCCATCTCAGGATAATCGCACCGGCGCGGGAGTGGGGTATGACCAGGGAAGAGACGGTTGCCTACGCACATCGCTATGGGATCCCGGTGCCCGTCACTGTAGACAGCCCTTATTCAATCGATGAGAACCTCTGGGGCAGGAGTATCGAGTGCGGAGTACTCGAGGATCCCTGGATCGAGCCGCCCGAGGACGTGTTCTCCTGGACCAGATCGCAGGATGAGGCTCCTGAGAATCCCCTCTATATAGAGATCGGATTCGAACAGGGAAATCCTGTCAGCCTCGATGGACAGGTGTCAGGGGGAGTTGAATTGGTGGAGAAGCTGAACAGCCTTGCCGGTGAGCATGGCGTGGGCCGGATCGATCACCTGGAGAACCGCCTGGTGGGAATAAAATCCAGAGAGATATATGAGGCGCCGGCAGCGACGGTGCTGCTTTCCGCCCACTTGGCGCTGGAGCAGATGACCCTTTCCCGGGACCAACTTCGCTTCAAGCAGAAAGTAGCCCAGGAATACGCAGAGCTGGTCTACAACGGCCTCTGGTTCTCGGCGATGCGCCAGGACCTCGCCGCTTATGTGCAGAGTACACAGCGACATGTCAGCGGGACGGTTAAGGTAAAATTGCATAAGGGTAAATCAATGGTCATCGGTCGCAAATCGCCCAAGTCCCTCTACAGCTATAACCTAGCTACCTACGACAAAGAAGACCGGTTCGACCAGAGTGCAGCCGTGGGCTTCATCCAGATCTACGGCCTGCCAGTCAAGACCCAGGCAGAGGTACAGGAGACAAGGGAGGAAGAAAGTACAGAATAGAAATATATATAGCATTGCTACAGGAGCGGTGACGGAATATATAACATAGATACGGGCAGCTTAATAATAAAACTTGACATGTCGGAAAGGACTTCAATATGACCCTACGCGGCCGCTTCGGCAAAGAGATGGATGATCGGGCGAAGGCATACACTGCTTCTACTCACTTCGATCGGCGTCTGTACAAGCATGATATCGCCAGCTCCATAGCCCATGTCCGGATGCTGGCTAAGCAGGGCATAATACCGGAAAAGGATGCGGAGCTGATCATCATGTCGCTGATCTCCATAAGGGAGGAGATCGAGCAGGGCAGTTTCGAGTTCAAGGAGGAACTCGAGGACATCCACATGAACATTGAAGCACGCCTAGTCGAGAAGATTGGCGAGGTCGGCGCCAAGCTGCATACCGCCCGCTCCCGAAATGACCAGGTAGCGACCGATATGAGGCTTTTTACCAAGGAAGCCATCTCGGAGACGGTAACAGGAATCAAAGACCTTCAACGGGCCCTTTTGCACGTCGCTGAGGACAACAAACGGCTGGTCATGCCCGGCTACACGCACATGCAGAGGGCGCAGCCAGTTTTGTTCGCTCACCACCTGCTGGCCTACTTCGAGATGTTTCAGCGCGATATTGAGCGTTTCGAGCAGTGCTATCAGAGAACCGACGTGATGCCGCTGGGCAGCGGGGCACTCGCGGGAGTGACTTATCCAATTGACCGCGACTTTCTGGCGAAGGAACTCGGCTTCAGCAAGGTCAGCACCAACAGTATGGATGCCGTCTCCGACCGCGACTTTGTCATCGAGTACATTGCCGCTGCAGGGCTGACAATGATGCACATCTCCCGCCTCACAGAGGAGATCATAATCTGGTCAACGGCGGAATTCGGATTCGTCGAGATCGACGATGCCTTTGCCACCGGCTCCAGCATCATGCCCCAGAAGAAAAATCCTGATGTTGCAGAGCTGGCAAGAGGCAAGACGGGCCGTGTCTACGGCCATCTGATGTCTGCGCTGACAACCATGAAGAGCCTGCCCCTGTCATATGACCGCGACATGCAGGAGGACAAGGAGTGCTTGTTTGACGCCGTAGACACCTTACTCTCCACTCTCGAGGCTCTTGCTCCGACGGTGGCCACTCTGCGCGTAAAAGCCGATCGTATAAGCCGGGCTGCAGAGACCGACTACATGCTGGCTACCGACATTGCGGACTACTTGGTTAAAAAGGGTATCCCCTTCCGACAGGCCCACACCATAGTTAGCAATCTAGTGCGCTATGCCACCGATATCGGAAAAGCGCTTCATGATGTCGACCTGATAGACTACAGGAGATTCTGCCCCGATTTCGAAAACGATGTAAAGTCTATTACTCTCGAATCCTCACTGGCAGCGCGCAACTGCACAGGGGGGACCGCCCCTGAAGAGGTCGAAAAAGCGCTGGCAGCAGCGAGAAAGACACTAAATGGAAAAAAAGATTAAGATCGCCCCCTCTATTCTCTCCGCCGATTTCGGCCGTGTGAGCGAGCAGGTGCATGAAGCAACTGAGGCGGGTGCCGACTACATACATGTGGACATTATGGACGGGCACTTCGTCCCCAACATTACAATTGGCCCGCCTGTAGTGGCTGCCATACGCCCTCACACTAACCTCCCGCTCGACGTGCACCTTATGATCGAGCACCCGGAGCAGTATATACCCCAGTTTGTCCAGGCAGGTGCCGACATTATCACAGTTCATGTTGAAACATGCCCGCATCTGCACAGGATGTTGGAATCGATAAAAGAGCTTGGGATTAAGGCTGGAGTGACTCTTAATCCAAGCACCCATCTACACGCGATCGAAGAAGTACTGCCCATTGCCGATCTGGTGCTGGTGATGTCGGTAAATCCCGGATTCGGTGGGCAGAAGTTTATCGAGAGCTCGGTGGATAAGATCGCCAGACTCAGGCACATGCTCGATGAACAGGGTCTGTCCGCTGAGCTGCAGGTCGATGGTGGAATCAACGCCGAGATCGCACCTCGGGTAGTCAAGGCTGGAGCGACGGTACTCGTAGCGGGCGCTGCTGTTTTCAATAAGAGAGAGAGTGTTTCCCAGGCAATATCAGCTATCAGAGAAGCTATTCGAGGACTGGAGACAGGATAAGAAGGCGAGTTAGCCAGCGACTTTGTTCTGTGTGCGCAGACACCTAGTGCAGATTGTTATTCTTTGACTTTTACCATCTGTAACAATCGTGGTTGTCCTCAGGTTTGGCAGCCATCGCCGCTTGGTATGACGATTAGAATGGGACACGCTGTGTCCTAACTGTGGCCCCTTCCCACATACCTCACACTTCAATGCCGTCTCCTTTGACTGGAAGGCCGTTTTCCTGTAGAATTCGGCTTTAAGAATAACACAACGAAGGAATTGTTGCAAGCAGGTTCTCGACCATCAAATCTAAGGCCTCCAACCCAGGACAAAGGATTGCAGTCGACTTGGGAGAAACAGATGTGGGTGGCTTGAATTCGTGCGACGGAACTGAGCTCAGGGAAATGTTCAGCGCTGCCACACACTGGCTGGAGCGCAGCGCGCAGACTATAAATACCCTCAACGTCTTTCCTGTTCCCGATGGCGATACCGGCACCAATATGCTCCTGACCATGAAGTCGATAATGGCCGAGGCAGAGCGCACACTAGATGAAAAAGCCTGCGATATCGCTGAGGCTATGGCGCGCGGCG
>CP070819.1:464053-471167 GCA_020344295.1 Dehalococcoidia bacterium | reverse complement strand
GTCATACCAGTATCCACGATATCCTCTATTAAAAGCACATGGCGTCCCCTTAGATTCATGCCGGCATCCATAGTGACCCGCACTGCATCGCCATCTTCACCTCCATAGTATGACAAGGCCATGAAGTCCACATCCGCCGGTATGGTAATATAGCGCATTAGATCTGCCATGAAGCAGAACACACCACGCAACACCCCCAGCAGCACCGGATGGCAGCCTTCATAGTCGTGCGAGATCTCCTTAGCCAACTGGCTTACCCTATTCTGAATTCGTGGAGCGCTAAATAATACTCGTCCTACGCCATGGGTCTTCTCACCAGCCAGAGGCCCGTGCCCGTATTTTGCTAATAGACGATCATAATCTCGACGCGCGATCAGCCTGATGTTAATGTCGGGATAGAGTTCCCGCAGGCGGCGTACCTTGCGTCTTTTTTCCGTTGTAAGGCCGGCCTTCAAGGTCGTCATCTCAACGTAGAGATCGAGTGCAGGAAGATAGAAATCGGGCGTAAACATCTCAGAGGCCCTTCCTTCCCACTCCAATAGGAAGGAACGAGGCTCATAGACCCACTCTATCTCGTAGAAGTCGAGCAGCCGCGCGAAATCCTCTTCGCTGGAATGGGCAAAGGTTGACGGTTTTACTTGGGACGTCAGCGGAGCAGGATGCGGTCCTGTTCTATTACTGCCATCAACTGCTCTCTTTTCCCTCTCATTAGCGCGGCCTGACTCCAGAGCAACGCTAATGAGATTTGATACACTGCCCAGAAACTGCTCCTCCGCCACGGTGAACTCCCGCTGCGTTCGACTGTAAGCGCGCAGTGCGCCTACCAAATCCCCTTTAATTCTAACGGGGGCGCCTAGAATCGAGACAATACCTTCCTGTCGGGCTAATTCACTGAACTGTATTCGGGATTCAGCCGTCACATCCAATGTGGCAACGGTCCGGCCCTCTAAAGTGTCGCTGAGTCCTCTCTCTGCTTCAAGGAATCCTTTCCTGAGATAACGCTCGCTTAAGCCCTGCGATGCTGCATGAAAGAGTCTTTTTTTCTGAGCATCAAGAAGCAGCAAGGAGCATCCCCTTACTCCCAGGGCTCGGGCAGTTGATCTTACCAGCCGGTGCAGCTTCTCGCTCAAGGTTATCTCGGAGTTGAGCGCCTCCGCCATGTCGCCCAAAGCTTTGTTGAATCCGAGAGTCTGCTTGCTCATGACCACTCCCTCATGATATCCTCAGTGACAATCATCCCTGCTTTTTAAAGAGGGGATAGCAAATGCAATTATATGTGAAGGACAAATCCGAAGCAAACTGAAGATAATAACGTTTTCTGGGCACAGGCAATCAAGCTGTGTCCAGAAACAGGAGGCTCAGCATGCTCGACGTAATAAGAAAACGAAGAAGTATACGCTCCTATCTACCTGAGGATATTGAGGATACAGTATTAAGGGAGATCCTGACAGCAGCTATGTTCGCCCCCTCTTCGCGGGGGAAAATAGCTTGGGAATTTATCGTTGTGAGGAACGATAAATGAAAAAGGCACTCTCCGAAGCCACTCCCTATTCCTTCTTTGTCAAGGGTGCGCCGATCGCCATAGTGGTTTGCTATGATATTGATACGGGGCGCAGATTTAAAGAGGACGCGTCCATATGCGCAGAGCATATACATCTCGAAGCGGTCAATCAAGGGCTGGCAAGCTGTTTCGTTCAAGTCGCGGATGCAACAGGAGATCATGGTAATGCGGAGGATTATGTGAAACAGCTGCTGGAAATCCCGGACCGATACCGCGTGCAGTGCATGATGCCGATAGGTTATCCCGACGAGGTGCTTCCAGAGCACACAGATGATGAATTCGACCGATCAAAGATACACATTGAGAAGTTTTAGCTACCGCAGATTCTACTATGCTACTGAACATAATAACTGCTTCTCCTGACTATTCCCTGAGCGTGGGAATCAGGCTGTGCACTGCTTTCACTATTGACAGCCCATATACGCGTTGGTAGCATTTACATGGAAAAACGGTCTTCATACTACAAATAGCCCCCGATTGACTGTGTAATGACAGCAGAGTTAAGAAGCCTGAGTAGACGTTATGCCGTTCTGGTTATAGCGATTGTAATCACAGTCCTTGGAATTTCTACGTGTGGATGTAACCTATTACTTCCTACAGCGGATGAAGACAATGTAGCTGAAGCTTGGGTTTCTAGGTACGGTGGCGAAACAGCCTATGATGATGGCGGGCAAGCCATCGCTATAGATAGCTTGGGTAATATCTACGTCACTGGGTATAGCTGGGGTGACAGCAGCTCCAACGACTATGCAACTGTGAAGTACGACAACGATGGCAACTGCCTATGGGTAGCGCGCTATAACGGTTCGGCAAACGCGGAGGACTGGGCACTTGATCTGGTGCTTGATATCTCAGGTAATCTTTATGTTACTGGCTGGAGCCAAGGCAATGGTACCGATGCTGACGGCACCACTATAAAGTACGATGGGCAGGGAAACCAACTCTGGGTCGCGCGTTACGATGGACCGGCCAGCGGCTATGATCTGGCTCATGCAATTGCCAGTGATTTTTCGAGCAACATCTATATTACTGGATGGAGCCAGAGCAATGATACTGGCTCCGATTGTGCTACGATTAAGTACGACAGCAATGGGAACCAGCTCTGGGTAGCGCGTTATAACGGGCCAATCAGTGGTGATGATAGGGGCTACGCCATTGCTGTTGATGGATGGGCCAATGTTTTTATTACCGGTTGGAGTCAGGGCAATGGTACTGGAGCAGACTATACAACATTGAAATATGACAGCGAAGGTAACCAACTGTGGGTTGTGCGCTATGATGGGCCGATGGGGGGGGATGACAAGGCTCAAAATATTGCAGTTGATGTTCTGGGCAATGTATATATAACCGGCTGGAGCCAAGGTAATGGCACTCGTGCTGACTATGCAACTATTATGTACAGCAACAACGGGGACTTGCTATGGGAGGCGCGCTATGATGGGCCGGCAAGTGGCGAAGATAACGCCTGTGACCTTGTAGTGGACAGCTTTGGTGATGTCTACATCACAGGTTGGAGTCAGGGCAGTGGCACCGGAGCGGACTATACTACGTTGAAGTACAACAGCAATGGTGATCTGCTCTGGGACGCGCGCTACGACGGGCCTATGAGCAGTGAAGATGTCTCACGGAAGATAGGTTTAGATATTTCCCAGAATGTTTATGTCAGTGGATGGAGCCGTGGCAGCAGGTATCGCTATGACTACGCCACGATAAAATATGATAATGATGGAAACCAGCTTTGGGCCATTCGCTACGATGGGCCCGCCGAGGGCCTCGACATGGTCTATTCCATGGCCGTGGAAGATACGGGGAACATCTATGTCACCGGAAGTAGTACCGGCAACACGACCTACTACGACTACACCACGATAAAGTATGTTCAACAATAGCGGATCCAAGTAGGTCCCAGTGGACCCAGCCTGTTTCTAGCTTTGCCAGAATCCCCTTCTGGATTCAATGAATCGCGATTCTCCTGATCACCTGATACAATACGTCTAGTATCGCATATCGCTTTCTGCGTTTACGGAAACAATTACGGGGCAATTCGATCGGAGTTTGCATGCAGATACAGGCAGGATGCAAAACGACCGCCATGGGTATTATGCCTCATCGCGAGATTGACAGGGCGCTAAGTCTCGCGCTTAGCCTTGACATACCATTCTGGACCCAACTGCCTAAGGTAAGCTTCTACGAGGACATGTATGCTCAATCCTCACAGAACTTACCCGGAATAGTCGTCGAACCCCAGAATGAGAGGGTCTTGTTTGACAGCTCAAGATTCGAAAATGAACTCGCGAACTACTCCCAGAAGCTGGGTGATCCCGCAACCTTCACACTCAGCGAAGACTATTCAGCGGTATATCACTCGTTCCTTTCGAAGGACCTTAGAGGCTATCACGCCATTCGAGGCCAGATCACAGGGCCGATCAGCTTCGGTTTTAAAATTGTCGATGAGAACGACAAGTCGATTATCTACAGCGATGAGATACGGAGTATACTTTTCGATTTCTTCCAGAGAAAGACCAATGTGCAGTGTCGGGAGTTGAGGGTACATAACGACAATGCTTTCGTCTGGTTAGACGAGCCCGGACTAGGCTGGGTATTCAGTAGTCTTTCTGGATACGATGATATCCAGGCCCGGAACGACTATTTGGATTTCGTGAGCGGCCTTGATCGGCCCAGGGCGCTGCATCTATGTGCAAACGTGAACCTGCCCTATTTACTGGAGCTGGGGATTGATATCCTGTCCTTCGATGCCTATCAAATCGAGACTATGCCTAGTGAATACTCGAGCGCGGCGGCCAGATTCATGCGGGACGGCGGGATCATCTGTTGGGGAATCGTGCCCACGGATTCCACCAACCTTGATGGGGAAACGCCGGAGTCTCTGGGGCAAAGGCTCGTCGGTTACTGGGAATCGATGTCCCAGAACACCGGGCTTACATTAGAGCTGATCGTCTCCCAATCATTGCTGGCCCCAGCGAGATGTTGCCTCAAGAATATTGGGCAGGTTGGCGCGGCTGGTGAGGCAGCCTGCCCAATAACGGAAAATGGCACCGGCTCCAGTATTGAGGAGAGACTGGTAGAGCGTGCATTCGGCTACTTGAGGGAGATGTCGCAAAGTCTGAAAGACAAGTACGGAATGTAGTAACCGGGTTCCATCACGCATGAGACAAAAGTCACATACGCGTATAATAGTAATTCCTATAATTTTGAAGACTATGAGAGAAAGAGGTTAGAACGGAATGACTGATAGAGTATGTCCGATATGTGGATGCAACTACGAAGGAGATGGTTATGTCAAAGATGGCCAGACATACTGCTGTGAGTCCTGTGCCCTAGGTGCCGGGTGCGGCGGCTGTCACGGCTGCCAACACATGACGGGGGAGCACAAATAAAGGCATATTCTCCTATATCCTATTCCTCCGGATAAAGAACTGCGATTGAGCTTAGCATGCCAAACCGTTTAATTGGCGAAACAAGCCCGTATCTTTTACAGCACGCTCAGAATCCCGTGGACTGGTATCCGTGGGGTGAGGAGGCATTTAACCGTGCAATCCAGGAGGACAGGCCTGTTCTGCTCAGCATAGGCTACTCCGCATGCCATTGGTGCCATGTCATGGAGCGGGAATCGTTCGAAAACGAATATATCGCAAACATAATGAACGAGTACTTCGTAAACATCAAGGTTGATCGTGAAGAGCGGCCCGACCTCGACGCGGTCTATATGGAGGCTGTACAGGCCATGACCGGAAGAGGGGGATGGCCGCTTACGGTATTTCTGGCGCCGGATAAAAGGCCGTTCTTCGGCGGCACATATTTCCCACCGGAAGACCGACAAGGGATGCCGGGTTTTCCCAAGGTGCTGAAGATGGTAGTGCAGGCATACAGAACCCGGAGGGGTGAGGTCAAAGCTGCTGCTGACGATGTAATCACCCATCTTAACCGCTCGCAGGAACTCCAACGCTCGGTTGAACCGCTGACGACTGAGATAATTCACGCCGCCTTTACTCGACTCAAATCCGAATTCGATAAGCGTAACGGTGGCCTGGGCACAGCCCCGAAGTTCCCACAACCCATGGTTTTCGAGTTTCTGCTGCAATATCACTACCGCCATGGCAACGATGAAGCCTTGGCGATGGTGGAACACACACTGAACAACATGGCCAGGGGCGGTATCTACGATCAAATCGGGGGAGGCTTTCATCGATACAGTGTTGATGATCACTGGCTGGTGCCCCATTTTGAGAAGATGCTATACGATAATGCCCTGCTGGCACGGCTATATCTCCATGGATATCAGGCTACGGGTAAGCCGCTTTATCGTCGTATCGTCAAGGAAACACTAGACTACGTCCTTAGAGAAATGCAGGACTCAGAGGGCGGATTTTACTCTGCTCAGGATGCTGATAGCGAAGGCGTCGAGGGGAAATACTATGTCTGGACACCGGGCGAGATCGTTGAAGCCCTGGGTGAAGATGACGGACAGATAGCCATAAAGTACTTTGGTGTAACTGATCAGGGGAACTTCGAGGGCTCTAATATCCTGAACCAGGTGATCGAAACCGAATCATTGACGACGGAGCTTGGCCTCTCCTCCGATGAAATCGAGGCTAGAATCGCAGGAATAAAAGCTCGACTGCGGGAAAAGCGGGTACAGCGAATTGCTCCGCACTTGGATAATAAGGTGCTGACAGATTGGAACGGTCTGATGCTCTCCATCCTTGCTGAGGCTGCCTTAGTGCTGGACCGGGAGGACTATCTCCAGGCAGCAATCAACAACGCAAATTTCCTGTTGGACACGATGTTGGATCGGGATGTCGAACTGCTAAAGCACGCATACAAGGATGGTCATGCTAAAATCCCCGGCTATCTTCTCGACCACGCGCTTATTTGCGACGGATTATTGTCACTCTATGAGGCTACTTTTGATCCCCGTTGGCTGAATGCCGCACGTAAGCTTGCCACAGCGATGATCAGTCAATTCTGGGACGACGTCCACGGATGCTTCTATGATAGTGGCTATCGACAGGAGGCACTCGTGGTCCGGCCGCGAAACATCTTCGATAACGCCCTGCCATCGGGTTCCGCAATGGCAGCATCTGTCCTTATCCACTTGGCTAGATTGACCGATAGTAGAGAGCATGAGAAACTGGCGGCAGCGGCTATTCGCTCCGTGCATGATTTTCTGACACGTTATCCCTCCGGCTTCAGTCAGTGGCTCTGTGCTCTGGATTTATATTTAAGCCAGCCCAAGGAGATAGCTATATTCGGCAGTCTGCATGACCCAGCAATGAAGTCTTTGATTAAGGTCATCAAGCAACGCTACATGCCCGGCGCGGTTATCGCTGGTTTGAGCCCCGACCAATCGGCACCTGCCAACGGCATCCCACTGTTACGCGACAGGGATATGATAGACAACAAACCCACAGCTTATGTGTGTGAAAGCTACATCTGCCAGACTCCTGTAACCGATCCCGAGGCTCTGCTGGGCCTGCTCGATTAGAAGTGATTAAAAGTTGCTTAGTAGGAGGACCATGAAGAAAGATATCG
>CP070819.1:458407-463953 GCA_020344295.1 Dehalococcoidia bacterium | reverse complement strand
CCCGAGATACTGGCAGAGATGCCCGGCGCAGCGGATGTCTCTGAAGAAGGACTGGCGTCTCTGACAGAGCTTCTCGACAAGCTTGATGTGGAAGTGACCGATTCCTGCCTAATGATTAATATAGCGTTGACTATGGAAGAGATCGAGCAGTTATATACCGAGTTCGAACCTGAACAGCAGATCCTCCCGAGATGAAAAAGACCTTATCTAGACATTGAACAGGACGGTGACGATGTCACCGTCCTGTACTATATAGTTCTTACCCTCGAGACGAAGCAAACCACGCTTTCGTGCTTCGGCGATACTGTCACAGCTAATCAGATCATCGAAACCAATGACCTCGGCGCGTATGAAACCACGCTCCATATCGGTATGCACCTTGCCTGCTGCCTTCTGAACGGTTGTATTTCGGCGAATTGTCCATGCCCTGATCTCATCGGACACAACAGTGAAGAAGGAAATAAACCCTAGTAACCCGTACGAGATCTGGATCACCCGGTCAAGCCCAGACTCGCCTAATCCCAAGCTGGCACGAAATTCTTGGGACTCACTGTCGCTGAGTTCTGTCAGCTCCATCTCGACCTGACCGCAGAGGGTAGCTACATCAAGGCTGTCACCTTTGTACTTATTACGGTACCTGTCCTCTAGTGCATCGTTTTCCGAAATTTGGTTCTCACCTATGTTGAGCAGCAGCAGCAACGGCTTTGCGGTAAGAAACTGGAAGCCCTCGATCTCCTTGATTTCCTCGCTGGATAGCTCCTGTTCTCTGACCGGTACATCTTCCTCAAGACGTGATTTGATCTTATTTAATAAAGACTGCTCCCTGAGAATTTGTTCCTTCTCCTGCTGTCTGGCACCTTTGAGCGAAGCCGTCAGGCGCTCCAGCCTCCTCTCAATAATAGTCAGATCGGAAACGGTCAATTCGAGGTTCATGTTGACGACATCCCGATTTGGGTCTATATACCCTTCGCCGTGAGGCACCCTATCGTCCTCGAAAACACGCACAACGTGGACAATTGCATCCACCTTACTCAGGCTATCGAGGAACTGAGCCCCGGGGCCTTCTCCTTTTCCAAAACCTCTGGCAGGGGCGGCGACATCTACGTAAATCACCTCGGCAGCAATGGTACGTTTAGGCTTTAGAAGCGCCGTAAGGTTATTCAGCCGTGGATCCGGCACTTTCACCACCCCGATATTGGGAGCTGAGGCAGCTGAAGAATAGGCGCCTGTTTGTGCGTGGCCTTTCGTCAAGGCCTTAAAGACCGTGGTCTTACCGCTTCCAGGCAGCCCTACTATGCCAATTTCCATTTCATGGACTCCAGATCACCTTTACTGTTGTATCCGTCCACTGAACATTGCCCCACGCTTTTACTGTAAAATCCATGTTTCAAAGGATCACAGTCGAATGCTATAATTATACTCCAGACAGTCCACGCGAAAACCTCGACTTCAATCACGTACACAGCAGTTGGAGGCGGGATTGCTGCATATCTTCTATGGAGAGGACGATTTCTCTCTGACAGAGGCCCTGACTGAGCTGAAGAGGGGTCTGGGAGATGAGGGGACGGTTGCCGCCAATACCACGGTACTGCAGGGGCAGAACACCACTCCCGCGGAACTGATCGCCACCTGCGATACAATCCCCTTTCTTGCACCATACCGCCTCGTTATTGTCGAGGGTCTGCTCGGGCAGTTCGAGCAGCAGGGTAGAGTAAAGCGCCCGAAGAAGTCCAACAGCTCCAGCTGGTTCGCACTAATAGAATACGTCGGACAGATACCGGAGAGTACCATCCTGGTGCTTGTCGACGGCGGGCTGAAGAAGAGCAATCCCCTGCTTAAAGAGCTGCTCCCACATGCAAAGGTAAGGGAGTTCAAACCACTCAACGGATCGGAGCTGTTCAGGTGGATGGATACGAGAGCCCGGATGTATGGCGGCAATATGTCAAACGATGCGGCACGTCTGCTTCACAGCATTATGGGAAGCAACCTCTGGTTGATGGCAAATGAAATCGACAAACTCTGTACTTATGCTACAGGGAGATCGATAGAGAAAGACGATGTTGAGCTGCTTGCTGCTGACTTTCGTGAGCCGAACGTATTCGCCATGATAGATTCCATTCTCGAACGCAGATCAGCTGCGGCAACCAGACTTCTGCACCGGCTCGAGGAAGAAGGAGCCGCGCCGCCGTACCTGATCTTCATGATCACCCGGCAGTTTCGCCTGGTGATACAAGCCAAAGACCTCCTGCAGCAAAGACGTAAAGCCAGCGATATCGGAGGGATTCTGGGCATCAACAGAGATTATGCTCTACGCAAGACATTAGAGCAGGCCAGAGCGTATTCCATGGAACGACTCAAGGACATCTACCGAAAACTACTGGAAACGGACATATCGATAAAGACCGGTAGATTCAGGGATGACAAGGGGGAACTCGCTCTTGACCTTCTAATCAGCGAGCTATGTGAATATCGGTAGGGTGGGTTTCACTCTGCAACACTCACTGTACAGTTTCCCAATAATGTAGATTACCGAAGATCCACCGCCCTGAATCGCCCGGCCTTGAGTTCGGCTATCAGCTCTTCTACACTTCCGATCTCTCTCTCGAACTCGGTAGCAAATGTGGGTATCTCCGAAGGCGCATGGGCGTCACTGCCGCCGACGCCCCTTAGATTCAACCTGTAACCGATATCCAGGGCGAACTTATTCTCATTATCCTTGGACCTGCCGTTCATCACCTCTATAGCATCGACCAGATCGAAGATCCGGTTATAACAGATACTGTCCAGCAGTTGGGCAGGATCTGTATTATATCGTACTCGCGCCCTGTAGGGATGAGCCATGATTATCACGCCACCTACCTCATCGACCAACTGCCTGATGAAATGGGCATGGTGCATGCCGAATTTATATTCAGTCAAACCGAAAACCAGAAGGTGTCCCTCTTCCGAGCTTATCTCCATCCCTTGGAAGATCGGGAAATCGTACTCCCCACAAAGTTTGGCGATGTCCTCTTCTTTCCAGTGCCAGTCGTGCTCGGTAAAGCAGATACCATCAAGGCTAAAACTCTTTGCCCGCTCGATCAATTCACGAGGCTTAAGGTCGCTGTCATCCGAATAAGGCCAGGTATGGGTATGCAGATCGATGATCATCTGTCAAATACTCATATATATTATAACCACAGAGATGCCATAATTGACTACTAATTGTGAGACTTTTCACACAATTACCGACAATTTACACTGCGGGCTATTGCATGCACCTGGACCCTATGGTATTATTAGAGCCGACCAGCCGAGAAGAGGTGAAAACGCTTGCTGGCTGATTACGGTTACATTGCAATCCTTCTTGTCGCATCGATAACTCTTCCTCTTTCAATGCTTTTACTCGCAAAAGCAGTCTCCTACAGGTCTAAGAGGCCAGATCCCGAAAATGTAAAAGGCTCCACTTACGAATGCGGGATGAAAACGATAGGGACCTCCTGGGTGCAGTTCAACTTCCGCTACTATTACTTTGCACTATTATTCGTCATATTCGATATAGAGGCCATATTCCTTTTCCCGTGGGCGGTACACTTTAAACAGTTAAAGCTCTTCGGCTTCGTCGAGATGCTTGTTTTCATTTTTATTCTTGTTGTCGGTCTCGTCTATGCCTGGAAAAAGAAAGTTATGGAATGGAAATAGGAGAGAACATGGAACCGGAACCCCTCTATTCAGCGGCAGAACTGGATAAGGAAGAAGGCAAAGGCGTTGAAGCGCTTATAGCTGCATCTGCTGAGCCCATACCAGACCCTGCCGAATGGATTGATGAGGAGCTACAGCGCGGTGTTCTGATAACAACAATAGACGCATTTATCAACTGGGGGCGGAAGTGGTCACTCCACCCCCTGGCATTCGGCCTTGCCTGCTGCACCTGGGAGATGTTCTCGTCCCATTTCCTGCGATATGACATGGCTCGCTTAGGTATGGAGGCCATGCGTGCCACACCGCGGCAGGGGGACCTGATGATCGTAGCCGGCACGCTGACCTGGAAGATGGCCCCGGCGGTTAAGATGCTGTGGGAGCAGATGGCAGAGCCGAAATGGGTTATCGCAATGGGCTCCTGTGCTATCAGCGGCGGGCCTTTCGCGGATTCATATAGTGTAGTTCCCGGGGTGAATCGCATTATCCCTGTAGATGTCTACGTCCCTGGATGTCCGCCACGTCCTGAGTCGTTATATCATTCTTTTCTAATGCTGCGTGAGAAAATAATGCACGACAGTATTGTGAGGTAATAGAAATGGCCGATTTAAAAATAGGGGACAGAGTAAGGGTTAAGGACAGGCCGAACTACACGCTCAGCGGCTGGGAGGGTGAGGTATTAGAGGTAAAGGAAGACCCCAAGGGCTGGATAATAATAAAGGCTGATAAGACCGGCTACAATATGGCCTTCCCTGAGAGTGAGCTGGAGAAACTCTAGGTTCGCAGAAGCAGTATACAGCATTATGACGAAACCATTAATCGGGAGTGAAGTTGCTGAGAAGATATGGGCGCAACTTCCAGAAGCGGTCATCGAATACGATGAGAGCGTTGTTTACATTGAGAACGATTCCGTCCTCGATGTCTGTCGTTTTTTGAACCAGACCTCTGGCCTTGATTTCGATTATCTCCTGGACCTCACGGCAGTCGACTACCTCGATTATCTTGAGGTAGTCTATCGATTATTCTCCATAAAGCACAACCACAGTCTTGTTTTAAAAACTAGGTGCTTCAACAGGGAGCAGCCCACTCTACCTTCTGTAACCGTTATTTGGAACGGGGCTAACCTGATGGAGAGAGAGGTCTATGATCTACTCGGCATACATTTTAGCGGTCACCCTAATATGAAACGCATTTTCCTCTGGGAGGGATTCGAAGGTCACCCATTAAGGAGGGATTTCCTCTAGAGGATCGATATTTGTTATGGCAAAAACGGATCTGATATTACTGCACGCACCAAGCAACTACGACTTCAGGAAACGGGCGATTATGTATGGCCCGATAAGCGATGTCATTCCGTCAACGCCTGTATTCGAAATGTATCCCATTGGGCTTGTCAGCATTGGCGCCTACATGGAAAGACATGGCGTGCATACAAGAATCGTAAATATCGCCTTCCGTATGTTGAAGGATAGCGAATTCGATGTCGAGAGATGTATCGGTAAGCTCAATACTAGCGCCTTCGGCATCGATTTACATTGGCTGCCGCATGCACATGGCAGCTTGGAGCTGGCCAAAATAGTTAAAAGAATCCACCCTTCCACTCCGGTCATAATGGGCGGGTTGTCCGCCAGCTACTTCCATAAAGAGCTGATCAGTTACCCACAGGTAGATTTTGTGGTGCGTGGCGATTCTACCGAGACGCCTATGCTTCAGCTCATGCAGCGCATAAAGGCCAAGGGGCCGTTCGATGATATACCGAATTTAAGCTGGAAGGACGATAGCGGCACTGCGTATCACAACCCGCTGACCTGGGTGCCGGAGAGCCTCGATGAGATGCCGCTGGACTATGCCTACCCGATCAAGTCGGT
>CP070819.1:453220-458307 GCA_020344295.1 Dehalococcoidia bacterium | reverse complement strand
GGGAAATCAGTTGGTGTATTGAAACTGGGTACTCTCTGGCCCTTTCCAGAAAGATTCGTGACAAAGCACCTATCCAAAACAAACCAAATCTTGGTCGTAGAAGAAGTTGATCCGTTTCTTGAAACGTTCGTTAAGAAAATCGCTTTTGAGTCGAAGAAGGAACTATCCAATGACCTTGAAGTGTATGGCAAAGAATCTGGTCATATACCTAATGTAGGAGAGTTAAAAGCAGATCTAGTAATACAAGCACTGGTAAAGCTACTCGATATCAAATACATCGACACAGAAGCAAGTTACAGGCAAAAAGCCATCTCTGACAGTGAAAACCTGCTTATCGACCGTGGCGTAACCTGGTGTGCTGGATGTCCTCACCGGGCTAGTTTCTGGTCGATGAAAAAAGCTCTACAGAAGGACGGTCGTGATGGATTCCTCACAGGCGATATAGGTTGCTATACTCTAGACGTTTTTCCATCAGGGGACAAATTGACGAAAGCACTGCACGCCATGGGTTCCGGCGTTGGCCTCGCTACAGGTTTTGGTCACTTAAGCCAATTTAGTTTAGAACAGCCGGTAATTGCCGTCTGCGGAGATTCTACGTTTTTCCATGCCTCCATCCCAGCCCTTCTCAACGCCATACATAATAGAGCCAATATGGTACTAGTCTTACTCGACAACAAGGCGACAGCCATGACCGGTTTCCAATCCCACCCTGGGACAACGTTTGATGCGATGGGCAATGAGGCGCCGGCTATTGATGTGGCCAAGCTCTGCCAGAGTCTGGGATGCTTGGTGATAATAACCGATCCATTCGATTTGGAAGGAACTACGGATAAACTTAGGCAACTTCTACTTGAAGAGGGAGTTAAAGTTCTTATTATGCGTCGTACCTGTGAACTGGTTAGGATGAGAGAGGAGAAAAAACAACCTTATAAAGTTTGGGTTGACGCTGAGAAGTGTCGTGGAGAGAAGTGCGGTTTCTGTACAAGGTCCTTTAAGTGTCCGGCACTACCCTGGGACATTAAAATGGATAAAGCAATAATTAACAAAGCAGTCTGTTGCGGTTGCGGTGTATGCGTTGACATTTGTCCGTATGACGCAATTGTTAGACAGGAGGTGGCATAATGACTTACAGCGGTGATCCTTTGAATCTGGTTATTAGTGGTGTTGGAGGCCAGGGGAATCTTCTACTTTCTCGTCTAATTGGTCGCTCCCTTTTAAGCAAAGGATACCATATCGCCATTGGAGAAACGCTTGGCGTAGCACAAAGAGGCGGAGCCGTAATGAGTAATATGCGTATATCCAAAACGATGCTTTATGGTCCACTTATCCCAGAGAATAAAGCTCATATAATCCTCAGCCTCGAGCCACTGGAGACACTAAGAATGCTCGTCAAATATGGTAACCCGGAAGTAACAACCATTACCAATTTCAATCCTCTTTTTCCAGTTTCAGTTCTCTCAGGAATAAACCAGTATCCTGAATGTGCAGATCTAAAGGATGCCATCACTCTACTCTCTGGATCAGCTTTCTTCATGGATGCTACTGGTGTCGGTCTGAAGCTAGGAGCTCCAATCGTGGCTAATGTCATAATTCTTGGGGGTTTAATAGGACTCAACCTATTACCACTGACGAAAGAGGATATAGAGGAAGAGCTGAAAGCCAGTTTCGTTTCAGAAAGAGTCAAGTTGAATCTCAAGGCGCTCGATATGGGGATGGATTCAATAAACAGGTTGTGAAAAGGCCGGTGGGCATTTCAACAAAGTAGGAAGAGCTAGGTGACAAGTAAAAGATTGGCTTGGTGAATGTCATATGATGGTTCTCATTCAACGATTAGTATCCTCACAACTAAAAAGTATTAGCTACAAGACTCGCTTTTTTAGCATAGTAATTTGGTTTTATCCGCAATGTGCCACAGCAAATACATGCCGCTCGATTAGCGTGTCATTTTCATTGTAGTAATTCATAGATTCTCCTTATATCCTTATACAGATAGGCTTTGACTTGGTTGTATTGCGTTTACGCGAGCAACATAACAGGATATACTATGTTTAGGGTGCCAGAGTTCAAAATAGTCTCCGATTTCAAGATGACCGGCGACCAGCCCCAAGCGGTGGACAAGCTGGTGGAAGGCTTGAATGCCGGTTTCGAACGGCAGACACTACTCGGTGTTACCGGTAGCGGTAAGACCTTCACTATGGCCAACGTCATCGAGCGAGTTCAGCGACCTACGCTTGTCATCTGCCATAACAAGACGCTTGCTGCGCAGCTTGCTAGTGAGTTCCGTGAGTTCTTCCCTGATAATGCCGTCGAGTACTTCGTCAGCTACTACGATTACTACCAGCCCGAGGCCTATCTGCCGCGCACAGATACCTACATCGAAAAGGAGATAGATATCAACGAGGAGATAGACAAGTTGCGTCATGCCGCCACCAGGGCCCTCCTCGAGCGACGCGATGTGCTCATCGTGGCCTCAGTATCATGCATCTACAGCCTGGGAGAGCCGGAGGAATACCGTAGCTTTGTGGTCTGCTTGAAACGGGGTGAGACTTACGGCCGGCAGAAGCTCTTGCGCAAGCTTGTGGACATGCAGTACGAGCGTAACGACATCGATTTCACCCGTGGCCGCTTCCGCGTCAGGGGCGACACGCTGGAGATACAGCCGTCCTACGAGGAACTGGCATTGCGCATCGAGTTCTTCGGTGACGAGGTCGACCGTTTGGTCCAGATAGATCCGCTTACCGGCGAACTGCTCACCGAACTCGATGACATTGATATTTATCCAGCCAAGCATTTCGTTACCTCGCATGAGAAGCTCTTGCTGGCCCTGAAAACGATACAGCAGGAGCTTGGGGAAAGGCTGGCCGAGCTCAAAGGACAGGGCAAGTTGCTCGAAGCCGCTCGTCTTGAATCGAGGACCAACTACGATTTGGAGATGCTGCGCGAGGCTGGCTATTGCCATGCTGTGGAGAATTACTCCCGCCATCTCTCCCAGCGCATGCCAGGCAGCCCTCCCTGGACGCTATTGAGCTACTTCCCCAACGATTACCTGCTCTTTATCGATGAGTCCCACATGACCCTGCCCCAGATACGCGGTCAGTATCACGGCGATCGCTCGCGCAAGGAAGTCCTTGTAGAGTACGGCTTCCGCCTGCCCTCTGCGCTGGACAATCGGCCGCTCAACTTCCGGGAGTTCAATGAACGTATGAATCAGGTGGTCTACGTTTCCGCCACCCCAGCGGACTACGAATATGAGCACAGCCAGCAGGTCGTGGAGCAGCTTGTTCGCCCCACTGGTTTACTGGAGCCGACTGTCGAGGTCAGACCGACAAGGGGGCAGGTGGATGACCTTCTCGACCAGATAAGGACAAGAGTGGATAAGGGTGAGCGCTGCCTAGTTACCACGCTGACCAAGCGAATGGCGGAGGAGTTGGCCGATTACCTCATCGAGATGGGCATCAGGACACACTACCTTCACTCCGAAATCGACACTCTGGAGAGGATTGATATACTGCGCAATCTCCGCCTCGGCATCTTCGACGTCGTAGTCGGCATCAACCTGCTACGCGAGGGGCTCGACCTGCCCGAAGTCAGCCTAGTGGCCATCTTGGACGCAGACAAGGAGGGATATTTGAGGTCTAGGGAAGCCCTAATACAGACAATGGGCCGGGCCGCACGCCACATCGGTGGGCATGTTATGATGTACGCCGATACCACCACCGGCTCGATGAAGGCCGCCATTGAGGAGACCAAGCGTCGCCGGAATATCCAGGAGACGTTCAACCTTGAGCACGGCATCACCCCGCAGGGCATCAGGAAGGCCATCCGCGACATCACTGAGAGGGTAAGGGTAGTGGCAGAAACGCGTGCCCTCTATGACTCTGAAGCCCCGGTTACCAGAGAAGATGTTGTCCGACTGATTAAGGATCTGGAAACACAGATGAAGGCCGCCGCGCGTGACCTCGAGTTCGAGAAGGCCGCCCTGCTGCGCGACCGAATTATAGCACTGCGCCATGAGTTCGATGAGGCTCAGGTGGAGATAAAGCAGTAAAAATACAAGGAGGTTACGATGGAAGCCAGAAGCAGAGAAGAGGCCGCCAACCAGGCTTACACAAATGGTAAGGAGTACATGCCTAAGTACCACAGCTGAGGCCAATGCACCGTTCTTGCGTTGCAAGAAGCATTTGGTATGAAGGATGACAGCATCTTCAAAGCCGCCAGTGGATTCGGCGGTGGCATCGGTCAAATGAACGATGTCTGCGGTTCTCTGCTCGGCGCCAGCATGGTGCTCAGTATGAAATTCGGGCGCGGCCTAGAAGAGATTGAAGACCAAGAAAAAGTGAAAAGCTCCTATCTTCCCGTAGCTAGGTTGTACAAGTGGTTTGAAAAAGAGTTCGGCTCCCCTACCTGCCGTGGAATCCGCACCAGTATGGCGGGGGGCGTCTTTTACGACACAAAGATTCCCTGGCAGAAGGAAATGGCTGACGAGGCCGGTCTACAGGCAATGTGCGCCGAGCTTGTGGCAAAAACGGCCGCCCACACCGCTGAGATACTCTGGGACGCCGAGTAATAAGGTTAGCTTATTATAGTATATGGAAGACAACAGTCCGGACATTATGCCCCGGCACGAGCGCCGTGAGAAGAAGCTCAGAAAAAAACGTCAGCGCATACAGAAGCACGGTAAAAATCTGGCACGGATCTATATGGACACGATTATAAAGAGGTTGAAACGTCAAAGTACTGATAGGTAACCGAATGAAGCTATAATCTCTTGTCCCGGTTTTACCATCGGCCTCTGGAATGCTTGGATTCTTAGCCTTGTTTTCCTTATTGTCCAATTCTCCTCAATCGCCCAGCTGGACCTGATTAATAAAGGTACTTTCGAGAGAACGGCTGCGCCTACATCTACAGATATAATCGACCTACTTGTCAATCTAATCATGATTTTGGCTTTCCTCTACTCTGCTTTTCTACCTTTGAGGCTTGGGGAAATTTGGTTTTATGCTGGGATTTCTATTTTCGCGTTTGGATTGGTACTGCTTGTAATCGCATCTGCAACCTTTGCCGCCATTCCCCTTGACGTGCCCATC
>CP070819.1:444482-453120 GCA_020344295.1 Dehalococcoidia bacterium | reverse complement strand
TGTCGCATAGCCTGCATCTTACTTGGCGCTCTGCGTAATTCTTCCCTAAACCGTTCCGTCATGTGTATGGAATAGTCGATCCCCACACCGAGGGATACCGCGCCAATGGTCGCAGTCACGTAGTTCAAAGGATACCCTGTCAGATACATGGTTCCGTATAGCCATGATACTACCAACCCAATCGGAATGATCGTCACCATCGCATACCGCAACGATCGCATCACAGCGAGCAAGAGCACCAGCACGGTAGCTGCTGCGATCGGCAGGGATTTTTGGAGGGTCTTGGTGGGGGCATCCAGTTGAGCCAGTCGAATGAACGGTGAGCCTGTGAGCCCAACGTAGGTGATCGCCGGGCTTTCGCTGAGAACTGTGAGGTTCTCGGTGAGCAAATCACGATGCGCTTGATGAACTAATTGAGGACTGGACCTGTCAGCACGACAAACATGAGGTTATGCAACTCCTGCAACAAGCAGGTGTAGCGTCCGCGCCGGTATTGCCGTGTTCTGAAATAGTAAGCGACCCGCACATCGAGCACAGAGGCTTCTGCGAGGAGATCGTACATCCGGTGACGGGAACACAGCGCTATCACGGATTCCCAGTCAAATTCTCAGAGACACCGGTTAGAACTAGAATGCCAGCACCGACACTTGGTCAGCATAATTACTACATCCTGACAAACGTCCTCGGCATGAAAGAGGAAGAGATCGAACAACTAGTTAAAGAGGAGATAATCGGCACGATGCCGAAGGGATGGCCTTACCTTGCGGAAGGTGAAGACGAGACCGCGAAAGATAAAAAATTCCTCGTAGCAGATCACGGCTCGGGAGTTACGGCAGCACTGGAAAAGCAAAAAGACATCGATGCTAAGGAAAATGGCAGCGATAAAGATGCCTAGCTTTCCGTGAAAAAGATATATATGTTTAAATCTAATCACTGCATAGATAGAATGGCACAACTAGGATGGTCCAATTTATAAAGCAGAGCGATTGACGTTTCAATACTACAAGTGATATCATCCAGCAAGTATAAATGAGGGGTGCAGTATGCCGATTATTGTTGCTGAAAGTGAGTGCTTCGGTTGTGCTCTCTGTGTTTTAAACTGCCCTGAGGATGCGATGGAAATCACATCCTCTTTTATAGTTGCAATAGATGAGGATAGGTGTACTGATTGTGGAGAGTGTCTGGATTTCTGTCCTGTAGATGCATTAGCGGAGGCATAGAATGGAAAGGAAAACATGTGATTGTGTAGTCATAGGATCAGGCATAGGCGGGATGTGTGCTGCGGCAAAGCTGGCCTATTCTGGCTATAAAACGATTGTTATTGAAAAGCTCCCTATGCTGGGTGGTCGATTTACACAAATAGAATATAAAGGTTACCAGATTCCTACAGCAGCATGGATGATACTTTATGGAAAAAATGACCCGGTTTATCTAACTCTGAATGAGGTCCAAGCCCCTGAAATCGAAACAGTCAGTACTGGAGCTATACCACAAATATATAGACTGGGTGGTAAGGACCATAAAATGGAGGGGAAGGGTGCGCTCAGAGACATGATCTCTTGGGCGAGCAGGGATAAAGAAGAAGAAGAAAAGGTAATGACTGCATTGAAAAGAGCCATCCTATGGTATGAACCACCGGACACAATAACATTTCATGATTGGCTGCTTCAATACACCGAAAGCAAAACGGTTCGTGATCTGTTTCAGTGTCTCGTCGCCGCGTGGGCCGGTGCTAATTCATGGGAAGTCACTGCAGGGCAGTGGTTCAGGGTTCTGAAGGGCATGACAGTTGGTGGTAATCCATTCATACTTAAGAATGGGGTTAAGGATGTTACAGATGCTTTGGAGAAGGTAATAAAAGATAACGGGAGCGAAATCTTTACTAAGACAAGGGCTAAGAAGATTCTTATTGAGGAAGGTTTTGCTAAAGGGATTGCTGCTGATGTAAAAGGGGAAGAGATGGAAATTGAGGCAAAGATAGTGATAAGCAACGCCGGTCCCAAAAGGACGATCGATCTGGGTGGACAGGAAAATTTCGATCGAGCATACCTGAAGGAAGTAGAGAAGAAGGTCAGACCGGCGCAGGGAGTAGACTATATGATAACAAGCAATGAACCATTAATGGGTGCCCCCACTGTACTCTTTACCGCGGATACTAGGCGGCTAGAGTGCTTCGTTGGAGACTGTACCCCTGACGGCAAATATATAGTGCGCACTGCTTCCGTGCCTGAGTCCGCTATGCAATACTCCCCTAAAGAGGAGTATGAGGTATTTCTGCAGGATTTGAAGGAGACTTTCCCCGATTTCGATAAGTGTGGGGGCAAGATATTAGTAGCACGGAACTTCTGTGGTGACTGGCCGTTTTATGGCACCTGGCCAGGAGATTGTCTTACACAGAAGACGCCAATTGAAAATCTATACAATGTTGGTGATGCGGTGATTCCAGGGGGATGGGTTGGCGGCAGTGGAGCGGCTGCAAGCGCCGCCGTAGTAGTGGATGACATTAAAGCAAGAGTAAAGCCAGTATAATACCCAACATCTTCACAATAGAAACCGCTCTGGGGGCTTGAAATCACCTTCAAGGCGAGTTTAAATAGTCTTTTGTATTTAGTTATATTAATAAATGACCTTTTCCTCGACCAACCGATCGTAGGCTGACTGGGATAAACCTAGCAGCTCTTTAAATACATGTTCGTTATCCTGTCCTAACAGAGGCCCGCTGCTGCGAATCCCTCCAGGTGTCTCACTTAGCTTCCAGGGAATACCATAGAGTGTCTCAGCGCCAGCCTTAGGATGCTCGACCTCTATGAAAGTTTCCCTCTCTCGAAAATGAGGGTTATTGTGCTGTTCCTTCGATATCATGAAGGGAGCTGCAGCTACACCTGACTCCTGGAGTATCTCCGTAACCTCGTACGGGGTATAGTTGGCAGTCCATTGTCCAACCAATTTGTCCAGCGCCTCGTAATTATCCGTCCTATTTAATCTATCCCTGAATTTATTGTCTTCGGTCCATTTTGGATTTCCAATGGCGTGGCAGAAATTATGCCACTCCTCGTCTGTCTTGATGGCAATTGAGACCCATTCTTGCTCTCCCTTACAGGGGTAAAAACCGTGTGGAGCCATATTTGTATTACGATTACCTACTGGCCCCTGAATCCTGCTATTCATGATATAGTCCATAAGCGGTTCGCCTAGAAGTGACGTAACAGCCTCCCACTCAGAGATATCTATATACTGTCCCTCGCCTGTCCGGTTGCGGTGAATCAGCGCAATAAGAATAGCGAGGGCCCCGTGTGTTGCAGCTACATGGTCTCCAAAGGCGAATCTGGTACCGGATGGCGTAGACTCGTCGGCATAGCCGACCATGCTGTCCAGCCCGGCAAGAGCAGTGATGATTGGAGCGTAGCCCCTGGTCCCTTTAAGTGGGCCTGTATGACCAGCAAGGCATAGTGATACTACGATGATATCCGATTTAATCTGCACAAGGGATTCATAACCTAGGCCATATTTATCCAAGACTCCGGGTGTGAAATTGTCGGCGACAACGTCGCTTCTCTTGATCAAATCTCTTAGAAGATCCGCCCCCTTCTGTGTAGTGAAATCAACTGTGATGCCTAGTTTGCCTCGATTCAGGAGATGGAATAGAGGGTTCAACTCCAGGTGTTCGGGATATGCTACCGCTATTGCTTCCGGTGACTTATCTATCAGATCTTTAGGGGTAGGCACACCACCTAGCCTGGCGTAGTCGATTCTGGTGCGTGATTCTACCTTAATTACCTCTGCACCCATATCCGCAAGCATATGTGTAATCTGAGCCCCAGCCCAGGCGGAGCCAAAATCCACCACCCTATAACCCTGCAGGGGATATTGTGCCACCGTTAAGTGCCTCCTAGTCAAATCAGAGAACTGACTTTGTCTATGCCTGTATTAAACAAATCGGCTCAGCATAACATCACTGTTTTTAAGTTGGACAGATTGGATTCGGCAATATACCAATAATATGCAAAAGGTTGTCCATACTTACTTCAAATGACCTTCGCCTTTCGCAATTCAACGAAATCCTTCTTCGAATAGCCCAGACGGTCGCAGTATATTTCTTCATTATTTTCACCTAGCTTTGGCGCTGGGCGCTCTAATGACCACTGTGTTTTTGAGAATCTATACGGTGGGCCTGGATACTTCAATCTTCCGATTGCATCATGATCAATATCGGTAAAGAATTCCCGCTCAGTGAGGTGCGGATCGTTAACCTCGTCCTCCATGTTATACAGAGGCGCGAAGGGAATGGCATGTTCCTCAAAGAATTTGAAATGCTCCTGCTTCGTGCGTTCGAGGAACCAGGGTGTCAGCAGGGCATCCACCTCCTCGGGGTATTCATACTCCATAGCACGGCGGTCACGGTATCGAGGATTTTGAGACCACTCGGGATTACCCATTAGCTCAATAAATTGCTTCCAATACTTCACCTGAGGTGCGCAAAGGGCCATGTACCCATCTTTGCATGGGATTAATCTTCCGGTCGGATATGTCCAGCCGCCGCCAAGGTAGCCATTTCTCAGATGTTCACGCCCGATGAAAGTGTAAAGCGTTACCCCAAAACCCACATGATGTGAAGCCCAGATATCAGCTTCTGCAATATCTATATGTTGCCCACTGTTGGTAATGTCTCGAGCTAGGATTGCCACCATTGTGGCCGCAGCGCCGTTAATTGCTGCGAGATAGTGACCCATCGACATGGGGAATGTAAGTGGTTCGCGCCAGTTATGTCCTAAGCTCTGGCTTACTCCCCCGAAAGCGCAGCAGTTAATGGCATAACCCTTGTAATCTCGATATGGCCCTGTCTGTCCGTAGGTTGTAATAGAGGTTACTATAAGATGAGGGTTCAGCTTTTTAAGCCTGGGATAGTCTAGCTTCAGCTCGTTAATCATTTGAGGGGGATTGTTTTCAACAAAAATGTCAGTGTCTTTGAGTATCTTCTCCAGAATCTCCCGACCTTTTGCCGTTCCCACATCAAGGGTAATGCTCATTTTATTGGTGTTGAGATACAGGAAAAGGCCGCTCTTTTCAGGATGGGGTAGATCATCGGGAAACGGGCCATGATACCTGGACTCATCTCCGGTGCTGGGTTGCTCGATCTTGATTACCTCGGCACCCATGTCAGCCATTAACTTAGTACAATAGGGCGCAGAAATGAAATGACCGTATTCTACTACCTTAAGACCGGATAGAGCCTTCTTGGACATTCAACTAACCGTTGGTTGCCTAGACAAATCGCTAGCTAAGTTAGCAACTTGGGGAGTTATGATATTACTCACCTTGTGCACCGCCATTTGCTCGGAAGCTGCGCATATTGTAGCTGAAGCTAGCTGTATGGTCAACAAGTGTCGACTACATTTGACACCTCGATTGTAAAACCAATATACTGAATTGTCGTTTATTATATTCTATTCCATCTTCAAATACACTCTATCACGAGGATCGGCAAATCGACAATTATATCTGCCAAGGCTGTAACGTCACCATCGGTGACTAGGTTAACCATGATCACCTCATGTACATAAATTAGGAGGTAATCAGCCATGGACATAACCAAGCCCAATATTTATGACCTGTATGAACATCCTGAGGAATGGACTCCCGAAACATATAATGCTCTGGAGAAGGCCAGAGAAATCATAGAGGAGTGGTGGTTGCCCAACCGGCGGGCGCTTGACCGCTTAGGTGGCGTGTTGGCGATGACGGAGATGTCGGATGGCTTCTACGGTCTCTACAAAGCGATCATCGATCAAGGGTTCTTTGGCAGGGATATCCCAAGGAATCTGGGGGGGCCGGGTGGACGCTTCTACAGTGCGGCCTGGTGTCAGCCGAGATTGTTAAGATGTCATTTTCTCCAGCGGTTGATAACTTGTTTGCCTATGGTGAACCTGCGGTTCAAGTCCTTCTGGAACATACGCCGGATGAAGACGTAAAAAAGGAATACCTGCAAAGATTCCTGGATGGGGGATATTGCACGATTTTCGCCATGGATCCCGAATCGGGCGTTGATATGGGAGCAATGCGTGGAACGGCAGAACTGAAGGGGGGCTACTATTACCTCAATGGTCCTAAGTGGTGGATGTCGTCAAGCAGCCCGGGGCCTGTAGGACTAAATTGGCACCTTGCCCTGATGAAAACGGATACCACCAAACGCACAAGTGGGCTCTCGCTGTTCATTGTGAATGATGATGCGCCTGGTATAATTCGGGGGCGAGAAGGGGACCTCATGGGACAGAGATGGGCCTGTGCAAGATATGAAATAATGCTGAAGGATGTGAAAGTACACAAGAAATATCTGGCGGCGCCGGAGGGTAAAGGGTTATACGCCATAGTCGATGCCATGAATAAGCATATGGGCAATCAGGCATTACAGGCAGTTGGAGTAAGTGAAGCTGCGATAAGGCAGGCTCTGGATTACACTACGACTACTATACGATGGGATCATCCTCTGATTGAGTATCAGGGGGTACATTTCCCTGTAGCTGATATGTGGGTCAACGCAGAGGCCAGCCGAGCTATCGCTACCAAGGCCTGTAAACTATGGGATGCAGGCGATGAGGAGGCAAAGCACGGTAAATGGTCCGTACTCGCCTTCCGGATGGCCACCTCGTCTGCTGTGGATGCCTGCCGCAAGACCATCGAACTCATGGGTGCCCGCGCTATTGAAAGGGAAGAGGGCTGGCCCATGGAGTTAATGTACCGGGAGTCGATGATTTTCCAGTTGTACCGCACTCCTAACGTAGACCGGAAGTTTCTTGCCTCGTATCTCGTACGCAAGAGGCTCTAGCCTCTTATTAGATGCGGGATAATGAATCTGCAGACGCATAAGTATTACATTTCACTCTTTGATTTACTCTTGCGTAAATGCTCCCCGGCATCTTTAAACTCTTCCCAGTCCCTGCCCAATTTACCAGCCCACTCCATATAGTAATTAAGGATCTCGTCCCAAGGGAAATCATCATAAGGGCCGTGGTATTTCAGATGCTCTATGTGCGGGTTACCGTCCAAGTCATAGGGAGAGTCTTTGGCATCATTCACCCCATCGAATTCCACAGGGACGAACCTTTTTTTGCGGCAGACATCGATGTCATAGGCCGGGCTGGTATGAATCCACCTGCCGTCAATGTATAACTCGGCATATCCATGTAACGGGAGTATGTTAATTCCTCCTATCATCTCCTTAAAGGTATCAGATATCAGGTGGTCACGAACATCGACCAGGCCAATACGCGCAGGGATTCCCGCAGCTCTGGCTAATGCGACAAGCAGTATTGCTTTTTGCTGGCAAACACCGTTACCGGCTTCAAGGATTTTACTTGCTTTATAGCGATCAAGATCATAAAGCGGAGCGTACGCATTGTGCTTGATCTCATCCCTGACAAAATAATAAAGAGCTACAGCCTTTTCTTTCTCGGTTTGTAACCCTTTAATAATCCTGTGAGCCGTGTCTAGTATCACCTTATTATCGCAATCAACGAAATCTGTACACTTCAAATATTTATCCATTCAATAATGACAACTCCTTCTCGTTAGGTTTCCAGCACATTAAAACTGAGTAAATCAGGCTTCCATTTGCCACTGAGTAGCAATTATATAGCCTCTATCATCCATGTGTCCATAAAAGTGCTGAAAAAACACGTTCCACTGTTTTCATCCCCATCGCACCCTTTATCGAATAAAATGCCCTATATGCATAATCGCAGTCAACAAGTATTGGTACGAGTGTGCGTAGATGCTGGAGGATAGTTGGCACTTTTCACAGAAAGATAATACAAGAGCATTAGAAGCGTTCGACAATGCGATAAGCCTCAAACCAAACAATGCAGTTGTATGGCATGGGAGAGGAATAGACATTGCTAAGGTAGGGAAACTCATAGAAGCATTAGATGCCTTTAATAAAGCAATTAGCCTCAATCCTTAATATGAAGATGCATGGCAGGGCAAGAATACAGCCCTCCTGGGGCTGAAAAGCTACGATGAGGCGTTGGAAGCTTCTGATAAAGCAGTTGACCTCAACTCCCATGATGTGGTTATAGGGGTATCAGGGGTACTATCGTTGGGATGTTTGAGAGATATCCAGAGGCGTTGGAGGCATTCGACAAGGTAATAAATCTGGACCCCGATAATGCAACTGCGCGGGGAAGTAAGGGCTTGATCCCAGGGCGATTAGATAGGCTGAAGGAAGCGCTTGAGGCATTCGACACCGCAGTCAATCTGAACCCACATGATGCAATCGCGTGGAATAACAGAAACACAGCTCTTACAAAGCTTGGCAAGACTGAATTGGATCCCAGTGTGTTTGATAGGGGAATGGATGACAGCCCATCTGATTCAGATGCCTGAGGTATACGGAGCAGCTTCAGCAAAGGCGTAGAGATATTGCTTGCTGGTCCAGAATTAACGCTTTTTCACAACAGGGAAAACATGAGTCCATTAACTGGAAACAAGGCTTTTAGGCTGACAATGCTATTTTTCGATATTCTTGATTGTTGCTATCCATATATTAAGAAAAGTGTTAAGAAATTTGGCATTAAAGATGGTATGACCGTCATTGACTACGGTTGCGGTCTAGGTAGTTACGCCGTGAAGATCGTTGAGTTGA
>CP070819.1:439839-444382 GCA_020344295.1 Dehalococcoidia bacterium | reverse complement strand
GGGAGAAGCGGGGGAAGGAACTGGAAGAGAGCATACTGGCTAAGTGGGGTAAGGCAGCGCCGAATATGACGCGAGATAATATTATCACAACCGTATTCGAGACTCCTTATGATATCGAGACTCGCTTCCCTCAAATGAGGCGTGGTGCAATTAAACATGGTGATTACCGGCCGATCCAGTTGGGTTGCTTCCGGCCTAACCAGGAGTGCTCTGATACAAGTACTCCCATCCAGGGTCTCTACGTATGCGGCGTATCGACATATCCGGGCGGTCTGGTGCTCGGCGGCCCAGGCTATCTCGGCGCAAACAAGGTAGCCGAGGATCTCGGGGTTACCAAGTGGTGGAAACCCACTCCCGAAATGGAGCGGTGCATCAAGACCTACCTGGAATAATTCGACTTAGTTATGCCCGATCGAGAGAAATATCAATCCGAACCGCTAGCCCAGAGCGGTAATAGGTGCTATTATACAGTTTGCTTTGAATCGATAGCCTGTACCAGCAAGAGGTGCTGCTGTGACCGATGAACAACGAGGAGCCCTGAGCGTATACCGGATTCTGGACCTTACCGACGGTAAGGGGGCCTACTGCACCAAGCTTTTTGCTGATCTGGGTGCGGATGTCATCAAGATCGAGCCGCCTGAAGGCGACCCCGGTAGAGCCATGCCGCCGTTCGTCGATGACATACCTCACCCGGAGAAAAGACTGTATTTCCTTCATCGCAATACAGGCAAACGGGGGATTACACTGAACCTGGAGACCTCCGGGGGCCGGGATATCTTGAAAAAGCTGGTTAAAACGGCGGACGTGCTTGTCGATAACTCACCGCCCGATTATATGTCGAGCTTGGGTATCGACTATCCCGCCCTGCAGGAAGTAAACCCTGGTCTGGTAATGGCCTGCATCACCGAATTCGGACACGGCGGGCCGTATAAGGACCGTAAAGGATCTAATCTCGTCGACTATGCCATGAGCGGGGTGAAGATTACCAGCGGTTATCCCGGCAGGGAGCCCTGTCTCTGCCCGGGAACGCCGGCATACGATGCCGCTTCTCTATACGCCAACATAGCGATAATCACGGCGCTCCTAATGCGGAGCACAACCGGTCATGGGCAGTATATCGATACATCGGTACATGAGACGTCACGTCTGGGTCTATACCCCTGGATCGTGCCCAACTACTCCTATGCTCTCAATCCGGATGGCCCGCCGCCGACCCACGAAACCCGTATGGGCGCATCGGTCTACCCCGTCTACCCGTGCAAGGATGGCCTTGTTCGAGTAATTGCTCTAACCCCACGGCAGTGGGATGCCCTGGTTAAAGTTCTGGGCAGTCCCGAGGTGCTGCTCATGGAGGAATGGCGCAGCTTTATATATAGAATCGGCAATGCCGACGATCTTTATACCCTGATGGTCGAATACACCGAGAAATTCACCATGCTCGAGCTCTTCGAAGCGGGCAAGCAGGAGGGGGTGCCCATAGCCCCCATATTGAATATCGAGGACTTTTATAATAGCCCACATACCAAGGCAAGGGACTTCTTCGTCGAGGTTGACCATCCTGTGGCTGGTAAGGCCGAATACCCGGGGCCGCCCCATAAATGGACGGAGACTCCGGCTCGCATACAGCGTCCCGCCCCGTGCCTCGGTGAGCATAACGTGGAAATCTACTGCAATGAGCTCGGTTTGACCAAGAGTGACCTGGTGGCACTGAGGGGTGCCCGGGTGGTGGAGCAAGGAGGGTTACGTGCTGCCTCTGGAGAATATCAGAGTACTGAGCTTCGGCACCGGCGGTGTCGGACCCGACTCATGCAAGATTCTCGGGGAGCTGGGGGCTGACGTTATTAAGATTGAGTCGAAGGACAACCTCGACTTTATGAGAACGATCGGGCCGGATATCAACAACATCGCTGGGTTCAATGAGGCGAACCGCAACAAGCGGAGCTTCGGCGTGGACCTGAAGTCGGATAAAGGCAAGGAACTGGTCAAACAGCTTATCACCAAGGCTGATATCTTGATCGAGAACTACCGCGGCGGAGTGATGAAAAGTCTAGGACTCGAGTACCACAACGTAAAGAATGTTAATCCCGAAATTATTTATGTGAGCAGCCAGGGTTTCGGCGGCGGCGGCCCGTTCAGTGATCACCAGGCCTACGGCCCGATGCTATCCTCCGCGTCTGGTATGCTCTCTATATGGGCACAGCCCGATGATCCCTACCCCGTCGGCTCTAACTCGCCACTGCCTGATCATATGGCCAGCAAGCACGTTGTCATAGCTGCACTGGCGGCGCTTGACTATAGACGCCGATCCGGTAAAGGGCAGTTTGTCGATATGGCTCAAACTGAGGTGGCGGCCAACCTGGTAGGCGAACACTATCTGGACTATACCGTAAACAAACGTGTTCCGCAGCCCATGGGGAATCGAGTCGCCTATGCCGCTCCCCACGGCTGCTACGCCTGCCAGGGTAACGATGAATGGTGTGCCATAGCGGTGTTCACCGATGAAGAGTGGCTCGGTTTCTGCAATGCGGTGGGCAATCCCCCGTGGACGAAGGAGCCTAAGTTCGCCGACCTCCTCGGGCGCCTGCAGAATATCGACGAACTGGACCAGATGATTAATGAATGGACGACTACGCTCGATGCCTGTGAGGTCATGGATACCCTGCAGGCTGCAGGTGTTGCTGCGGGGGTAGTGCAGCGAGCCCCGGATACACTTGCAGACCCGCAGCTTCAATGGCTGGGCGCAATCGTCGAGTTAGATCATGCGGTAGCCGGCAGGAGGCTCTACCCCGGTATACCTTTCAAGATGTCCGGTGCCTCGCCTGTACCGAGCAGGAGCGCCCCTCTCCTGGGAGAGCATACCGATGAGATATGCCGCGACCTTCTGGGAATATCCGATGATGAGCTAAACCAGCTACTGGAGAAGGATATCCTGCACAACCCCTCAAACACCGAAGGGACCGGAAAAAGTATGTTCGGCTAGAGAGGGCCAAGAAAGGAGAGCAGCAGCTATGAAAGCGGCCATAATGTACGAGACCAACAAACCGCTCAAAGTGGAAAAAGTTACACTTGACGAGCCGGGAGTAAACGAAGTATTGGTGAAAATAATGGCTACTGGTATTTGCCACAGCGATCTACACTTCATGAAAGGTGAGATGCCGGCTGCCACCCCTGTAGTGCCGGGGCACGAGGGGGCCGGGATTGTGGAGAAGGTAGGGCCGGGCGTTACTACACTGCAGCCCGGAGATCACGTGGTGCTCATGGTATCGTTTTCATGCGGTAAATGCCGTTTCTGCAATGAGGGTAGTCCTACCCAGTGCATCGAAAACCTCCCAATTATGTCGATGGCGACGCTGCCCGGGGGGCACACACGACTGCACAAGGGCGATCAGGCGCTTCAACATCTATTCGGTCTCGCTTCGTATGCTGAATACACTGTGGTTCACGAGCGTTCCTGCGTAAAGATCAGGGATGATGCTCCTTTTGAAGTGGTATGTCTTCTAGGTTGCGGCGTCAGCACCGGTATAGGCGCTGCGATCAATACGACCGGATTGAAACCGGGTGAAAGCATCGCTGTATTCGGCTGCGGTGGCGTGGGACTGAGTGCGATCATGGGAGCCAAACTGGCCGGGGCCGGCAAGATTATAGCTGTTGATACGTTGAGTAAGAAACTGAAAATGGCGAAGAAGCTAGGTGCTGATTATATGATAAACGCCAAGAAAGAGGAGCCCATAGGCAGGATTATGGAGTTGACCGGCGGAGGAGCAGACTATGCCCTCGAGTGCATTGGCAACGTTGATGTAATGGCCCAGGCCTTTGCCTCAATCCGTTATGGCGGCAAGTTCATCGTTGTCGGGATGGCTCCTCTCGGCACCATGGTCAGCGCCGCGCCCTTCGAGTTCCTTCTGGGCAAGACTATCACCGGAACCGTGCAAGGAGACATAAAACCCTCAGTGGACATACCAAGATATGTCGACCTATTCATGGATGGCAAGCTCCCCATCGACAAGCTGATCTCACATATATACAGCCTGGACCAGATCAACGATGCTTTTAGGGCGCTTGAGCGGGGTGAGGTAATACGCAGCATAATCAAGTTCTAGTATACGTGTTTGAAATAATTATAAAGCCGTAAAAGGAGGGCACAATGGCTGATGATGCATTTGATGCAGTAATAGTCGGAGGAGGCACCAAAGGTCTACAGCTCGCGCTGTACCTTATGAAGTATGGCGGTATGAGCGTCGGTATATTCGAGAGAAGGCATGAGATCGGCGGCTGCCTGTGTACGGAGGAGCTCTCCGCGCCGGGCTTCCGCGGCAACGACCATGCCAATATCATCCTGCCCTTCTATTACGCTCCGGTGTGGCGCGATTTCCCCGATTTCTGGGACTACGGCGCCCGGTGGGATCAGCACTTGGTCGCAGACGGCTTTGTCTTCAGGGACAACGAGACCGCCATCGCCATCTACAGCGACAAGCACGACCCCACTCAGGAGCGTTCAGCCAGGGAGATCGCCCGTTTCTCCGAGAAGGACGCCGAAACGTGG
>CP070819.1:435245-439739 GCA_020344295.1 Dehalococcoidia bacterium | reverse complement strand
CGAAAAGGCAACGGGCGGCTCAGGCCAGGTCGTCGGCGTGGTCGGCGAGGCCGGGGTGGGCAAATCAAGGATCCTTCTCGAGGCAAGAAAAGCGCTCCCCCAGGGTGCATATACTTACCTCGAGGGCAGATGCCTCCACCACGGAGGATCAATGCCCTATCTGCCCTTCCTGGACATGCTGAGGTCATACTTCGATATCAAGGAGGGGGAGCGCGAGTTCATCATCAATAAGAAGATCAGGGAGCGGATAACCCGGCTCGACGAGAACCTTCAGGACATACTGTCCCCGCTCCAGGAGATGCTGTCCCTGACGGTTGAGGATGAACAGTTCCTCCGGCTCGACCGCCAGTACAAGAGAGGCAAGACCTTCGAGGCAGTCAGAAATCTGCTCATCCGGGAGAGCCAGAACAGGCCGCTGGTCCTCGCCGTGGAAGACCTCCACTGGATCGACAACGCCTCACAGGAGCTCCTGACCTATCTCATCGGCTCACTGCCCAGCACAGC
The DNA here is from genome assembly GCA_020344295.1 of Dehalococcoidia bacterium. Classification (GTDB taxonomy): domain Bacteria; phylum Chloroflexota; class Dehalococcoidia; order SZUA-161; family SZUA-161; genus SZUA-161. Next base: position 439,235 of record CP070819.1, on the reverse strand, counting down.
GATCCTGCTCCTGCTCCTCTATCGCCCCGAATACACCCACCCCTGGGCAAGCAAGTCCAACTACAGCCAGATACGCGTGGACCAGCTCTCCACCGGCACCAGCGCCGAGCTCGTCCAGTCTATCCTCGCCGAAGCGGACGTGTCAACCGAGCTCAGGGAGCTGGTATTGGCCAGGGCCGGGGGCAATCCCTTCTTCGTCGAGGAGTTTATCTACTCCCTGCTCGAAAACGGCTCCATCCAGAGAGATAACGGCAACTACATCCTTACCGCAAAGCCTGCCGACATCCAGGTGCCCGATACCGTTCAAGGGGTCATCTCCGCCCGTATGGACCGTCTCGATGAGAATCTTAAAAGGACCATGCAGGTAGCTTCAGTAATCGGGAGGGACTTCGCCTATAGCATACTGGAAACGATAACCGGCACTCAGGAGGAGCTCAAATCATACCTCGTCGACCTCCAGTTACTGGAATTCATATATGAGAAAAGCCTGTTTCCGGAGCTGGAGTACATCTTCAAACATGCTCTTACTCAAGAGGTGGCCTACAACAGCCTGCTTCTCAAGCGAAGAAAGAAGATTCACGAGAGGATAGGCGAGGCCATAGAGATACTCTACCCAGACAGGCTGGAGGAGTTCTACGAACATCTGGCATTCCACTATCAGAAGGGTGAGTCGATTGACAAGGCGGTTGACTATCTGATCAAGGCCGGGCGGAAGAGCTTTGACAGGTATGCGCTGGAGGAGGCGCACCGGTTCTTCATCCAGGCCTTTGAGGCGCTGCTGACCAAGCCTGAGAGGACGAGGGATGACGACCTGCTGCTGATCGACCTGGTGATCGAGTGGGCGTTTGTATTCTACTTCCGCGGCGACTTCCGCGGATTGACGGACCTGCTGAACGCTAACAGGGAGCTTGCCGAATCCCTTGATGACAGGGCGAGATACGGCATGTTCCTCGGATGGCTCGGCTTCACATTATTTACCAGGGGATATTCCAAGGAATCGTATGAACTTCTGAAAAAGGCGCTCGAGCTAGGCGAGGAGATCGGCGATCAGAGGGTTATCGGCTATACCTGCACATGGCTAACCCACACCTATCTGGATTTGGGCCTCTTCGATGAGGCTATTGCTATCGGTGAAAGGGCACAGGAGATATTCAGGTCCCTGGAGGCAGATCACTATATTTATTTCAAATCTCTTATCGGAATTGGGCAGACATATTTTATGAGGGGAGACGCGATAAAGACCTACGCTACAGGTGAGGCCCTTATGGATTTCGGACAGCGCCACACCAGCATTAGAAGCATAGTCGTCGGTCATGTGACCATGTCGTGGATATACTATATGGACGGCGATTTCGCAGCGGCTGCCGAATGTTGCACTCGGGCGATTGAAGTCTCGGCCGATCCGTTCTTCACCATGGTTGCCAGAATGATGCTCGGGATATGCCAGGTCATGAACGGCCAGTTCCAGGAGGGCGAAGACACTTTGCAGGAAGCTCTGTCACATATGCTTACCTTCGGCTATGAGTATTTGGCACCATTGACCCGTTTTTGTATGGGCTTCGCAGCAATAGCTAGGGGGCAGGTAAGCGAAGCGCTTGACACGGCTGAGGGCACGTTGAGATCACTTCTGGAGGGTGGCAGGAAAAACCATGCTGTGATTATACAGGCCAATCTTGGAAAGGTATATATGCTTCTGGAAGGCGTGGTTCCATTTGCCAGTCAGAAGGCTGAAGAGCATGTTAACGCTACTATTGAGCTTGCCCGGGAGATTGGGGCCAGAAAAACTATGGGCGAGGCTTATCTCGATCTGGGGCTTTTGCACAGTTCGAAGGGTGAAAATGAACAGGCAAGGGAGTGCGTTTCTAAGTCTGTCCAATTATTTGAGCAATGCGGGCTAGAAAACTGGCTGAAACAGGCCAGAGAGGCCCTGGAAGCTCTGGGTTGAAAAAGCTCTTCAAATACCAGGAAAGGCCGAGGCCGAGTTAAGGGGGATAAGCATGCCCTACTGGCTGCAACGGGCGCAGGAGGTGCTAGCGAGGGTGCAGGAGGTGCTAGCGAGGGTGGAGGATTAGCTGATATTGTGGTATCTTAAATTGAATTAATGAGGAGCCAGGATATGGAAGAGGTCGAACTACTTTCCCGGATCCCCCTGTTCACATCGCTTAAGCCGGAGCATCTGAACGAGATTGCGGGTAAACTGACGCTCCGCAACTACAAGAGGGGTACAACCATCTTTCATAAGGATGACCCGGGCTCGACACTCTATATTATTAAGACCGGTCAGGTGAAAATCGGCGCGCCATCCCCCGAGGGAGAGGAGATGATCCTCGCAATACTGACCGATGGCGACTTCTTCGGCGAGCTTTCAATCCTCGATGGCAAGCCCAGATCGGCAAGCGCCACAGCTATGGAGACCACCGATACCTTAATACTGAACCGCAACGATTTGCTCGACGTCATCACCGGAGAACCTGAGGTGGGGATTGGGATGCTGGCTACGCTCAGCGAGCGGCTCAGGTGCGCAGACCTCCTGTTGGAAGATGCTGTCTTCCTCGACCTTCCCGCCCGGCTGGCCAAGCGGCTGCTCGAGTTGGTCGAGAAACATGGAGTTGAAACCGACGAAGGGTTAATGATCGATATGCGGCTGACACAACACGATCTCGCGAATGCCATAGGAGCGAGCAGGGAGTCCGTCAACCGACTGCTCGGCATGTTCCAGGATGAGGGCCTGATCTCGATTGACAAGCAGCGAATCCACGTTCTTCGCCGCGAAGGACTTAAGGGCTACATTTGCTGAGCCTTTAACTCACTGAAGTCCCCTCCAGCTAACTGCAGTACACTGGAATGTGACCGACCTCACATTTCCTGTGTGACCTGCATCATAACTCCATCGATGTATGCACGTTATCATTGTCTCCAGAAAGGAGGTTAAAGCAATGCTTAATACAAACAGCACCCTGGAGGCCGCGATCACTGAAGTAACTGGAATTGGAATCAACGAGCCGGTCTACGGTGAGGAGCTGTCAGACCTGTTGATGAAGGCTTCAGTTGATAGGGAACTGGCGCTGGCGTCAGGAAGCGCCGATACACTCGAGATAGAGGCCGTATTCGATGTTAAAAAATCCGAGTGGACGGTACAGCTTCACGATGCTTCCAGCCCGGTCGGTTGCAGTCTCTACCAGATGAACTAAGGCACATTTATTTCACCGTATTGTTGCCAGAGCATGAGAAGCTTCCGGGGTCTCCCCCGGAGGCTTTTTCTTTTTTATCGTTCCCGTAACCTAACCTCAGTTTTGTAGACCTGTATATACCGGAGTTAACTAAAATGTGCTCAAGCTCACATTTTTTGTGTGATTTCCTTCATAACACTAATAAGTTACATCCTTTAGTATTAGTACCAGAAAGAACGAAGGAGGTTAGAACGATGGTTACACTAGAAATCGCAGGAAAGGCCGGGATCACACACAAAACCGCTTGTGAAGTCAACAGCAGGCTAACCAGGGTATACAGCCAGCCGGACGAGACCATAGCACGGTATCAGACCCCAAGAGGATTGGCAGGCCTGGCAGCAATAGTAATGGACTTTTTCGTCAGACTGGATCCTCGGTAAATAAAAACATAAAAAATAAATGAAAGGAGACAGAACAATGACTACGATGGAAATGAACGCCACACCTGAGATAGACACCGAAGCCATACTCAGGGAGATTCTCGAAAAGAAACAGAGGAAGAACACTGTAGCCCGGTATCAGATTTGTCGTGAGGCCAATGCCCTGACGATCCTGATGTTCGGCATCGGATTCCTGATCTTTGTCGTCGGCCTCTGCACCGGCCTACTCACCATCCCTCATGGTTTCGTTGGCTGGATCGCCACCTGGGTGGTCGCATTCGCCCTGCGGTCCTACTGCGGCACGGTGACATACGAGGACAGGGTCGACTATGAACCAGAGTACTAGAAACAGCATCTATTAGATAATCGAATCTCCTTCT
>CP070819.1:428714-435145 GCA_020344295.1 Dehalococcoidia bacterium | reverse complement strand
TACCTCGCTCTTTTTCTTTGCTTCAGCGATGATATTGCCAGCTTCAACTCTGGCCGATCCCTTTATTGCCTCCGCCCTTTCTTCGGCCGCCCTTATCACCTCACGTGCCTGCTGTTCCGCCGATGCAATCGTCTTTCGCTCCCCGTCCTCTATCTTCGTCTGTTTCGCAATTTCTTCAGCAGACCCACGGCGCTCAAGCTTCCTGATAAGGTCGTTGTTTTGATTTATTAAACTCTCAATCAAAGAGGACACCTCGACTTCATCCAGGCCGTTCTTGGACATTCTGAATTTCCTCCCTTTGAGTTCCTCGATCCTATCTTTCGCGTTTAACATAATAGTGCAACCCCCGGGGTTAGTAATGTACGTGCAGATTCTAGTCATGCGACATTTGCATCACAATAGCACTTTCGTCATGGTCACAGGTAGGAATTTGGTAGTGGTTGTGCCTCCGGATATCCAGATTTATCAACGCTGCCTAACTGATTTGCGGAAGAGTATGAGCCACATAGAACCCCAGCCAGCTTGGGACGTGAAAGGAGAGAAAACCCGTTCCGGGCGAACAGGGGTCGTACATAAAAACATCACTACAATGACGCTAGCATTACTGCCCCCGATTATTCAGTAACCCTTTTGGGCATTATTCGCGGGGAAAAGTAGTACTTCTATCCGGGCGATAAGGCGGCGCACCTTCGGTGCGTTACGATAGGGTTGTTCAGCCAGACGCCATAAGCAGCAGTATAAAAGGCCTAATCCCTGCAGAATGTGATATCTTTTCAACATTTTTTCACTCCATTTTATGACTTTTTCACGATCGATCGCCTATAATCTGCATCATGATCCTCTTTATAGTGAAGGAGTTAGCTTCGGAAATTTCATTCCGAGCAGGTGGTTGTTCGGAGAAAAGGGCGTTCAAACCCCGGAACGAAAGGAGGCAGCAAGTGAAATGGTCAATGTAGATGTACTGATAGTCGGGGCGGGCACTGCTGGCGAGTACGCTGCGGGAACTGCGATGCAATATTCTGACTCAGTCGGCATGATTGAAAAGGGGCCGGTTGGCGGAGAATGTATTTTCCATGCTTGCATTCCGACCAAAGCACTGGTCCACGCGGCGCGGACATATAAGAAAATGAAGAACGCCGATTTCTTCGGCCTCCCAACACTCGAGAGGACTGCCGATTATAGAGAGGTGAAAGCTTTCAAAGATAAGGTCATCGCCGGTATAGGCTCCGGTCGTGATAAAAGATGGATTGACCACGGGATAAAATTATTCAAAGGCAACGCACATTTTATCTCTACTCATGAAGTGGAAGTGGCCGATGAAGTTTTAAAGGCCGATAAAATCATAATCACTACTGGTTCAACTCCTGCAGTTCCGCCGATACCGGGACTCAAGGAGACCGGATATATCACCAACATCGAGGCGCTGGACTTGGAAAGAGTTCCCGAAAGGCTGGCCATAATAGGAGGCGGCCCTATCGGGGTAGAGTTCGCCAACATATTTACCGCCTTTGGCTCCAATGTACATATCTTCGAAGCTCTGGATCGAATCCTGATCGGAGAGGATGAGGAGATATCACAGGCGATGATGGATTTCTTTGTAAATCAAGGAATCTTACTATCAACTTCCGTCACGGTGAACGAAGTAAAGACAGTCGGTACCGGTAAACTGATAGTATCTAAGGGTATTGATGGACGAGAAACAAATGCAGAATTCGATGAAATACTGGTCGCTACGGGCCGAAAGCCAGGCATAGGCGAACTCAACCTTGAGGCAGCCGCTATTGAAACCGGTAAAAAGGGAATAATCGTCGATGCTTCACTGAAGACCAACATGCCGCACATCTGGGCCGCGGGCGATGTCACGGGAGGATTCCTATTCACTTATGTGGCTGGTGAGCAGGCAAAGACCGCCGTGACGAATGCATTCAGCGGTGGCGAGAAGGAATTGAGCTATGATGTGCTGCCCAGAGCCACCTTCTGTGACCCGGAAGTGGCAAGCGTCGGCCTTACTGAAAAGCAGGCACAGGAACAGGGTCACAAAGTAAAAGTCGGCAAGTTCGATTATGCCAACATGACCCGACCCATCGTATCCAATGAGATGGATGGATTTATAAAGATCGTTGCCGAGGAGGACACCGGCCGCATTCTAGGGGGTCACATAATAGGAGCGGAGGCTTCCAGCTTGATACACGAGGTTGCAGCGGCGATGGTAGGGGGCTCGACTGCAGCGGACATCGGCGATACTTTTCATGCCTATCCCACTCTCTCTGAAGGAGTCAGGTACGCTTGCCAGGCTATTATGTAAGAATCGATAATATAGGTATCGTTGAATATGAAACATGGGACAGAGGACGATTATAGGATTGTATTGAGGAGGGAACAAACATGCCGATAAGGACCGGATTACAGTCGTCGTGGATAGATGTATCGGTTGCATTACGGAACGGGATGGTGCATTGGCCCGGCGACCCTCCATTCGAGTGCGAGCGTGTGCATGACATGTCCCTAGGGGACGCGAATAACCTTTCACGAATCCGTATGGGAACGCACTCTGGCACACATGTAGATGCACCGCTACATTTTATAGCTGACGGAAAAGGCGTCGACGAGATGCCACTGAAGGCGACTATCGGACGCGCCCGCGTAATCGAGATCAGTGACACCACATCGATAAAACCAAGGGAGTTGAGGCAACACCGCATTCAACGCGGCGAACGCATACTAATCAAGACAGATAATTCACGATGGGTCTGGAAAAGCGATTCTTTCGTGGAGGACTTCGTATATATCCCAAAGGAAGCAGCATACTTTCTCGCGGAGCGCGGGGTCATGCTGGTTGGCGTAGACTATCTCTCGGTGGGAGGGTATAAGTGCAACGGGTCGGAGGTACACCGGATATTCCTCGAAGCGGGAATCTGGCTCATCGAAGGGCTCGATCTCTCCCTGGTTACCCCCGGTAAATACGAGCTGATTTGCTTACCTCTGAAGATCGTGAAAGGCGAAGGAGCACCCGCCAGAGCAGTTGTCAGGCCTGTCACCGCAGCTCGGGGACATCGCCGATAAGCAGGATTATAGCCTAGCTGCTTCACTTTAGGCTTTCTTCTTTTCCAGAGCGTCTGTTAGCTCCAAACCGGTTATGATAATAGCTAGATGAGTGAGTGCCTGCGGGAAGTTACCCAGCAGTTCACCGGTATCAGGATCAACCATCTCCGAGATAAGGCCAAGGTGATTGCCGTAGCCGAGCAATCTCTCGTACAGAGCCTTAGCCTCCTCCAGTTCGCCCATTCTGATATAATTTCTAACCAACCAAAACGAACACCACAGAAATGCACCTTCGGAGCCCGTGAGACCGTCATCTGCAAGATCCGTTCGATACCTGCGCAGCAACCCTTTCCAGCCGAGCTCTTCCTTTGTTCGCTCCAATGTTGAGACAATACGTTCGTCTGTTATAGGGAGAAAATCAAACAATGGCATCAGCAGATTGCTCGCATCCAGTGCCTCGGTATCATAGTGTTGGGTAAAGGCCTTTTTACTTGTATTCCATCCGTTGGCTAATATATCACTACGGATTTCCTTCGCCACCTGCCTCCATCGGTCAAGGTTCTTTTCATATCCCAGCTTTTCAGCGATTCCTATGCCCCTGTCTACGGCCACCCAACACATCAGCTTGGAGTGAACGAAATGATAGGGCCCTCCCCTGATCTCCCAGATACCGCTGTCAGGCTTCCTCCAGTTATCGCAGGCAGCCTCCACAAAACTCTCCATTGACTGCCACGTGCTGCATGAGATATAGCCGCCCATTTCCAGGAAATTGTGCGCAGCATCCAGCATCTCCCCAAATACATCGAGCTGTGTCTGATTATACGCACCATTACCAATGCGCACAGGTCTCGAACCCTTATATCCTTCGAGGTGTTCCAGTATCTGCTCGTCTACAGGGTGCTCATAGTCTATGTCATAGAGGATCTGAGCTTTAGCTCCGCACTTATCACACAAGGTGACCAGCCAGTTGAAGAAACCCAAACCCTCATCAGTATGACCGAGGCGGAAGAACGCACTAAGAGTTAACGAAGCGTCGCGAAGCCATGTATAGCGATAATCCCAGTTACGCCCGCCCCCGATTTCCTCGGGAAGAGATGTAGTAGGAGCAGCGATAACCGCTCCTGTAGGGGTATACAACATCAGGTGCAGTGCAAGATATGACCTGACAATCTGCTCTCGCCAGGGTCCCGATACATCACACGCCTCTACCTTTTTACGCCAATAGGCCATGGTACGCTCGAGTTTATCATTTGGTCGGTACACAGCAGGCGATCCGTGCTGATTCGAGCCATAATGGAGAACGAATTCCGCACTTCGATCTTTGTGGAGTTTAAAACTGCAAACAGCTATGTCGCTGTCAATGGCGAATTGTATTGTTGAACTGAGAGATACACTTTCTGTATCTTTTTCTGCGATGACTCCATGTTTGGTTGTCCGAACGATAGTTTTGCCCCTGGCGTAATCCAGCCTGGGTATGAATATGGCTTCCAATTCCATCTCACCGTCGCTGCAGTTCACAATGCGATATATTTCAGCGGGATGTGCCAGCTTGCCCCGGGCAGTTCTGTAGCAGGGCATATAATCGATTACGGTTACTTTCCCTGTATTTGTCCCAAAAGTAGTCTGAAGCACATTTGTGTTGGGAACATAGGCCTGACCGGAACGGAACGCGGCCCTTGGTTTTATCTGGAATCTGCCTCCTTTAACGTCATCCAGTATGGCCGCAAACGTGCTTAGAGAATCGAACCGAGGCAGGCAGCACCAGTCGATCGAACCGTCGACACTGACCCGAGCTGCCGTATGGCTGTTACCGATTAGTCCGTACTCACCGATACCCTTGTAGGCCATTCTCACCCCATGAATTCAACGAGTTATGACATTCCTTTAATGCCGGCTCGATACAATCCTGTATATTGCAGCCTACTGCACCGAGTATGCCAGACTTCGCTCGACGTTGGCCAGCAGTTGATCGACGAGTACAGCCAGGATAGCTGCCGGCACTGCTCCCTCGACGATGAAAGCGATGTTGTCCCTCACCAGTCCGGCTATCACCGGGTGGCCTAGCCCGCCGGCTCCAATGGCAGCCCCTATCATCGCGGTCCCGATATTAATGATCACGGATATCCGCACTCCAGCGATGATAACGCTCGCAGCGAGCGGCAGCTCGATTCGAATCAGTGCCCGCGTCTGGCTCATGCCCATACCATATGCCGCATCCAGAACATGCCCAGGGACCGCTCTTAGACCTGCGATCGTATTTCGCACAACGGGAAGCAGCCCATAGAGGAAGAGGGCGACGATAGTGGGCTCTGCCCCAAATCCCAGCATGGGCACCGCGAGCGCCAGAACGGCTATTGGAGGAAAGGTCTGGCCGATCGAGGTCAGATCGGTGACTATCGGCAGGAAGTTCCTGCCGCTCGGGCGGGTAACCCAGATCCCCAGCGGTACTCCAATTAGAATAGTGAGACTGCTGGAGATCGCAACCAGTTGAATATGCTCCCAGACGAGGTCAAGCAAACTGGCAGAGGGATATATCACCGGTATTTCATCAGGGAACAGAGATCCAAGTGCGCTCTCCCACCACCGCATGTTGGCGATGAGGATAAAAAATCCGACGGTCCGCACCGCGAGTAGCACCCAGCGTTTAGTCTGCGAGCTACGCATCATTTCCCTGCCTCAGGCGTCGCCGCTTCAACATCGCTTAGTACAACCTCACCGACGAGACGCCCCGCTTCGTCCACCACCGGGATGCTTTTCACCCCCTGGCCCAGCATCCGGGATAGTGCTTCACGGAGGGTAGCCGTGTTGGTGAGGGCCATCTCTTCCCTGTCAACAGCAAAAGTCGCCTGACTGACGGAGTCAGCCCGTGTCAAGCTTGCCCTGTCTATCCATCCCACGAGCTGACCGTCATCGTTTACAACCCAAATCCAACGTCTACTACCGAGGGCCGACCTCGCTTCCTCGATGGAAGCACTCGACTTAACCGATGCAGATGCCCGCACGAAGTCCTCGATCATGATGCGGGACAGGCGCTTGAGCGCCCGGTCAGCGCCTACAAAGTCATGCACGAACTTGTTCGCCGGATTCGAGAGTATCGTCTCCGGTGTGTCATACTGCTGAAGCTTCCCAGCCTCCATAATCGCGATGCGGTCCGCCAGCCTGATAGCCTCGTCGAGGTCATGTGTCACCAGAATGACCGTTTTCCTCAATTCCTGCTGGATACGAACGAACTGGGCCTGCAGCTTCTCCCGCGTCAGCGGGTCAACCGCTCCGAACGGTTCGTCCATCAGCAGGATCGGAGGATCGGCGGCCAAGGCACGGGCAACGCCGACACGCTGGGCTTCACCACCCGAGAGCTGGTTCGGGTATTTCCGAGCGTATTCGGCCGG
>CP070819.1:425809-428614 GCA_020344295.1 Dehalococcoidia bacterium | reverse complement strand
TGAAGGGGGAACAATCCTGATAAAACCTTAGGTTTATAGACTCTAGCTAAGCCTGCTCCTATCGATCCCTATCAAAGGCCCTCGGGAACCTCAACTTGAGAGGACTATACGTTGTCCATCGAAAACAGGCACAGCATCATAGATGTCCAATCGGGAGGTATACTCAAGGTCATCCGAGTAACCGATGGTCTTCAGATAGCGGCCATGAACACTTGAAGACAGGACCTCAAAGCTATGCCCCTCGTTAGCAGCGGCAAATCCAGCCGCTATACTGGCGCCATCCACCATTTGAGTAATAATGCCGTTATCACGCAAGCCAACAGCCACCCGATCTATAACCATACCTGCGCAGAGCAGGTCTTCAGTCGAAGGCTTGCCGTAGCGACCGGAACACAGTACAGCTATTCCTTCGGCCTTACCAGCAGACGCTGCGCTCACCATCGCTGATGCCACAGAGGATATATTATTCAATGCAACGATGTATACCGGCCGGCCACATGCCTCATACGTCCGCCGTATCGCGCCTGTTCCATTCGATGTATAGAAGAATATCACCTTCCCTTCCACAGTCTCCCGGGAAAGATACTCCAGCGGCGAGTTACCGAGATCGAATCCCGGGATGAACTTGCCCCTCTCCTCCCCACCGAGAAGCGCCTGCCCGTCACCCATCTTGGCGGCACCTCCCTTAGCCTCCTCAATATCGAGGCAGGGGTGCACCGCTGATGCTCCGCTAACGAGTGCTGTAGTAATAGTGCTGGTCGCCCGGAGAACATCAACTACCGCACACAGACGATCCCTCAGTTCGTCTTCTCCATAAAGGGTTGGGGCTATGATTACATCCAGCTCCATGATTCAGCCGATCCGCTGCCGCTAGTATATCACAACGACCACCCCGGGAAACGGGCAAGAATAGCTCGGATGCTTGACACGCCGTCCAGTGTCGGCATAGAATTCGAATGTACAGACCACAAGCTCGCCTGATAGTAACGGCTATAACAACGGAGGGTTCAGATGTTCATCAGTGATGTGATGACCAGCAATGTCATTACCATATCCAGCAAAACATCCCTGGCGGAGGCCAGAAGGATAATGGACGCCCACCGGCTGCGTCGGTTGCCCGTTGTGGACAGGGGGAAGCTTGTAGGCATAGTCACACGCGAGGCACTGGACAGGGCTGGACCCTCCAAGCTAACGAGTTTCAGCATCCACGATATCACCCGCGTATTGAACAAGGTGACCGTCAAGGAGGTTATGGTCAAAGACTTAGTGACAGTCAGCCCCGATGCGACGGTGGAGGAAGCAGTGACCCTGGCACAGGAGAAAAAAGTGGGATCGCTTCTTGTTATAGATGACGGCCGTCTCGTTGGAATAGCAACCACCAATGACTTCTTCTATAAGATGCTTAACCCTATTCTGGGCGTAGGCAAACCGGGAGCCCGCATCGTTGTCCGCAACTGCCGGAGCCCCCAGGATATCGAGAAGATCGTCGGTGCTATCAATAAGCTCGGCCTCGACGTGATCACTATTTTCATGCTTCCCATTCCGGAGCGGGATGCACACAGCTTCGTTATTCATCTGAGCTCAGAAGACCCAACGGGCCTGATTGCGGAGCTTCAGCTGCTCGGATTCACCATTGAAAGAAGAGTGCGCTGATCGGGCCTCGTTTACAGCTCCACTTGAACTGCTCTTGATTCGAGCATAACTCATCATCCCCTGCAACTACTGATGTTAATGGCTAAGACCAGTTAACCGAGAATAGATGGAGGAAGCCCGCTCTGAAGACCGACATCCTCGATGAAAAGCTGCGCGAATGGACACAAGGTAAGAATGCCCTGGAAGCCAGGATCAACATCTTCCACAAGATCAGGGACATACCATATGCTATAGTCACCGAGATCAACGATTATGAAAGATATATAGACATACTCACAATTGGTAAGGGCTCGTGTTCTCCCAAGCATCTGCTTCTCTGCGAGCTATACCAGAGACTGGGGATGTCGGTCTTACTCGCGGTATATCCTTTCAGGTGGGACGAGGTCGAGCTAGACTACCCTCCCAAACTCATGAAGCTGGCACAAGCGCTGCCCACAAGCCATCACCTTGCCTGTATGGTGGATATCAGCGGGGAACTTGTTCTGGTTGACGCCACGCTCGATCCCGCACTCAAGGAAATGGGCCTTCCTGTCAATGAGGAATGGGATGGAGTAAGCAATACGCAGTTAGCCATCACACCCTCCGGAGAAGTACAGATACACCACCCATCGGAAGCCGTATCCATGACAGCGCAGCGAGATGAGGAGTCTCTTGCTTTCTACCGCGAACTCAACCGCTGGTTAGACGCATTCCGAGGGCTTTGAAGACCAACCGTTGTGTATTAGTGCGTCACGTTTCACTATACAGTCTAGATGGTTTCGTAGAAGTTCTCCGAGATATCGTCGAATTCCTCCCTGTAGCTCTTCATGGCATCGGGCAGATAATAGACGATGTCCTGTGCTGTGATACCGTCCTCACCTTTTTCATCCGCCGCAATATCGCCGGAGAGTCCGTGGACGAACACACCCATTCTCACGGCTTCATCGATGGATAATCCCAGGCCATACATCGCAGCAATCGTCCCTGTCAGCGCATCACCGCTCCCTGCCGTTGCCATACCGGGGTTACCGCTCGTGTTGATGTATACGGTTCCATCGGGATACCCGATCAATGAGTGAGCCCCTTTCAGCACGATTACAGCGTTAAGTGAGTCCGCGATATCCTGCAGAACGTTTATCCTGTCTGCGTTTATGTCAGTTACGTCTTTACCGG
>CP070819.1:422941-425709 GCA_020344295.1 Dehalococcoidia bacterium | reverse complement strand
TACAGTCTATTAGGTCATTTCACCTTCAGAATCAAATAACCTCCTCCGCCTTAAGCCGGGCGATCTCCTCCCAACTGTAGCCGCCTATGTCTAAGAGAACCTCTTCCGTATGTTGACCGAACTCTGGAGCACCAGACCTGATCTCACCGGGGGTCTTGCTGAGTCTAACCGGAATACCCACCAGCTTGACCGGCCCTGCAGTTGGGTGATCGAAGTCGACGATGTAGTCATTCGCCATCATTTGCGGATCGTTAAACAGGTCGGCATAGCTGTTTACCGGTGCGCAAGGTATATCAGCCCCCTCCAGGCGCTGTATCCATTCCAACCTGGGTCTGGTGGCGAAAACTCTATCCAGAATATCAACCAGCTCCGTCGAGTTATCCCGGCGGCTCTCAATGGAGTTGAACTGGGCATCGTTCTCCAGTTCTCCGATACCGATCACTCTACAGAATTCCGGCCAGAACCTTTGAGATTGCAGTGCAGCGATTACAAGCCAATCGCCGTCACCTGCCTGATAGGTATTCCACAGCGGATTCCCTACAGACTTCCTCGACATCCGGCGCGGCGCCTTCCCTGAGAAGAGGTATCTCTGAAATCCAAGCTGTCCCATAGCAGCCTGGCTGCCCAGAAGAGAGACCTCCACCTGCTGGCCGATACCGTTTCGCTCCCGGTTAAACAGGGCAACCATTATGCCGTATGCCAGGGTAGCGGCACCGACCCAATCCGCCGCTCCATTTACCTGTATCAGGGCCGGCGGCTCATCAGGCTCGCCGCTAACGCTTAACATACCCCCTCTTCCCTGGGCAAGAACGTCGAATGAAGCCTTACGAGCATGGGGGCCTCTGCTTCCCCATCCTGTGCCGGAGGCATAAATAATCCTGGGATTGATTCGCGAGAGGTTACTATAGTCCAGCTCCAACCTCTCCATGACGCCCGGGCGCAGGTTCTCTACGAAAACGTCCGACTTCTCAACAAGTCGGTAGAGGGCCTCCCTGCCCGGTTGTTTCCTCACATCGAGCGTAATCCCCTTCTTATTACGGTTGTGACATTCGAAATAAGTATTCAATACGCTCTGATCGCTGCGCCACACCAGCCCACGTCCAGGATCACCACGAACCGGCTCCTCAATTTTAATGACCTCGGCACCCATATCGGCCAGCATCTGAGTAGCAACCGGGCCCTGCTGCCATATTGTCATATCCAGAACTCTTATTCCTTCAAGGGGCATGCTCATTTCTCTGATTTCCCTCTACTCGGTTTGCGGGAGCAGGTTCCTTTCACGCGCTATTATCGCAGCCCCCAGTGCGGCGGTGATATGGGGCTCTTGTGGTATCAGAAGACCAACCCCCAGTTTATCCTCTAGACGTTTGACCAGTCCGCTATCCTTAGCGCCGCCTCCGACTATGGCACAATCCATCTCAAGCCCAACCCTTTCTACCATACTGTGGATCTTGGCGGCGAGGGCGATGTGAATACCGGCCAGCAGGTCCGATTTTGACGCGCCCTCCGCAATCCGCGATATGGCTTCGGATTCGGCAAAAACAGCACAATTTGTACCGAAAGTAACTGGAGTCGTTGATTTAAGCGACAGCACCCCGATTTCGCTAATATCCATCTGCAGAACACGGGCCATTATCTGCAGAAACCTACCGCTTCCCGCAGCACATTTCTCGCTTACCACAAAATAGATTGGCCTACCTTCATCATCGATCCGTATCACCCTGCTGGCCTGGTCACCGACATCGATTATCGTTCTCACGGATGGAAAAAGGTGCTTTGTACCCTTTCCCTGGCAGGAGATCTCAGGCACCTGATCGTCTGAAAGAGGAGCGTTAGCCGCCCCTACACCGGTTGCCACAGTTGAGCCGATGTCCTCGAGCTTTAGCCCGGCCTGGCTCGTGACTTCCTCCATCGCCTGATGAGCAGCGCGACTGAAGTCCCCACGCGTAGCTACCGAGTGATAGAAGATCGCACCTGCACTGTTCAATATCACCGCCTTACTGAAAGCAGAACCGACATCTATCCCTGCGACCAATACCTCGCCCTCATCCTTCATAGCCCGATGCCCTGCCTCAACGGTCTTGCCCAACACTTGACTTCTCATTAAAGAACGTGACCTCTTCCAGCCGGCGCTCTATCGTGCTGACGGGGAGGCCCTTCTCAATCGCCTGCATCGCGGTGTCTTTTCCAATTAAAGCGGCTCCCAGAGCACCTGTAAGCAGCGGCTCAGGTGGCCTGAGAACAGGATATCCAATCTTGCTCTCCAACGCCCTGATAAGCCCCACGTTCTTTGCTCCCCCTCCCGTAACGACCACATCTCTCTCTATCTTCACCCTCTGCGCCATCGAGTGTATCCTGGTCGCAGTCGAATCATGGATGCCCGCCAGGATATCTTCGACCTTCGTTCCCTGCGCCAGCAACGATATCACCTCTTGTTCCGCGAATACGGTGCAGGTGTTGCTGATCCTGGGCACGGTCTGCGCCTTCAGGGAGAGCTCACCGATCTCCTCAAGCCTCTGTCCCAGTGCCTCCGCTACCACCTCCAGAAATCTCCCCGTCCCCGCAGCGCACTTCTCATTCATAACGAAGTTCATCACCTTACCGTTTGTGATCTGAATGCCCTTACAGTCCTGCCCTCCGATATCGATTGCCGTCCTAACGTTCGGGAACAGCGAGCTCACTCCTTTAGCGTGACAGGATATCTCCGTCACCTGCTTATCGGCAAAGGGTACGTTTATCCTCCCATACCCTGTGGCTACTAAATAGGT
>CP070819.1:412766-422841 GCA_020344295.1 Dehalococcoidia bacterium | reverse complement strand
GACTCACCGCTGGGATCGTCGCGGTGCCAGAGCTTGGCTACGTCCTCCTCCTGATGAACACGTGTGATACCGATGCGTCTGCTCTTATCATCAACCTCGATGTCGATCCAGCCGCCGTATGAAAGAGGGTTATCGTATTGTGATATCTGATAGCCCTTCATCAGGTCCGGATAGGGGTAGTTCTTGCGGTCGAACCTGGTGGTCTCGGCTATGGTACAGTTCAGCGCGAGGGCGGTCATGATGGCGTATTCGATCGCCTGGCGGTTGATGGTGGGAAGCACTCCAGGCATGCCCAGGCAGACAGGACAGACGTGCGTGTTGGGCGGTGCATCGGCATAATCGGTGCTGCAACTGCAGAACATCTTGCTCTTGGTCAGGAGCTGGGCATGCACCTCCAGCCCGATTATCGTCTCATACTCCATCTGGCCATCCCCTCTGGCACACAACTAGTTAGTATATCAGCGAGCGCAATTAGTGGCAAGTGGAAGAGACCTGACAACTCAGGCATTAATAATATGGACTGTTCATGCGGTCTATGGTATATTCAGGATGCACTATAAACAATCGGAACCTCCCCCAACAGGTTCCCAGAGCGGTTGAACAATGGACCTGGAATCCGCCCGTGCGAGGCTGATACGGCAGCTGGCCCATGAGATTAAGGATAAGAAGGTACTCGATGTAATGGGCCGTGTCCCCCGGGAGCTTTTCGTACCCCTATCGAGCCAGCACGCCGCCTACGAGAACGTCCCCCTTCCTATCGACATGGGACAGACCATTTCACAACCTCTGATCGTCGGTGTCATGACCGAGGCACTCGATCTCAAAGGCAACGAGAAGGTGCTGGAGGTCGGCACGGGAAGCGGTTACCAGGCAGCCATCCTCGCCGAACTGGCACGAAAGGTGGTCTCCGTCGAGCGCCACCGGAAGCTGGCAGAGGGGGCGAGGAAAGTGCTGTCCCTGCTGGGCTACAGGAATATAGAGATTCACATCGCTGGGGAGAAAATCGGCTGGGAAAAAGAAGCACTGTACGATGCCATAATCGTGACCGCTGGAGCCCCCAGCGTGCCGCAGGACCTGGTGGACCAGCTTGCCATCGGTGGGAGGTTGGTGATCCCAGTCGGCACCCCTTTCGAGCAGGACCTGATAAAGGTCGTCAGGCGTAAGGACGGGATGGAGCATATCAACCTAGGACCATGCCGTTTCGTTCCCCTCATTGGCGAGGGCGGTTGGAAGAGGGAATAGAGTAAAGATTGTTAAGCTATCTTCTTACATTTCAGCGATGAAAGTGATACAATAGTTATACAGAGCTGAGGATAAGGGGAACAGGCACCTCTACCTTGAATACGACATCGATTGTCCTCGCCGGCGGCCGTAGCTCGCGCCTGGGTAAAGCAAAGCATAATGAGACGATAGCCGGAAAGAGCCTGATCGAGCGAACTATCGATAAACTCAGCCCGCTCAGCGCTGAAATCCTGATAGTGATCTCGGAAAGACAGTCAAAATCGGCGTTTTCCTCATATTCCCCGGCAAAGACGGTGGTCGATCTCTATCCCGAAAAGGGGCCACTGGCGGGGATATATACAGGGCTGGTACACTCGAGCAACGACCGTAACCTGGCAGTGGCCTGCGACATGCCGTTTCTCAACACAGCTCTACTACACTACATGATCGACATTTCTACAGACTTCGACGTCGTGATTCCCAGGATAGGAGATTACCGGGAGCCGCTTCACGCTGTCTATTCTCAGTCCTGTCTGCGCCCCCTGGAGGACTTACTTAACAAAGACAGCCTCAAGATAAGCGACCTCCTCGATCTTGTCAGGGTAAGGTATATGGAGAAAGACGAGATAGAAAGATTCGATCCCAGACATCTGAGCTTCTTTAATATCAATACCAGTGCTGATCTCGAAAAAGCTCGGATGCTGGCTTCACAGGAAACCGAGGGCATGATACAGCGTCATTCACAGGCAAGGAACACGAGCGAGGGGCAGGGTAAATGAGCCGGTGGGGCAGGATAGGACTTGTTTCCGCGGTCGTTTCGAGTGTGGCCATTGCGGGAGTAATAGCGTACAAGTTCAACTCCCTGACCCGGGCAAGGCGTGTGAAGATCAAGGACGATCCCTCAGCTCTGGGACTGAAATACGAGGACGTCTCCTTTCCCGCAACTATCGATGCGGTCGCACTGAGCGGCTGGTACATCAAAGCGAAGAGGAAAAGCAAACGCTGTATCATTATGACCCATAGTGGTGGCTTTCACCGTGCTGACGCTACCATCGGTATGCTGGAGATAGCAAAGGCATTGACAGAACATGGCTACGATGTCCTGATGTACGACCTTCGCGGACACGGTGAATCGGGAAACGCCAGAATGACGGCAGGGTTCTATGAGAGAAGAGACGTGCAGGGTGCGATTGACTTCGTCAGGGAGCGGGGCATCGCGCCGCAAAGCATAGGCCTTCTTGGTTTCTCGATGGGTGCAGCATCATCGCTGCTGGCAGCTGCCGAAGATCGAGATGTCCCGGCAGTAGTATCAGATAGCTGCTGGGCTGAACTCAGGGACCTGATCCGAAGTGAGATCGCCAGACGTCCCTACATACCGGGATTCCTGACTCCCCTTATGCCAAAAGTAGCCAAGCTGGCCTACAGATTCGACATCGATGAGGCCAGCCCGATCGATGCTGTGGCCAAGATCGCTCCACGCCCTGTCTTCTTTATCCACGGCGAGTTCGATCGCACCGTCCCGGTTGAGAGTGCAATGAGGCTGTATCATTCCATCGATAATCCAAATAACAGGCTCTGGGTAGTGCCCGAGGCGCCGCATGTAGGCTCCTACAGAGCACAGCCTGAGGAGTACATCGCCAAGGTAACAGATTTCATGGACCAGGCATTGAAGCAAGCGTCATCAAGACGAAAGTAAGAAAGTCAGAGATATGATATCTGTTGAAGAAGCCCTGGACAAAGTGCTCAGCCACGTCGATGTCCTCGAAGCGGAGGATGAATTGATCCTCGACAGCATGGGTCAGGTACTGGCAGAGGACATATACTCTACAATCGATATCCCGGGAATGGATAATACAGCCATGGACGGCTATGCGGTGCAGGCGGAAAGCACCGTAGGCGCCACACATTCGTCCCCTAATATTCTCCGCGTTATCGGCGAGGTGGCCGCAGGATATCTGACCAAGGAGGAGGTTACACCGGGAACTGCGATCAGGATAATGACCGGCGCGCCTATTCCGACCGGCGCCGATGCTGTAGTCCAGTTCGAGGATACGGACGAGGAGAAGCGCAAGGCCAACAATGAGCCTCTGACGGAGATCGGTGTTTTCCGCGAGGTTAGAGTGGGTTTGAATATCAGACAAGCCGGTGAGGATATCACCAGTGGCAGCCTGGTTTTATCGAAAGGCACATTGCTCCGTCCCCAAGAGATTGGTGTTCTTGCGTCACTGGGTCGGGACGTGGTTCCTGTTCACCGTCGCCCCCTGGTGGCGATTCTGTCAACAGGAGATGAACTCCTGGATGTCGGGAAGCCACTGGAGGTGGGGAAGATCTACAGCAGCAATACTTACAGCCTCGCTGCCCAGGCTACGCGCTGCGGAGCTGTTCCCAAGATACTGGGCATCGCCCGCGACAACATGAAATCGTTGAAGGAGAAAATTAGAGAGGCTCGTGATGCTGACCTGCTCATCACCTCAGCAGGAGTCTCCGTAGGGGACTATGATGTGGTTAAAGATGTGCTGGCCGAGCAGGGAGAAGTTACCTTCTGGACAGTGCGAATGAAGCCGGGCAAACCGCTAGCTTTCGGCATGCTGCAACTCGGTAAAAAGGCGGTCCCGCATCTAGGGCTTCCGGGGAACCCTGTTAGCTCAATGATAACCTTCGAGCAGTTCGCCCGACCGGCTATATTCAAGATGCTCGGCAGAAAGATCTCCGATAAGCCCACTATCCGCGCCAGGTCCGAAAGCTATATCAAGAACAGGGATGGGCGGCGGGTCTTCGCCCGGGTAAAGGTCAGACAGGAAGAGGGTGAATATTACGCCAGCCTCGTGGGTCCACAGGGTTCGGGGATCCTGACATCCATGGCACTGGCCAACGGGCTGATGATTGTTCCCGAGGATGTGCCTGCAGTCAATGTAGGCGACGAAGTCGTTGTGCAGATGCTGGACTGGGAACAGGAGTTGTAGTTATATCAATAAATATTGGGATTGGATCATGGTACCGATAATTGGAGTAGTCGGAAAGAGTGGCGTTGGGAAGACGTACGTTATGGGTAAGCTCGTGGCAGAGCTCAAGAGTCGCGGCTACAGAGTGGCCACCATAAAACACAGCGCCCATGATGTTAATCTGGATCTTGAGGGCAAGGATTCCTGGCACCATGCTCAGGCAGGTAGCGACGCTGTGGTCATAAGCTCACCGCATAGGTTCGCCATCATCAGGACGATGGACCATGACAGCAGCCTTGCCGAACTGTCACGATTTATAGGCCCGGACTTCGACATTGTCCTAGCCGAGGGATTCAAACAGAACAAAGTGCCCAAGATCGAGGTTCATCGCAAGGAGATGGGATCAGACCTCGTAAGTGAACAGGAGGAACTCCTTGCCATCGTGACCGACGAAATGTTGGAAATGGATATTCCCCAGTACTCCACAGAAGATTCGCGTTCGCTAGTCGATCTGATCGAGGGCGAATATTGCACTAAGGAGGAGAAGGCGGCAGTCTCCCTTTACGTAAACGGGGAGCCAGTGCCACTCAACGATTTTGTACGGAATTTGATATCCAACGTGTTGATCGGCCTCGTGGCATCACTGAAGAGGATTCCACAGGCCACGGGTATTGATATATCGGTAAGGAAAAAAGACCGATAATGATTCTTGAGGCATCCAATTTCGTTTTCACTCCACCTAGGGAGATTGCGTTTGCCAATCGGATCCTGATCAAACCAAGCGCTCGTCGCTCCCTGCCCTATCCTTTTACCACGAGTCGAGAGATGATCGGTACGGTAATAGCTGGAATCAGGCGTGTTAGCGGCGCTGACATCATTCTCCTGGAAAGAAGCTCAGGGCCGGATACTATGCAGTCAATATATCGAGACCTCCGATATGATTTCCCGCACACTATGCTTCTTGATGTGGATCAATGCGTTCCTGTCGCTGTTGAGAATCCTCTCCCCAAGCCTTTTGCTATCTCAACGTTCTGGATACCCAATGTTATATTATCCTGTGACTACCTCATATCCATAACCCCGTTCAAAGTGGTAGCAGGCAACGGCGATTTTAGTATTAAGAACCTTCTTGGTTTGTTACCCACTGCGAAATACCGCCATGAGATGAAAGCGCTTAACGGACTAGCACGAAGTCCCGATGCTGAAAGCATCGCCGCAGACCTATACTTTACATTGCCATTCGATATGGGCATAGTAGACGGCAGTAAAAAATTGACCAGTTCGACCGATCCCTTTCAGGGAGAGATCGAAGAATATGGTAAGATATTTGTCGGATTACCCTATGACTGTGACTGTGCTGCCTCCGATGCCGCTGGAGTAGAGCCCAGATATCTTGAACTGATCGAAGAAGCCAGAGTCGAGACAGGGAGGTTAAACGATGTCGATGAAGAACAACGGGAATGACAGCGAGGTCAAATACAAATACTCAATTGATCTGAGCTGGTACCGGGAACAGGAGCGCTCATTCATTCTGCTAGCCACAAGCCGCCTGTGTCCTTCATCACAGAAAAAGAAAATCCCGAAGACCGATACCGCAATATTCAACACCATGAAGCAATGCTGCTCCAAGTCTGAGGACTTCATTAACCCAGAATTGCCACTGGCCGAGTGTATCTTCCGTCTTTTCCTTGCCAACGGCAATAGACCTCTGAGCCTGCAACAGATTCAAGCCCGGCTACAGCAAAGTATGAGCGATATTAGCGGGTCTAGGGACCTCTCCATACCCAAACTGCAACGCATACTTGACTCCGACCGCTTTTATGGATTGAGAATCGCCGAGATTGAGGATGAAGAGGAACCTAACAATAATCTGCTCCAGGAGGAGCCTAGTAATAACTCACTCCAAAACGATTGAAGTGGCCGCTGAACTCTAACCAACTCACATCCACGCGATCCACTCTGGCTCGGGGAGGGCCGGTGCTGAGAAGCTCGAGAAGTTCATCAAGCTTCTCCTTCTCACCTTCTGCATGGACCTCAACGGTCCTGCCATCAGAAAGGTTCTTTACATAGCCTTTCAGTTGCAGAGCATCCGCGTGTCTCTCGACAAAGTAGCGGAAGTTCACGCCTTGAACGTGACCATGTACGGTAGCTGAGAAAGCGGCAAGTTCGGCCATCTTACAATCTCTGCGGTAACGCTAGAGGATTCTGAAAATCCTGGCTGAAGACCGGTCCTCAACACGGTCAAGACGGTGCAACCCTGCATCACGGGCGATCTTCACCGCCTCTGCAAACTCATCACTGGAAAGGGAGTGTGAAATCTCGGATACTTCGAAAGCGTGATAGCAGGGTCTGTACTGGGCCATAACATTAATGTAGGTGTTGGCCGAGATCTCCCGATATAGAAAGCTGCAGACTTCAGGGGTGCCAGCCAGCCCCTTGGGCAGCACTAGGTGGCGCACCAGCAGCCCCCGAAGGGCGACACCGTGTTCATCCAGTTCCAAGTCACCTACCTGACGATGCATCTCTTTTACCGCTGCCCTGTTCTGATTCGGATAATCCTCTATACCGGATAGACGCCGAGCCGTCCCCTCGTCAGAGTACTTCATATCCGGCATATAGATATCGATCACTCCGTCAAGCAGCTTCAGTGTCTCAACCGAGTCATAGCCCCCACTGTTGTATACCAGGGGAAGGGAAAGACCCGCACCGGCTGCTATCTCCAGAGCTTCAAGGATCTGGGGCACGACATGTGTAGGGCTAACGAAGTTGATATTATGACAGCCTTTTCTCTGTAAAGAGAGCATTATCACCGCAAGCTCATCGGGAACTACCCCATGTCCTTCTCCCAGTTGACTGATCGAGTAGTTCTGGCAGAAACAACATTGGAGATTACAATTTGTGAAAAATATCGTCCCGGAACCACCTCTCCCCACGAGTGGCGCCTCTTCTCCGAAATGAGGCCCCGCACTCGAGACCAGGGCCTGCCTCCCAGTACGGCACTTACCTGTCTCTTCCTCGAGACGGTTCACCCTACAATCTCGAGGGCATACATGGCAATCCTGCAGCAGCACACCGGCCTGCTCTGCCCGCTCCCTTAATTCGCCTGCTTCGTATAGCTGCCTGTAGACTGCTATGGAGCTACTCCTCCTCCTCCTCGGTACTTTTCTCTTTCCTGTGTTTCTTAATTACCTCAACAGTATGAGGGGTAGGCAATAGTTCCGAGACCGATGGTTTTTTCATCCCTTTTTTGGGCTTCTTCGCCTCACGGCGTCTATAATCTCTTTTTCCCATCTCAAATCCCTTCCTGATTCGCTGGAGACTACTTGTACTTCTGGCTAGAGTTTAGCAAAAGGGTCAGGACGTGTAAAGAAAGTCAATATGCCCACCCACTTTTTGGGGGCTTCCGCTGTCTCCCGGAGTCGGCTTAATCGAGGTGTTGCTTCTTAAGACGCGAGTCAAGCCATTTTCGCTTCTGCTCCACCCTCACGTCGGCATCTGTAGGCTGGTACCGCCCGAGGAAGTCGTCCTTGAAAGCGGCGAAGGTATCATCGAGAATCGACTGCCTTATCTGCTCCATCAATCGCACTATGAATCGAAGATTATGGATTGTAGCCAGCCTGTAGGCTAGCAACTCCTGGCACTTGAACAGGTGGTGCAGATAGGCGGCAGAGAAATTGCGACAGGTATAGCAGTCACACTCGTGATCAACCGGCCCGACCTCTCCTTTGAAATGGGAATTCCCAATACTTACACGGCACTTTTGAGTAAATAAGGCCCCGTTCCGGCCCAGCCTTGTTGGTAGGGCGCTATCGAACATATCCACGCCCTGCGCCACGCACTTAACCAGATCCTCAGGTGATCCCACGCCCATCAGGTAACGCGGCCTGTCCTCGGGCAGATTGGGAACCGTCTCATCAATCATAGAGTGCATGAGATCCTTCGGCTCTCCCAGGCTCAGACCGCCGAGGGCATAGCCGGGGAAGCCCAGCGATGTAAGGTAGTCAACCGACTGCTTCCGCTGTTCCAGGAAGGTGCCGCCGTGTACGATGCCAAAAAGGGCCTGATCCTCCCGATTGTGTCTACGCTGGCACCTCTCGGCCCAAATATGGCTTCGATTCATGGCCTGCTTTATATGTCGGTCATCATCGCCGTAGGGAGGGCACTCGTCCAGAACCATTATGATGTCCGCGCCCAATGCTTCCTGGACCTCGATGGCCAGTTCGGGCGAGAGAAAATGCTCACTGCCGTCGATATGTGAGCGAAACACAACACCTTCATCGCTGACACGGCGAAGGTGACCCAGGCTGAATACCTGAAAACCGCCGCTGTCGGTAAGAATGGGCCCATTCCAGGACATGAAGCGGTGTAGTCCCCCCGCGCGGCTTATGGTCTCAACACCCGGCCTCAGAAAAAGGTGATAGGTATTGGCCAAGATCATACCCACGCCCAGGGATTCAAGATCATGGGGGGTCAGCGTCTTGACCGTCCCCTGGCTTCCAACGGGTATGAAGAGAGGCGTATGCACTGAGCCATGGGGGGTTGTTAGCATACCCGCCCTGGCACCTGTCCTGGGGCATGTCTTCGCTAGCTGGAAGAGCTGGCTCATTGGGGACTAAATCCAGAAATTTAGACAGAGGACGGTGAAGATGACGCCCAGGTAGGGAAAAGCGGAGAGTTTGTATACCTTCCAGGCATCTTCCGATGTGCCGCTTCTGAGGAGATTATAAGTGGCATAAACCATAAAAACGCCCAAAACATTCGCTATCGCAAAGTACAGCCAGCCGAAACCGCCAACATCCCAGAGAGCAAGAGATGCTGCGTAGAGCAGAACCGATAAAGCCAATAGTACCTTAATAGCGTCCTTGGGCTTCCAGGTGACCGGAAAATATACGACTCCGGCCTGAATATAATCCTCGCGGTTCGCTATCATAACGCTCCATACATGCAGTGGTATCCAGACCGCGATGAGAATACATATGAACAGGATAGTCAGATCCAGTTGATGGGTCACAGCAACATAGCCGATCAGCACCGGTGCACAGCCTGCGATGCCGCCCTGAATAACACACATGACCTTCTTACGGAAGACTGAAGCTGCTACGGTGCCTGTGAGTCCGAATAAGAAGGCGAGCGGGTGGAGAAACCATGCCAGAACCAGCGCAACTATGACCAGGAATAGGCTCCAGACCAGTGCCCTCCTCGCGGGAACTATACGCTCAGCAGGCAGAGACCGCATATGTGTCCGTCTCATCCGGGCATCGACATGCCGATCGAGGTAATTGGTTATGCCGTTGGCCCCGGCACTTCCTGTTGTGAGTGCCGCCAGTGCCAGCAGGAGGATATCCCAGGGAACGCTGCCCTGTCCGGCGACTACAGCCGAGCAGATGCCGATAAATACAAGTAAAACCGTCTCGCGCGGTTTCAGAACAGTTATATAGTCAATTATCCCCTTGGTTTGAGGGGGGACACTCGCTTCATGCACCGCAGTGCACCGAGTCGTCTTAGTAACCTCTACCACGCGCCCTGCTCCTCTCGATTCCTTTTCTATATGCATTTATGATATCATGTCTGCGCAAAATACCCAATAACTTAGTACGATCTTCGCGATCTACTACAGGAATACGTCACACATCCCTGGCCCCAAGTTGAAGCAGAGCCCTCTGTATTGACTGGTCCGGATACGCTACAATCGGCGACGTTGTGGTTATATCCTTTACCTTTAGATCAGTGCTTTCCTCTTTAATACTGCTTTGAATATCGGCCAGGGTAACCACACCGAAGAGGCGGCCCTCTTCATCGACAACCGGAAATCCGTGATGCCCGGTCTCGGACAGCTTGGCCATCAACTCAACCACCGGCATCTCAGTTGAAACCGTCGGGTAGTCCCGGGTCATCGCCTGGCCCACCGTGAT
>CP070819.1:409898-412666 GCA_020344295.1 Dehalococcoidia bacterium | reverse complement strand
GCGGTCAAAGAGATTGTGCTGCGGTACATAACCTATATTATTTCTGCTGCTCTGAGGTGGCTTTCCCAGAATGGATACGTTGCCATAGCTTGGTGCAACCAGTCCCAGAATAACCTTGAGTAGTGTTGTCTTGCCGCCACCATTGGGGCCGATGATGCCGAGGAAATCGTTCTGTTCTATCGATAAATCTATACCCTCCAGGGCAGTGGCCCCATTGTAGTGCACCCAGACATCCTTGAGCTTTACAATATCTGTCATTGTCATAATCACTGCAGCGCAAGAGCCAATTCGTTGACGAAAGAACGCATGTTCATTATATATTCCTCGGCCAATGGGTCGAAGATGACCACCTTGGCCCCGATTTGCCGGGCAATGGCCTCTGCACTCTGCTGATTAAACTGGGGTGACGTAAAAATGGTCTTGATATTGTGGTCTTCTGCCTGCTGGATCAAATCGGTGAGACCAGCCGCGGTCGGTTCCTTACCTTCCTCCTCAATGGAGAGCATTGTCAGGTCGTATTCCCGGGCAAAATAGCCAAGTGAAGGATGGTAAACCATGAACAGTCGATCGCCTTCATCTGGAATGCTATCTCTTATATCCCGATCAAGGTCTTCGAGTTCATTTATATATGGGTTCATGTTTCCTTCGAAGTATGCCTTACTGTCGGGATCGATCTGAATCAGGCCATCGTAGATATACCGCACCATCCTTATAGCGTTTAATGGAGATACCCATATGTGGGGGTCCAATTCGCTTTGTTCGGCGCCATCATCCTGATGATCATGGTCACCGGCGTTTTCCTGAAGTATTATACCTTCCGAGCAGTCAACTATGAGCATATCCCTGTTCTGCGCTATGATTTTGTCCAACCAGGCCAGCTCGAAGGCTATTTCCGAACCCACCTTGGCATACATCTCCGCATTAGCTACATCCGTCATCTGTCTGGGTGTCGGCGAGTAGGTATGAGGGCTCGCCCCGCTGGGAACCATTATGGTGACATTGACATTTTCGCCACCAATCTGACGGACGAACTCGGCCTGAGGCGGTATTGTGACCACGATCCCTATTCGGCCGTTTGCCTCCTTCCCGGATGTGCAGGATATTGTCAGAACTGCGGTTGCGATAATTGTGATCACGACAAAGGTGATCAAAGACCCTGTAATGGATTTGGTTGCCGTCATTCAATGAACCTTCTGTCAGGGAGTTATGGTTTGACAGCTCTGGCAGCGGCCGGAGAACTCTAAGAGGTGGCCTTCGACATGGAAACCGGTTTCCCGTGAGAGCCTCTGTTCCAGCGCGCTGAGATCGCAGTTGGTGAAATCAGTAACCGTACCGCAGTCGGAGCAAACAAGGTGATGGTGATGCTCCTGGGGGCGCCTCATCAGGTAGCTGCGGCAATGACCACCCGAGTGTACTTCACAGATGAGTCCAAGATCGGTGAGGATGTCCAGCGTTCGATAGATGGTAACCAGACCGATGCCGGGGTATTCCCGGCGAACTCTATCGAATATCTCAGCAGGGGTGAGGTGGTCTTTGTTGGCTGCGATGGCATTAAGCACCGCGCGTCGTTGTGGCGTGAGCTTATACCCCTGACGCCTGAGGATGCTCGAGACCTTTTTCTCTGTCAGCTTCATAGCAAACTATAAATGAAAATTATTTTCAATTACGCTTATAACATAGTGTAACTCTGTTGTCAAGCTCGCGTTGATGTTACCAACCTAACGCGCGAAGATAAAAAGAGGTGGTCAGTTGTGCAAAAGATACAGTACAGTTAGCAGGTTCTAAAGGTTGCAGTCCGATATCAACTTTTATCGAGCTTACCGCCGAGACTATCCAGCTTGCGCTCAAGCTCTCTTTGTCTCAGGGAGAGCGTGAGGTCGCCCCGAGTACGCTCCAGGACTCCCCGGACCATATCGGTGGTACGCCTTAAGCCGCCGGTCAGTGCGTCATGGAAATCGATCGTTACCAGGAGGCTGTATATATCGTCCATCTCTCCCAGTATCGCCTCACATCGATCGATTTGGCCGTCTCTCAGGGTATCGAGCAGATGCCGCCTGAGTTCACCTGCGCCCTCTCCGAGTCCATTGAGGTATGCCGCATAGCTTATTCCCAATTCATCGGGATCGGGCAGTTCCTTTCCCGAAACGAGCGCAAGTGTAATGCAGGCCTCGGCGTACTCCTTCTGTGCATTATGGACGAAGCCTCCGTGGTAGATCGCAGGGTGATCGGACAGCGTACGGCTCATATCCTCAACGCACGCTTTCGATGAGTTAATAAGTTCTATAGCCTGGTCAAATTCTCCCCGGTGCACTGCCCGGATGGCATTGGCACTGAAACGTATCGAATCACGGGAGAGCCTCAACCCGACTTCACGCGCACTGTCCTGCATGGCGAAATGGGAGCATACCTTCTCTCCGATCGAGTCGAGCTTCGAAGTGGGCCTGTTCATCTGTCATCTATCCTCCATCAATGATGCCAGCTTCCTACTAGCCTCAGTTATATCATCGGCTCCGAGTACAGAGCTAATAACAGCGCAAGCATCCGCACCGGCGTCCATAATCCCGGCAACATTATCCTCGTTTATACCTCCTATAGCAACCACAGGGATGGAAACCGTATCTTTCACCTGGCGAAGTATCTCCAGCCCGGCGATCCTCGTGCCCGGTTTTGATGGTGAGGGGTATATTGAGCCCACGCCAACATAATCGGCACCCTGGGCATCGGCAAGAGCCGCCTCATCCAGTGTAGCCGCCGAGCAGCCAACTATT
>CP070819.1:404947-409798 GCA_020344295.1 Dehalococcoidia bacterium | reverse complement strand
CTCTAATAGGGTTAATTGATTCTACCACTTCTGTCAAGGGCTTGGTCACTGTGCGTAAAATGGCCATTAGAAGACCAAGCATGTTTGAACCGTCGGTCGCAGAAGTATGCTGGCTAGGCTCAACTGGGAAATATGTTGGGGTTCGGACTAGGGTTGGATTGTCAAGATCGGCGCTGGCAAGCCTGGTACAATACGACCCCTTACCAGGATATGGGTTCCTTACGAACCTGTACAAAAGTATCGTGATTCGAACGCGGTGGGCCATCCCCAGTTCTATGGTGCAGGTTCGGTTTCAAATTGTACAGTGCTTGAGGAGGCAACGAGGCTAGCGTCGACCTAGACTAGATGCCTTATTCGGGGGCTCATATCCGATGTGTATTGAGTCAGCGCAAATTGTTGCTTATTGCACAATCCAGGAAATTGCTAGCCCACCCTTGCTTGTTTCGTTTGATTGGGGCAGGGCTGACAAGGCCCAGTCAAAGATCTTGGGGAAAAGGAAGTCCTTTCGTAGCTTTTCCTATTCAACGTTTTCCCAAACATCTAGAAGTACATCCCCATTATGGAGCAGACATCATTAAAAGTGACATCTGTATTACAGTTCGTCGGTTAGCTAAATGTTAGCTGTTTTGGACTTTTTACCTAGAAAAGGGTATAATTTCGTAGCTGTGCCCCTGTAGCTCAGAGGATAGAGCAGCGGTTTCCTAAACCGCGTGTCGGGTGTTCGAGTCACCCCAGGGGTACCAGATTCAAACTGGAACAGATCACCGAAAATACCCTCTGGACTTTATTTCGATGTACTATTTGTCTTCACCAATAATTATTCGAGGTGCCGATGGATGAATGGAAGAAAAGGTTAAAGGGAGATTCAGTCTCCTGGCTTCTGGAACCCGATGATGACCAGCCCGCAGTTCGCTACTTCGCCCTGCGAGGTATACTGAAGCGCGGTGTAGATGACGACGACGTCTCCCAGGCTAAGAATGCCATTATGGACACCGGCCCGGTACCCGTGATCCTCGCCGCCCAGAATCCCGAGGGGTTCTGGGTAAATCCCGGAGCCGGCTATGGCCCCAAGTATCAAGGTACGGTCTGGCAGATCGTTTTCCTAGCCCAGTTGGGAGCGGACGGTTCAGACCCCAGGGTTCAGGCCGGATGCGAATATGCCCTTTCCCACAATATCGCAAGCAACGGAGCTTTATCCGTAAATGGGACACCATCAGCGTTTATTCACTGCATGGCGGGAAACATGGGTGCAGCCTTGATAGACCTGGGATGGCTGGAGGACAGGCGGCTGCAGTCAGCACTGGAGTGGCAGGCACGTATGATCACAGGCAATGGAGTCGCTCCTGCTGATACCAAATACACGAATGAGCGCTACTATAAATCCGGTACCACCGGCCCTTTGTTTGCCTGTGCTGCCAATGGCGATCTCCCCTGCGCCTGGGGAGGGATAAAGGCACTGCTTGCTCTGAGTAAGGTCCCTCTATCATACCGTACCGAAAGAATGAAGGCAGCCATCGATCAAGGCGTGGATTTCCTGTTAAGCTACGATCCTGCTGTCGCCGACTATCCATTTGGCTACGGGAACAGACCTAATTCAAGCTGGTTCAAATTCGGCTATCCGATCGGCTATATCACCGACGTTCTCCAGAACCTGGAAGTCTTGACTGCCCTGGGTCAAGCGCAGGATGCCCGCTTAGCCCGTGCTCTGGAAATGGTCGAAAATAAACAGGACGATCAGGGACGCTGGCGACTGGAGTACAGCTACAATGGCAAGACATGGGTAGATATCGAGAAAAAGGGTCAGCCCAGCAAGTGGGTCACTTTACGAGCGCTAAGAGTACTTAAGGCTGCGTATCCCTGAGTCAGGATTGCCCATATCCCACTCCATTTATATCAGCTTGACAGTGACAGACTTCACTTACTAGAATCAGACATTCATCCATGTAGAGGGAGTACACTAGGTCAGAAGATGTTTTAAAAAAGTTAAGAAACGGCTTGCTGGAACTCAATATGGATTCTACAATCGATGCTGCGAACTCTGTTGCCGCCACAGATGATCCCCAAGCCGCAAAGGATGCAATTGATGCATTTACCGATGCCCTGCAGACTGTTGGCAAATGGTTTCAAGACGGGGAATGGTTTCTGGCCGAGCTGGTATATGCAGGCGAGATATCCAAGGAAACAATGAAAATATTAACACCTCTTATTGAGGGTGGAACGCTGGAGTCAATAGGAACCATCGTGGTGGGAACTGTTGCCGGCGACCTGCATGACCTGGGCAAGAACATCTTCATAAGCTATGCCAAGAGTGCGGGCTTCAATGTAATCGACCTGGGTATCGATGTGTCCACCGATAGGTTCATCGAAGCAGTGAGGGTTCACAAGCCCCAGACTCTGGGAATGTCCTGTCTTCTGACCTCCACGGACATGGAGATCGGGAAGGTTATCGAAGAGTTGAAGAGGCAGCAACTCCGGGACCAGGTTAAGGTCATTATCGGCGGAGCGGCACTTACGCAGCAGTTTGCTGACGGCGTAGGAGCGGACGCCTTCGCCCCCGATGCAGTGACAGGTACTGACATTGTCAGGAAATGGAGCTCCTCATAATGGACTTTAAAGAACGCATTCTTACCACACTTAATCATGAGGAGCCTGATCGTGTTCCAGTTGCGGGCTTCATTCTGAGCCAGGTCACCAGCAATCGTATTCTGGGGAAACAGACCGCCGATTTTGCAGATATGCTGGAAACAGCCGATCTGCGTAGGGGGCTCATGGATATTATGAACTCTAGCTGGCTTGATATGATCAATAGCGCTCTGGCGGACTGGTTTGAAGCTGCAATCACGCTGGGTTACGATGCGAACTGGACTATATACTCCCAGATGGAGGTGGTGGAGGAGCCGAAGTTTAAACAGGGTCTGGCCATGCACGATATATGGGTGCGTGCCTTTGAGCTGAGAGTTGATAAAGATGGCAACACAGCTGCGAACTATGTGCATGGACTTTGTACCACTGAGAATGACTGGTACTCCTGGGTTGAGAGAAACAGACCGCTCTATGACGAGCTAATAAACAATGTCAGAGAGCACCATAGGTTGATGGCAGAAAAATTCGGCGATAGGATACTGGCCATTGGGTCTCCAGGTTCTGGGGTGTTTGATAACACGTGGCAACCCATGGGGTTCGAGAACTTCTGCAGGTTTGTGTATCAAAAGCCTGAATTCATGAGAAAAGTCATCGAATTTCATACTGATCTCCTTCTCAGGCATCTGAATGCAATAATGGATTCTGGTGTCGAATTAGTGGTGGGCGGAGATGACCTTGGACAGAAAACGGGGCCGCTAATGAGTCCCGAGCAAATGGAAAAGCTGTTCGGAGAAAGCTACCGGCGTGTCTCTGAGGCTGTACATAGCCGGAAAAAGAAATTGCTCTGGCACACCGACGGAAATGTCTATGCTTTACTCGATAAATTCGTTGAGTGGGGCTTCGACGGCGTAGTAAGTCTAGAGCCCACTGCTGGCATGGCACTTGGAGAAGTCAGAGAACAGGTAGGACACAAGTTGGTTCTTGTGGGCAATCTGGATATCGCTTATCTCCTGGTCAGAGGAACCAAAGAAGAGATGGAAGATGCGGTCAGAAAGGCGATAAAGGACGCAGCGAAAGGTGGGGGCTTTATCCTATCGCCATGTAATTCTCATTCAGCGATAGACCCAATGCGGTTGGAATGGATGGTTGAGGCAGCACACAAATACGGCATGTACCCGATCGCAATCTAAGGTAGTGGTCAGGAATTTGTGTTGGTCTTTTAGTAAACACGGCTCAAACAAAACAGTTTCGGAAAGGAGAGGAACGGATGACCGAAGAGATAAACCCTGAGCTGAAAAAAGCAGCGCAGGAGAAATTTGAGCCGACCAAACTGACGACAGGTGAAGATTTGCCGCCCGAGGTCAGGCAAGCGATGATGGAGTTCATGGTACCGGCCATCGCCAGAGGGGTCTGGGAAGGTATTTACGCCCTACCGGACGAGGCGAGGGACATCGTCTTTCAGGCAGTGTCCAAAAGGTGCTGCGATCAGATCTGCAAATTCGCAGGTTTCGATCCAGCGGAGATGAACGACGTGGACGAATTCATGGTCGAATGGGAGAAGGCCTTCGGCGGCATGATGAGAGGTAAACGAGAAGGTGATACTATCTACTGGGAGTTCGCTTCAAATGGCTGCACTGAGCCCCTCGTACTGCTTGGCCTTATAGAGCCGAATCCCAAACTGTGCGAGTGTTCATGTCATATGATCAAGCGCCGCTTCGAGATGGTAACCAAGAGCCCTGTACACGTTGAACTGGCGGACAGTGTCCTGACAACCGGCGCCGATAAATGCAGTTATCTGATACATCTTAACCCCAAGTAGGGAGCTGAGACAAGCGAGTTGACTTTTTTCGCCATTTAATTCAAAATAACTCCGCATTTGATCGGCAAGTCAAACGTTTTAGACAATAAAGGAGAAAACCAAGCGCAGGCTAAAGATCGAGAAGGGGTGTAGCTCAGTCAGGTAGAGCGGCGGTCTCCAAATCCCCAGTCCCACGTCCCACTTCGTGCCATTAGCTACGATTCGGTACACCTGTTCGACTTGTGCACAAACGTGGAATGCCATTAAATGCTAATCCGTGTCGCTCAGTGGATTAGCAAATGGATTAGCAAAAATGAAGAAGCCCTGGATAAAGCCAGGGCTTCGAGGGCTTTGTCCTTCTAGACGGTGTCGATGTATACCTCGCCGAGGTAGAGGTAGGAGATGGCAGAGAGGAACTAAGCCAAATCCAACATGACTATCATTTATGATTGGTTGCAACTGTAATCAGT
>CP070819.1:398476-404847 GCA_020344295.1 Dehalococcoidia bacterium | reverse complement strand
AGCAGCGACACATAGTATTGCTCGCAGAGCCCGATCTCACCCTGCTCGCACCAGTAACACCCGCCACATGATATATCCGGTTCGATCACCACCCGGTCCCCGACTCTCAATCCCTAAACATCCGGCCCCATATCGACTATGTCCCCTGAATACTCGTGGCCGGGCGCAACACCTGCTGTTTCTTTGTAGATATGAAGGTCTGAACCGCATATCCCGCAGTACTTTACTTTTATCAGGACCTCATCCCTGTCCAGTACAGGGTCCGGCACCTCTTTGATCGCGAATCTCCCTAGTTCCTCCAGTACAGCCGCTCTCATCTCAGCACCTCCTCGCCGAACTAGCCATCTGGAAAGGCATAATACTACAATACAGTCTTTTTAGAAAGTGACTTTTCCAGTAAAAGAAGTAATGAATCAGCCTAGAGCAATGGAGTCTTCTAGAAGAAATTGACTGCCGATATGTTGTGTCGTGCTCTCAGGATATCGGTGATAGCCTTTTTATCCCCCTCAGCTACAATGGGCTCTATCTCAGACATGGCCTCCCCGGCCTCACTCATCTCATATTTCAATCTGACCACGTACCCTTTTACATTCACGCTGGCCAGATGCGACGCGTGGCTGCGGTCGCAGAAGGTGACATCCGAGGCGTCGACCAGGAGGTAGAGGACCTCCCGGCCATCGTATTCCAGTGTACCTTCAATTACACTGTAGGATCGCTCGAGGAAGCCGATATCCTCGTTCTGAGGTAGATGCGTGTATATGTAATTCATTTTTTAATTTATGAGCATTTAACAGTCGCTGAGATCAGGGCCTGTTACCCGCAAACGACCGGTCCAGCCTCTTTTTCAATTCCTCCGGGCTTATGCCCTGCACATCCAGCGCCTTGTTCCGACTGGTATGTCCCCTTACAATCGCAAGGTCATTCTTGGAGAGGCCCAGTGCTTTGGCCAGCAGTGTAATCAGCGCCTGGTTGGCCTGTCCCTTGCGGGGTGGGGCTTTAACCTTCATATGAAGGATGCCATCCCTCAGCCCCACTACCTCATCACTTTTGGCGCCGGGCTGAACGTGAACCTCCAAGACCGCTTTACTCGTTTCCATATTATGTCAACTTAGCACCATGCCGCAGATAGAAACAAATGAGGTACCCTGCTGGTCGGCCGGACAATGCTCATAGCCGGTTACCCTGCCAGTCGACTCCCCCAGAATACGCAGCGCCAGATAGATCGGGGCCAGTCCGCATATCCTCCTGCGGTCACCCTCGGCCTTCACTTTCGAGAACGTACCCTCGGCGTCGCCCCTTGCTATGCAGTCCATCAGCTCCGTATCGGCGGCTGACATACTGGCCCTGTGTGTGACATCTATCGGATACGGATCGCCGAAGGCCGGGCCCGCATGAGCCAGATCTGCAGCGGCAACAATGAGGGTGCGCCGGTCGGCTGTGGATCTCCTGACCGCCTCAACAAACTTGTGTAATCGCTCATCGTTGTCGGGAAGCGCATTACCGTGTGTGAACTCATGGAACGACCCGCAGAGGACGGGCACCATTTTACAGGAAGTGTCTTTCACGAAATAGTGCAGCCACACTGCAGCCGCCTCCACCGAGTGCTCTGTACGGTGGTGCAGCTCCTCGGCAAACACTTCCTTGTCCCCCAGATCGGCCTCTACCTCGTCTACCACATCACTGGCCGTCGGCATTACCCCCCAGGGTGTCGAATAGCTCTGGCGAGTCATGGTGATCAGCTTCTGACAATCGTGGTGATTGGTGCCCAGGATAACAGCCACCTCGGCCTCTTTCGCAGCCTCTGCCGCCTGCTGCCAAACCTTAGCATATATGGCCCCGCCGCGCTGATAGTCAATGTGAGGGCTCACGAGCCCGCGCACGCTCCCTACTACGTCCACATCGGCCCCGTCGGATGCCACAGCTTCGAAGTACTCCCTGAAGTTGCGGTCCAGCCACTCCACCGTGGAGGGGTAGACCTTCCCCGCCATCTTGGGTGGACGGAAGGGAGCGGCCCTGAACCTCTCTACGGTCTCCCGGTGTGCCTGTAGGAAACGCTCGTTCTCCAGCAGCAGGGCCTCATCGAGTTGGGTCAGCATTTTCTCAACGTAGTCCGGTCCCAACTTTAGCCCTGTCCTTAGCTCAAAGGCAGTCCTCAGTGTAGCGATATCCCGACTTCCGTCGCACAGCTCGATCAGTGGAGCGACCTCCTTGGGGACCGCCACGGCCTGATCAGTCAGCCCCAGTGGGTCTTGAAGAACGACCACTGGCCGGTTCTCCCACTGACCCGCGCTGATCTGTAATCGTCTAATCTTTGGTAGGTCGTCGCCCGACATATAGATTCACCTCAGAAGCGCCACATAGCCATTCAGGGGCACGCCGATCGATTCGGCCACCGGACGGCACTTGGCCTTAAGGAGATGAAACACTTTCCCCTGCTGGGGAAGCTCAGAGAGGGTCTCCCAATAGCCCATCCCCTTGGCCAGCACGAGATCTGCACCCTCGAACTCCTCCTTAAACTCGACCGAGGCTATGTCCATGTCAACACCGGGGGTATCGGTACCGGTGCTTGTAACTCTGGGCAACTCCGGCGCCATCTGGAATTTCTCTAGGTCGGCGAGTGTAAGGTCATCCTGCACCGGCGATTCCTTTACAACGTAGGTTACCGGTGCATAGCTCCCTAGCAAACGCACCAGGGGCAGGTCAAAAGGCTGCTCTCCGGCGTTGTCTGCCAGGTACAGAATATTCCCTGCCTCCTCCATCCTTTCTTCCAGCTTTACAGTATCATCGATAACGAACGCCACAGGCCCCGCCATGGCCTCCATGATCTCCTGCCGGTCTTTGAAGAAATCTATGCTGTTCCCGCGGACTGCATAGATCAGGCACTCCCTGAGATCACGTCCCGGGTTCTTATCCAGGCTCCGCCTGATCTCCGCGGCCATCTCCACCTCTGCTTCCTTTACCCCCGAATAGGGATCGGCATTGCCGGTTAGATCCCTGACGAGCCGGTGAAGCGGCGTGGCCACTGCTATGGAGGTCTTCTCTGTGGAGAACTCCCGGTCGAGGAACGAAAGTCCCTCGTCGATAACCCTCGCCCGCAGCTCCGGTTCCCTGGTAGCTAGCTCAACTGCCTGACGAAGCAGCCCCTCCAGGCAGTAACGGCAATCATCGGTGGCTTTCATATCCCGCTGATGCTATTATACAGGACGCACCCCGATCTCAAAAGGCTTGTGTACTGATCCAGTGACTTGTTGACAATAACACCCTCATCATCTACGATGGCCACACGAGGCTGACCCGCATGTCCAAGGAGGCCAAGATGCTACGTACGCTTAAAAGAAAAATAATTGCCACAGTGCTGGGAATCATTGTGGTGATCATTGCCTGCGTCCTGATCGCTGGCTATATCCTCTATATCGACTACACCAGAGGGCCGCTGCCACAGCATGACGGCGAGCTGCAGGTCGAAGGACTCAACAATACGGTTGAAGTCCTGCGCGACGAGTGGGGTATCCCGCATATCTACGCCAAGACTATGCACGACCTGTTCTTCGCCCAGGGTTTTACTCAGGCCCAGGATCGCTGGTGGCAGATGGAATTCTGGCGACATATTGGAAGCGGCAGAATCGAGGAGACAACGGGAAGAGACGACGATCTCCTCGATGCAGACATCATGATCAGGACTCTCGGTTGGCGTCAGATAGTCGAGCAGGAGGTGGGACTCTGCGACGAGGAGACAATGGCCTATCTTCAGGCTTTCGCCGACGGGGTCAATGCATATATCTCGAACCGCAACTACGGAGACCTGGCTCTCGAATACAGCTTACTTAAACTGGCAGGCAGGTGTATAAAGATCGAGCAGTGGACGCCCGCCGATTCCCTCGTATGGGGCAAGGTTATGGCCTGGGACCTGGCTCGTGGAGGACACGTCGAGGAAACCCGCTCGACCATCTCCGATCTCATCGGACAGGAGATGACCGACCAGTGGATGACGCCTCCTTGGCCCTACGGCGAAAGGCCGACCATTGTCCAGCTGGCGGACCTCAACATCTCAACACAGGCTGGCAGCATCGAAAAACGTAACAAAACAGGAACAGTTACAGAGCACCAGATCGCTGGCAGCGGAGACTTCAATTATATCAACCTCGTATTCGGTCAGGGTCGGGGCGTTGGCAGCAATAACTGGGTTGTCGGCGGTAATATGTCGGAGAGCGGGATGCCGTTGCTGGCCAACGACCCGCATCTCGGCATCCAGCTGCCATCCATATGGTACGAGATCGGACTACACCTCATCCCGGAAGATGGACAGGAACCATTTGACATGACAGGATTCACGTTCTCGCCGATACCAGGGGTGGTGATAGGTCACAATAGTCATATCGGATGGGGGGTCACCAATACCGGACCGGATGTAGCCGACCTGTATGAGATCAAGGTCAATCCGGAGAACCCGCTTCAATATGAGTGGAACGGCGAGTGGCGGGACATGACCGTTCGTCAGGAGACCATCCGTTTTGCGGGCAGCGGTGATACGATCGACATCCAGGTCAGGGAGACGCACATCGGCCCGATAATAAACGACAATGAGCTGGACGAGGAAACTGGCGAGGTACTCGGTTTCAATAACGAAGACCCGCTGGCAATGCGCTGGACGGGACTGGAGCTCAGCAATATGACCCGGGCTGTATTTGGGCTCAACAACGCAACCAACTGGGACGAGTTCCGGGACGCCCTTCAATACTGGGATGTCCCCTCACAGAATTTCGTCTATGCGGACGTTGAGGGCAATATCGGCTATCAGATGCCCGGCCGCATACCCATTCGAGCCGACAACCACACTGGTCTCCTTCCCGCTCCAGGATGGACGGATGAATACCAATGGCAGGGTTACGTTCCTTATGAGAAACTGCCCAGTGTCTTTAATCCCGGACAGGGCTATGTTGCCACCGCTAACCAGGCGGTGGTCCCGCCGGAGTACTACGCCTGGCTGGCCCAGGAATTGGGAGAGGGGCGCAACTATGTATTCAGCCGGGACTGGGACTACGGTTATCGCGCGGAGCGCATTGTGGAGCTGCTTGAGTCCGGCGCGCCGCACACAATAGAAAGCTACCAGCGCATCCAGGGGGACAACAAATCGATCAGCGCCGTGGAGATAATGCCTTACCTGGCGGCACTCGAATTCGATGATAAC
Source organism: Dehalococcoidia bacterium (assembly GCA_020344295.1). Lineage (GTDB taxonomy): Bacteria > Chloroflexota > Dehalococcoidia > SZUA-161 > SZUA-161 > SZUA-161. The sequence continues at coordinate 399,659 of CP070819.1, read as the reverse complement.
GAGCTCGCTGGAGCCCGTGACTGGCTCCTCGAGTGGGACTACCAGTTTGATATGGAGAGTCCCCAAGCCGCGCTGTACGCTCAGTTCTGGGCGAGCCTGCTGGAGAACCTTTATCACGACCAGCTTGATTACGAGGAACTGGAGGCGGAGGACAAGGCCTACGGTAGCGACCGCGATATGTGGTCAACTGCGCTGCTGCTGCAGGATCCCGAAAACATCTGGTGGGATCATGCTGCAACGGAGGGTGTGATCGAAACACGCGATGAAATCCTGTTGCAGTCGTTCCAGGAAGGCTATGACAGCACAGTGTCTGTGCTGGGAAGCGACCGGGAGAATTGGAAGTGGGGTGACCTGCACAAAGCGACCTTTGTCACCAACCCCGTCGGCGAAAGCGGCGTAGGATTTGTCGAGCGCAGGGTCAATCGTGGCCCTTACCCTGTCAGCGGCAGCATGGCGACAATCAACAACACAGCGTGGGGTGTGGGGTCAGACGAGGACTTCGAGGTGCTGTATCTGCCGTCGATGCGCATTATCCTCGATCTGTCTGACTTTTCAAAGAGCGTTACTGTACATACCACCGGACAGAGTGGCCATCCCTACAGCTCGCATTATAGTGATCTGATAGACCCCTGGCGTTATATTGAGTACCACCCCATGCTCTGGACGCGCCAGCAGGTAGAGGACGCTGCAGTTGCCCGGCTGATATTGAAACCGAGGCAGCTAGATGGCTAAGACCAATAGCTTATAATTCTGTAATTACGCTCCGCATGGCTACTGTTATTTGCGCCACGATTCACTTCATATTATCGTAAGGTATCCGTCACATTGCAGGGATGATTCCCAGTTGCTGCAATAAAAGTAAGTAGTCAGAGACGTTCCACCGCTCTACTACTTTACCATCGGCTATGCGGAGGATTGAGACCCCGGGTACATTAAATTGCTTTCCAGTGGGGGGAATACCTGACAAATCACCTTTATGAGTGCCACTTCCTGTAAAGCGGAGCACAACCTTATCCCCTTCGGCTATCAAATCCTCAACAGTCAGTTTCTGGTCGGGAAAAGCAGCGCGGAGATTTATAAGGAACTGCTTCATACCCTCACGATCTGGTGTCGTTCCTCGACCAGGATCATAGTTGACGAAATCTTCGGCGAACAGTTCATCCGCTATGCTCAAGTCTCCCTT
>CP070819.1:393082-398376 GCA_020344295.1 Dehalococcoidia bacterium | reverse complement strand
CGGTTCTAAACCTTTTTGCCTCTTCCATGACTTCCCCTTGCTATGTGATTATGTTATGGTATACTACCACAACAAATCAATTGACCTTCAAATTTTCCAATTTCCTCTACCACAGCTAAGGGGAACACAACCGCCAGCCTCTGATATTTCGCTACGATTACTGTGTAGTATAGGCGTGGATACAATCCAGGTAATATTATGTTTAGTATCATCGGTTTGGCAGCTACAATATTTAACATATATGTAAGGCTGCGTTCGATATGCTCCAATCCCCAACATAAGATAGCGCCGGTTGCAAGAACCGGCGCTCAACTTTGTAGTCAGCTACAGCAGGAAGACTATTTCTATTTCTTTTTTCTCTTAGCCGGTTTCTTCTGCTCTATGGGTTTGGCCCGCGCCGACCGCCATTCCTTGTCGAACTCGGCAAAGGGAGCATTACAGTAATCATAAGCCGCCCTAGGTCCCTGCTCCATTATAAGTCTGTGGAACTCCCGTGCCTCCGGCGTCGTATTGTTGTGGAGGACTCCGCCGAGGAGACCCATTATGTGGGCGCCGGCGTAGTAACCCATCTCCATGTAAAGCACCCGCCTCTGCATCTTCATATTGAATATGGCGCGGGGAGACATCAGGGCGACCGCATCTGCCAGCCTGCGTACTCCTTTCTCCAGATCCTTCTGTGTGGGATAAACCCTGTTCACCATACCCCATTTGTAGGCATCGGCGGCTGAAATCATGCCCCCGGTGCACATCACCTCTATGGTCTTTTTCGGCCCCATTGTGTAATACCACAAGGGGCTGCAGAGACTGCCCATCACCCTGGTCACCGGATAACCGAACCAGGCATCATCGGCCGCATAGGTAACGTCACAGTGCAGGGCCAGTTCCAGGCTGCCGGCTATACAGAACCCGTGCACCTGAGCTATGAAGAATTTGTTCTCCTGCTCCCAGAAGGTTTTCATATAGTTGAGAGCATAGGTATTGATATAATCGCTCATATGCGCATCGAACGGAGTGTTGGGGTCCCCCATGGCCGGTGTCCGGCGGGACGCTCCCCACCCAACGGGCAACTCTTCCCATTCCGGCATTGCCCTGGTCAACTCTTCGGTTCCTTCGTAACCGTAACCCGAACCGAAGGAGCGCCCTTCGCCCTTTATGATCACTACCTGGGTGCCGTCGTCTGTCCACGCTGCTTCTCTGAGCTCCGGCAGCAGATTATAGGGAGGTATAGTATTTTGAGAATTGGGACGGTTGAAGGTCCATATCGCTATCTTGGGATTCTTCTTGTCTATCTCATACTTGAACCATTTGTATTTTTTCTTTCCCACTTTGGCGCCTCCTTATATCCTTTATTAAGGTAATAATCCCCGGATATTGATGAGAGAATCACATCACGGTGCCCCCCTTCCCATGGACTTCTTCAGTTGTCGAGAACTGTATTTGGCGTTATCCCTTCCCTGCTTTACGCGGCTTTGCGGGCCTGCCTGAACTCCTCGATGAGGTAGGGAAGAATATCTTCGAGATCACCGACAATACCGACATCGGCCATATCGAAAATAGGGGCTTCAGGGTTCCGGTCTACAGCCAGAATAACCTTCGATCTCGAAAAACCGGTGGTGTAGTGCATCGCCCCTGAGGCCCCGATACTGATAAACAGCTCCGGACTTACAGTCTTGCCGCTCTGACCGATCATCGAATCCTGTGGTATCCATTCTTTGTCCACAGCAGGCCTGGTTCCTCCCACTGCTGCTCCCAGGATTCCGGCCAGTGTCTTGACGGGTTCAAATCCACCTGCCGAATGGAGGCCCCAACCCCCGGATATTACGATATCCGCCTCTTCCAGGAGTACCCCCAAAGGCTTCTCTTCATTGACCTCTACAGTCCTGACTTTAGGTTCCTCTGCATCTATCTCGACAGGAATTCTTAATACCTTTCCCTCTCTTTTTTCGTCTCTTGTAGGCATCAGGAAGACGCCGGGCTTCGCCGTGGCTATTTGAGGATTCCTGCGGCATATTATCTCCATCACTTTATTTTCCAGCCAGGGTACCACGTGAATAAGCCTTAGCTCCTTACTAATATACAGGTCGATACAGTGGGCCGTAACGCCGGTATTCAACCTGGCACCTGCCGCGGCCGATATTTCGCCTCCCAGAGCTGTGGCTCCCAGGAGTATTATCTCGGGCTCGTTACTTCTCGCCAGATCGGACAGCAGTCTGGCATAAAGGTTAGGCTCGTAAAGCTGGGCACGGGAATCTTCCAGAACATAGACCTTATCAGCACCATAACATATCAGCTCCGGGGCCAGATTTTCGATTCCATCGCCGATGAGCACGGAGGCCAGATCCGAACCAAGGCTCTGCGCCAGCTCTATACCTTTTCCCAGAAGCTCCAGGGAAACATCCAGGAGCTTCCCCTGGCGCTGCTCTGCATAGACCCAGACCTCCCCAAACATGCCTAAATAACCCCCAACTCCTTGAGCTTGGTTACTGCCTTCTTGACTGACTCTTCGGGAGGCCCGGTAAAGATCTCCCTCCCGCGCTCATATCTCTTCTCGATTTCCCCGAGTGTACACGTAGGGGAGCCCTCAAGCCCGATATTATGGGATTCAGCCCCGATATCATCAGCGCGCCAAACCTTAACCTCCTTCTCCGCTGCTTCCATGATGCCGGTGACGGTAGGGAGTCGGGGCCGGTTTATACCCCTTACCACCGCTATAACCGCAGGGAGCTGAATATCGACCTTCATATAGCCATATTCAAGAGCCCTCTCTACAAGGGCACTTTTCTCGTCAGAAACATCCATCTGCCTGGCATGTGTTACGTGCGGCAGTTCAAGGAACTCGGCGAGCTGTGGGCCGACTTGACCTGTGGCCCCGGCCGTGGACTCGTTCCCACATAGAATGAGGTCGAAATGACCGATAGAGCGTACGCCACAGGTTAATGTGTAAGCGGTGGCCAGCGTATCCGCACCGGAGCAGGAGTTGTCACAGATAAGAATGCCCTCGTCGGCACCTACAGCCAAGGCCTCTTCGAGAGCGCCGTTCGCCACAGGCGCGTCCATCGTAAGGACGATTACTTTTCCGGAAAACCTCTCCTTGAGCTTCAGAGCTTCCTCCAGGGCATTCCTGTCTGGGGGATTGATCTTGGACTGCCGAGGTTCTTGCTCCTGCGTTACTCTCCTGATACAGACTATGATGTCCACTATCGGGTAATGCTTCCTCCAATAATGACCTTCATTATCTCCTGGGTACCAGCAGCGGCGAGCAGCTCCGTTGCGTCCCTGAGCCTGCGTATGACGTGATACTCGGGAGTGGTGCCAGCTCCACCCAGTATCCTCACCGCATTGAACGCCACTCTATTGGCCAGTTCGCATGTTACAAGCTTGGCTTTGGCGATGTCAGCACCCGCTTCTCTGGGTCCTTTTCCTTGATCTAGGAGCCATCCAGCCTTGTATGCTATGAACCTCGCTGCCTCTATTTCAACATTCATATCCACCAGCATAAACTGGATCGCCTGCAATCCGGCGATGGGCTTGCCGTATAGATTCCTTTCCCTGGCGAACTTGAGAGCAGCTTCATAGCAGCCCTGGGCTATGCCCAAGCCCACGCCCGCAACTCCCGTCCTCCCGATTACGGCGATTCCGTTTAATCCTGCTATTAAACCTTTGCCTTCCTCCCCTACAAGATTGGCCCTGGGGATACGGCAATCGGTAAGAGCGAACTCGTTAACCGGAATTGAGCGCAGGCCGTTATGGCTTTCTCTACGCGTTATCTCAAAACCCTTCGTCCCTTTCTCCACGATGAACGCGTTGAACTTGTCATCCGTTTTGGCCACAAAACAGACTATGTCCGCCGCTTCGGCAAAGCTGATGTAGACCTTCCTACCGTTGACTATGTAATCATCTCCATCAGCTACGGCCGTGGATTGCATAGCCTGTGGCTCAGAGCCGCCAGCAGCTTCTGTCACCGCGGTTGACATTATTTTCTCACCCTTGCACAGAGGGGGAAGATACTTCTGTTTTTGCTCATCTGTTCCCATGGTCTCGAGTATATACATTCCTATAGGCCCTACCTGAAGGAAGAAACCGAGAGGTGGATATACTTTTGAGATTTCTTCAATGGCAATGACCCGGGCTAGGTGTCCCATATCCGAGCCGCCATATTCCTTGGATGTAACAATCCCCACCAGACCCTGCTCCGCAACCCGCTTCACCTCATGGAAGGGAAACTCCCCTTTCTCATCGAGCTCCAGAGCTTTAGGGGCGAGTTCTGTTTCGGCAAATTCGCTAACCATATTTATTAGCATCTCTTGTTGTCTGGTAAGACTGAAGTCCATATCTTCTTTTCTACCTCCTGCTATTTTGTGTTCCTGTTCCCAGGTTTATTGATGCCCCCGGCAGCTTCCAAGGGGCCATGTCTCCTTCCTGCTAACCATTATACGCATCGCAGCCGTTATTACAATGTTAAATTTTGTGTTCCAGCGTTCTTGTTTTATTGGGTGGCGATTTCAGACCGGTGCTGACTTCTTTTTACTGAAATAAGGGGTATCGAATATATAAACGCCAGCCACTTGGTACTAGTGCTATATCATAAACGATATCGTATATGATATAGCCTCAGAATTATAGCACTTTTGTCAAGTTGGAGCTATCCTGTTTCGCCGTAGAGATAATATTCAAACGTAGGTTTTTCCCACCCACCCACCCACTTTCTGGTTCGGGGGCTCCGCCCCCGCAGCCCCCGAACGTGCATGGGATTGAAGCTCCCTTGGGTGGGTGGGTGGGCAGACAAACGTCTGTAATCAACTTTTAGTACCTTGCACTTGACATACGAAATCCAAAGGCATATGTTTGAGGTAAATACTTGACCGTAGAGATCATGGCTGGTGAACTTAGCGAAGAACAAAAGAAGATAGTTCAGTTTATACGCCGAAGGACGCAGAATGGGCTGCCAACTTCTTCAAATGACATTGGCGGACACTGCGGACGCGCAGGATTCTGGTGCAAGAAATCCGAGCAATGTGATTTCTATGAGATACCGGACAGGGCATTAATACGGCGCAATATGAGAAAACTGGAAGAACTTGGGGTGATATAACGACAAGGCCGTACCCTCAGTGGAGCTATCAATTGGTACGCGGCGTGATACAAATCTATAACGGTTAGTAGATACATTTACGCCGATATTCATATTGCTTGGTACACATGCAAAAGCAGGACAGATGGATAAGGAAATAAAGACAGCTACGCTGCTTGGTTACTTATTGACACAGATGCTATAATCGATATCAATATCACAT
>CP070819.1:389247-392982 GCA_020344295.1 Dehalococcoidia bacterium | reverse complement strand
CTGTCCCGCTCTGGTCTCGATGTTGAGGGTTATGCCCCTCTTATTAATGTTGAAGGCGAACCAGTAAAGGCTTTTCTCAGGGTCCGGGGTATCATGATAATACGGGCCAACCTTGCGGGAAGGATCACCGCCCGGCGGCTCCACCTTCACTACGTCGGCGCCGAGCTCGGCGAGGACCTTGCCGCATAAAGCCCCTCTGTCGTCGGTCAAGTCCAGAACACGGTAGCTATCTAACATCGGGGGCTTTTCTTTGTCATCGCCCATGGCAGAGAACTCCTTTCAAAGGCCGTTGGGAATGGACTCTGGTTTGAAGAAAGCAGCCTCAATATTTTCACATATTACAGCGTAGCTGTCAAAATGGAGGTATGGGTGGGGACGTCGTTTTGTGGGCTGTATCGCGGGCCAGATTGTCAACCTTGTGGCGGACCTCATCGGTGGCGTCATGGGTAGAGAGGTAGCGGTCTAGTTCCTCGTAGGTCAGGCCCATCTCCACCTCGTCGGTTTGGCCGCTCCAGAGGCCGGCCGACGGGGCCTTCCGGACTATTCTTTCGGGGATGTCGAGGTGTTTTGCCAGCTCACGGACCTGGGTCTGGAGCAGATTTCCCAGCGGCAGGATATCGACTCCGGCGTCGCCGTATTTAGTGCAGTAACCCACTGCGATCTCGCTTCTGTTACCCGTGCCGACCACAAGATAACGCAGACGGTTGGCGAAGTAGTATAGGGTAGTCATTCTCAGCCTCGGCTTAAGGTTTGCCTCGGCCAGATTCCTCGTGCCAGGATCGTATTCATCATCGGGGAAGGCACTAAGCAGGGAGTCATAGATATTGTCCAGCTTCACAGTTACGGTGGAGATCGCCAACTCCCGGGCTACCATCCGGGCATCTTCCATATCCGTTTCCAAGCTGTAGCAGGGCATTAACACCCCAAGGGAGTTGTCGGGGAATGCACGCTTGCAAAGGGCACCCACGACCGAAGAATCGACACCCCCACTGAGGCCGAAAACCACGCCCACGCAGCCTGCGCTCAACACCTGTTCTTTTATCCAGTTTTCGAGCTTGTGGGCCAAATCTTCCATGATTGATAACCACGACAGATTCTAACACAAGCCGCAGGATGCGTGAAGCGGTTATAAAACGTACTGACTGGAATATGGGGTGAGGTCTGTTGTTTTATACTCTGAGGACTATATGGCAAATGCGGGCCGTAGTTAAGCCAGCTCAGGTTCGATCAGGCCGTAGTCTCCATCCCCTCGACGGTACAGCACACTGAAATTGTCGTTCTCAGCGTTGAAGAAGATGAAGAAGTCGTGTGAGAGCAGCTCCATCTGCTCGACCGCCTCGTCCGGCGACATAGGCTTCACCGGGAAACGTTTTACCTTAACAATCGCTCTCTCGTCCTCTGCTACGGCTTCCTCAATGAACTCATTCAACTCGGCCGCAATCTGATCCTTCGTCAGCTTCCTTCGTTTACTGCGGTATAGCTTGCCCTTGAAACGTTCGATCTGGCGGTTGAGGACGTCGACGACGTTGTCCACAGCAGCCAGGATGTTCGATGACCTTTCCTCCCCACGGAGTAACGCCCCATGGGTATTGATCGTGACCTGTACGACAAAGCGGTTCTCCGCCGCCTTCGTCATTTCCCGGGTTAGCTCGACCTTGACTTCATCGAGGTCGGGGAGGTGGCGCTCAAGCTTACTAAGCTTGCTCCGAATATACTCTTGAGCGTTTTCTTCTACGTCCAGGTTCTTGCCTTTAATCAGTAGCTCCATAGCAGTTCAATCCTCCCCGGTAGTAAATAGTTCACTGCGTCTGATCCTGGGCGATATAATGCTAATCCAAGATAATCTATATTATGATATCATCAGCCGACTTTCAAGGTTTCGTTGCCTGAATACCCCAATTTTCCTACATCCTTTATCCATATAGTAATGCAGGAAAAAATACATCGGTACTAGCGCGAAAAGCGTGTTGGGGTAATTAACCGACCTGGTAGAGACCCGTTGTTTCACTTCATGGTTGTAGTTTCCACGATCGTTGTTGGGGGGCGGAGGTGGTTCGGTGAAGTTAGGTGAAGGCGAAAGTAACTAAGGTTCAGTTACCATTGTAGGGTTGATCATTTAATCATTTGCGGCATAATACTAATACACTAATGCTGAACGTGAAAAACGTGATGCCTCGGGAGGTTGACCATGAAAGCAACGATCGAGAAACTGGATACAACAATCCGCCCCCTATGGAAAGGTGAAGCACTTTGTATAAACTGGAACAATAACAAAGGCGAGTTCGTTATTAGTGGGAGGGCTAGTGATAAAGCCCAAAATGCGATTCAGAAATGCGTTAAGGATAGAATCAGGATGGCGATCGGCATCGAAGACGTGGGATCGACGCAGATAGTGTGGCGAGGTTACGTTAGCAGCGCTGATTTCCATGAGTCCGGTGTCGATCAGACAGAATGCTGTCTGGCCATGTTCTTAGATGACTGGTGGGGTGTCTCACCCGGATTCAGCAGCTGCTACCCCTCCTAGACAGTGATATCGAAAACGCGCTGGATCCCCACACCGCAAACCTCTAGTAAAACGTAGCCATGGCCGGCGATGCATTGAGCATCGAAACTTACCCACAGCGTAATTTGCCCTCCATTCAGCAATAAAACACCTTGCCGTGTGCCACATATTGCTTCAGAGAAATAACGTTACTTGGGCTTCAGAGGAACCATAATTAGTGCTAGAACTAGGTGTTTATTGTTGGTATTCTTGTCATATTTTAGTCCCGACCAGAATGGCTGGGTATTAGACTGTCGCTTATAGTGGTAAATACATCGCGGGCTCTGACATTGGCGTTCAATTTACGCAGTATGCCGCTGATATGATTCTTAAGTGTTTGTTCGCTGATCCCTGTTTTTTTACAAATGCTCTTGTTTGGATTACCCTGAGCAATCAGCCTTAGAATCTGTTCCTCCTTATATGTGAGGGGAGTCGTTATTTGTTCTATTCTTCTGTCCAAGGTGGTCATCTCTTGGAAATGCCTCAATATTCTCAAGGCGACTTTGGGCTGGTTGCTTACTGTATCGTTTATTGCATATTCACCATTCGAGACTCGTTTTATAGTGTTAGCTAGTTCTGAGGGAGAACAGGTCATACTTTTCAGATATGCTGCAGCCCCACTCTTTATTGCTTCAAATAACTCATCGTAATCTTCCCCAGGATTGACACTGAGCATTACTACGGGGGTCCCGGGGTATCTACAAGCGATCTTTTTACCTATCTCAAGTCCATTGAGGAATGGATATTCAATATCCAATAGCACTATATCTGGACATTTCTCTTCGATCTTTGCTATTGCTTCATTACCATCGGGGCCAGGATCACAAGCAAATATTTCGATTTCATCAAGTTCACTGGCCTGAGACAGGATCTTGCGGATCTCAGCTATGAAATATTGCTGACTATCGATGATCATTAAGGTTGTTATGCTCATTACACACCTGCGAAATTTATTAATGACAACACGGGCGTTTAATTATCCCGAAGACTAGGACAAAACAGGCTCATTACTCGGAATTGAGAACGAGAGGGCCTTATTTAAATCCTTAATCACATCGCTCAGTTTCATCGGATCGCTACTTCTCATTAAGGCCTCCTCTCTGGATACCATGTTCCCTATTACCAGTTTTGCCAGGGCCTGGTACATGGTCTGCTTGCCTTCCGAATTACCTGCCTCGAGGTTGGCAGCGATG
>CP070819.1:382045-389147 GCA_020344295.1 Dehalococcoidia bacterium | reverse complement strand
GTCCAGCTTCCATTCTGCAACTTGGCCGCCAATCCTGTTCGCTCCCTCCTCACTGCATGCCTGTGATATCTCCTGAATATTGCAGACGCCAGGAAGCTGCAGCACTTCGTTCGTTACCTGGTTGAAATCTATAATAGAGCTGATACTTCCGCTGCAGCGACAGAGCACAACCCCTATACGAGCCCTATCCGAAGGAATGAGCTCTACAGCATCAGTTTTTCTCTCCAGCAGCGCTTCCCCGCTAATCCCAGTATATTTGCCTGCGGGATACGCTTCATCCCTCGGTCTGAGTTCGGCAGCGACATCCAGTGCCATCGCTGATGCAGATGCGAGCTCGTCTTCCAGACTACGATCTTCATCAGCTTCCACCGTGTAGACACCCGGATGATCATAGCTGGAATGAGTGGAGGGGGCGAAATCTATTACGACGTCAGCGCCGATATCTATTGTCTCCATTTTGTCCTGGTGAAGTACTGCGCCCAGGTCACAGACCTGCTCACACTGCAGGCATTCGCTGCAGAGGGCACAGTTAAGACACCGCTCCGCCTCGCGCTGCCCGACATCGACGGGCAATCCCAGCGCTATTTCCTCATACCTGCCCATCCTCTTGTTAGGCGGGATAGCGGGCATACGGGCCCGCTTGTGATAGGAAGCCTCCCTGGTATTAACGTCGATATCAACAGGCTTAGGTTTTTCCAGGGTACGGCCCTTCTTCAGGTCTCGGCCCCTCAGGTAGCGGTCTATGGACTCGGCAGCCCGTAATCCGTCAGCTACAGCATCCACAACGTTGTTGGGGCCGGTGACGCAGTCACCGCCGGAGAAGATACCGGGTATCGAGGTCTCAAGCGTTAGAGGGTCTGCCTGTATCGTCGCTTCATCGCTGTCGATATCCAGCCCTTTAATATTCAACACAGAGCTGTTCGGCCGCTGTCCGATAGCCATCACCACATGGTCGGCCTCGATCACAAACTCGGAGCCCGGTATAGGTTCGGGCTTGCGACGTCCGTCGGCGTCCATCTCACCCAGCTTCATCCGCTGGCAGCGTATGCCGGTCACTTTCATCCCATCGCCAAGTATCTCCACAGGCTGCGTGAGGTACTCAATAGATACCCCCTCTTTAAGGGCCTCCTCCACCTCGTCGGCTACGGCTGTCATCTCTTCTGCCGTACGGCGGTAGAGTATTCGCACCTCTCCTTTGCTCTTTCTCTTGGCTGTCCTGGCCGAGTCTACGGCGCTATTGCCACCGCCAATGACTACAATGTTCGAGCCCACGGTAGCGCCGACCTTCAGGTTCAGTGCGAAAAGGAGCGAGACGGCATCTACAACTCCCTCGAGTTCCTCACCCGGGATATTCAGGCCCCTGTTCTGGTGAGCGCCTATCGCCAGGAAAAAGGCTCGATATCCGCGCTCCCGCAGATCGGAGATCGTCACATCGCGGCCTACGGTTACTCCTGTCAGAATATCTACACCCAGAGCCTTTATCGCTTCCACTTCCCGTTCTCTCACCTCGTGAGGCAGTCGGAATCTGGGGATGCCAGTGGCCACCATCCCTCCGACTACCGCGTGCGATTCGAAAATCGTTGGGGTATAACCCCGGCGCGCCAGCTCCCAGGCAGCTGCCAGGCCCGCGGGGCCACTGCCGACGATAGCTATCCTCTCCCTCCTGGATTTGGCCGGTGCCTTGCGTTTGTAATTAATGCCGCTGGGGGCGTTGTCAGCTGCAAATCGATGGAGGGCCGGAATATATACAGGGCTGTCGACCTCGGCACGTTTACAGTTGTCCTGGCAGGGATGTGTACACACCCGGCCGAGAATGCCGGCGAGAGGGGCTGCCTCGTTTATCAGGCTGAGAGCTTCATCAACCTTACCCTTGGAGAGTAGCGAGATATACCCCTGTACATTGATACCTACGGGGCATGCTGCCCGGCAGGGGGCGATCCCGGTCTTCTCTATGCTGAATGCAATTGGGACGGATTTTCTGTTTGGGACTGAGGGATGGATTGCGCTGTATATCGACTTACGCCCGTCGAGTATGCAGGGTATCTGAACCGAGCATGCCTCGGCGCAGCGGCTGCAGCCGGTACACAGGTCCTCTCTAACGTATCGCGGATTCTTAACAGTCTTAACCGTGAATTTTCCCCGTTTACCGGAAATAGCTGTGATTTCCGAGTTCGTATGGATGGTTACCAGCGGGTGGGTTGCAGCCCGCAGGAGCAGCGGCCAGACGCTGATCCGCTCTCTGTAATCAGCGATGGAACCACAGTCGCCATCGTCCAGGCTCAATGACGGAGACGATGTGATTATCTTGACCTCGTGACCCAGATCAGCCAGTGTCAGAGCAGCCTGTGCTGTGCCTGCACCATCACCGAGTATGGCGATTCCCCTAGCCACCGGTGACCCCGTTCCGCTTCCCGTGCTCCAACCCATAATTGTACCCGGTCTCGAAAGCCCTGGTATTGAATTCCTCTGTCCCTTTGGGCACAGAGGTCAGCACCGAGTTCTTCAAGGCCTCCAGGGATACAATGTCGCTCACCGCCGCGAGGAAACCAAGAGTGATGATGTTGGCCACAACCGCCCGGCCCAGTTCCCGCGCCATGCGGGTAGCAGGTATGGCCAGGGGCGCTGGAGTCTGGTCGGCATCTGAATTGACCAGGTCCGGATCTATGATCATCAGGGCATCCGGAGACAGGCTGTTCTTGTACTTATTATATGCTTCTTGTGACAGGATAATGAGCACGTCGGGATTCTGTACATAGGGATAGCCAATAGGCTCACTGGAGATAACTATCTCTGCGGTACAGGAACCACCGCGTGCCTCGGGCCCGTAGCTCTGCGTGAGAGTCGAGAAACCATTATCATATATGGAAGCGGCCTGTCCAACTATCTGCCCTGACAGAACAACTCCCTGGCCTCCGAACCCTGATATCCTTATTTCCCTGGTACTCATATAACCATTCTCTTTAACTAAAGAGTTTTATGGCAATCATCGACGCGCTGCAGCAGGCTAATCCTTCTTCGCTTGCGCTCTATCGATTACCAGCTGGCATTGCTCCCAGAAAGTGGGACGCTCGATGTCTACGAATTTACCCACCACGATTGGGCCGTCGGATGTTAAGTCTACATCCTTAGGATCGGCTCCATTACGGACAACGCTGTTCTCCTTGTAATAATTCAGGCTGTCCATCCCCCGTGCCATCTTGTTCATACGCCCGTACAATGTAGGACATGGACCCAGTACCTCAATGAAGCTGAAGCCGGGTTTGGTTAGAGCCTCGGCTATGGACCACTCTAGTTGACGTGCATGCAGCATAGTCCAGCGGGCGACGTAGGTCGCACCGCTTGCAGCCACGAGGTAAGGCACATTGAAGGGATATTCGATATTTCCGTATGGCGATGTATTGCTGCGGGCATTAAGTGGCGTTGTGGGCCCCATTTGACCGCCGGTCATCCCATAGTTGAAATTGTTCAGGCAGATAACGGTCATATCGACATTGCGGCGGGCTGTGTGAATTAGATGATTGCCTCCTATTGCGATTAAATCGCCATCTCCCGAAAATACAACCACGTTCAACTCCGGATTTCCCAGACCCAGTCCCATAGCGAATGGGAGAGCCCGGCCATGAGTTGTGTGAAACGAGTCTAGCTTGACATAACCAGCAACCCTACCGGTACAGCCTATGCCTGAAATCAGGGCTATCTTGTCCTGATCCAGACCGGAGCTTTCAATGGCCCTTATGAAGCAGCCCACGGCCGGCCCTATACCACATCCGGGACACCAGATATGCGGCATTCTGTCCTGCCTGAGCAGTGAATCTGTGATGTATTCCTCCACCTTGGTTGAACTTGTCATTTTGCTACTTTCTTGATAGCATCCAGGATAGTCTGGGGATTATGCACGCTGCCTCCCATGTGCTCCACAAGTAAAGTTCTGGCTTTGCCCGCAGCGCATCTCTCTACCTCGAGGACGATCTGGCCATAATTTATCTCAGGAACCACGAATGCCTTCACCTGTTGTGCCAGCTCTCGGATGCGGTCTTCGGCAAATGGCCAGACTGTTATCAGCCGTAGCAGACCCACCCTAACGCTCTCTTCCCGTGCCTGCTGAACTGCGAGACGTGCAATACGGGCGCTGATTCCGTAGGCGCAGACTATGACCTCCGCATCCTCCACACCTATCTCCTCGTATTTTATTATGTCATTCCGGTGGACCCTTATCTTGTCCACGAGCCGCCGTACCAATTTGTCCTGGGCTTCCGCGGTCATCACCGGGTAGCCTCTCTCATCATGGGTAAGACCGGTGACATGAAAGCGGTAGCCCTCACCGGCGATAGCCATCGGTGGGATCAGGTCATCGTTGGCTTTAAAGGGAAGATACCCCTCCCTCCCGTCATTCGGCCGCGGTCGAGTTACGAGGTTCTCAGGAGCTATTTCGGGTATTACGACCTTCTCGCTCATATGTCCTACTGCCTCGTCGGACATCACAAGTACGGGGACTCGGTACCTCTCTGACAGGTTGAATGCTTCGATGGTAAGATCGAATATCTCCTGCGGGGAGCTTGGGACGAGAGCGATGATCTCGTAGCTACCGTGTGAGCCCCACCGCGCCTGCATCATGTCTCCCTGCGCAGTCAGGGTAGGCAGACCTGTGGATGGACCAGCGCGCTGGATGTTCACTACCACACAGGGCGTTTCCAGCATGACTCCCAGTCCCAGATTCTCCATCATCAGGCTGAATCCGGGCCCCGATGTAGATGTCATGGACTTCATCCCCGCCCAGGACGCGCCCAGTATGGCATTCATCGAGGCGATCTCGTCCTCCATCTGCACATATATGCCGCCCACATGGGGAAGGCGTTCACTCATCCTCTCCGCCACCTCGGTTGCCGGCGTGATGGGATAGCCGGCGAAGAAGCGGCAGCCTGCGCTCATTGCGCCCTCGGCACAGGGTTCATCGCCGTTTAAAAAGTAGGTTCCGCAGAGAGCACCGTTTTCAGACATGTCAAATATCCGTCAGCTTTCGGTAAAGTTAAGTACGAGGTGGATTGCGAATTCGGGGCAGAGGATATCACAGAGGCCGCAGCCGAGGCACTTGCTCTCGTCTGCTACCGCTGCCAGCGTGTATCCCTTGGGATTCAATTCGTCGCTCAGTACCAGGGCGCCCCTCGGGCAGAATTCCACGCAGTAACTGCATCCCTTGCATCTGTCCTTGTCGATCAGCACTTTCGCCGGCCTGGTTGCCTTTTCTGCCTGATCGAAGGGCGTTCTCCACAATTTCATTGAAGCACCTTTGTAGCTGGAATCCTGCGGTAGCATCGAGTTTATACGGACTTCTCACCACAGCACCGTTATCTGGAAATCGGTCGCATCTTTGTTAAATAGGCCTCTATGCGATCGATTAATCCCCTTCAACTTCTCAGTATATCAAATAGGGAATTCCTTTTGCAAATCTGCTGCACTATTTGGTACGGAAAAGAAAGTGCAGGGGCGGCACATTGGTCACCACCACGAGATGTAAGATTGTTGCTGCAGGTATGATGATGTTTCCTCTATTATGACTTCTTAAGATATTAACTTAGTCAGAGGGAGTAAATTGTAATAAATCTCGTAATAAAATTGCTTGCAAACTAAAAAAAGTTGTGTTATGTTTAGAAGGCTTTGCCCCTGTCATCTCCAAATTGAAGCTAAAATCGGGCTATGGAAGGGTATTTGGACCTTATTATCGATGACACCACTCTAAGAGATGGTGAACAGACAGCTGGAGTGGTATTCACCAATGAGGAGAAGGTGCGCATCGCCCAGATGCTCGATGAGCTCGGTGTGCATGAGATCGAGGTCGGCGTCCCCGCTATGGGCGGCGACGAGATGCAGGCGATCAAGACCATTATCGGTTTGGGCCTTGGGGCGAGAATCCTGACCTGGAACCGACCCGTAATTTCGGATATAGATGCGTCATTAAAATGCGGCACTGAGGCTGTTGCGCTTAGTATTTCCGTCTCGGACATCCATATCCAGCATAAGTTGCGGCAGAGCCGGGGATGGGTCTTGGATAGTGTTTCCAGAGCAACTAGGTATGCCAAAAGCCACGATCTTTATGTCTCAGTTAACGCTGAGGATGCATCCAGGGCTGATCCTGAATTCCTTCTCCAGTTCGCTCAGAATGCTAAGGAAGCTGGCACCGACCGCATGCGCTTCTGCGATACAGTGGGTGTCTTGGACCCATTCATGACCTACGAGACAATTCGCCGATTGATCGATGAAGTAGGTATTGATATCGAGATGCATACTCACAATGACTTTGGTATGGCCACAGCTAATGCGATCGCTGGTATCAAGGCTGGAGCCAGATACGTCAACACGACAGTGAACGGACTTGGTGAAAGGGCGGGTAATGCCTGCCTGGCCGAAGTGGCTATGGCTTTGAAGCATATCGAGAAGGTCGATCTTGGAATAGACACACGGAAACTCCGTGCTATTTCCTTGTATGTAGCCGACGTTGCACAGAGGCCACTGCCGGTGGGCAAGGCGATCACCGGAGATAACATCTTTGCCCACGAGTCAGGTATACATGCCGATGGGGTGCTCAAGCACCCGGGTACATATGAGGCCTTTACCCCTGAGGAGGTAGGGTCCGAGCGTCAGATCCTGGTTGGCAAGCACAGCGGTTCCCATACTATCCATTTCAAGTTCGCCAATGAATTCGGAATTGAGCTTCCGGATGAACTTGCCCAGGAGATACTGGCACGTGCTAGGGCATTGGCGGTCAAGCGCAAGCGCGCTCTTTTTGGTAAGGAGTTGGTGCTTATCTATCGGGAGCTGTGCAAGGAGAGGTGTCTAGACCTGCCCCCTTTGAAGATATCGGGTTAGCGTACGAATCTGATATGGAGGAATGTAATGGAAGGGCCGATTGCGAGTTTTTTGTCCGCTCTGTCTATCGAAAAGGGTTTTTCTAACAACACCCTGGATGCGTACAAGAACGATCTCAGTCAATTCTCTGCTTTCGTACGAGAGCATACGTCGAAAGGGGATGGTCCCGAGGTAAGCTGGTCGTCTGTCGATCGGTCATTACTATTGAATTACCTCGTTCATCTCAAGGAGAGGAGCT
>CP070819.1:371532-381945 GCA_020344295.1 Dehalococcoidia bacterium | reverse complement strand
TGCCCGGCCCCGGCAACAAGCACACGCTTGCTCTGTGAAGCGGGCGTCTCCGCGGGGTACTCATGCTCCCTGCCCTGCCTGGCGTTCACGCTGCAGTATATCGGCGGCGCATCGGAGGCCTCGATGCAGCGGCAGCAGTTCATGCACGGCCTGATATCGTCCAGCCGTCCCTCCCTCGCCTTATTCGGCAGCTCCGGGTCGGCGAGCAGTGCCCGCGCCATGTAGACCATATCCGCTTTGCCTTCAGCTACCACACGTTCGGCAACGACCACATCCTGGATCTGAGTCCCCGCGGCCACCGGTATGTTGACGGTCTTCTTAACCGTCGCGGCCAGGTGGGCCCAAGCTCCCTGGGGAACGTCCGTCTGTATTATCGGAACCGGGGCATTATGCCAGCCAGACATCACGTCGATCTCGTGGATACCGGCCTTCTCCAGAATCCGTGCCATATCAGCCGTATCCTCAGCACTGTATCCCCCTTCAAGCAGGTCGGAACCGCTGAGGCGGCAAGTATAGGTGAAATCGGATCCCGCTTTACCCTTCATGCTCTCGATAATTTCGAGAAAGAAGCGCATCCGGTTCTCCAGGCTGCCGCCGTAATCATCTGTCCTTTTATTAGTTAGCGGGGACATGAACTGGGCGATAATATAGCCCACGCTCGCTATTACCTCGACAGCATCGAAACCGGCCTCGCGCGCCCTGCGGGCTCCGTCGCCATAGGCCTCGACTATCTGGTGGATCTCATCCACGGAGAGCGCCCGCGGCATGGCTGGCTCCCAAGGGCCACCCATACGAAAAGGAGTGCCGGGACGCCCGGAGAGAGAGACCCCCGAAGGCCCGACGATCTCAACGGGGCCGTCGTCGAAAGCCCAGCTATAGCCGACGCCCATCTGCGCATACGTCTTAGCTCCGTGGGTATGTATCGCTGAAGTCAGCTCCGCAAGACCTTTTATGGAGCTGTCATCATATAGCCCCAGCATGGGGTCCTGGATTAGCCGGGTGGCCGTACAACTCACGCCGATAATTGCCACACCGCCCTTCGCCCTCTCGGTGTAGAAAGCCTTCAGCCGATTGATGACCGCCTCCTCCGACTCCGGCGGCACAACGGCCATGGCCGGCATCTTGATCCGATTCCTTAACTCCAGATTACCTACCTGTATAGGTTCAAACAATCTCTCTAGTTTAGCCATGATATAGCCTTAGTAGAATCACTGTGCATCTGACCAGCTTTATATGTTCAGTGCCTCGCCCAAGGTCCTAGCGTGGCAACCGCTTCACTATCAATTCTCTCTGTATCTCGGACGTGCCTTCGAGCAGCTCGTACATCTTGGCATCTCGAAAGATACGCTCGATTTTGTACTCCTTGCTAATGCCGTAGGCGCCATGGACCTGCATCCCGAAGCGGCATACATCCACGGCCGTCTGGGTCACGAAGAGCTTGGTGATAGCCATATCTTTAATCGTATCGAGCCCCTGGTCTTTCAGGAAAGCGGCCCGGTAGGTCAGCCAGCGCGACGCCTCGAGCCGGGATGCCATCTCAGCCAACAGCCAGTGAATAGCCTGCAGATCAAAGATCGGCTCGTCGAAATGCATTCTGGTCATGGAATACTTAATGGCCTCGTCCAGTGCCGCCTGCATGAGTCCTATGCAGTGGGCACTGAGGCAGAGCTTGCCGAGCGTCATGGCATCTTTCAGCGCATCGAACTTACCTCCCTTGCCACCCATCAGATTCTCCCTAGGTATCCGGACATCATCCATTATCAAATCACATAGCTCAGTGCCCCTCAAGCCAAGCTTATCCATCTTCGGGCCGCGAGAGAAGCCCTTCGTGTTCGTGTCTACAAGGAACAAACTGATGTCTCCCTCAAGCTTGGCAAAAATGAAAGCCACGTCGGCAAAACGCCCATTGGTGACGAACCTCTTGGTCCCGTTGAGAACATAGCTATCGCCATCCTCTACGGCAGTGGTCTTGATCATCTTCGGATGGGAACCCGTGTCCGGCTCGGTAAAGCAGAAACAGCCAACCATTTTGCCTTCACAGATCGGGACCATGAACCTCTGTTTCTGTTCCTCTGTGCCCAGCTTGTTGAACCTGTCGCCAACAGTATGCTGGCATTGTACATGCATGGATAGAGGCGCTATGACCTTAGCCAGCTCCACGAGAGCAATGGTCAGGCTGACATAGTCCGACCCAGCCCCGCCGTACTTTTGCTCCCAGGGAATCCCATAAAGATTCATGGCAGCCAGCTTCGGACGAATCTCCTGGGGGAATGTATTCTCTCTATCCATTATGTCTACTAAAGGTGTTGTTTCCGCCTCTGCGAACTTCCGCACTTCCCTTTGGAACATCTCCTGCTGCTCAGTCAGATTGAAATTCAAAGCTTCTTCCTCCGATTTTAAGTAATATCGTATTAGATATAAGCTGCCGAGTGTGAGTACGTTCGGCAGCTTAGTGAAAAGAGCTAAGCCCAACTTGAACTCCCGGGCTGGCCTTGGAATTCATCACGTTGTTGAGCAGATCATGTGTTGCTCTGGATAAACACTGCACCTAGCTTATTATAGACTTGCTGACTACCAGCGTCCAGTCAAGATCGGTTAGGTGTGCCTATTCATCATTCCTATTCTAATGAATAGAGTTAGTGCGTTAAAGGCGACTTCTTTGTTTCACCCTCATCCTTCCCTCTCCTTCAAGGAAGAGGATTTAGTATCCGATATCAAGTGCCGTTTGACACCCGGACACAGCTAATCTATGCTACTTGTGCGCGACAGGGAGGCATCAAGCATATGGCGCACATACGTCCGGCGACCGATAAGGACCTACCCCGCATCCTCGAACTTTACGATGAGCTCGTCATACAGCTCTCACAGGTCGAACAAGACCGGAAACTGACTCCGGAAGATGCCCATAAGGTGTTCGCGGATATATACGCCGACCCAAGACACGAGCTCTTTGTTCTCGAAGATCAGGGCGAGGTTGTGGGTACGGTCGTGCTCCTGATAGTCCCCAACCTCTCCCACAGCGCTACCCCCTGGGGCCTTGTTGAAAACCTAGTGGTAAGCGAGAAATACCGGCGCAGGGGTTTCGGCAGAATGCTCTTGGAACACGCGGCCGCCCGAGCCAGGGAACAGGGATGCTACAAGGTCCAGCTAATGAGCGATAGAAGGCGCGAGGAAGCACACCGACTGTACGGCTCCATAGGCTTCGAGGCGTCTGCGTATGGATTTCGCCTCTACTTCTGACACAAATGGCACTGAAGATCATAGAGCGCCGCCTCTTACCTTAAAGGAGTAGTAATGGAAGAATATTTGAGATGTAGTGAGATCATCGACTGCTACACGGAGTCCATTAGAACGAGGGCTCAGGCCTTAACCGAAGGCCTGGAGTCAGCCCAGGATAAAGCCGTTGCGCTTTTCTATTTCGTTAGAGATCAGATCAAGTTTAATTCTTACGCAGAGGGTGAGAACCTTGATTACAACAAGGCAAGCGTGATCTTGGAAAAGGGCAATGGGTTCTGCTATCAGAAGGCGATCGTCCTCGTTGCAATGGCGCGAGCCACCGGCATACCGGCGCGATTGGGATTCGCCGACATCCGAAATCACCTGTTATCGGAGAAATTCCGCGAGAAGATGTTCGGTAGCAATATACTGGTATACCACGGCTGGGCTGAGCTATACATAGACGGGAAATGGGTCCGTGCTACACCCGCTTACGACATCGAAATGTGCCTGGAAAACAGCTTTATCCCTGTTGATTTCGACGGCGTAAACGATGCCAGGCTGCACAGCCATACCGAGGACGGCAGAATGCACATCGAGTATATTCGCGAGCACGGCCACTACGACGACCTGCCCTGGGCGGAGATACTAAATGCCCATGGCGAGTTGCTGGCGGAACTGGGTGTGGACAGGGATACATTCATGGCCAAGTGGACGGAAGAGCCCCAAGGTTGAGATAGCTGTCTGGAGAAGGTTAGATATTGAGACAATGATATTACGTTTCTGAGTATAGTGAATCGTGAGTGTGATGAATCAGCAGGTTGATTTGAAGCTGGGCTGCTTCAACTGGTGGGGGAACGGCCGCGTAAATACTGACGAAGCGTCATTCTGCTTGCGGGGGCACCGCGGCGCCGATTCCCTAGGTATTTTGAATCCAGGACCCCGCCTTCGCCTACTTGGCCAGCGTTGGTGTTCGATTCCACGGAGATCAGGCCATCGCGCACCGCTATGAATACCGCATGGGCTCTGTCATTGGCATTCAGTTTACGCAATATTGTACTGACGTGGTTCTTGACCGTCTGCTCACTAGTGCCGAGAATACCAGCGATAAGTTTATTTGAGTTGCCATCAGCGATGAGGGTCAGCACTTGCGATTCTCTAGCAGTAAGGGACATGGCAACCTCACCGAGAGGCCTTCCAGCGGCCGCAATATCCTGAAATTGCCTGAGAACACGCGTGCTGAGCTGAGGGCGATCGAATATCTCATCGTTTATGGGATATTCACCATTTGTAGCCCGTTCTATTATCTCAACTAGTGTGTTAGGGGTACACTGCTTGCTCCTGAGATAGGCTACAGCTCCCGTTTTCATCACTTCAAAAAGCTCGTCATCGTCTTCCGTTGATTTACTACTCAGCACGATAACCCTGGTGCCCGGAAAATTACGAGTCAGTTTCCTGCTCACCTCGAGCCCTCTGGTGCTTATATGACCCAGGTCAAGCACCACGACGTCCAGCGAACTCTCTAAAATTTGCTTGACTGCCTCGTTACCGTCCTCACCGGGATCACACTCCACAATCTCCAGCAAAGCCAAGGCATTCTGCCCAGACAACGTCTCCCGTATGCCAGCCCGAGAAAACGCGTCGTTGCTGACAATCATCGCTACTATCTTACGCATTTTCTGCCCCTGTTGGTTCCTTAAAATACCAGTCTGTCATCGTTTCTTTCGGTTTCTCTGCCTTATTCGAACTAACCAGTAGATAAATGACTTTTGCCGCAAACTTCGTAGCGGGTCGTACTGTTTTCACCGTAGCACAAAGTTACTGTGCATACTATGGTAATATCGGGCGATTTCTAAGGGGAAAATGGTACTATTGATTACTGATGTGAATTGTTCTGGATTTGAGCGCTATCACAAATCGGACATAAAAGATAGAAGCTCAAGCTTTCTGTTACTGGAAGACGGTTTTCGTTTGGCTGTGCGGCTGATCCCGCTAGTCGTCACATACGAATCCAGAGGTTCCCACATTGTACTGAACATTTCAACTATTTCGGGGTCGAACTGGGTGCCAGCATGGCGTGCCAGTTCATCTATAGCTTCCTGATGAGTCATTTTTTTACGGCGTTAAGGGCGTGGAGAAGTCATGGCATCGTAAGCATCCGACACAGCAAGAATCCTGGCATCGCGGGGTATATTCTCAGCTGTCAGTCCTGCGGGATACCCGCTCCCATCGAATCGTTCGTGGTGATGCTGTATGATGGGGAGACAGGCGCTTAGACCTTCTATATGTTTGAGTATCGTAACACCGAATTTTGGATGCTCACGGACAGCGAGCCATTCGTCATCATTTAAAGGACCGACCTTTTGTAGAAGTCTGTCAGGGACCCGTATCTTTCCGATATCGTGCAGCAGTGCCGCTGCTCTGATTACGCTTATCTTATCGCTGGTGTAGCCAAGTGCTTCGGCCAAATATACAGCGTATTCACTAGTCTTTTTCGAGTGACCGTATGTATTGGAGTCTTTAGCATCAACCGTGGCCGCCAATGCATGTACGGCGCTCAGAACCTCATGGTCTCCAACAGCCTCGATATCCAGGGATTGGGAAATATCCCTTTCAGAGGCCAGTGATATGCGATTCCTTCCTGCCTGCTTGCTCAAGTAGAGGGCACTGTCCGCTGCCTGTATAACCTTTTCCCTAGTAACCCCATCAGTTGGCCAGGCGGCTATGCCTATGCTACAGGATAATGCGACTCCTCTGGTGTCCATTTCAGTTTCTATCTTTCTGCGTATTCTCTCAGCAACATGGGTAGCATCGTCTATGGATGACTCCGGCAATAATATGGCAAACTCATCGCCTCCATAGCGAAAAGGCATGTCAATTCCCCTGATCGAACCTTTGATGCATTGCGCGACCTGGCGGAGGACTTCATCGCCTGCAAGGTGACCGAAGGCGTCATTGTATGATTTGAACAGATCTATGTCCAAGAATAAAAGGGAAAATATGCTGCCGAATCGAGAACAACGAGAAATCTCCTCATCAACGCGCTGGTGAAAATATCCATGATTCAGCAGCCCTGTCAGCTCATCGGTGTGAACCCGTTCTTTGATCTGAGCATAAAGCTGTGCGTTTCCTATGGGCGCTGCCAGCTCACTGGTTACCGTTGTGAGCAGTAGTATGTCATCTCTGGAATACTGGCCGCGCGACAGTTTTTCGCCCACTGCGAGAATTCCAACGAGCCTGCCATTGCTGTTCATCGGCACCAGCAGCCCAATACGCATCACTTCAATCGCACTTCTCTCTGCCTCGTTCATCCCCTCGAACTCCGGTGCATCATAAAGTGATTCACGGAAGAGAGGCTCATCGTTCTCCACAAGCCAGCTGATAATCGGACTATCATTACGCAATTCTATCGCCCCCGATGGCTCTCCACCGCCTATTTGATTGCTGAACTGCAATGTAAAATCGCCGTTGCTGGGAAAAAGGAGACTTGCATGTGAGGCCTTCAAAGCTTGAGGAATCGGTTGCAGCATGCCCTCAGCCAACTGCTTCAGACTGAGGACATTCCGCATCCTTTTGGGGAAGCTGAGCATAGTCTCCCTGTAGTGCAGGTCCTCTCCGTACAAGATCCCGTCGATGAATTTACCAACGGGCTTGCGTAGCACAACCAATGACCAGGGTAAAACGAATATCATCCCGATAGCGATAGCAATAATTGCGGGACTGGACCAACTGCGAGAGAAGTGGTACAAGCTCCAGAGGGAGAGGACGTACAGTGGGGCGACTATCAGGCTTGAAGCTAGGTATACCAGGCCCGTCTTTGCTGCCGACTTTATATCAGGCTGCCTATGAGTACTTAGTGCGTAGGTGAACAGTAAAGCATTGGCGGCGTAACCAACATGCTCAAGAGGATAATTTGGTATATTTGGAATCGCTATCTTCATACTAACTGTTGCGGCTACGGAAGCACCAACAATCATATAGAGAACCTGATTACGACCGCGTATGTTTCTCAAACCTCGATACTCCTGCCACAAATAGAATATCGGCAGTAATGCAAACAGGGCCACGCCTACGATTAAGGCATACTGCCAAGGGCCGAGCAACATACTAACCCCAGTATTACTCGCATATTGTGCACTCCGAGGCATATACCCCAGTGCAGCCAGGATCACCAGTACGTTAACAAAGGCATAACTTATACCTGTCCAGATAGCTACTCTTCTGCCTACAAATGCACAAACCAGCTGGCAATAGGCAACCACAGCCCAGAGTCCCATCAGTGGCAATATATTCCCGAGGAGCGATGTCCGCTCCGGGTAGAAGTCGGCATGCACAACATAACCGGTTATAGCCCATAAAGCGGATGCTGCCAGGTAAACAAGCAGGAAAAAGCGCGTCTTCAATCGCTTCCCCCGAATAACCTTGGCGAACAGGAGAATGTAGAGAGCGAAAGCGGTGAGTATCACGGCGACGTCGAAGTTCATTTTCTATCCAACTCCCCTCTTAACGGGGGGGATCGCTTACGTGCGACGCGTGTGTGATTAATTATGATGCAATCGTGTGGGGGGTCAATCCTACGATGGTAATCAAGGGGAAGTTACTTTCGCCTTCACTTATATTCACCAAACCACGTCAATCCTGAGCAGTTTGAACGTAGAGTGAGAGACCCTTTGGGGATAATAAGGGACATTTCGTCAGTTCACAGATAGCGAATTTTATACCATTACTACCAAGAGCATCTTCGGTAATAGTACTACGCTATACAATGAATCCGATGCAAGGGGCTGTGCAGGAGCTTATAACCTCAGGCACGGACTGTTCGCGATGGTGAGCAGGTCTAATTCTTCACCAGCAGTTTGCGCACGGCCTGTCCCAGACCGTCGATAGTAAGGGGGTACATGGGAAAAACCCTGTGTATCATTCTAACCGTTGTGTGGTTCCAGTGACGCGGGTTCTCCACGTTCATCCAGACGCAGTGAGTAAAATGATCGGCGATCCGTTTGAGCCATACTATACCCGGTATTTCATTACGGTCAGAATAGTTAATCGCTCCATGCTGTTCCGTCAACTCGTAGGGGGACATCGTGGCATCCCCCACCAGCAGCACTTTGAAGTTGGGGTCCAGCGTACGCAGGAGATAGTCGGTGTCAGTCGATTCCCGTCGGGTAATGTCCTCGTAGAGCTTATCATATACGCAGTTATGGAAATAGTAGTAGTGGAATTCTTTGAAATGAGTACTGCGGTGAGCCGCCGAAAACAGCTGACTGCATAGTAAAGCGTAGGGCTCCATCGAGCCGCCAACATCCATCAGTAATAGAACCTTAGCCCTGTTCATCCGGGATCGCCGCCAGATCAGCTCGATGTCGCCGGCATTCCTGCCAGCCGCCTCAATCGTCTCCTCCAGGTCAAGCTCGTCCTCGGGGCCTACACGGCTCAACTGTCGCAGCCCCCTAAGCGCTACTTCGATCTGCCGGATATCCAGGGTCAAGTCGTGTCGATAGTTACGGAACCTTCTGTCATGGGCTATCTGCACGGCATGCCTTCCCCCGCCCTCACCCCCGATCCGGATGCCCGCGGGATGGCTTCCGGAATGCCCGAAGGGAGATGTGCCGCCCCGGCCGATCCAGTAATCACCGCCATCATGTGCCTCGGTCTGCTCTTGAAGCCTTTTCTCCAGTTCGCTGATCAGCTCGTCCAGGTCCATCTGGTCAAACAGGGCCAGCTCCTCCTCCGTGAGGGTAAGCCGGTTCATGGGATTCTTAAGCCAGTCCAGTATCTGCTCCGTGATTTCCATGGGGCTCTCGATACCCTGGAAATACTCCTGGAAGGCAACATCATAGTGGTCGAAGTAGGCCTCGCTCTTAACCAGAATAGCTCTCGCCAGAAAGTAGAATTCATCCAGGTTGTTGATATAACCCCTGGCCAGAGCCTCCATAAGGGTCATCCACTCCGTAATGGTGACCGGGACTTTCCTCTTGCGGAGGATATAGAAGAAATCGGTGAACATCGCCTACCACTGCCGACGGACCAGGGTGTCGCCCATCCTGGTCATACGCCTGTTCACGAAATAGTCATAGTCAGTTTCTTTCTTGAGCAGGGCGCCGAGGAAGGGGATCTCCGTGGATATTCTATCGTCAGCTATACCGCTGGCAACAAGGGCCTGAATCCAGTCTATCAACTCGCTTGTCGACGGCTTCTTCCTGAAGTCCTCGATCCTTCTCAGTGAATAGAAGGTCTTCAGGGCTTCGCTCAATAGGTTGATGCGGATATCGGGGAAATGCACACGGACGATCTGCTCCATCAGTTCCGCGTCCGGGAATTCGATGTAATGGAATATGCAGCGCCGGAGAAAGGCATCGGGAAGCTCTTTCTCAGCATTGCTGGTGATGACGGTAATGGGCCGGTGGATGGCAGCAATGGTCTTATTCGTCTCCGTGATATAGAAGCTCATTTCATCAAGCTCATTGAGCAGGTCGTTGGGGAACTCTATATCGGCTTTATCTATCTCGTCAATGAGCAGCACAACCTGCTCCACGGAATCAAAAGCCTGCCCCAGTTTGCCCAGTTTGATGTATTGCTTGATATCGGAGATATCCCGATCACCGAAGCGGCTGTCATTCAACCTCTGTACGGTATCATAGACATACAGCCCCTCCTGAGCCTTGGTCGTCGATTTAATATTCCATACGATCAGCGTTTTCCCCAGGTCACGGGCGATGCTGTGGGCGAGCTTTGTCTTCCCTGTCCCCGGCTCGCCCCTTATGAGCAGGGGTCTTCCAAGAGCTATGGATACATTTACCGCATTTCTCAATGGCTCGGAGGTCACATAATCGGATGTGCCGGAAAACTGATCGAAACTGCCGTCTTTCACTGGTCCAGTTCCTCCGTGAGATAACGTCATCCTGCGTAAATTTAGTCGTATAAGTAAATTATACAGATACTGCGCACCGGAATCAACCTAACACAGGCTCGAGATAAATTTGACAAATTCAGCATTCTGTGATATATGAAATCCATTTCCACGAACATCTTATAAAAATTTATTATAAGGACAAGAGTGAAGCGTAACAATCATATTAAGCACGGACTTATTGTGTGCCAAATTGGCAATTCCGAAATCAAACCCGTCTATATAATTGAGGATGAATTATGGAAATGTATTTGAAATGTACGCCTACTATTGATTGTGATACCGAG
>CP070819.1:367192-371432 GCA_020344295.1 Dehalococcoidia bacterium | reverse complement strand
TAGCGAGTAGATATCGAAGGTACGCTCGCCCCGGGCACTGCTCTCAATTACAAATGGAATCACATTACTCGGTTGTATTGTCATTTTTATCCCCCTCTTCCTTTACTAGTGATTCAGCAGGCTCCTCTTTTTTAGGTTCTTCCTCAGCAATTGCTTCCGCTGCAGGTTTTTCCTCCGTAGCTACAGGCACTTGTCCTCCAGTAGCTATCTCTACCAGACGGTCAATTGCCTTCCTGATATAGAGATTCCTTCTCAGCGTCTCCCGACTGGATGGATTATCGACAACCTGTCGCACACCCTCGCTTGTTGCGTTCCCCACAATCTGTTCTACTTCAGCATCCACATCAGAATCATTGACCTCGATACTTTCAAGCTCAGCAAACTTGTGCAGTACCAGCGAACGCAGGACATTCCGCTCCGCCATTGGCTTGAGCTCGTTTCTCAGCTCTTCCTGGGTCTTTTTTATGCTTTCGAGATACATCTCCAGCTTCTCACGATCTCCGAAATACCTCTCCCGCTCGTCGATAAGGCGATCGACCTCGTTTTGTACCATGATATCCGGAAACTCGGCTCGGGCCAGAGCCGTCATTGCCTCGATCGCCTGCTCCTCCAGCCTGGTCTTCGCCTCCCACTCTTTCCTCGACCTGATCTCAATGCCGATCCTCTCCTTGAGGGAGTCCAGTGTCTCCAATCCCTGGCCCAGGCTTCTAGCGAATTCATCATCGAGCTCAGGGAGGTTTTTATCCTTGATCTCGTTGACTACGACCTTGAAACTGCACTCCTTCCCACTCAGTTCCCCGCGGTCCTCCGGCAACGTCAGCGTGAATACCCTCTCCTCACCCTTTTCGGCCCCTTCCATCTTCTCAGCGAAGCCGGGCACAGCGCTGGGGGGATCTGGTTCCAGTTGATACAGTCCTTCCTTCTCATCGATGACTACCTTATCTTCAACAGTACCTTCAACGTTAATGGCCAGTAAGTCCCCGAAGCGCGCCGGGCGGTCAACAGGCTCCCACGGAGTATTCATATAGCGCAGCCTTTCCAGCGTCTCTGTTATCTCTTCTTCGGTAACCTCTACCGTCTCCGGCTCTATCCTGATCTCATTATAGTCCGCCAGCTCGACAGTGGGCCGCACCGGAACGGTAGCCTTAAATGACAGCGGGTTGATATGGAGTATATCGATCTTGGGCTGAGCGATAGCCTCCACCTCATGCTCGTCGATCGCCCGATCGTAGACCTCCGGCAGAAGGTGCTCAGCAGCATCCTCTACAAAGGCTTCTTTGCCATAGTAACGTTCTAGCATCTCGGGCGGAGCTTTACCCTTGCGGAAACCGGGGACCGTCGTCTTGGCCCCGAGACGGCGATAGGCTTGCTTTACAGCGTTTTCCATCTCCTCCGCCTCTACCTCAACGTTGAGAACCACCTGACTTCCTTCGATCTTCTCTGTGGTTACTTTCATTTCATCTTCATTATAGCACGAAGCTCACTCACAGTGAACAGTTCATGAGGTGGCTCAGATTTAAAGAGAATCAGTCTTCGATGAGCTTAAGATGAAGCTCACGAAGCTGATCCGCGGAAACAGGGGACGGGGAATCCAGCATGAGATCTACATCACTCTGTGTCTTGGGGAAGGCAATAACCTCCCTTATATTCTCTTCTCCAGCCAGCAGCATTACAAAACGGTCGATTCCTGGGGCAATCCCTCCATGGGGGGGCGCTCCACACTCCAAGGCCTCCAGCAGGTGACCGAAACGTTCTTGAATTTCAGCATCGCTGTAGCCCAGAATACGGAATACCTTCTCCTGAAGGTCCCGGTTGTGGATCCTGATCGAACCGCTGGAGATCTCCGCGCCGTTGCATACAAAGTCATAATGCCTCGCCCACACCTTGCCAGGATCGGTATCCAGCAGCCCTATATCTTCAGCCCTGGGAGCAGTAAAGGGGTGATGCATCGGCTCCCAGTGCCCCTCATCATTCAACTCAAACAGAGGGTAGTCTTGGATGAAAGCGAATACCAGGAGATTCGGGTCAACAAGGCCAAGTCGCTGCCCCATCTCTGAACGAAGGCCGCTCAGAACAGCATCAGCCACCTTGGGCATGTCCGCAACTATCAGCAACAGATCACCCCTCCGAGCCCCAAGTCGATTGGCAATCTCCACTATCTGATCTACGGTCATAAACTTGGCGGCAACAGAACGAACATCGTCCTGTGTGAGACCGGTGACTGGATCTCCGGGCTCTCCATCTAGCGCCATCGTTACCAGTCCCTTGGCCCCACGACTGCGGACAAGGTCTGTCAACTCAGCAAGTTGGGCGCGAGAGTACTGGGCGCAGCCCGGCGCGGCGAATCCCTTGACAATTCCCCCCGTGTTGAGAACCGAGCGAAAGACGGCAAACTCGGTATCGGTGAACACATCCGAGAGATCGGACATCTCCAGCCCATACCTCAGATCAGGCTTGTCACTGCCATACTTAGCCATCACCTCAGTATATGACAGCCTGGGAAAAGGTCTGATTATCCGGAATTGCGGGGCTATTGTCTCCACCAGCGATGTAAAGAGCTCCTCCATCAGATTGAGCACGTCATCCTCATCTACAAAGCTCATCTCAAGATCGAGCTGCGTGAACTCGGGCTGGCGGTCGGCCCTGGGATCCTCGTCCCGGAAGCAGCGGGCTATTTGAAAGTACTTCTCATAGCCAGAAACCATAAGCAGCTGTTTAAGCTGCTGCGGCGATTGCGGCAGAGCGTAGAACTTACCCTCATGAATTCGACTGGGCACCAGATAGTCCCGTGCTCCTTCCGGAGTACTCTTGATTAGAACCGGAGTCTCGATCTCGAGGAATCCCTTGGCATCGAGGAAGTCGCGTATGAACTTTACCACACGATGGCGGAGGATCATGTTTCGTTGCATCCGCTCGCGCCTCAGGTCAAGGAAGCGGTACTTGAGACGGAGCGCCTCATCTACTTCCACATCCTCATTTATGTAGAAGGGTGGCGTCTTCGCTCTGTTGAGTATCTCTATATTATCGGCTATCAGCTCGACTTCCCCGGTCTCCAGCTGCTTATTCTCGGTACCTGGAGGACGAAGTGAAACTTTACCCTGCACCTTCATTACAAATTCATTGCGCAACTCGCTGGCAGTCCGGTGAGCACCAGCCGATACCTCGGGGTTAAACACTGTCTGTGTTATTCCTTCTCGATCACGCAGGTCGATGAATATCAGCCCACCGTGATCGCGCCGCCGGTTCACCCATCCTGCGATGGTAACTACCTGGTCAACGTGCTCCTTACGGAGCTCTCCGCAGCTATGCGTTCTATATACCGTCACGGACTCGATTATAGCTGGCAATACCCTACTTCGCAAGCTCGTTTCCACTCGTATCCCGCTTCGAATAGATGGATACCTGTGGTAATATGGACCTGAATATCTCCCGTTGGAATACCAAATTGTGAGGTGAAATGCCGCCCCCTAAACGGCTTAGAAAGTGCCAGGCCTGCGGTCAGTTCGCTGTCTACTGTGGCAAGTGGGATGACGAGTGGGTATGGCGGTGCAGATATTGCGGACTGGTAGTACCCCTGTCGGATGAAGAGATGGCTCGCTATAAGCTTAATATGGATTAGTCCAGACTTAGTACCACTTAGTCATATTTATATAAAAAGCTTTAATCAGTTAATGCAGTAGTGGACTGCCCTATTTACAGCAATTTATCGCTCTTACCTATATCCAGAACTCAAACTCTCCCAGATTTTGATTCTAGGGCTTCACTATGCCTTCGAATGTGAATGGTACAGGAAAACCAGTTAAATGATAATAATTACAGCTATACAATATGACCACTCCACCTTTGTTTATTTGCTCACATGATCACAGAAGTCTTTCCATTCCATGTCTGCTCTGTTCACCGACCACCATCTGTTGCAGTTTCCTGAGCTCACCCTGTATAGCGTCAATTCTCTTCTCGTTTTTCTGAGCCTGTAGGCGATATGTTTGTATAGTCTCTTCCCGTTGTCTTTCTTTGCTGTATACTTCTATTATCCAGTTCACAACGATCTGCCATGCTTCCTCAGGGCTTAATTCACTTAGTTTCTCCAGAGCATTTCCTAATACCACTTTATCCGGCTCTATGTCACGTTGTACAGATATTCCCTCTTTCCGGCGCGACCAGTGCGTCCTCATGTGTCCGCCGAGTGCATGCCAATCCGCGAATTCCTTCCCGCATTCCTTACATTTGAACATCTGCC
>CP070819.1:362924-367092 GCA_020344295.1 Dehalococcoidia bacterium | reverse complement strand
TTGCCGGCGGGAATAAATAGAGTCGGCTCACCGGCTCACCCCACAAGAATATGAAGTGCTCTGGCAATATATTGCGGAGTGACATCCCTGACTGAGAGGATTTGAGAAGTATGATAGTAAGTGAAAAACAATCTGCCAGCCCAGCCCTCGATCTGGATGGCCTGTTCGATGCGAGTTCGGTTGCGGTGATCGGGGCATCGGGCAAACCGGGCAAGTGGGGTTTCGGCATACTCAGTATTATCCTGATGAAGAAAGGTGAAAGGAAGGTTTATGCAGTTAATAAGAGAGGGGGCGAGGTTCTAGGATTGAAGGCGTACCAGAGTCTGAGGGAGGTGCCAGAGCCTGTGGACTGCGCTGTGATAGCAACTGCGGCAGAGGACACAGCTGCGGTGATGGAAGACTGTGTCCATAAAGCCGTGAAGTTCGCAGTCCTGTTCTCCGGCGGGTTTTCGGAGGTTGGCGGAGAGGGAGTAAGAGCGGAGCGCGAGGTAGCGGAGATAGCGCGGCGGGGAGGGATCCGTATCGTCGGGCCGAACTGCATGGGGCACTTCGACGCCTATTCCGGCTTTTTCACATTGCCATATAAACTCCCGGTGAATGCGGGTGAGGTGTCGGTTATCACGCAGAGTGGCAATTCGGGCATTGGGATGCTGGCGATGCTGCATAAAGTGGGTCTGGGCATAAGTAAATATGTAAGCAGCGGAAACGAGGCTGATCTACATTTCGAGGACTATCTGGAGTACTTCGGTAGGGACGCGAGAACGAAGATTGTGCTCGGATACCTGGAGGGATTGAGAGAGGGCAGGCGGTTTCTCGAGCTGGCAAGTACGATCACCAGGGATAAACCCATCGTTATTCTGAAGGCAGGGCGTTCGGGGGAAGGCGCACAGGCGGCGCGATCGCATACAGGGGCCTTAGCTGGTACTGAGGCGGTCACTGCGGCGGCATTCAGGCAGGTCGGTGTGATACGTGTCGGCGAAATCAATGACCTCGTTGATACAGCTCTGGCTTTCGCAGGGCAGCCGCTTCCCAGGGGGCGCAGGGTGGGATTGCTGTCAATGGGCGGTGGTCTGGGCGTTATTTCCACGGACGCGTTGAGGAGCCATGGTCTGGAGATGGCTCGATTTTCAGAGAAAACCATAGAAAAACTTGATTCGGTTCTGTCGAATAGATGGTCGCGCGGAAATCCTGTCGATCCTGCAGGCGATCCACGACCCTATCCCTGCATCTGGCCGCTCCTGGAAGATGAGAATGTGGATGCCGTTATGGTCGTTGGTGGCATTGGAGTAGTCGGCGGCCTCGCTACCCTGCTACCGGTTCATCCTTCTCTGGAGGGCGAATACGCCGGCCTGATGCAGGACGCTGAGCGCGAGGAGTTGGCCAATTTCGACCGGTTAATAGAGATGAGGGATAAATATCGCAAGCCGGTAGTAATCGCCCGCACGGTAAGCGGGGTCATGGTTGAGGAAACGAGCAAGGTGTTCGAGAAGATGCAGCAGCACTTCATGACTCCCTATACCAGCCCGGAGAGGGCGACCAGGGCACTGGCCCGTCTGGTAGAATATAGCGAGTATCTCGGCATCGCCTGATTGTATGTATCACGGAGGCGGAAAGAAAGGAGGCTGGAGTGGCCAAGGCACTGGAAGGCATCAGGGTGTTGGACCTGACACGCATGTACGGAGGCCCTTTCTGTACCATGCTCCTTGCGGAGCTCGGCGCTGAGGTTATCAAGGTGGAGATACCCGAGGCCGGTGACGGAGTGAGGAACCTTGCACCGCAGACAGAGGGTCAGGAGAGCTACCCTTTCGTTATCCTCAACCGTGGCAAGCTGGGCGTTACGCTGAACCTAGACTCGGAGGCGGGACGTAATATCTGTAGGGAGCTGGTCGGCAAGAGCGATGTCCTTATCGAGAACTTCACTCCGGGTGTGACGGAGAAACTGGGGCTCAGCTATGAGCAGCTCCAGCCGCTCAATCCGAAACTGATCTATGCCTCTATATCCGGATTCGGGCAGACCGGCCCTTCCCGCACCCAGGTGGCATTCGATACGATAATTCAGGCCATGGGAGGTTTGGTAAGTGTGAACGGGCAGCCCGACTCCCCGCCTACCAAAGTTGCCCCGGCTATCGCCGATTTCCTCGGCGGCGTATATGCCATTATCGCTATCCTGGCTGCACTGCAATACAGGTCGGTATCTGGCTTGGGCCAGCAGATAGATATCTCTATGCAGGACAGCGTCTGGGCGATAACCGCGATACAGCACCTTCCGGTCTACCTGATGACGGGACAGGAGCCGCCGAGACTGGGAAATCGCATGATCGAGGTTACCCCGTTCAATATATATCCGGCGAAGGATGGTTATGTGGTTATCGCCATAGTTACAGTTGGCAAGTGGGAACGCCTGCTTGGGGTGCTGGGCCGGGAGGATTTGAAGGATGTCCCTGAGTATCGAAGTCAGGTCGACCGTGTTAAACATATGGATGTTATCGATTCCATGGTGGAGGAGTGGTCGAGGGAGAGGACGGTAAATGAGATAGTAGCCCTGCTCCGGCCTCTCGATCTACCCTGCTCTGCGGTTCCAACCTTTGGCCAGGTGACGGAAGACCCTCAGCTAGCCAGTAGGGAAATGCAGGTTGAGGTTGAGCAGTTGATCAGCGGCAAGCTGAAGGTGCCCGGATCGGTATTTAAAATGAGCGAAACGCCGGGCGACCCCAGCCAACCGGCACCCTTCGTCGGCCAGCACAATGCCGAGGTCTACTCCTCCCTGCTGGGCTATGATAGCGAGACCATAGACCGGTTGCAGAGGGAAGGGGTGATTTGAGACACTTCCGCTCGACCTGTGCATGGTTGCGGAAATATGTTAAAATGCGCCCGATATCTGGGGCGAGCTTATAAAGACAGCCAAATAGTGAGTGTAAAGGAGAAGCATGGCGGTAAAAGTTGTTACGGACAGCACGTGCGACATTCCTCCTGAGCTGGCTGAGGAGCTGGGCATCACGATAGTGCCTATCTACGTGATGTTCGGGCAGGAAACGTACCGGGACGGGGTGGATATGGACACGGATGAGTTCTTCGACAGGCTGGTTCACAATAATGTCCATCCTACAACGTCGGTGCCTTCTCCCAAGGACTTCGCCGATGTCTACAGCAAGCTTGCCGATGAAACGGATGAAATAATATCGATTCATCTTACCGCCAAGGAAAGCGGCACCTACAACTCCGCCGTGCTGGCGAAGGACCTTGTCGAGAAGAAGTGCAATATCGAGATAGTGGATTCCCAGTCCATATCCATGAGCCTGGGGATGCTGGTTATCGCCGCTGCACGGGCGGCTAAGGCCGGAAAGAACCTGGAACAGGTAACCGAGATGGTGCAACGAAATGTTGCCCGCATGCATCTCATGATACTGGTCGACACCCTCAAATACGTCATCCGGGGCGGCCGCCTGAACAGGGCCAGCGGGCTTGTGGGGACGGTATTGAGGGTCAGGCCTCTGCTTACCATGAAAGAGGGTGACCTCTCACCAGTAGGTGTAGCTCGCACCAAGGCCAAGGCAGTGCAGCGCCTCTACAATTTTGCCAGCAGCTTCTCAAAGGTGAAAGAGCTAGCCGTGGCGTATACAACCGACCACGATGAGGCCAACAGCCTTCTCGACCGATTGAAGGCTGCTTTCCCCGACGCAACCGGCTATCTATCGCGGGTTGGCCCCTCTCTGGGGACCCACGCCGGCCCCGGCGCAATGGGCGTCGCCATCTGGGAGCTCGAAGGCGAAGGGTAACAGTTCGTTAATCGGGCACTCTACCTGCGGCCAGTCCCCTTCAATTTCGCGCCCTTACTAAGAATAGACTAGTAGAAGCGACGTTTTCCTGGATTTAACTGAGTCGGCACTTATCTGCTATCTTTTTCGTCTTATTTAGCCATTCTTTCAGTTAGATGGAACTTATCCTAGCCCCACTCCGTCTATAATATTGTGAGGCCAGTTAAAAGCCTTTGAATGACATAAACGGGAGGGACCAATGATGAAAAAGGTGTTGTTGGGTGTTCTGGTAGTCGTGGTACTGGTGAGCATTGTGGGCTGCGGAGAGGATTTAGGTACGGGAATGGGACTCGCGATGTCGGATAAGGAGCGGGTAACCTCACCCGATGTTGCTGCGTCGGACCTGGAAGAGC
>CP070819.1:358316-362824 GCA_020344295.1 Dehalococcoidia bacterium | reverse complement strand
TTGGCAAAATCCTGGATCGAAAGGCCATATTTCTGCAGCAGGCCTGTTATAGCTGCAGGTATAAATTTGCTGTAGCCGATGTCGCGTATCCACCGGTCCTCCCACAGCCGGTCATATCTGTCGGTATCCGTTCTCCAGTAATCCACGAAATCGTACGATAGCGAATGGGAGCCCTCCAGTGTGGCGATAGCATCTCCATCTCCAATGAGCAGACTGGCGGCCCCATCGCCGCAGGACTGCTCCTGCGAGCTTCCAGCCTTACCCTGGCGGGAGTCGGAAGCACATACAATAACGTTCTTGGCTGATCCTGCTTTAACAGTGTCGATTGCCGACAGGAGAGCGGTAGTACCCGCCTTTATCGAGTTGCTGAAATCAGCGGTCCTTATATCGGGACGAAGGTCAAGAGCAGTAGCGACTATAACAGCGCCCTGCCTTTCCCTGTAAGGCGAGGTTGTGGTCGCAAAATAAAGGTCATCGACTTTATCCCGGTCTATATCCCCGAGACAGTCAACGGCGGCGGCAACTGCCATCGTAAGGCTGTCCTCGTCATAGTTGGCAACGGCCTTTTCCCCTGGAAGTCCGGGAGCCGTCCCCAGCCATCCGGTAGCTGCGGATATTGTCTTGCGGCTGATCCGCAGGAGAGGTATGTAGGCGCCGTAAGATGTTATGCCGACCATAATATCAGTCCTCTCTATCCCTTAATAATATATATATATATAATGAACCGCGATTCTAAGCTGTTTACTGAATCCAATGATTATCTACGGTTGTAAAAATACAGAGCTGGTTTAACCGCCGCAACTGCAGATAGGTGATCATCGCAAGATTATTTCAATAAAATCGTAAACTATAGTCCATGTACCCGTCAACCAATAACTCGTATAGTGCTTTCTTGGTACTTAGTATCGTCATTTCTTAATACTGTTTTATTGTGTTTATTGACCTTATTAGTTCATCCTGCTAAAATTTTCATCACTGGTGTCTTCCTCACCGAGAGACAGATGGTTCACAGATATCAACAAATCACCGTTGTGTCCTTGACTAATCCTCATATCGCTCCACTTTTTACCAAGTTCTGTATTCCTCTCAATTAGCCACGTTAAATCTCAGAAGAAAGGAGCTCTGTATGACCACAGAGAGCAAGGTCGGTAAGCTAGGAGATATCAAGAAGATCATAAAAGATGGGGATAAGGTTGCTGTGGGAGGCTCCTGGTTGGGTGGACATCCCATGGCGATTATACGTGAGATTATTCGCTCAAATATAAAGAACCTCACGGCCATCACAGTGGTAGGAAGCATAGATATCGACCTGCTGGTCGGCGCCGGCTGCCTGAGCAGGTTGATGTTTTCCTTCGTCAGTATGGAGGCCTTCGGGCTCGCACCCAACTTCAGGAGAGCTATTGAGAAAGAAGGTCTTCCCTATGATGAAATAACGGGCCTCGCAGTAATCATCGGACTGGAGGCAGGTGGAAGAAACATGCCTTTCCTGCCCTACAGGGGACCCTTCGGTTCCGATCTGGTTAAGTACAGACCGGAGTTCTATAAAGAGATTAAGTGTCCCTTCACCGGAGAGGCTCTTATAGCGGCTGCAGCAATCGTGCCGGACGTGGCAATAATCCACGCTACGCGTGCTGATCACACGGGAAACGTCCAGATTGAGGGTACATCGGGCACGGACGTGGAGATGATGAGGGCGGCCAAGAAGCGGATCGTTTCAGTAGAGGAGATCGTTAGTCCTGAGGAGATACGCAGGAATCCCTATAAGACCAAGATCCCTAAGTTCCAGGTGGATATGGTTATAGAGGCCCCTATGGGCGCCCATCCCTGCGCCTGCGCACCCAGCTATGTGTTCGATCCCTGGCACATCATGCAATACATGCAGGCGGCGGCCTCCCCGGAGACTTTCCAGCAGTACCTGGACCACTATGTGAAGAAACCGGAGTGGGAGTATCTGGAGGCTATAGGGGGCATCAAGCAGGCTTCCATACTTCGAAGATTAGCACGGGAGGTTAAGTTCCTATGACCAAGTATGCGAAAGACTATTCCGTTGGCGAGCTGATGTGTGTTACCCTGGCGAGGGAAATCGAGGACGGAGATGTCATAGTCCTGGGGTCATTTACCCCCCTTGCCTACGCGAGCTACATCCTGGCAAAGATCACTCATGCGCCCAACAGCACGTTGCTGGCCTATGCAGCGGTCGATTTCAGGCCGTTTCAGCTATCGTTTATCCGGGCTGAGTCATCGGCAACGATCGGTGCGTCATGTATATGGACTATGCTTGAAGACCTGAACTCCGTTCATCTGAAGGGAAGGGGCGATGTCGAGGCGATATCCAGCATTCAGGCGGATCAATATGGCAATATCAATCTCTCAGTAGTTGGAGAGTACGACAGCCCGAAGCTGAGAGGCCCTGGGGGCGCAGGAGCACCCGAAGTGATTAAGATGCATCGCAAGATGATCGGGTATTTCCCTAATCACTCCAAGATGACGTTTGTTCCCAAGGTAGATGTTATCACAGGTACAAGGTACGTCATTGATGCTGAGGAGCGTATTAAGCAGGGCTATAGACCGGGCCCTATAAAATACATCTCTAATCTCGCCGTGATTACTAAAGAGAAGAAAGCCAAGCCGTTTAGAATAGACTCCCTGCATCCGGGTGTTACAGCGGACCAGGTGGTTGAAAACACAGGATTCGACCTGGAGGTGCCCAAGGATATACCGGAGACGGAGCTGCCAACTGCGGAGCAGGTCAGGCTGATTAGGGAAGAGGTTGACCCCTACGGCACCCTGGCATTTGACTTCAAGCCTGGCAAGGAGAGACTGGGGTACCTGCACGAGATCTTGCAGAAGGAGCTTGAGGCTATCGGTTACGCATAAGCGTAACCTTTTTATTGGTGTGGTCAGAGTTATATATAACAAGAAAGGGGAACGATAAATGGAATTCGAAACGATCTTACTTGATAAGAAAGATAAAATAGCAACCATCACATTTAATCGGCCGGAGAAGATGAACGCGGCAAGCCCCGCTGTATTCAGAGATCTGGATAACGCCTGCACGGACATCGAAAATGACGATGACATCAGGGTGGTGATTCTTACGGGCAGCGGCGAGGCCTTCAGCGCGGGTGCCGATGTGGAGAGATTCGAGTTCGATAAGATCATTTTTGGTATGGATTTTATCGAGAACGTAGCACACGCCTTCATGCATTTTGAGTACCTGCCGAAGCCGATCATAGCTGCCGTTAACGGCTATGCCTATGGGTATGGCACAGGTATCACTCTTGCCTGTGATATCGTTATTGCATCGGAGAAGGCTAAATTCGGCACTAAAGAGGTCAACTGGGGGCAGGTCCCCATCGAGACTCTGCTCCGCGGTGCCGAGATACTGGGCAAGCGCACTATCGCCTATATGGCTCTGACCGGGACCACCTTTTCGGCTCAGGAGGCCAAGGAAGTGGGTCTGGTGAACCGGGTGGTACCCCATGACCAGTTAATGGAGGAAACATGGAAGCTCGCTGAGTCGGTGAGCAAGGGTGCTCCGCTGGCGCAGAAGGCGATCAAGAGGGTGCTGAATCGCAAGTGCCGCGAGGAATGGGATTGGACTATCGCGATGATGCCGTCCATATTTGCCAGTGAGGATGTAGCAGAAGCGAGAGCGGCGTTTATGGCGAAGCGCAAGCCTGAGTTCAAGGGCAGGTAATTTCCAGGATAAAGGAGGCAGATATGTTTGATGAGAAAACTCTGGAAGCAGCTAAGAATCTGCAGGAGCAATGGGACGAGACCGTTGCCAAGTATGATAGGGATTTCTCGGCACAGACCAACTCCGGTATTCCAATAAAGCCGGTGTACACTCCACTCGATGTCCAGGACATCGACTATGAGAAAGATATCGGCATGCCCGGCAACTATCCCTTCATGAGAAGCAATTACCCGCTTCACTATCAGTTCCAGCCCTGGGTGAATCAACCGGTACACGGTTATGGACTTCCCGAACATACGAGAGAGCGCATGGATGCCCTGGCTGCAGCCGGGATGGAGGCCTACTTTGGGGCCAGATCCTATAACCTGGTATGGGACTATCCCGGATACTTTGGTATAGACCCTGATGAACCGGATGCCGAGGGGTATATAGGGAAAGATGGTGTCTCCTGTAATACGGAT
Source organism: Dehalococcoidia bacterium (assembly GCA_020344295.1). Taxonomy (GTDB): domain Bacteria; phylum Chloroflexota; class Dehalococcoidia; order SZUA-161; family SZUA-161; genus SZUA-161. The sequence continues at coordinate 358,663 of CP070819.1, read as the reverse complement.
GAAGATCTGGGGCGGATGCTCGATGGCATAGACCTGTCGAAGAACAATATCGTGCTAATCAACGGGGATACGCTTCCCATATTTGCGATCTACATTGCCTATGCCGAGGGCAAGGGTTTTAACCGGGCCGATCTCCGTGGCAATACCATGAACTGGGTGTTTACGGCGTGGTATGCTCCGAACTTCATGTGGGAAACCGAGGACGCTCTCAAGCTGGCTACCGATAATATCAACTTCTGTGTCAATGAGATACCGCGCTGGAACCACACGAACATACAGGGGCATGCTATTTCGGAGACTGGAGCTGACGCCATCCACCAGATGGGTTTCTGTCTGGGGACCGCTAT
>CP070819.1:354461-358216 GCA_020344295.1 Dehalococcoidia bacterium | reverse complement strand
TTACCATCGGGGCAGTTCTTGTTCACGGTGAGCATGGATGAGGTGATATGTTTCATTCTCTCCGGGGTCAGTTTTTCATTGGCCCGCTTCTTGACCTCCTCTGTCCACTCAGGACTCAGATACTTGAACGTCTGAGTCGCCATAACTCATCCTCCCTACTAATGCTTTGTATCCTAGTGCTATCGCATAACGGCAGATGGTATATACACCCGGATAAGCGGTATTTTATCATAATGAATCGCGGGCCCAGCGCCTAGACCGCGATACGGCCTTGCGCCAGCCACGGTAGAGTGTCCGCCGCCTTTCCCGGTCTACATTGGGGATGAAAGAACGTTCCTCATCCCAAAGCGATGTAATCTCGGCACGTTCACTCCAGAAACCTACAGCCAATCCGGCCAGAAATGCCGCTCCCAGGGCGGTTGTCTCCACTGATCGCGGACGTGAAACTCTTACTCCGATCATATCAGCCATATACTGGGCAAGGTAACTATTAGCTGCGGCACCACCGTCCACGCGTATCTCCGCCGGCCTCAACCCTGAATCGGCAGCCATAGCTTTCACGACATCGCTAACCTGATAGGCGATCGACTCCAGTGCTGCCCGGACCAGGTGAGATTTTCGCGTGCCCCGAGTCAGGCCTACGATAGTGCCTCTGGCGTACATATCCCAGTGCGGCGCGCCCAAGCCCGCGAAGGCAGGCACGAAGTATACTCCGCCGGTGTCATCCACCTCAAGCGCCAGCCGTTCCGTCTCAGCAGCGTCGACTATCAGGCCAAGCTCATCCCTGAGCCACTGGACAACAGCGCCGGCGACAAAGATACTCCCCTCCAGAGCATACTCCACGGCATCTTGCAGTCCCCAGGCAACAGTGGTTATCAGGCCCCGTTTCGAATCGGCCGGTGCTGCTCCGGTATTCATCAACACGAACGCGCCAGTGCCCAAGGTTGCCTTGACCATGCCGGGCTTGAAGCACGCCTGCCCGAAGAGAGCTGCCTGCTGGTCGCCGGCCACGCCAGCGATGGGTATACCTCTGGCCGTATAGCCGAAGATGTCGCTGGATGGTCGGACCTCAGGGAGCATAGCCCGTGGAATATTCAGTATTCGAAGCAGGTCGTCATCCCAGTCCAGTGTATGGATGTTGAATAGCATGGTACGGGACGCATTGGAGACGTCAGTGGCATGTACATCTCCCCCAGTGAGCTTCCAGATCAGCCAGGTGTCAACATTGGCAAAGAGCACCTTGCCCTGCTCCGCGCGCCGGCGGATGCCTTCGTAATTACACAGCAGCCAGTCCAGCTTCGTCCCCGAGAAGTACGCGTCAATCACCAGCCCCGTCTTCTCGCGGATCATCTCCGCCAGACCTTGGCTGCAGAGCTCATCGCACCTGGAAGCTGTCCGGCGGCACTGCCACACGATCGCAGGCCCTGTCGCTTCACCGGTCTCCCTGTCGATCAGCAGTGTTGTCTCACGCTGGTTTGTAATACCGATGGCCGCGATATCCGTGTCATCAGCTCCGGCGGAACTCCTGGCGATCTCTATTGCGTGCAGCGTTTTACGCCAGATGTCGGCGGGATCCTGCTCAACCCAGCCCGGCTGCGGGAAGTATTGATCGATCTCAGCATACCCCCGCCCCCGCACTTGGCCGCTGCGATCTACCAGCAGGGCAGTGCTGCCTGTCGTACCCTGGTCTATTGCCAGGATATATTGCTTCGTCATCAGTAAACACCCATCAGGTTTAGAGGCGGGCTTCGAGCCAAGCCTCCATGTCCGCCATAACCTGCTGGCGCCCCGGCTCGTTGAAGATCTCGTGATGGAATCCATCATATAGCTTCAGCGTCTTGTCTTCGGAGCTAACCCTCTCATACAGCATCCGGCTGCCCGCCGGATCACCAAGCCTGTCGGCGGTGCCGTGCATGATCAGGATGGGAAGCTTGATCTTATGCATTTCGGACGGCAGTCTCCGAAGTATCTGAATCATCTCCGCACCGAAGCGGCAGGTTATCTTACCCCTGTAGACGAGGGGATCGTTCACATAGGCCTCCACAACTGCCGGGTCCTGACAGATTGCAGAGGCATCAAGTACCGTGATGCCCAGCTTCGGCAGTAGGAAAGACAGCAGGCGAGCGAAGGGTATCAGCACCGAGGATAGGCTGGAGCCCAGCATCAGGCTCGCCCCTGAGAGCAGGAGCCCGTCAAATTCGTGCTGGTATTGTACTGTGTAAGCAGTGGCTATGGTCCCGCCCATACTGTGGCCAACGAGGAATATCTTCCTGCCGCCATATTCATCTCGTACTAGGTCAAAGAAAGTCTTCAGGTCGCAGAGGTAGTCGGGAAAACGCTCTACATACCCCCGTTTCCCCTCAGACCTGCCGTGCCCGCGATGATCCAGGGCACAGATGGCGTATCCTCTGGGCACAAAGTAATCGACAACGTTCATGTAGCGGCCACTGTGCTCAGCCCAGCCGTGGACAACCAGCAGTACCGCTTTGAGTTCAGCGGCTGGCAGCCAGCACCGATGGTAGATATCCAGGTCCTTTAATCCCTTGAACGTGCCCTTACTATGTTCCATCTTCCCGCCCTCTCTCAGAAATAAGTTCTATTAGATTAAACATAACCCACGTTTAATCGTTACTTCGTTGTTTGCCAAACTCTAACAACTTCCGGCCCAACTATCAAGTCCGAAATTTTCTAGATATTTCTATCACATAACACCACAAGGCTTCCATTTAACAGTCACCTGCGATATCATTCTGCACAGTATGGGAACAGATCATAACTCTCAGAACAATAAGCGCGTTATATCAGCGTTATCAGGAGGTGAGATAATGACGGCTTCGATACAGTTTCGCTGGCTGGGAGTCGTGGGCACGGAGTTGACGGCCAATGATCAGACCCTCATCATCGATCCATACTTCACCCGTATCCCGATATTACGGACGTTCTTCTGTAAGATCCAGCCCGATCATGAGCTGATCGCGGAGAAAATCAAGCACGGAGACTTCGTCCTCATCACGCATCCCCACTTCGATCATTTAATGGACGTTCCGGATGTAGTACATAACACCGGCGCGACCGCCCTGGGATCAGCGAATTCATGCCAGCTGCTGGCCGCGCTCGGCGTTGACGAACAACGAATTCGCAAGATCGAAGTAGGCGAGAAGCTTTCATTGAGTGACTTCGAAGTGGAGGTATTCAGGTCTAAGCACATGTGGGTTCCGGGCTTCACGCCAGGGCTGCTGTCACCGGATCTGAAGCCGCCGCTGAAGGCCCACAGCTACCGTATGGATGAGGACTTCAGCTTCCTAATCTCGATCGGTGGATATCGTCTGCTGACCGATCCCGGCGAGAATCCGGCAGAGGTACCTTCGGCTGACATTCTATTCGTCTTCCCCTACCGACACGATGTGTATTATGAATCGTTACTGCAACAAGTGCAGCCGAATGTCGTCAGTCCCACTCACTGGGACGATTTCTTTCGGCCCCTGTCGAAACCCCTGCGCCCGTTAATTCAGCCGCCGAAGTGGCCCCCGATATCGTTGGGACGTATAAATCTTACCTCATTCAGAAACAGGATCGAACGGATTTATCCCCCGACAAAGGTGTTCGTTCCCGAGATATTTCAGACCTACAATCTGTCGGAAATCATCCAAGCTTGAAACAGTGGGGAATCGAGTATCGTGTATCATGCAGCCAGGTGCCTTAACTGCGGCAGTGAGTCGACCCTCATCACCCAGACGCTGGGACTGTGCCTCAAC
>CP070819.1:349950-354361 GCA_020344295.1 Dehalococcoidia bacterium | reverse complement strand
GTAAATCCAGACGTCATCCACCACGATGAGTACAGGTTTCTTAACCTTTTTTAAGCTCCTTAACCTTGTCTATGAATGGCGGTAATACCTTCTTGAAATCACCTACTATTCCGAACTGGCATACCTTGAAGATGTTGGCCTCCGGGTCTTTGTTTATAGCGACCATTGTCTTGGAACCTGAACACCCCGCTAGATGCTGGCTGGCGCCGGACAGTGCTACTCCGATATAGAGCGTGGGAGTAACCATTTTGCCGGTCAGTCCCACCTGCCACGTGGTCGGTACCCAGCCAGAGTCACACGGTGGGCGAGACGCGCCGACAGCACCCCCGAGAAGCTTTGCCAGTTCCTCGAGTTGAGCGAACGGCTCAGGGCCACCCATTCCTCTGCCGCCTACAACGACGACGTCTGCATCCTCAAGCTTGACCCCCACAACCTCTTCCTCGACCTTCTCGATGAATTTCACTCTGATTGCGGATTCATCCAATCCGGCATCATAGGCAACTATCTCGCCTTTTCTGGAGTCATTCCGTTCCAGCGGATCCATCGACTTGGGTCTGATAGTCGCCATCTGTGGTCGGGTTACCTCGCAAACCACGATGGAAAGGGCGTTTCCTCCATATACCGGTTTGGTCTGGAGCATGAGCTTGGTGTCGGGATCAATACTCAGTTCCAGGCAGTCGGTGGTCAGTCCTGTTCCCAGGCGAAACGCCAGCCTCGGCGCCAGATCACGGCCCATCGAAGTCTGGCCCATTAACAATATGTTCGGCTTGATTTCCTCACACAGTTTCGCCATCGCAGCAACGTAAGAATCGGTTACATATTCTTTAAGCAACGGACTTTCTATAACATATACCTTGTCCGCCCCAAATTTAATGGCTTCTTCAGCCATACCGCCAACTTCGCCACCCATTAATACTGCCGAAAGCTCTTCACCAAGATCATCCGCTAGCTTTCTTCCTATTCCAAGCAACTCCGTTGTCATTGCAGCCAGGTTGCCGTTGGCCATCTCTCCAACTATCAGGACTCCTTTACCTTCAGCCATACGTTTTACCTCCTAGTCATGCTCGGTTGATAGCAGTTATATCAGTTTTACTTCTCTTAGTTTTTGGGCTAGTTTTACTGCCGTCTCCTCCTCATTCTCACCCTCGATAAACTCGCATTTCGACTCCCTAACTGGAATGAAGAGCTTCAACATTTTAGTCTTTCGTCCTTCAGTTCCGATACTTGCTACGTCAGCTCCGATCTCAGCAGCATTCCAGACAGGGACAGTCTTCTTTGCAGCGGCCATTATCCCCTTGAGTGTAGCGTACCTGGGCTCACCTAGCTCATTGCTTACCGTTATCAGCGCTGGTAGTGATACCTCTACCACCTCGTATCCATCCGGAAGCACTCTTTCCACCTTTGCCTTACCATCCAACGTCTCTATTTTCTTGGCCACCGTCACACTGGGGATACCCAGCATTTCCGCGATACCGGAGCCTACCTGTCCAGAATCGAAGTCGCCCGCCTGCCGGCCGCAGATGATCATATCGTACTCGCCCACCTTCTTTATAGCCTGAGCTAATGTATAGGCGGCAGATGTGCTATCCGAGTTTTCGAACGAGCTATCACTCAATAAGAAGGCCTCATCCGCTCCCATCGACAGTGTATGCTTCAATACTTTCTCAGCAGAAGATGCTCCCATGCTCAGCACTGTCACCTTAGCACCAAGAGAGTCCTTTAAACGTAGAGCAGCCTCAACTGCCTGCTCATCGAATGGGCTGATTACCGGTGGTGTGTCTTTAGCCGGTATCGCTCTCATCGCTGCTTCGTCTATAGCAAATGCTGAGGCCGGAGTTTCTGGGTCTGGGATCTCTTTCACACAGACAATTATATTCATAGCCGTTCCTCCTTTGGGCACAAAAAATAGCGTATCTTACGCAGTATTAAAAGATAGCTATCTCCAAGCCAAATATAAATTTAGCATAGTGCCCTTTGAGTGTCAAGTTGGAACGAAAGGCGGACCATGTAAACTTGACAAACTTTAAAATACATGATACAAGTTAAACAGTCCGATACGATATATAATCATATAGGGACTTCCATTAGTATTTACGTTGATATTATTAGATATTACAGTCTGTTAGTCCCTAAGGACTGATTTGCAACGTGAAGTAGGGGGGTTTTGGCAATCATGAACTGGATGGACGTTATAATCATAGTCCTGCTAGTCATCCCTGCCTTCATCGGATTTAAACGTGGTCTGGCAAAGACATTTCTGCCCTTGCTCGCCGTTATTACCGGTGTCATCATCGCCGGTATTTTCTACGGAGCTGTCTCAAATTGGCTATCCTCTTGGCTGCATAGTCCCTTACAGGCCAACATTGTTGCGTTCATCCTTATCTTTATACTTACCATGATAGTATTCCGAGTTCTGTTTTCCGTAACGGGTCGAATCATACTGTTGTTCCATGTCGGCATGGGGGGACTGGCGAACACTGTTCTTCCGCTAGTGGTAATCATCGTTGGTGTTGCGCTTGCGGGAATATTTTATGATAACATGGCTGATTTGCTGTCGTCATGGTTGCAGAACAGAACGCAGGCTACAATTGCCGGCTTCATGATAGTCTTTATCCTCGTTATGGTGACTACAATTGAACTATATCTGATACTGTCCTCCTTTACAGGCAAATATCCCCGGATCCCCATAATGGGCTGGGTTGACAGTCTAGGTGGTATCGTTTTCGGTCTCGTAATCGGAGGGATTATTTCCGGCGCCGTTCTTTCCGTTATCGCCGTTGACGCCAGTACGGGAATGTCCACGACCATCAAGGAATCCGCTCTGGCGTCCGTTTTTCTGGATCAGTTCCCCTTCGTACTTCACCTTCTTCCTTCAGGTTTCCGTGAAGAAATCGACAGGCTTCTTGGCTATGGTATCTAGTGCTGTCACATGCTGTAATTATCACTTTCCCCATACTACATATATATATTTCACCTGATTAGTTAACCGGTCGTATAGATTCAATACAACGTTCTATTTGGCTCTGCAATACAATATGTTAGAATACTTACGTTCATAGAAAGTTGGTAAATATGAACTGGCTTGATTTAGCTTTAATCCTGATGATTCTTATACCGATGTTTCTGGGCTATATGAGGGGATTAATAGGAATTGTAGTACCGCTTGTGGGAATCATATTTGGTATACTTTTTGCGGGTCGTCTTTATGGTGAGCTAGCCGATTTACTACACCCCGGCCTTCTCAATAGCGAAGCTCAAGCCGATATCGTTTCTTTCATTATTATCTTCGTTTTGTTCTTCATAGCCATTATGGTTGTTTCGTCCTTACTCCGCAGATTCATGAGACTACTGTTTCTGGGATGGGTCGATAGATTAGGAGGCCTAGTGTTCGGTCTTGTATTTGGCTTTATAGTTGCCAGCGCTTTTCTAGCAATAATAACTAGATTCTTTACCGATAGCGTTCAAGCCGCGGTCTCCGATTCTCCTCTCGCTTCTTTCTTACTCGATAGATTCCCCTTCGTATTTCATCTCCTTCCTTCTCATTTCAGAGAAGTGATACAGGCTATATTCTGAGACGGCGGGTGTTCAATGAAAGCGCGCCATCTACACGACTGGCAGTTAAACCCATCGGAAGCAAAGGAAACCCAAGCTCTTTTGGCTAGCCAGGTTATAAGAGAAGACAAGTCGGGCAATGTCCGCCTTATCGCCGGGGTTGACATCTCCTCTCCCAACAGCGACGGTTACGCCCGTGCAGCCGTTGTAATCCTGAGCTATCCTGCACTGGAGATGATGGAGACAAAGGTTGTGGAACAGAGAGTAACTTTTCCTTATGTCCCCGGCCTTCTTTCCTTTCGAGAATCACCTCTTGTAATTGCTGCCTGTGAGGAGTTGGATGCCGAACCGGATCTAATACTTGTTGATGGTCAGGGAATCGCTCATCCCAGGAGGTTTGGACTGGCATCACATCTTGGATTGCTCTGGGATAAACCAACCATAGGTTGTGCCAAGTCAAGGTTGTGTGGACAACACGATATCGTTCCACCACAGACCGGTGCATACACTTAAATAATCGACTCTGGTGAGGTTATTGGAGTCGCACTGCGTACCAAGCCGGGGGTATCCCCGCTGTATGTTTCCATAGGTCACAAAATAGACCTTCAATCTGCTGTTGATTGGGTGCTACGCTGCTGTCGTGGTCTCCGCGTTCCGGAACCCACAAGACTCGCACATATTGCGGCTGGAAGGAAACCTGAAAGTGTAGCAGCAACAGACATAGGGCTACAGCCTGATAAGCAACTTCGACTACCTTGGTGATAACAGTAGCTATAGAGAGGGACAAATGGAGGAAATAAAACAGAGATTAGAGGAACTAAAGGCCCGCATTGCTCCTATCATGGTGTACCTTTGACGT
>CP070819.1:346786-349850 GCA_020344295.1 Dehalococcoidia bacterium | reverse complement strand
TTGGTGGCTGTATCGGGGCCCTGATTGGTAAGGTCGATAGTGTAAGTGACTGGACCACCCGTGTTGGGTTGGGACTCGCTGACTGCTTTGGATATGGAGAGGTCGGCCTGTGCTTGGGCATATGCTGCCTGTGGTGTGAGAGTCACCGCGACCGCTAGCAGCATAAGTGCCAGGATTACCGGCAGGTGAATCAGCGCTCTGTATGAACTTATATCTATCATATCGGCTCGCTAAACGTGTATTCTCCTGCCCACGCACTCAGCTTCCTAGTTGTATACCATTAAAAGGCATACCCATACCTCTATTGTTGATCGCCCCGTTTCGCTTCCTTGCTTATGGGGCGATCGACAGTATCTTTTCATAAAATTTGGCCGCTGCCGTAAATTAGTAACGGTCAGAAAAAAAACAAACCGCGAGGGAACTCGTCCCCCGCGGTTTCGAGTATAGCCATTATGCAGTACTTAAGTATATGCTGTCAAGACGATTATATTACAAATGGATAAAGGATAATTTAACATTACTTAACTAAGCCTACAATTTTTTTATGGATGCCCGATTTTTGGGATTCAAAAGGGGGAGCGACATGTTTCCTTCACGCTACTTTTGTTTTAGAGTGGGCAATATAGTCATGACATCATGCATTCCACTCTTGGATGGTTATATAGGCGACACCGGCCACCATAGATACCTCTACGATGCAGGCCAGAACAAGGCCGAAGACCAATCCCAGGCTCGGAGGATTACTCTGGTCGTCTGAGTATTCGGTATCGGATGGAGGCATTGGTTGGCGTCCCCCGGATGTAAAGGCGCTGAGATCAAGACGAATGGTCTCACCTGCTTGGATGAGGCCGGTTTGTTCTGCCAGGTATCTGTCTATCGTGAAAGCTACCTCCGTTCCGTCGCCATAATGCTGCTCATTAGAGGGTTGTATTGTTATTCTATACGTTGAGGGGCCATATCCAGTCGGTGTGGTCGTTATATACTCGTCATTCCCGATTATCGCCTTTATGACAGTGCCATCAACGACTTCTGAGCCATCGAGTGTTACCGTACCGGCAAATGTGCAGATGGCTGCATCATCACTATAAACGGTGCATGGAATGGCCAGAAGTGCTGTTATTAAAAGCAACAGTAACACAGGTGCTTTTATCATCTATTTTCGGACTGCCTTTCTTACTCCATGATAGCAGTGTAGGTTATGGGAACGATAGTACCGCTTGCTATGCCCTGTGGTGACCTATATAATACCACACACAATACGAAATGACAGTTGCTATAGCTTTACTGAACTTAGGGAGATCGTTGTGATCGAGGTACTTGGGTATCTACAGCAAATGACGTATACGCGCGATATTGTGCTGAATACTGCTTAGTGTGTGACAGATCGATGAGATACGGTTGGGGGTGGTGAAGTTGGAAGATGCAGATTTAAAGGAAATAGAGGCGATAAGGGCGCTTGTTGAATATACATGGAAACAGGAGAATATAGATAAAATCACCGGCGAAGTCAGGGAGCAGATTAAGAAGGTTAATGATGAGGTTAAGCAGAGTATTGAAGGCTGGGTGAGTGGAGAGATTGCGAAGGCCGTAGAGGGCCGTATTATCGACGAGTTGCGGACGCATGTCAAAGAGAAGCTTGCCATCGAGGTAAAGGAGCATCTGGGCAAGATAACCGATGAAATCCAGAAGGACATTGAGAAGCGGATAACCGGCGATCTAAGGACTGCTATCGAGGATAAACTCTCCGCCGGGATTAAGAAAGACATTGAAAAACAAATGGCGGACGAGCTTAGGGCTTCCATCGAAGAAAGGATTTCATCCGAGTTCAAAGGTAAACTCGGAGAGATATCTAATGAGACACGCAAGGGTATCGAAAAGCAGGCGATTGATGAGTTGAAGCAGGACATTAGAGAAAAGCTTTCAGTCGAGCTAAAAGAGCAGCTTGGTAAAACAGCGGATGAGATAAAGAAGGCTACTGAAAAGAAACTGCTTGGGGAGAAAAAGAAGGTAATTGAAGAGAGGCTGACTGTTGAGCTGAGAAAACATATTAAAAGAGTAACCGACGACATTAAAGGGGACGTTAAGAAGCAGGTTGCGGGGGATGTCAGCCAGGGAACGGAAAAACGGAGCACGGAGAAACAGAGACGCGATCGAGTTCTACTGGCCTTTGCTTTGAGTATTGCCAGCGTAGGGTTGGGGATCGGTATCGCGGCGATCGCTGGCTTGATTACCTAGCCCAACACAATATAGTGAACGCGAAATGGAATATAGAATGAATAATCATTCATTTTCAACTAGTATGGTTATTCGATATGGCTTTAGTGCTTGCCTGGGGGATGCCTTTTCGAAAAAGCCTAATTTGCCAGAAGATAGTTACTACAATATCCGCTAAGCGGAGTGTTAAATGAACGTGATTATTCGAGCACCTTTTCATCCTGATGTTCTAGAAAAGCTGAGGAAGGAGCTTGATGTAACATATGACAGCTGGATGGATACCAGTAAGCTCTTGTCTACTGAAGAGTGGATAGACGTAATACAGGGTCAGAACAATGAGATTGTTATTGTGGAGGCTGACTTCATTCCTCGGGAGGTGTTCGAGAAAGCGACGAAATTGAAACTACTGGGTGTGTGCCGGGCTGACACGCACCTTATAGACATGGAGGCGGCAACTGAATATGGCGTTCCCGTAGTCAATACCCCGGCGAGGAACGATGTTGCTGTGGCGGAATTGGCAATTGGACTGATACTGTCACTGATTCGAAGCATACCTGCTGCACATAAAACAGTTCAATCAGGGGAATGGTTGGACCCTACTGCGGCTTACTTCTCCTGGCGTGGAACAGAGTTGACCGGTAAGACGGTGGGGATTGTCGGCTTCGGCGCGATAGGCCGCCAGGTAGCCAGGAGGATCAAGGCTTTCGACACGTCAATCCTGGTATACGACCCCTATGTGGACCCGGAGACGATAAGGGGAACGGGAGCTGAAGTGCGGAATCTGGATGACCTGATGAGTGAGTCGGACTTTGTAACATTGCACGTTCCAACTGCACCTGATGCAATAGGT
>CP070819.1:333187-346686 GCA_020344295.1 Dehalococcoidia bacterium | reverse complement strand
GGTTCTGGTCAAGCCGAACATAGTTTCCCACGAGCCGTATCCTACCACTACACATCCCGCGGTATTAGAAGCCTGCCTCGAACTGCTGTTGGGATCAGCGGATAGTATCCTTGTGGCAGATGGCCCGGCCTTCGATGCTAGGAATCATAAGTACATAATCGAGGAGCATCCGCTGCAGAAGAGCTGCCAGAAATTCGGCATTGAGATGATTGACCTGCTGAGCCGGGGGACGCGGAGACTGAGGACACGGACCATGGAACTTGAGGTTTCCGTGTTGGCCTCTGAGTGCGATTTTATCATTTCCCTGCCCGTACTCAAGTCACATGGTATCTGCGGCATGACTGGAGCCCTGAAGAATGTGCTCGGCTTTCTGTCCCCTGATGAGAAGCGGCATCTGCACTATGGTGGGGATGTGCACAGGATAATAGTGGAGCTCAACGAGGTTATCGTACCGGACATGCATATAATGGACGCCGTGTATACGATGGTGAATACTAACGAAGTCCGGCACGGCGGCAAGCCCCGCGAACTGGGCTATATGCTTGCCGGAACTGATCCTGTGAGCCTGGATGTGCGCGGTCTGGAGCTGCTGGGAGAGGTGGAACCGAAACTGAAAGGCAAGCACATTGACGATATCCTACATCTCAGGCACGCTGTTCAGATGACAGGCTGGGACGGCGGATACGAGGTAATTAAGTGGTAATGTAGCTAAATTTCTATTGCCAGGATAGGCAAAGCATGCCTAAGTACCAATATTGATAGTACTTGTAAATCTAACCTAAAGCTCAAGAACCTGATACTGATTGAAGCCGAACTTGTAGTAGTCCAGGTATGCAATTGTCTTGGGCACTATTTTATAGTAGGGGACAGGCCCTACTCTCGTGGCCCATTCCATTACGCCGGCGTAGCCTACAACCCAGGGGAATTTTTGCACGAGAAGAGTCTCTATTTTCGCGATCTCATCCCTGTCGGTTACTATCTCGCACCTGCCGGCTAGCTGTACCGCCTTGGCCCTGTCCCAGCGAAAATAGTCTTTGAAGATCGCCAGGCCGACGTTGGGATTCCGGTCTACATTCTTCTTTTTATAGCTCTCCGGGTCCATGGCGAAGTAGATGGTCAGGCCGTCGTTGACGTATGTGATGCCACTTGCCTGGGGCGTACCATCCTCCCTGACAGTGGACAGTGTGCCTCCATTGTGCTTCTTGAGGTGTTCGATAATCGTCTGTCTGAGCTCCTTCTTATCCATGTCCCCTCCCTTCGGTGCAAAGATCGACCGTGTTTTCAGCGCTACTGGCTCGTCAGCTCGGCGAGATCGAGCGGCTCTCCCTTGGATGGGTCTCGTTCCAGTGTGATAGCAGTCACAGGGCACATATCCTCGCAAACGCCGCAGCCCATACATTTCACTGAGTCGATAACGGCCACCTGTCCGCTCTCATCGAGGCTGATGGCGTTGAACTGACAGTACTCCAGGCACTCCCCGCACCCGTTGCAGTAGTCGCCGACGTGTGCCAGATATCCCGAAGGGGTCAGTATTGGAACCGTGCCTCCCAGGATATTCCACATCCTTACTCCCATGCAGCAACAGCCGCAGCAATTGCACAGGCAGTAGAACCGCCTGCCCAGATCCTTTTTAAAGAAAGCCGTTTGGATGTGGCCCCTCTTGTGCTCGGCCTCGATGATGCTGACTGCCTCTTCCTGAGTGATCTGGCGAAATTTTGGATTCTGCTCGATGAGGAATGAAGCGACGGGGTCTCCGATGAAAAGGCAGACATCCATTGGGTGACAGGGCGTTGGTGATCCTCCCCGGCAGGCGCACTCGCCAAGAGCGATCGAATCGGGATTCTTGAGGATGATGTCCTTGGCCATCTTGTAGGGCACAACCGTTTCCGGTGTGATCAATGACAGGTCATGCTTCTGGGTGACAAACTGTATTGCGTCCTTCAGCTTCACGACTTTGGCATGGTAGACACTGGTAGCGGTGTCCGGCGCAGCGTCGCCGATCTCCCGGAGAATACCCTTCAGCATTTCGTCGAGGTCCTCATGCAGCTCTCCCGGGGGGCCTTTGGAAGGGAGGCCCGATCCCTCAAGGGCGTGGTGGGCAAAGTGGTCGAGATATTTGAGGTAGATGTAAGCGTGGAGGAAGTCGCTCTTGTCCTCCAGGGGGAACATGTCGTACAGTTCCTGAGTTGAGTCGCTCATGGTCTCTCTCTTTCTAACTCGAAGACTGTGGATATAATAATCCCAATGATACAATAAGTTAACCTAAAGTATTAAGGCATGCTATGGTGTTAGTCCGTGCTTTCTCACGTTGCCGTTTCTCAACGAAGTACGAGGGATTACACTATAAGATGTAGTGGGGGCATGGTGTCGGAGGCAGTGACCACCCCTTGTTCGCACTCGGCGTGTTTAGCGGGAATGGTGAACAGAAACGGTTTTAATGTTCACGAATTCCTTTATCCCGTAATATGACAGCTCACGGCCGTAGCCGCTCTCCTTGATGCCGCCGAAAGGCAGGCGCGGGTCGGATCTCACCTGGGCGTTGACGAAGCAACAACCGGCCTCGATTTCGTTGGCTGCAATTCTCTCGCCCTTTGCTATATCACGCGTGAAGACAGCCGCACCCAGGCCGTATCGAGAGTCATTGGCCGCCCGGATTGCCTCGTCCTCACCTTTAACGTATATAATAGCCGCAACGGGTCCGAACAGTTCCTCATCGTAGGCGGGCATCCCTTTCTTTACATCGGTGAGGACTGTGGGCGGATAGTAAGCTCCCTCCCTCTCGGGCATCTCGCCGCCCAGCAGGCAATTCGCGCCCATTGCGATACTCACGAATACCTGCCGGTGAAGTTCATCCCTCAGATCGTGCCGGGCCATCGGGCCCACGGCGGTATCTTCTTCCAGGGGATCGCCTACATTGACAGCACGCATTTTATCCACGAGCAGTTGTTCGAACCGTTCCCTTTGTGATTCGACTACTATGAACCGTTTGGCCGCAATACAGCTCTGCCCGGAGTTAGTCAGTTTGCTGGCGACACAGGTAGCCACTGCTGTTTCAAGATCGGCATCTTCCAGAATCAAGTAGGGATCGCTGCCACCCAGCTCGAGAACTGTCTTCTTCAACATCTCGCCGGCTTTACGAGCGACTGCCCTGCCGGCATCGGTGCTGCCGGTGAGGGTAATCGCTTGAACCAGAGGATTTTTAATGATTGCTTCAACCTGGCCGCTGCTCACCAGCAGTGTCTTGAAAACGTTCTCTGGGAAATCCGCCTCGCGGAAGATATCCTCAATGGCTAGCGCACAGCCGGGCACATTGGAGGCGTGTTTCAATACGGCTGTGTTCCCGGCCATGAGCGCCGGCGCGGCAAAGCGGAAGACCTGCCAGAAGGGAAAGTTCCAGGGCATAACCGCGAGTACAACACCAAGTGGCTGGAACATGACGAAGCTTCTATCTGCGTCTATTTCTATTACCTCTGGCTGCAGGAATCCTTGCGCATGATCGGCGTAGTATTCACATGCCCAGGCACATTTCTCCGCCTCGGCCAGACCGGCTATTATCGGCTTTCCCATCTCCTCCGCCATAAGCTTTGCATAATCTTCAGCTTTACTGCGGATGACCCGCGCGGCAACCTTCATAAGTCTCGCCCGTTCGGAGAAGTCTGTTTTTCGCCAGAGGAGAAAGGCCGCATGTGATCCCTGTATTAAGCTTCTCACTTCTTCCGGCGGCGTCTCAGGGTACTCTCTGATAACCGCGCCTGTAGCGGGATTCACCGATTTTATCGCCATAGTTCGCCTCTAAAGGGAAGTGCGGGAGCGTCAGCCCTCGGAGCTACATATCGGGCGGGCGCATGGGACGAGCAAATTGTGTTAAACAGTCTCAATGTTCTTGCTCATTTTGAAGAACTGGAATTCATGGTCTTTAATTCGAAGAACAGGGGACTTTGATTCTATCCTATACCCCAGCCTCTGGTAAAACTCGATTGCCCTTTCGTTACAGGTCTCAACATCCAGGACTATCCTCTTGCATCTGGCCTCCCCAGCTTCTCGTTCAATCTTATCAAGCAGCATTGCTCCATACCCCTTGCTCCTGAATACGGGGTAAACAGCGAGATGGGCCAGGTAAGCATCGCCCTCCGTGATCTGTACCAGAATACTGCTTGACCGATACATGTAGATGATTTGTGTGAGAAAGCTGAGTTTCAGATATCTGAGAATGAACAGCATGGTTCGCATCTGTTCCTTCTGCATCTGGTTAAAAGTGAATACCTGGCCCATTCCCGCTGTTTCGCCGTTCGCTTAGATGAAATGGGAGTGTTCGTAGCTGAAGGAGTTCTTACGGTACCGGAATGATCTTCTCATCACGTTTCTGACGTTGGACTCAGACCCGAAGAGAGCAGGCAGAAGCTCCGGTCCCGTAAACAGGACGAGCTCGGAGAAATCCTGAGCATCATCAGGTCTGCCTACTCTGATAGTGGTATTTTCCTGCATGGCGAATCCTCTTATTGAACTGTGCTTGTTAAGACTGTACGAGTCTATCATATGCCCTGCTGGCTGCCAAGACCCTTCTAGACATGTTTACAGACGAGGGGATGGGATTGTGAAACATGATTACGGGATAAAGGGGATAGCTAACCTACTACTTCGGCCCGGTGCAGATTCTTTATACGGGTGTCATCATAGCCCAGTTCATGCAGAATCTCATCCGTATACTGCCCGAATCGCGTAGCCCAGTACCTGACCTGGAACGGCGAGTCCGAGAGCTTGAGCATAGAGCCAACCTGCTTCACACTGCCCAGGGTGGGGTGCGGCAGTTCCCTGATCATGCCGCGGGCGATCAACTGGGGATCGACGACTACTTCATCGAGTGTGTAGACAGGTGCTACACACGTATCTTTCGACCGCAGAATTTCTAACCATGCGTCCCGAGTTTTAGTTAGAAATGTCTGCTTGAAGAACTGCATAATTTCATCGCGTTTCTCCCCTTCTGCGAACTGGTGCTCGATGAAGTCCTCACGGCCTAACAGCTCGCACAGGTTTCGGTAGAAATGCGGTTCAAATGCGGCGACACTGACGTATTTACTGTCCTTCGTCTCATATACGTTGTACCAGGGGAAATGGCCGGTGAATATGGTATCTCCTCTTTTGTTCTCTATGCCAAACAGCAGATAGGGCATTATCCAAAGGTAGAGCATCTCCACGATCCCGTCTGTCAGGGAGACGTCCACAAACTGACCTTTGCCGGTCTTCTCCCGTGCCATCAGTGCGGCGAGTATCCCGATCGCAGCGCCCATCCCGCCTGCGGCGAAGTCGGCTATTAAAGTGCCCGGCGGCACAGGAGGCCCGTCGATGGAGCCAGTCATACCCAGGAGGCCTCCAATGGAGATATAGTTGATATCATGCCCTACGACATCGCGATAAGGTCCTTCCTGTCCATAGCCTGACAGCGAGGCGTATACTGTTGCCGGATTGATCACTTTAATGGTATCGTAATCCACCCCCAGGCGCTTCATAACTCCCGGCCTGTACCCCTCCATAATGACATCAGCAGTCCGGGCCAGCTCATAGAAAATGTTACGCCCGTCATTGGATTTAAGGTCAAGGCCCATGGTCTTAATATTCCGCAGGCCGGGGAAATCAGGCGAATCTGCGGGAAAAGCGAATTTGATGAGGCCACCGCGACGGTCAGGGTCGGGCTCATGGATCTTAATGATCTCAGCTCCGAGGTCGCCGAGCATGTTGGCACAGAAAGGGCCGGGGCCTATCCAGGCCATATCCAGTATCCTTGTCCCCTGTAAAGCCAGTCGCATACTGTTCTCCCTACTATCAGATGAGATTACTTTGATGTCCGATTCGCGTTCTGAGGCTAGACAAAGGCACGTATTCCCAAGGCATCCCTTCCGACGATCAGCTTCTGCATCTGTGTAGTGCCGTCGGGAATGGTCAGACTTCTGGCGTCTCTGAAGTACCTCTCAACCGGGTATTCCTCGGAGAGCCCCATCGCGCCGTGGATCTGTATGGCCTTCGAGGTTGTTCGTACCGCGGCCTCGGTTGCATAAGCTTTGGCCAGCGATGACTGCCAGCGGCACTTTTCGCCCTTGTCCAGGAGATCCAGGGCGCGGAAGCTGAGCAGCCGTCCGGCCTCTGTTTCCGCTATCATGTCCACCAGCATCTCCTGTACCATCTGGAAGCTGCCTATGGGGCGGCCGAACTGGGTCCTGTCCTGTGCGTATTTTATCGAAGCATCTATGGCAGCCTGGGCGATACCCGTGGAGAATACGCCAACCATCGCTCTTGACACATCGAAAAACGCCATTGTGCGCTGGTAGCCTGCGCCCGGGTCCACGAGGTTCTCCTTGGGCACCGGACAGTCGTCGAATGAGAGCTCGGAGGTGGGAAAGGAACGAAGCCCGAGCTTGTGCAGTTCCCTCGCTGAAAACGGGGACTTATCCTTCTCCACGAGGAAGAATGACATGCCTAAAGGCCCCTGCGTCTTATCCGTTGTGGCGAGGACAAATGCAGCATCGGCTATACTGCCATTGGATATCCACATTTTTGTCCCATTGAGGATGTAAGTATCCCCTTTCAAGTTAGCAGTTGTTTCCACGCCGGCGACATCGGAGCCTACATTGGCCTCGGTCAGCGCGATACAACCAATGTAATCGCCTGCGGCAGCCAGGGGCAGCAGCCGCTCCTTCTGCTCGGGACTGCCGGCCTCGTTCAGGAGCCACCAGAATCCCGCCGCGATGAAAAGCGTTCCGGCAAAGCCGGCCCAAATCCGTGCCAGTTCTTCGAGGAGGACGCCGTTGGTCTTCGCTTCCAGTATAGAGCCCCCATACTCTTCGGGGAGAAAGCCCACTAGGTATCCGAAGGGTATCAACTGCTTGATGAACGATACAGTAGCTTCCTTGGTCAGCGCGCCCTGCTTCTCATATTCATCGACGACAGGCAGTATCTCCTTTTCCAGAAAGCTGCGGACGTTGGTCTTCAGCATCATTTGCTCTTCGGTTAGAGCGAAGTCCATATCATCCTCCTTAGGCCGAGTCAGATCGATGGATGCTTCCCACCTGTACTTTGGCACCTGCTCTCAGTTTCCGGCGATACAAACGCTGACTACATTCAGCGGGGGAATTCCTCCCATGTTGTGGGTGAGACCGAACTTGGGGTCCTTGATTTGCCGGGGACCGGCTTTCCCCTGAAGCTGCTTGTACATCTCATACATCATTCGCAGTCCCGAAGCGCCGATGGGATGGCCGAAGCACTTTAACCCACCATCGGGCTGGCAGGGGATTGGGCCATCCAGGTCATAGAATCCCGCCTCGATGTCCTCCTTGGCACGACCTCTGGGAGAGATCCCGAGGTCTTCGTATATGGTCAGTTCGGTTATTGAGAAACAGTCATGGACCTCCATCATGCTTATCTCATCACGGGGATTCGTGATCCCAGCTTCCGTATATGCTCTCTGGCTGGCGCGGATAGTGGACTCTACATGGGTGTAATCCCAGTGAGTGCACATCATCTCTTCGCCGGAGCTCGCGGCAATCTGCATTGCTTTCACATATACCGGGTCCGGCCTAAGCTTTTTCGCTATCTCAGGACGCGTCACAATGGCTGCCGCCGCACCATCGCTAACCCCGCAGCAGTCAAACAACCCCAGAGGCCAGGCCACTATCGGCGCATTCATTACCTGGTCTATGGTAATCTCACGGCGGAGGTGGGCCTTGGGATTCATCGCTCCGTTGTGATGACTCTTTACTGAAATATGAGCGAGGGCGCGCTTGCCATCCTGGGGGCTCAGTCCATATTGTGCGAAGTACCTGGTGCCCATCATAGCGAACGCACCGGGCGGAGTGAAGTTGGGAAAAGCGAACCTGAGAGTTGTGCCCTGCTGGGTGTCATTTTGGGGGAGGCCCCCGTATCCCGTATCCTTAAGCTTCTCAACGCCCACCGCCAGACATATATCGTATGCACCAGCGGCGACGGCATAACAGGCGCCCCGAAGTGACTCCGATCCCGTGGCGCAGAAATTCTCAACCCTGGTTGCCGGAATGAACGGCAGCTTTAATGTTACGGCCAGGGGGATGGCCGACTTCCCTATCGATACCTCTTCATAGCAGGTTCCTGACCATGCAGCATCGATATCCTTTTTCTCTATGCCAGCATCCTCAAGGGCTTCCATAACAGCCTCAATCATCAGGCCCTGAGGGCCCTTATCCCATCGCTCCCCGAATTCAGTGCATCCCATTCCAACAATGGCAACCTTGTCCTTTATCCCTTCAGCCATAGCTTGACTCCTTCCTATTGAGTGACTCCTATACCCTAATTGGTGTCGCTTTCCAGAAGTAGACGTGTACGCCGCGCTTCTCATCGTGGTATTTCCGGCGCAGGCTCATCTCGACGGGCATGCCCACCTCAATCGCGTCCAACTCGCAGTCGGTCAGATCGAACAGCCACCTGCCGCCTCCTTCGAAATCCACCATTCCGTATATCGCCGGCGGGCTGGGGCTGAAAGCCAGAACATCACCCGTGTACGTGTACAAGCGAGCTGTCTTATCGGAGAAACGATAGGTGTCCATCTCGTTGACGGCCCCACATTCGGGATTTGCGCAGATCTCCTGCGGCGGGTACTGCGGGGTTCCACACTTCCTGCACTTGGAGCCACAGAGGCCCAGGATCATCCGGCGCTCCCTGAAAAGGATCGATGCCTGAGTAGGGGCGACCTCCTCGCCGCGACCGCCGGTATCGATCTCAAGCACATCGCGGAAGGTAACGTACTTTTCATAGAGGCTTAGGTCTTTCTTAGAGGCAAGGTGCCTCTTTATCCCTCTTCTGTCTCTCACCTTCTCGATTTCATCGGTTACCTGTAGCAGTATGGCATCGCTGCCGTTGCCGTAGCTGGCGACGATTATCTTGTCACCCGGCTTGGCGTCCTCGAGAGCGGCCACCAGGATCATGAGCGGGTACGAGGTGCCGGCGTGCCCAACTGTGGTGAACATATGGTCCTGTATCTGTGTGGGCTCGAAGCTCAGCTTCTTACCGATGCCCGCATGGGCTGCTACATAGAGGCACGGGTATACGACTTTGGAGATATCTGCGGGTTGCAGGCGGCAATCCTTCATCAGGCCGGAGATAGCCTCGGTGATGAACTTGCTGTAACCTTCATCCCTGATCCAGCGGTCCTCCCAGGAACGGTTGTACCTGTCCTCCGCTGACCTCCAGTGATCCATAAAGTCGTAGGTTACGGAGTGGGTGCCCTCGATGCTGGCGATGACGCCTTCGTTGCCCAGCAGGAAGGCGGCTCCGCCATCTCCGTACATCTGTTCCTGGTAGCCACCGGGCTTACCGAGGCGGCAGTCCGCAGCACAGACCATAACGTTCTTAGCTGAGCCTGAAGATACAGCATCGTAAGCTGAAATCAGTGCCCCTGTCCCGGCTTTAATGGACGTGGTGAAGTCGGATGTCCGAATGTCAGGTCGCAGGTCCAGCGCTGTCGCTATTATTCCGGCGTTCTGCCTTTCCTTGTAGGGCGCACTGGTCGTAGCGAAGAATAATCCGTCAACCGACTCCTGTTCGCCTCCGTTCAGACAGTCCATACCGGCAGCTACCGACATGGTAATGCTGTCTTCATCGTAGTTGGCTACCGCCTTTTCTCCGGGTAGAAGAGAAGCCGGATTCAGCCACCCCAGGGCCTGATAGATAGTCATGCGGTTGATCCGGTATATGGGGATGTAAGCTCCGTATGAAGTGATCCCTGCCATGATATTCCGTCCTCTCTGTTTATTTGCGGGCTGAGCCCACTGTATCATCACAAAGTCTGAGAGTCAATTGCAGTGACATAAAAACCCCGTTGTTCCCCCTCCCTCTAACTCCCTCCCACAGGGGAGGGAGGACAATCTTTTACCTTTTTATGTTTGGGAGAGGTCAGGGGCCCGCCTGAGCGAAGTCGAAGATGGATGATTCGGTAGATTAATATTTAACTGACTTGCCGTACTTCTCCCTTAGTACTGTTTTCAGCACCTTACCGGCCGGATTGCGGGGCAGAACATCCATAAAGTCCACAGACTTGGGCTTCTTATAGCTGGCCAGATGCTGCTTACAGTGCTCCACAACCTCCTCTTCAGACATCTCCTCACCCTGCTTGCAGACTACGATTGCCTTGACTGATTCCCCCCATTCCTCGTCGAAAGCGCCTATAACCGCACACTCCAATATCTTGGGATGCTGATACAGGACCTCCTCGATCTCAGCGGGGTAGATATTCTCCCCGCCGCTGATGATCATGTCCTTCTTTCGATCCACCACGTAGAAAAAACCTTCTTCGTCCTGTCGTAGAAGGTCACCCGAATGAAACCACCCGTTTTTCATGGCCTCCGCAGTAGCCTCGGGATTCTTGTAGTACTCTTTCATGACGGTTGGGCCCCGATAAATCGCCTCGCCGATCTCTCCTACGGGCACATCGTTATCATTGTCGTCGACCAGCCTTATCTCGATGAACGGCAGAGCTCGGCCTACCGACGCCTCGCGGCCCTTGGACTCACTCGGTGTCAGTGCACAGACAAGCGGACTCATTTCGGTCTGGCCGAAGAGATCGAAAATTCCAACATTTGGGAAATGCTTGTATATCTGCCTCCTGGTCTCCGTGGGTAGGATCGCCGCTCCCGACGCCCAAATCCGGAGGGAGCTGGTGTCGTATTTGTCGATGTCAGGCACATTCAGGACGAAGAAGGCCATGGCGGGAACTAGGAGGATGGTATTGATTTTCTCCTTCTCAATAGTCTCCATGATATAGACCGGATTGAAAACCTCTACAGGCAATACAACCGTCGCCCCGATGAAGAACATGAACTGGCAATAACCGAAAGCCGCCAGGTGGAAAACTGGAGGGGCGGCGAAGGCCCTGTAGTTCCAGATGTCGCCGAGATTGGGCTCGGCGAACACAAAGGCAGATGCGAGCATCCACATCACCATCTCGTTCTTGTGCGTAAGAACGGCACCCTTGGGTCTGCCAGTCGTTCCTGCCGTGTACATGATGAACAGCGGATCGTCCTCATCTACGAGAACCAGCGGTTCTTCGGCGGAGTATTTGGCGACCCACGATTCGAAGTGTAGCATGCCCTCAACGGGTTTCTCGCTTATCGAGATATAATGCTTTACTTTAGGCAGGTCCTTCTGGATGCCCCTTACCAGATCAATGAAGGGCTCTCCTACAATGAAGGCCTCGGCGTCGGAATGGTCGACAATGTAGGTCAGCTCTTCGGGATGGAGACGGACATTCAGGGGCGCTGCCACTGCTCCGATCTTCCCTACGGCATAGTAGGCCTCCAGGAACTGGTTGCAGTTGAACGATATAATAGCTACTGTACTCCCTTTCTTGAGGCCGAGGTCCAGGAAAGCATGGGCGAGCTGGTTAATGCGGGCGTTGAACTGCTTGTAGGTCAGACGGGTGTCACCGTATACCATAGCCTCCGTGTAAGGGAACTTGCGGGCATTGCGTGCCATCATCTCCCCGACGAGAAGTCTCCGGCCCAGTGCCTCCTCGATAGCCTTTTTATCTGTCATCTTTTTCCTCCTTGATCGGTTACTTGATTTCATACGGCAACGTCATTAATGACGAAAAAAACCAATATAACTGTACATAAGTGGTATCATTATCACCAGCATTCAGTACCGGACTGGTATCGCTTGATATGATTGGTGGATCAGAAATTACATAAGAAGCCAAATGAGATGGCATAACCGATAGTGTACGATTTACCACAGCATGTGAAGAAAGTCAATGGTGTTGGCCTGAACAGGAGAGGCGCGTCTGGTGGGCTGCGGTTCGATTATTACCGTGGCCTAGCCTTGGAATCTGGTATTAACATGGCTCTTTCAACGCTGCTCAGCGAAACGACAGATTGCTTACCGAGTAAAGCACATCTAGTGTATTTAGCAGACACCATTGACAGCAGTTGTACGGTCATATAGGATGTCCTCACCGATAACTGGCGTGTTCTCCTTATTAGCCACACTTATGTATCGAAATAACATACCCCAAAGATCAGACTGAGCCTTGATTATCTATCCACACTATTGAGGAGAGAGACCCATGGACAAGTTCATAGTCACCGCAGCAATCACCGGCAGTATCCATACTCCCACTATGTCGCCGTACTTGCCGATCACGCCCCGTCAGATTGCCGACGAAGCGGTCCGTGCCTACGAGGCCGGCGCCGCAGTAGCACACATCCATGTCCGTAACCCCGAGACCGGTCAGCCTGTTCCCGACATAGAGCTGTTTCGGGAGGTGATCACCGATATCAAGAGCCGGTGCAATATGGTTCTCTGCCTGACCACCGGTGGCGGCGCGGGCATGACTGTTGAGGAGCGGGGTAGGGTCGTGCCGACCTTTAAGCCGGAGCTGGCATCGCTGAACTTTGGCTCCTTGAATTTCGCCCTCTTTCCTGTGGTGGATATGTTCGAAGAATTCAAGTACCCATGGGAAAAATTTTACCTTGAGTGGTCGGAAGACTACATCTTTCCCAACACGTTCAAGACACTGCGCGAGTTCAGCCAGCTCTTCGCGGAAAACGACACCAAGCCGGAGCTGGAGATATATGATCTGGGGATGGTTAACAATGTCGCCTTCATGCTACAGCAGCAAAAGGAAAACCTCAAACAGCCGGTCTATCTGCAGTTTGTTTTGGGCATCCTCGGCGGAGCGCCCCCGACACCTGAAACCCTGATGTTTCTCCATAACACCGCCCGAGCGATGATCGGCGATTTCGTATGGTCGGTGTGTGCCGCTGGTCGCCATCAGCTTCCTCTGTGCACCATGGCCTTGATCATGGGAGGCAATGTCAGGGTCGGCATGGAAGATAGCCTTTATGCCGGCAAAGGGGTGATGGCGACCAGCAATGCCGACCAGGTCGAGAAAATAGTTGCCATCGGGCGGCAGCTGAGCAGGGAGCCGGCCACTCCCGATGAGGCCAGGCAGATCCTGGGCCTTAAGGGGCTGGATAAGGTTAACTGGTAAAGGAGTTCACATGAGATATTACGATGACTTTCAGGTGGGCGATGTTGAGGTAACCAGGGCGAGGACGATCACCGAAACTGATATTGTGAATTTTGCCGCGTTCAGCGGGGACTGGTATCCGCTTCACACAGATATCGAATATGCCAAGAAGGGCCCGTTTGGGGAGAGAATAGCTCACGGTATGCTGGTGCTCTCGGTGGCTACAGGACTAATGCCCCTTTATGAGATGGCGATCGTTGCCTTCTATGGCATGGACAAGGTGAGGTTCACAGCGCCGACGAAGATAGGCGACACTATTCACGTTGAGCTGGAGGTAATCGAGAAGCAGGACAAAGGTGACTTGGGAGGCGTGATAGCCCTGAAAGAGTCGATAAAGAACCAGAAAGGGGAGGATGTGGCTGTGTCAACTATGAGAGTGTTGATTGCCAAGCAACAAAGCTGATGGGATCGCAGGAGTTCGACAATGGCGGTTAGAAGCGAAGACATGGGT
>CP070819.1:329390-333087 GCA_020344295.1 Dehalococcoidia bacterium | reverse complement strand
GCGAGACAGCTTACTACAATGCCCTCGCCGAACATATCGTGACTGACATGGTCGCCCGCTTTGAACGGAGGATCAGCGGAGATGGCAACAGCCTGCCCCTCAGCCTCTGTTAGTGTAGATGGGACATGAGTGAGCAGAGACCGGCGGCGCTGCGCCCTCTCCTCCTTCATCGCGCCGGTAGATGTAAGCAGGCGCGACGGTATGTCGCCCAGAAAGCGGGACGGGGGGTTGTGCGCGCTCATACCCATCAGGTTGCGCCGCAACGAGCGTACCAGATATACCTTCTCCTTCGCCCTAGTTATCCCCACGTAGCACAGGCGGCGCTCCTCCTCCATCTGCTCCGGATCGGGCATCGACCTGAAATGGGGCAGAACGCCCTCCTCCATGCCTACGATAAATACTACAGGGAACTCGAGTCCTTTGGCCTGATGGAGGGTGATGAGTGTTACCGCGTCCGCTTTGGTGTCGAGATCATCGACATCGGAGACAAGGGCGACCTCCTCCAGGAAGCAGGCTAGGCTGTCGCGTGGCTCGAGGTCACTGTAGCCGGCGGCCACCGTTCGCAGCTCCATGACGTTGTCCCACCTCTCCTCCCCGTCGGCGCTTTCCATCGTGTACCGCTTGTAACCTGTCCTCTCCAGAACCAGGTCGAAGAGCTCTATAACGTTTAACTCCAGGCTCTTTTCGATCAGATCGTCGAGCATGTTCACGAAGCTGGTCAGGCTCTGGCTGCTGCGGCTCGAAATCCTGTCAGCCCCCTCCCCCTCAGCTATGAGCTTGAGGGCTCCGTAGTACGACAGTGCCCGCTCATCGGCCCATCCGGTCAGATCGGCTAAGGTACGCTGCCCTATGCCCCGTCCGGGGACGTTGATTATCCGCATGAGGCTGATTCCATCATACGGGTTATAGATCAGCCTGAGATAGGCGATTACATCCTTGACCTCGCGCCGTTCGTAGAACCGTGTGGCACCTACCAGCCTGTAGGGGAAACCGTAGCGGACGAATGCCTCCTCCAGCGCCCGCGACTGTGCGTTGGTGCGGTACATTACGGCGCAGTCGCCGGGCTTCCGGCTGCCATCGGCGACCATGCTCTCCAGCTCACTGACCACATAGTGCGCTTCCTCGTGCTCACTGTAGGTCTCAGCCAGAACAATGGAGGTGCCGGCATCGTTCTCGGTCCACAGATGCTTCTCCTTCCGCTGCTGGTTAGCGGCTATTACGCGGTCGGCGGCCTCGATGATAGTCTGTGTAGAGCGGTAGTTCTGCTCCAGCAACAGCACCTTGACATCGGGGTAGTCCTTCTCGAAGTCGAGTATATGCCGCAGGTCAGCGTGCCTCCAGGAGTAGATCGACTGGTCCGGGTCGCCGACCACGCAGATATTGCGGTATTTACCGGCCAACTGTCGGGACAGAACGTACTGTGCACGATTGGTGTCCTGAAACTCATCGATCATAACGTGCAGATAGCGCGACTGATACTTTTCCAGTACGTCGGGATGGTTACGGAACAGGAGCACTGTACTCATAATCAGGTCATCGAAATCAAGGGCGTTGCTCTCGGCAAGCAGCTCCTGATACCGCTCGTACACACGAGCCACCACCTCCTCGAAGTAGCTGCCGACCAGCCCTCTATAGTCCTGAGGCCCGAGGAGCCTGGCCTTGGCCGATGAGATCGCGGAGCTGATTCCACGGGGCGGGTACTGCTTGGGATCGAGGCCGATCTGCTCGAGGCCCCGCTTGAGGAGGCTGAGCTGGTCGCTGTCATCATAGATGACAAAATTCCGGTCCAGCCCGATATGCTGCGCCTCCGTGCGGAGGATGCGGACGCAGGTGGCATGGAAGGTCCCTAGGGTCAGCCCCTCAACCGCCCGCCCCACCAGGTGCTGGATTCTCTCCCTCATCTCACGAGCAGCCTTATTGGTGAACGTTACCGCAAGGATGCGATGAGGGCTGATACCGCAGGTGTTGATGAGATAAGCCACTCGGTGAGCGATTACTCTGGTCTTACCTGATCCGGGGCCCGCTACGATTAGAACCGGGCCCTCTATGGTCTCTACAGCCTCCCTCTGAGCGGGATTAAGGCCGGCTAGGAAATCCATATTGCCTCTTCAGTAAGTGGGGATGTTCAATAGGTGAACAGAGGTTGATCCCGGGTTATGATCCGCTTGTCCCTGTTCATCTCCTCCCTGAGATACTTGGGGAGTGAGAAAATACCGCGGTGCGTGATCCCATCATAGAAGCGGAGATCCTTGTTAATCCGGCTCGAAATCCTGCGATCGACCTCCTCCGGGAGCAGCTCACGGGGATCCAGATTCTGGGAAGCTACGGCAAAGCCCCAGGTACCGCCGAAGGAAGGTATCTCCGTCTGGTAAGGCGCCACTATGGAAAACGCAGTACCAAGGGTATTAGCCACCGCGGTAAAGCCGAACGCAATGATCATGCTCGTTGAGCCGGACTGAAGTGCTATCAGCCCATCAGGCGTCAGCTTGTCCTTCAGGCCCTGATAGAACTCCCTGGTGTAAAGAAGGTACGAGGGGCCCTCCTCAAGAGGCTCTGTCAAATCAATGATAACCACGTCGAAATTCTCCTTAGTATCTTCGAGGTATTTAAGGGCATCGACGTGAAGAAGCTCAACCCTGCCATCCTCAAAGGCACCCTGGCTGAGAGAAGGCAGGTATTTCCTGCAGAGATCAACCACCTGTCTATCTATATCCACCATCACCACCCTTTTAACCGAGCTGTGCGCCAATACCTCCCTCAATGTCGCCCCCTCACCACCCCCGGCGATGAACACGGTCTCCGGCCCGGGGTGAGTGATCATCGGGGGGTGGACCAGCGCCTCATGATAGATGAATTCGTCCGATTCACTGCACTGAATCTTACCATCCAGAATAAGGCACTTGCCGAAGCCGGGAGTATCGATAACCTGGACCGACTGGTACTTGGTCATACCATTGTAGATAATATCGCTGATACTGAACTGCTGTATCAGGTGAGGGGTGACGAACTCCCAGAACCAGTTCGCCGACATTTTCTTCATGGGTTAGAACCCTCTCTTCAACTCAACTATAGCCGGATTTTTACTCTCCAGCTTCTCGATAATCAACCTGGACGCCTCGTCAGCGCGGAATGAGTCACCATGTGTAAAGATATCGATGGCTGCATAGCCATATTCCGGCCACGTATGGATACATAGATGGGCACCGGTTATCAGTACTACACCGCTAAGGCCCTGAGGCAGGAACTGGTGAAAGGATTCTCCGAGTACGGCAGTACCTGCCTCCTTGGCCACATCAGAGAGGACTTCTTTGATGAAGTCCATATCATCAAGCCGGCTCTTACTGCAGTCTTTCAAGTCCAGAAGGTAGTGCTTTCCCAGAGTGCCCAAATTACTGTCTCTATTTGGAAATCGCCTCAATTATATAGGATGTGCCTGCTTTTCTCAAACGATGATTAGATTTGCCCACCCAACAGCCCCCGGGAGTTACACTCCCGTCATTAATGGCGGCAGCGAGGGCACAGCTTCCGCTGCCGCCGAAACGTTGTTGAGGTAAAGCCTCGGGATTGGGAGGGTATGAAGTGCCGAAGTCGGTGTTATTGCCCGCTATATAGCAGGATGTTATAATACCAGCGCTCTGAAGGCACGGACGATCATATGGCTAATGCGGTTATCGTCATTGACCTGCTCAAGGGTTTC
>CP070819.1:325662-329290 GCA_020344295.1 Dehalococcoidia bacterium | reverse complement strand
GGCTACATCACCGGCAACCTTCTCAGCGGACTCTAGATCCATATCGGCGATAGTAACCTTCGCTCCTTCCTTTGCCAGAGCATGAACGACAGCACGGCCGATCCCCGAAGCCCCACCCGTTACTATAGCAACCTTTCCTTCAAGTTCCTTCTCATACATCACTTGTGTTCTCCTTCAATAGAGAGCATTTATCAAAGCTTTTCTATCTGCCCACACAGTTATTGGTTCGGTGTGAAATGCTCGTGCCCCCCAGAGGATTGTAAGATCGAAGCTCCTGTGGGTGGGAGGGCGGGACAAATACCGTTAATAAACAGTCTCGTTATCACTTAATTGCTATGGGATTGACAGGACTCCCCGCGGCATTTGTAATCCGCAGAGGCGTGGCCATCAGGAAGAACTCGTAGACATTGTCCTGGGCGCAGTCGGCGGCTAACTCATCGAGACCCCAGAGCTCGCCGATCATCATACCCAGGTTGCGGATCGCTTGTATATGAAAGGGGAACATCGGCCCTCCTGGATCTTCATGCGGTGATACCTCAGCGGCGATATTATCCAGGGCGATCGCGGCAACCTCTCTCTCATGTAACCAGGGTATTGTTCTAATGCTCATCCCGGGTTCGCCGCCGTTCCAGAACTCGCTCTTATCCCAGATGAGGGAATACCACCACCCCATATGGCCGGTCCTTACGATCAGGATGTCCCCAGTGTGAACCTCAACACCCTGCTTCGCTGCGGCTCCGTCAAGATCCTCAGGCGTGATAGCGTAGCCCTGCTCCAGACGGTCTACTCCTTTATAGCGGGGGATATCGAGGAGCACCCCCCGGCCGACAAGGCTGCTCGCCTGATTCTGTATACCCAGATGGGCGAGACCGACGATCGCTGCAATGTCGCCGGCCCAGAAGCCATTGTAATGTATGTCCTCATATGCAAAGTGGGCCAGGGAATCCCAGTGAGTGGTGAAGTGCGTCGGCAGTACGAGTGAATCATCGTTTACCTGTAATCCCGGGGGCAGTACCGGCGTGCGAAGCACAGTCTCGGCAGCATTCATGGTGAAATAATGCTCGA
This sequence comes from Dehalococcoidia bacterium, assembly GCA_020344295.1. Taxonomy (GTDB): domain Bacteria; phylum Chloroflexota; class Dehalococcoidia; order SZUA-161; family SZUA-161; genus SZUA-161. The sequence goes on along the minus strand of CP070819.1, from coordinate 328,225 downwards.
ATGCGCCACGGAGAATCGGAGCAGATCTGTCAATACCCACCATCAGGGAAAAGACCTTACCCGTCTTTATCAGCTTGGCTGCATCTACGACCATTTCTGGTGTGATATAGTTGACGTCACCCTTTTCGTCGTCATCACCCCATTACCCCCAGTTATTCACGTCCTTGTTTACATACCCCACCACCTTCCCCTTTGCGTTTACGGTGTACTCCGGTGGTGTCCAGCGGGTATTCTGGTCTGCCATTCTGTCCTCCTTTGTTTCGAATCCCTGAGACTAAATTTACAGCCGCAAGATGGATTCAACCGCCGAGCATGGCCAGTTGACTGATAAGGAAACCGCCGTCGACAACTATGGTCTGCCCTGTGACGTAGTCCGAGAGGTCGGAAGCGAGAAAGAGCACAGCCCCTGCCACGTCCTCAGTGGTCCCCCAGCGGCCCAACGGTACCCTGTTCGCCTGCGCTTCCTCAATCTCCGGAGCGGCTTTGATCATATCCATTATTCTCGGGGTCTTCATGCTGCCGGGGGCGATGGCATTCACCCGTATATAGTCGCGCGCCCATTCCACTGCCAGGGATCTGGTGAGACCCACCAGGCCGGCTTTAGCTGACCCGTAGGCGGCATGTGACGGGGCGGCGGTCATGCCGCTTATGGAGCAGATGTTGATTATACTGCCCTTCCTCCCCTGCTCAACCATCACCCTTGCTACCGCTCTGGAGCAGAGCCACACATATTTAAGGTTCAATACCAGGTCGGCATCCCAGAGCTCCTCGCTCATATCGAGGGCAGGGGCCCAGGAAGCAAGCCCAATGATATTCACCAGGATATCTATCTGCCCATACTCACCCAGCGCCGCCTGGACTATGCTCTCCACCTGCCGACTTTCCCTGACATCGGCGATAACCGGTATTGCCCTGCCGCCGGAGTCACCGATCTCTGTAGCAACAGCGTTTGCCCGCTCCGCTTCGATGTCAACCACAACTACACTGGCGCCCGCCTGCGCCAGAATCAGGGAAGAGCTTCTTCCGATGCCCCTGCCTCCTCCGGCAACAACCGCCACTCTGTCACTCAGATCTATTTCCATGACTGTCACATCCTTTCAGACTCAGCCAAATACCGGTGCAAGAAGCGTCTCCAGGATTTATGCAGCTATTATACGTACAAATTCCCCGATTGAATAAAATATCGCCCTGGCCATACTCTAAAGGACGAGGATCTCTGCAGCGCTGTCCCCCAGCATGGCATTAACCTCTTCCTCGGTGAAGCTGATTCCATCGGGAGCATTCTGTGGAAGCCCCTTGATCAAATCCACGAATTCCTTCGTGGACATCAGAGGAGCTACGAAGGGATTGTCGGTACCGAAAAGGACCCTGTCTTTACCGAGGTGATCCAGAGCCTGCCTCATTACCTGACAGAACTTCCAGTAGTTAGCTTTAGCTACGACCTGCCATGCTGAGAACTCGGTGGACATGTTGTATTTGAGGCCAGCGAGGTAGAGGAGTTGTTCATGCCAAGCGAAAGCCATGTGCCCGGCAATTATCGAGAGGTTGGGGAAATCCTGAACGACATCGTCGAGATGTATCGGATCGCCGTACTTGCCCCGCAGAGGTGGCGGACCCTGTTGCCCTGTATGGATACGTACCGGCACATTGAACTCACTTACCTTCTCCAGGACACGGTATGTCCTGGGGTCATTCGCGTAGAAGCCTGCCTGCGGGTAGAGGTTCAGCCCCTTAAGCCCCCACTCCTTGATTGCCCTTTCCACTATCTTCACGGCATCTGGCCTGCGGGCGTCGACGGTGGCGAAAGCTATGATCCTGTCGGGGTGTTTACGTTGAAAGTCGGAATATGCCTTGAGCTGCTGATCCAGGCTTGCCCCCGGTTCGCCAAAGGCCAGCCAGTAGTCGATCGGCACAATAACAGTCTTGTCCACACCGGCTGCATCCATATCGCGAAGTAGCGCCTCGCCCTCGGGATCCCATAACGGCGGAACCAGCGAGCTTCTGATCTCCTCCGGGCTCATCTCCAGTCCGTAGTTCTTGAGGCCATGGGCGTACATCTTGACCACGGTATTCCACCACTCCTGAGGGTACCACTCCTCGGCAAGCAGATGATAATGGACATCGATAATCATGTCCTCCTCCTTTCTCAGTCGCGTATGTAAGACGCGGTAAGTAAAGATTCCGGATATCCAAAGGTGCTAGGGGCGTATACGCGATTTATCGGCCAGCGGCCGCGTGATCGCCGAGTAGAACTCCGGCCTGCGGTCGTTGATATAATCCACCTCCATCTCGCCGGGGATGATGGCCATATACTTCTCCCTGGCCTCGGCCGGGTCGAATTCGGCATATATGATATCTTCCTCGAACTCCTTCGCATCCGCCAGAGGGATGCCGGCCCAGTGAACAATCCGGCTGCGACCCAAGAACTTGAATGCCCGCTCCTCGCCGGCTCGGTTGATGCCGACTCCGAACATGTGGGTCTCCATGGCCCTGGCGGGAATGACAGTGTCGGGGTACATCACCCCCATGTCGATCCAGTTCGCGGGCATGACCAGAATATCGG
>CP070819.1:321127-325562 GCA_020344295.1 Dehalococcoidia bacterium | reverse complement strand
GCATCGCATCTGGGTGTTCCTGAAGAGCAGACGGTTAACATGATGCTGGAGCAGATAAATGCGGCGGGAGGGGTCAACGGGCACCCTCTTGAGGTCATTATCTACGACGACGAGACCAGTGTGGAAAAATGTGTAACGTTGACCAACCGGCTGATTGAGCAGGACAATGTCCTCGCGATCATTGGCCCCACGACCAGCGGTAACAGCCTGGGAATCATCGAAACCGTGACTGCGGCGGAGATTCCCCTGATCTCCTGTGCTGCCAGTACATTAATAGTAGAACCGGTTGAAGAGAGGTACTGGGTATTTAAAACTCCTCAGACGGATAAAGAAGCGGTAACCGAGATATACATATATATGCAGGAGCAGGGCTTTACCAAGGTCGCTCTAATAACTGATACTTCCGGCTTTGGAGCTGCCGGCAGGGATATCCTTGTGGCTGACGCCGGCGACTACGGAATCACCATAGTCGATGATCAGACATTTGCCAGTGGTGATACCAGCATGCAGTCCCAGCTTACCCATATCGGAGGTACTGACGCGGAAGCCGTGATCTGCTGGGCTACCGATAAAGAATCAGCCACCGTTGCTACGGACATGCAGACGCTGCAGATGGATATCCCCCTGTTCTGCAGCCATGGTATCGCTAACATGGCGTTTATCACCAATGCAGGAGATGCCGCCAACGGCGTTATTTTCCCGGCAGGCAAGCTGCTGATTCTCGACGACATTCCCACGGACGACCCTCAATACGATGTCCTGACACAATATACAGCGGATTACGAAGCTTACACCGGAGAGACTGTAAGCACGTTCGGTGGGCATGCATACGATGCCCTTAGTATGGTGGTTATTGCTCTGGAGCAACTGGATGAAGGCCTGGACGTCGCCGAAGCCAGGGCTGCAATCAGAGATGCTATCGAGCAGATTACCGGATTTGCCGGAACAGGCGGTGTGTTCAATATGTCACCCACCAACCACCTGGGAATGGTCCCCGGTTCTCTTGCCATGATCGAGATTGTCGACGGAGAGTGGACCCAAATCCAGCCATCAGGCCTGCCGGATCTGTTAAGCGTTGTCGACGAATTCGAATCTCTTATGACGGCAGCGGACAGAGACGCACAGATTGTCGCATTCGGGGACCTCAGCACTGCTATCGAGGAGATTGGCGACGACGAACTGAATACGCTGTTACGGGCCGTAGTGACCCAGGGTATGGTGAGTGATGAAGCTTCAGCCGTCGCCATGGTCGACATGGCGGCCCATATGCTCAGCGTTTGTGCCGCTTCTGTTGAAGCCTTTCCAGCAGAAGTGCAGCCCATGCTGGAGCTGGCCGATGAGATCGAAGCGGTGATTGCAGCTGAAGATGTAGCCGCGCAAACGGCTGCATTCGGTGAGCTGTCAGCGGCTGTCAGTGCTATCGGTAATGATGATCTGAGCGCAAAGCTGCAGAACGTTATCACCGGTGGTATGCAGAGCGAGCTTGCTGGAAACATGGCTTTAGGTGGAATGATCAGCTGGATCCTGATGCAGGCAGCAGAAGCAGCACAGTAGGATACCGTGCCGAGATAGCTGACTCGGAGGCTTAAATCCAGTAGAGGATGAGTCATCCAAAGAATCTCGTATTACTAATAAGGGGGAAAGGGACCCTTTCCCCCTTATTGTCTGTTTATACGACCAAGGGGTCTGATGCATGTCAGCAGACCAGTTTATACAATATCTGGTAGACGGTCTTTCCAAGGGTAGCATCTACGGCCTGGTAGGACTGGGCTTTACCATAATTTATGCGGTTACCCGAATTATAAACTTCGCCCAGGGCGAGTTCGTGATGCTTGCGGGGATGCTCTCGTTCCTGCTCGCCATCACCCACGGACTCCCTCTACCACTGGCTGCAATTATATCCATACTTGCAGCGGCAGCGACCGGTGGGATCATGTACCTCCTGGCCATCCGCACAGCCCGCAGGGCGTCCGTAGTAAGCCTTATCATCATTACCATTGGAGCTGCCATCTTCATTCGCGGTATCGCCGGTGAGCAATTGGGCAAGGATGCCATACGCCCCCCCTACTTCACCGGGAAAGAGCCTATTACATTCCTGGATGCCAATATTCATCCTCAGGACCTGTGGATCATAGGCAACACCATAGCAGTAACGATTCTGATCCACCTCTTCCTGTCCCGCACGATGATAGGCAAGGCCCTGACAGCGTCTGCAGTAAATCCCAGGGCGGAAAGCCTAATGGGTATCAACATCAAAGCTATGGCGCTGTTCGCCTTTATATTTGCAGCTACCATAGGTGGCATCGGGGGTGTAGTCATGGCTCCGCGAACCATGATGGCCTATAACATGGGAGTACTGGTAGGGCTTAAGGGTTTCATAGCGGCATCCATCGGCGGCTTCAGCAGTCCGGTTGCAGCAGTTATCGGTGGTATGATTCTGGGTATCGTTGAATCCCTGGCTGTAGGTGTGGATTGGGGTCCATTCACATCGTCTTATAAAGACGTAATTGCGATTAGTGTTCTGCTGTTAATACTGCTTATTCGATCGGGCAAGTTGGCAGAAGAGGAGAGAACCGGCTGATGCTGGCAAAGGCTTTGCGTAAATGGCCCTACCTTATTATTGCCGCTCTGCTGGCGCTCCTAATCCTCGCACCCTTTGACTGGTTCTTGGGGCAATACAGAACCCTGATGATATTCATCGGGCTCAGTACCATGGTGACCGTAGGTCTGTGCCTGCTGCTTGGTTATACAGGGCAGGTGTCCCTGGGACAGGCTGCATTCTATGGTCTGGGGGCCTATTTTTCGGCGGTCCTGAGCAAGAACTATTACATAAATCCCTGGCTGGCCATGCTGATAGCTGCCATGGCCACCGTCACCTTCGCCTATGTCATCGGCTATCCCATCTTCAGGTTGAGGGGCAACTATCTGGCCATGGCTACACTCGGCATAGGCATTATCATGTGGATATTGTTCAGGCAGCTTAGCCAGTTTACGGGCGGCCCCGACGGCATGACCGGTATTCCTTTTCTATCAATTGGTGGATTCGCCTTTGAATCATCCTTCAGGAGATACTTCCTGGTCTGGGGCTTCTGCCTGGCAGTACTCCTTATCTCGCAAAACATTGTAAACTCACGCACAGGCAGGGCGTTGAGAGCTATTCACGGCAGTGAGGCAGCCGCCGAATCAATAGGCATCAATGTGGCCCAGTTCAAGGTAAAGATCTTCGTTCTGAGTGCCGTATTTGCTTCTCTGGCAGGCAGTCTCTTCGTCCACCACCTTCGCTTTGTCAGCCCCCAGCCCTTTGACTTCTTCGCCTCGGTGAAACTGGTAGTGATGGCAGTAATTGGAGGTCTGGCCAGCGTCTGGGGCGCTATCTTCGGCGCTGGAGCGACGCGTATTCTGAGCGATGAACTGCTGCTGCGATTCGGTGAGTGGGATGTTGTTATCTACGGAGCCATACTGATGCTAGTTATGATTTTCATGCCTGAAGGTCTGTTTGTCAAACTGAAGGATATTGTCGGGCAGGTGCGAAGCAGGTTCGAGCGGAGAGGTGCTGAGTCTTGAACGAACCTATACTGGTAACTAGAAATCTGGGCAAGTCTTTCGGGGGCATTGTTGCCCTTGATGAAGTAGACCTGTCTATAGAGACCGGAAAGATCACGGCTATTATCGGCCCTAATGGAGCCGGTAAGACCACGCTGTTCAACCTTATCACCGGCGTCTATCCGGTGAGCACAGGCGAAATACACTTCCAGGGAAAGCTATTAGGTCGAATCCCGGCCCACAAACGGGCCCACTTTTGTATCGCGCGCACTTTCCAGCACATCCACCTTTTTGGGAACATGACCGTCCTTGAGAATGTAATGACCGGCCAGCACCCACGGAGCAGCTATGGCTTCCTGGAGGCTGCTCTCCGCCTCCTTCCCAAAGCTCGTCGTGAGGAAGAAGCTATCTCGCTGAAAGCGATGAGATATCTTAACATGGTGGGGCTGGGTATGCACGCCAGTCAGAACGCTCTCAGCCTGCCTCTGGGACAACAGAAGCTCCTGGCCATAGCACGAGCTCTAGCCACAGAACCACAGCTGCTTCTGCTAGACGAGCCAGGAGCCGGCCTTAACAGACTGGAAAAACGAGAGCTGAGCGACCTTATCCACCGGATCAGGGAGCTGGGAATCAGCGTTATACTGGTGGAACACGACATGCCCCTGGTGATGGGCCTTGCCGAATGGGTAATAGTGCTGGATAGCGGACAGAAAATAGCTGAGGGCACCGCAGCTCAAGTTCAAAAGGACCAGAGAGTCATCTCAGCTTACCTCGGAGAGGAGGAAGTGGAATAGTGCTAACGGTTGAAGGAATATCCGTGGCCTATGGCCATCTCACAGTGCTCCGAGAGGTTTCACTGACCGTTAACGACGGCGAGATTGTTACGCTGATC
>CP070819.1:317637-321027 GCA_020344295.1 Dehalococcoidia bacterium | reverse complement strand
TCGACAAATGCCTCGATCCGTGTTTGGAGCTTGCTCGTGCTTACCAGGTATTCGTCCTCGATATGAAGTACAGGCAGGCCTGCCCTCTCCAGATAATCTGTCATATCCGGGGCATCGAAACCGAAATTATCACAGTACCTTAATATATAGAGAACAACACCGTTTACGTTATACTCCCGGGCAAGAACTAGGATGTGCCCAAACCTGTTATCCAGTTCCTCCTCCCTGCTTTCTATCCGAGTGCTACATGTTCGCGGACACATTACCTTACCCAGGTAACGCGTGGATAGGTTATCCAGGGGATCACCATTGGTCTCTACGTCATGCCAGTATATTCTGGTGCCGATGCAGACATCGTCTATTACCACATTGGCCCCGCTGTTCTCGATCAACTCGAAAAGAGGGGAGTCATCTATCTCAGGGGCTACTACCATTAGCCTTGCCGGTTTCTGCGCAGGGCTACTGTCGTGATTCTTTAGGTCTTGAATCACCTCATGCAGGAGCTGGTTCGATTCCACTACCGGGATGCTGAGAGCGGCAACCAGTATCTTATTCATGTCCGCTGCTGAAATTAATGGAGGGTCAGCTTTCCGTGTTTCATAGACCTGTCTCATCAGCGCCCTGTTCATGTTATGCAGTTCGATGGCCTCGAACAAGCGCGGCTCAGTAATACTCTTCCCGGTGAATTCTTCGAGATGCTTCTTAAACATGCTTAGTTCTTTACGGAGGAATTTCATAGACGCTTCGGACGTTGTGTGAGGCAGGACAATGTAGTGTGAAAACGGCAGTTTAAAATTGTACTGCCAGATTGAAGACATTTTCCAGATATTGTCACAGGCGCGACAGGACACTAAACCGTCGAGGAAATCGTAACCACCATGCAGGGCGACATCAAAGCAACTGCGGACAAACGAGCATGTAATGCTCTCAACATATGCATCGGCACGGGCTATGGATTTCCTGGGGTCGCCCAACAATCGATAAGGGACAAGGTCAGCAGCGGCGAGCATCTCCACCGGCGGGTAAGCACAAAAGTAGCCGATTATCTTCTTGCCCTCTTTCTTTAACTGTCTGGCTCTTTGACTTCGGTCTTCGTATATCTGTTGTGCCCTTGCCAACCCTATCTCTTCAGAATCTGCTTTGACCATCTGCATCTCCTACACCTTTATTACATATACGTTAAATTTTCCATTTAATAATTATGTTTCTTCAATAAATTCCTTCCTCTCTCAATTTAGCCAAGTCATCCCAACTATAGCCACAAAGCTCCATTAATATTTCTTCCGTGTGCTGACCTAGCTCGGGACCAAGCCTTTCGACTTTTCCCGGTGTCTCACTCAACTTCACCGTGACACCAGGCAGCTTGAGCTTACCGTGCACCGGGTCCTCGATTTCTACGATGTACTCGTTTTCAATAACTTGCGGATCCTGCGATACATCAGAATAGTCATTCACCGGAGCTACCGGTAGCCCAGCTTCATCGAGGAGCCTAAGCCATTCATTTCTTGATCTAGTACGTATAATCTCTTTCATTCTGGGCATGATTTCTTCAAAATTGTCCCCCCTCGCCAGCTGATTTTCGAACCGTGGGTCCTTTTCCATCTCCTCAATGCCCAATACATTGCAGAACTGGGGCCAGTATCTGTCCGCCTGCAAAGCCGCAATGGCAAACCACTTTCCATCGCAGTCCTGGTAGATATTATAGAGAGGATTTCTGGCACCCTTAATCAACGATCCAGGAGGGATTACACCCATAACAAGATACGCATGGAGTAAAAGCCTTCCCATCTCAATTTGACTACCCAGCAGCGAAGCATCCACCCTCTGCCCAATTCCAAATTGTTCCCTGGAGATGATGGCTAGCAATATCCCATAGGCCGTCATCAATCCCCCTACTTCATCACCAAAGCCAGCCCCGATAGGTGTTGGCACCAGGTCTTCCGATTGCGTAACACTCCACAGGCCTCCTCTCGCTTGTCCGGAGAAATCAGCCGCCACTTTATCGGCATCTGGCCCTTTGGGACCATATCCTGAGCTATAGGCATATATCAGTAGGGGATTATGCTTTTTCAAGGTTTCATAGTCTAATTTCAATCTCTTGGAAATACTCTCACGATAGTTAGTTACAAATACGTCTGATTTCTCCACAAGCTTGTAGAGTATCTCTCTTGCTTTAGGTTTACGGAGGTCCAGTACTATGCCTTTTTTGCCCCGATTCTGGTTCTGATAATAGAAATTCAACGGTAAATCCCGCCCATACATCCTGAGCATCCCTCTACCAGGTTCGCCCTCGGGAGGCTCTATTTTAATTACTTCGGCACCCATATCCGCCAGGAGTGCGGTAGCTATTGGTCCTTGCTGCCACGCTGTCCAGTCCAGTACTCTGATTTTCTCCAGTGGTTTCGACATGGCTACACCCCCCTTGGATTTCATTATGTGGCAAGATCCATCCTATCCCCATGCGTACATGAATCCATCACCTGTACATACTGCTGGAAAATCAGTGTAAGATCAACGCTGATGTTGGAACGCAGCTACTGCTCGTAACTAATACATGTCTGCAGTTGGGCACCTGCACCAGTGAGTTGCCTCTTATCTGGCATACTGCCTCAATTCTCTGAATCTCCTGTCCGAAGGTATTGTCAATGCGTGGCAGTTTTGTGGTGGGATTCTAGCATGGTTAATGACAGTAAACAAGTGCCAGTAGAGTATTCTATATAAGAAGAAACGAAGGTTAAATGTTACCTTTTTAAAAAAAGAGAGCCCTGTAGCATGGTAACAACAGGGCTTTGTCATACTTGGAAAAAGGAATGCTTATCGAGAAAGCAATACACATGCAGATAATTGACAAGAGTCTGGAAAAATGATATCTCGCGATTTAGTCCTTTTAGGTAGCAATGAGGGAGATATTTTACCCTCTCTGAGGATATGGAATTGAACCTCCAAGCCCTAATAAAAGGCTTGGAGGCAATAATAATAGGTTAGAGTCTAATTCTCCCCCTTCGGGAGAGTTTATATGAGGGTGAATAGCGATGAGTGCCAATACTATTAGACTGCGTCAGCTTGCTTGATATGACAACGATGAGTTAGAGATCCGGTTCCCTGATTCCTGGGAGATAACAACCTGCTACATGAAAGGCCACGACAGGCCACCGCTCAGCGATCAGAGCTTCCGTGAAGCGTTCGCCAACCCGATAGACACCAGACCGATATTGGTATACTCATTAATTACTTAGTATTTCGGTACTTGTATACCGCCTTGAATCGGCGATATATATGGGCTAAGATGATTCTCAACCGATTAGGTAGCAACAATATATAGATATACGATGATCGATTCTCCCAGAGGGACCTACATCTTCTGAATCTCAACAAGGCAGGTATTATAGG
>CP070819.1:313947-317537 GCA_020344295.1 Dehalococcoidia bacterium | reverse complement strand
ATTTCATCCGGGCAGGTGTTGGACACATTGGACATGCCGCAGGTGGTCAAAGGAGCAGGGTCGGTCATCTGTTTGAAGAACCTTACCGCGTTGATGGTCTCCTGGGCCTGGTCCTGGTTGCCATTGACCGTCAACACCAGGGGATCGAGGAAAATCATCTCGTTAGGGATTCCGTAGTCCGCTGCGGCGGGGAAGATCTTCTCGGCGGCGAGTTCGACGCGGGCATCGGCACTCGTGGGGAGGCCGCCCTTCGCCAGCGTAAGGGCGATAATATTTGCCTTGTATTCGGCAGCCAGCGGCATGAGGGCACTAATGCGCTCGTCTGTGGAATCGGTGCTGTTGATAAGCGCCGTCTTTTTACAGACCTTTAGACCCGCTTCGATAGCGGCCGCATTGGTGGTATCCAGGGAGAGTGGAAGGTCACATACCTCCTGAACGGTCTCCACCATCCAGGGCATTACCTCGGCCCCGGTCTTTTTCTGCGGCCCGATATTGAGGTCCAGGTAGGCAGCTCCTTTATCCGCCTGTTTCTTAGCCAGATCCTGAATGAACGCCTTGTCCCGGTTTTCCACGGCGTTTTTCACACTCTGGGAGATGATATGAATGCACTCGCCAATGCCTATCACGTTACTCCTCCTTTGAAACCAATTTAGAAGGGCGTTTTACCCATCCGATTACTATGTTATGTAAAATATAAGACTACCCACCCAAGTTATCGAAAAGGGGTAGAAGGCCTCAAGAAGTCCCATCTACCCCTTCCGCAGCTGTCAACTATAGTTAGTTCTTCCAGTTCTCCTTGAGGTATCCGCCTACCGCCATAGCCTCACGGGGCCCTACCATAATCTTCCAGTCCGGCAGCTCCTCCTCGAGCTCGCCCCGGAGAACGGCCACACCACCGGGGATGATCACGTTGCGATGGCTCACCTTCTCCGCCGCATTCTCACCCTTGACGGTCTTGGCTATCTTCTCCGCGTCGAACTTGCCGGCCGACCAGGCAGTGAGCACTGAGAGACGTTCCGTATCGCACACCAGAAGCCAGGAAGCCCAGCCAGCTCCCTCAAGCTCTCCGGCTATGGAGAAGTAGGTCAGCGAGAAGTTGGTGGTTACGCAGAGCGGGCTCTCCGCCTTGGGCTCCCCGATCTGATAGAGGCCCGGCTTCATCTGTATCGGCTTCTGCGGGTCTGTATAGATGTTCAACCGCATTGTGATCAATGCCAGGGCCAGGGCTGGTGTAAAGTTGTCGATGACAACTATGCTGCCGTACTTGGCAATGTGCTGCGCCGCCAGGACAGCTTCCTCATCCAGCGAGGAGGCGCCCTCTCCTGGGAAGGTGATCACCGGATATCCCAACGGCTCGAAACGCTTTGCCAGTGCCAGCCTGCGGATCTGGGTCAGAGTCGTCAGCGTTCCCGCAAAATCGCGGACGCCGGAATCGATAATGAGATCTTCTACACCGGCCGCGATTGCCTTCTCCGTCAGCTCGGCCAGCTCATTCAGCCCATCCGAGCTGCGAACAGCTAATGCACAGCCGCACTTCTTCGCCAGCTCTACCATCTGGTCGATGTTGTCCTTGGTCGCGGCATATATAAGCGGTTTGGCGTCGCCGACCTTACCTAGAGCCGCACTCATGGCTGCCGGATCAGTGGCCATTAGAATCAGGGGCAGATCGGACTTGGAACTTACGGTCTCAACACACTTGGCGAATGCCGCAGCGTCCCCCGAATCATTCTGGATGGCGAATCCGTCCAAGCCAAACGTCATACCGACACGGTCCACGCTGTAGCCGCTTACCTCCGCCACCGTCTTGGCAACATCGTCCGCCGATGCTGTATCCTTGATCCGTACAACAAGCCCGGTGGGATGAACAAATGTTTTTTCGTGCCGAAAAAGGACCGTCTCGTTGCCAACCTCGATCTTCTTCTCCCCGGCGCCGATGGTCACCAGGCGAATCGGCGGCTTAGAAGCTGCTGCCAGCGCTGCTTTTCCTTCATCGCTTACATAAGGGCAGGCAGCAAGCTCCACTCCGCCTGCTGCCAGTTTCATAGCAAAGGCCAAACAGGTAGGGAAGTCGCACTCTTTGCAGTTTGTCTTGGGCAGGAACTTGTATATCTGGACTCCTGTCAGTGCCATTTTCTCATGTCTCCTTTCCCTATTTGCCCATCAACTTATTTATAGTGGCCTTAACACGCTCGACGGCCTTGGGATGGGTCATTACAACGATGTCGCAGCCGGCGTTGATTACGCTCGATGCGGTGACTGACTCCCAGATTACCGATCGCTCCTCCTGGTCACCCCAAGCCTCGGGCACACCTTCGCTCGCCCTTGCCTCTTTCTGGCGCCAGACTTCGCTACCGGCATGGTTGATAATGGGCAGTGCAGTCATATTATCTCCGCCAAGGGCAGCGAGCCGCAGGCGCTCGTTGATCGAATAGCCATACTCGATTCCATACCCCAGAGCCCCGGTATCAGGATCCATGAGGATCGAGTCCAACGGCACGCCTATATCGGAGAGCATGATATTAAGCTGTTTACACAAGTTTATATCCAGTGGAGTCTTGGCGATGGCGACATGGCCATCCGAGATACAGACAGCAGCGACGGTGCGGTAGTTCTTCTCCTCGCAGTTGCCGAGGGCAACACGCTGTCCCCGCGCGGCTTCTGAAGATGCTGTTAGGACTTCGTTGTCTTTCTCTGCCACCCCCGGACCAATGACCACCAGCGGCAGGTCAACAGCCGACAGCACCTTGTCCACAGCAGCCTTCGCTTCAGCTGCGCCGGTATTGCCGCCCTCAGGGTGGGCACTCAGCAATTTGAGGCATATGATATCGGCACCGAGTTCGGCAGCTTTCTTGGCCCACGTTCCCGGGTCTTTCACCGCATCGCCCCAGGCGTTTAACAGTAACGCAGGCCATGTGGACGGCTCTTTGTCATGGACCTCGATTGCTATCTTGGGCGGGTTGGGGATGGAGCCCTCAAATGTGAGGAAGGGTAGAGTGGTCTCACCACCGACGACAACCTCTTTTCGCCCGCCACCTCCCAGTTTTACCTCTTTGATTGTACCAGTCCATTTCTCAACGGGAATCTCTACATCTGGCATACTGTAAAGCCTCCTTTCCCTGCATCTTGCATAAAACAAGGGTCACCATACGTGACCCTTGTTCAGATAATTAGGTTATTATCATCTCCCGCCACACCATCCTAGATAATAGGATCCATCGCCAGGGCCGGGTGTCCCTTCTCCTCCAGGAATGGCAGAAGCTCTTCCACCGTAGTGCATATGGTGCCATCTGCAACCTTATCCATGAGATCGGGAACGCCCTCGCGCTCACAAGCCGCCTGCAGCTCTTCCGCGAGTTCCTCCTTCAAATTCTTGGACAGCCACACCAGGCGTTTGATGCCACCCTCAACGGAGATGAACTTCTTGCTGGGACTGTAAATCTTACCATGGCCCATCATCCCCGGCGTCTGCAGACCGCCGCCTACGGTGGCCATCAGGGTAGTAAAGGCCATTCCCGACGGTGTCTGGCCGTAGTCATCACGGGATACGATCATCACGCCGTTGGCCTCAGGAATAATGGCCATCACGCACT
>CP070819.1:311189-313847 GCA_020344295.1 Dehalococcoidia bacterium | reverse complement strand
TGCAGAGCTGCTATGGACATTTTACATACGCCGGCCGGAAGGACATTATAAACATTGAGCCCTTGCCCATTTCCGGTAATATCAAGCGTGTTGAATACAGAATCGCCTATATAGCTATGTGCGTGCAGAACAGTGACATAGGGAGAGCCCTGCTCGACGACCTCAGCGATATCCCTGCAATCGATCCGGCATACATTCAATTTGGATGCGCCGAGTGGTTCTGGGAAACATACCCGAACTCATATGTACTGCAGGTCGAGCCTGATATATATAACACAAAGGACAGGGTATCCGTCGATTATAAAGAAGCACTACACATTGAGAAGATCAGAAATAAATTCTACGGCGTACTGAATAAGCTGATTCAAGCGAGGCTTAAGTCCTCGCTTTATAAACAATAGTATCAAGTTGCTGAGATGTTCTAGAGTTTACCGACACTACATCGAACACGACATAAAAAGGAACAAAGACGTCGTTCTCCTGTATTTCCTCGACAGCCTAGAATTATAAAGCTATCGCTCCAAAAAAAGCCGCATGATTGAAGTCTGGTGAACGTAACCACAGGCGTGAACCCAGCTAACACTCTATTCCGTCACGTGCAAAGATGCCTTTATCGGCGTAGTGCTTGATCTCCTTCATCTCCGTAACCAGGTCGGCAGCATCCATTAATGCCTGAGGCGCATAGCGTCCGGTGAATACCAGCTCCACGCCGTCCGGTTTCATCTTGATGCTCTCCAGCATCTCTTCCAGAGATATCAGATGAAAATGAGGAGCGGTGATAACCTCATCGAAAACGACGATGGAGTATTCTCCGGACAGCAGGGCTTTCCTTGCCTTCTCCAACCCGTTGCGGGCCATGCGGACATCCTCCTCGTTAGGCGGATCCTGCACGTGGATGAAGGTATCCTTGCCGTACTGTTCAATAGTTATATACGGTGAGGACATCCTGGCGGCCTCGAGCTCTCCATAATACTGGCCCTTCATGAACTGACCGAAGTAGGTCTTCATACCCCGACCCATGGCCCTGAAGGCGAGGCCGAGAGCGGCCGTGGTCTTACCCTTGGAATTCCCCGTATAGACGTGAACATAGCCCTTCCCCAGCGGTCTCCCTTTCCTGGTTGTCAAAGGCATCTCCTTCTTCAGAATAAGTGAGTGACTGCAAAATCCAAGAACTAACTGCCCTGCTTCGCACTATTATACCACCACGGAGCAGAGGCAGACGTGTAACTGCTTGACAGATGAACCGGGCCTACAATATATTGAACAGACTACGCGTCAGCTAATCTTCAAAGGGGGAGAATACTATGATCGCCATATATTACGCAATGCGTCATTTACCACATCTGTCCGAGGAAGAGTTCCATACATAATGGAGGGAAACGCACGGCCCACTGGCCTAGCGACTTCTGGCGAAACTGGGGGCCCTCCGCTACGTGCAGGCCCACAAGACCGACGATCCACTGAATGAGGCGCTGCGAGAGCCCCACAATGCAATCGAGCCCTTCGACGGCGTTGCCGTGATCGTCGGGGATCGGGCGGACCTGGAGAAAGCACTGGGCACGGTGGAGGGCCTGGAGGCGGTGCAGGAGCTGCTGGACGATGAGGGACGCTTTATTGACCTCTCACGGTCAGCGATATGGATCGCCGAGGAGCAAGTCTTCCTGGGACAGTAGTACCTACAGAGATAAATCTTAATATGTGCAGGTAACACCGGTAATACCTGAGTCAGTCTCTCAGCTGCCGCTGTCCAGAGGCAGATAGCGGCGGAACCAGTCCAGCGAAAGCGCTGTTACCTGACTGAAGGCGTCGCTGAGATAGAAATCGACGTGGGTCGCTCCCGGTATGATGACGAGCTTCTTGGGCTCGCCTGCCCGTTCATAGAGGACCTCCGATTCCTCGGAGGAAACGAGATTGTCCGTGCCGGCGTGGATAAACAGGATAGGCCGGGGCGAGATCTGCGCCACCACATCCTGCGGCGAATACTCTATGATCGCTTCCACCGATTCCAGGGAGACTTCATCCTCCGCGAATGAGTAAAGTCCTTCTTTCGCTACGGCGTCCATCGCCTCCTTGATAGAAGGCTCGGGGGGTACTACATCGAAAGCGCTCATTCTGCGGGATTTGCCGCCTCTGATGCGGTTACGCCTGTCATCATCTATAAGCTGGAGGAACTCCCGCCACTCCCACAGGCGCCGCAGCGAGCGCAGCCAGCGCCCCCCGTTCCCGATGGGGAGGCAGGCCACAAGGCACTTAACCCTCCCGTCCATAGAGGCAACGGTAATAGCATTGGCCCCGCCAAAGGATGTCCCGTAGAGACCCAATCTCTCCGGGTCGACCACCTCCTGTATGCTGAGGAAAGTCAGAGCATTGCGGATGTCCTCGACCTGCTCCTGAGGGAACAGGCACCCCTTCTCTCCCTCGCTCTCACCCCACCCCCTGTAATCGAAGATAAGACATGCATATCCCGCCTCACAGAATGCCTGAGAGAGCAGGGGCAGAAACATTTCCTTCGTTCCGGTGTATCCCTGGCAGAGGACGATTCCGGCGGTGTGTTCCTCCACCTTGGCAGGGAGATAGAGAACGCCGGCCAGTTTACATTCTCTGCTGTAGAATTCTACTTTTTTCTCTTCCATAGCGATCGTTGAATACCTGCAATTC
>CP070819.1:308003-311089 GCA_020344295.1 Dehalococcoidia bacterium | reverse complement strand
AGTGGCTGAATTTCCTCAACTCCGCCTGCGTCGACTGAGACGTACTGAGGCGCTCAGAAAAATGTTTCTCGAGACGGGGCTCCATGTATCCGATCTTGTCTATCCACTCTTCGCCGTGCCTGGGAAAGGGGTGAAGCAAGAAATCCCCTCACTGCCGGGTAACTACCATCTGTCATCTGATCAACTGGCAAGGGAGGCAGAGGCAAGAGCTAAACTGGGTATACCGGCTGTACTTGTCTTTGGCCTGCCCTCGGACAAGGATGAAAGGGGCTCGGGCGCATATGACAAACAGGGGGTTGTACAGTCGGCGGTGAGGGAAATGAAACAGGCGGTCCCTGAACTGGTCGTAATAACAGATGTCTGCCTCTGCCAGTACACCGATCACGGCCATTGTGGCGTAGTGGTGGACGGAAGCGTTGATAACGACAAAACACTGGAGCTGCTGGCCCGAACCGCGCTTTCCCATGCCAAGGCCGGAGCTGATATCGTGGCTCCCTCGGATATGATGGATGGCCGTGTAGCTGCCATCCGCGGAGAGCTGGACGCCAATGGCTTCCAGGAGGCCATAATTATGTCATACGCGGCCAAATATGCTTCCGCTTTCTATGGGCCGTTTCGGGAGGCGGCGGAATCCACCCCAAGCTTTGGGGATCGGTGCTCTTACCAGCTCGACCCGGCGAATGTACGCCAGGCTATGCTTGAAGTGGAGCAGGATGTTCGAGAGGGGGCGGACATGATCCTGATTAAACCGGCCCTGGCCTATCTGGATGTTATCCATAGAGTCCGAGAGAGATACGATCTTCCGGTGGCGGCATACAATGTCAGCGGTGAGTACGCCATGGTCAAGGCAGCATCCCGGATGGGCTGGCTGGATGAGTCAGCGTGTGTTCGTGAGCTACTAACCGCCATTAAGAGGGCGGGTGCGGATATCATTATCACCTACCATGCCAAGGAGGTAGCCGGTTGGCTGAGGTCGAGCCGAGAGACATAGAGAACGGGCTCGAAATGGACAAGTCCGAGGAGCTATTCGCTGAGGCCAAGCGGTTTCTGGTCGGCGGAGTAAACAGCCCGGTAAGGGCATTTGCCGCAGTTGGAGGCAAGCCTCGGTTCATCAGCCGGGGTCGCGGGTCACATCTCTACGATGTGGACGGCAATGACCTGATTGACTACATATGCTCCTGGGGCGCCCTTATTCTGGGACACGCCCATCCACGGGTAGTCGCTGCGCTTAAGGGTGCCATTGAAGATGGAACCAGTTTCGGTGCGCCTACCGAAAGGGAGACAGTCCTTGCGCGGATGATAACGGATGCATTGCCCTCGATGCAGCTTGTGCGTTTTGTCAGCTCCGGCACCGAGGCCATCATGAGCGCCATACGGGTGGCTAGGGCTTTCACCGGAAGGGACATGATAGTGAAGTTTGCCGGATGTTACCATGGCCACTCGGACGGTCTGCTGGCAAGGGCAGGCTCGGGTGTGGCAACCCTGGGGCTGCCCGACAGTGCCGGCGTACCCGGTGCCTATACCCGAAGCACCATCGTCGCCGTTTACAATGACCTTGATAGGCTGGACCGCATTTTCGAGCGCTTCGGCGAGCGGATTGCGGGCATTATTGTCGAGCCTGTAGCGGCCAACATGGGAGTGGTGATGCCTAAGCCGGATTTTTTACAGGGACTGCGTCAAATCGCCGATGTCCACGGTGCTCTTCTCATCTTCGACGAGGTGATTACCGGCTTCCGCCTGACCTATGGCGGGGCCCAGAGTGTATACGGGGTATCCCCCGACCTCACCTGTCTGGGTAAAATCATTGGCGGCGGCCTGCCGGTAGGGGCCTACGGCGGCAGGCGAGATATCATGGAGCTGATAGCGCCGCTGGGTCCGGTCTATCAAGCGGGCACGCTTTCCGGAAATCCTCTGGCTATGGCCGGGGGGATAGAGGCGCTCAACACTTTACAGACTCCAAACGTTTACAAACAACTGGATGGATTGGCCGCTTACCTGGCTCAAGGCCTGGAGAACTTGGCGAAAAAGGCTGGTGTAAAGCTGTTTGTCTCGCGTGTGGGCTCGATGCTGACGCCGTTCTTCGATGTTGAAAAGGTTAGCGATTATAAGTCGGCCGTTTCCTCAGATACGCGGCAATACGCGGTTTTCTTTAATCAAATGCTGAACCAGGGAATTTATCTGCCACCGTCACAGTTCGAGGCCTTCTTTATCTCTCTTGCTCATACCGAGGAGGATATTGAGAACACGCTTGCTGCCGCGGATCATGCCTTCAATGCAATGAGGTGCTGTTGAGTGGATGAAAAACTGCGCGCTTTGAAGACATTGCTGGGGGAGATAGGGAGCGTGCTGGTAGCCTATTCGGGAGGTACTGACAGCAGTCTGCTGCTTCGGGTGGCTAAGGACGTCCTCGGAGATCGAGTTGTGGCTGTCACCGCGAGGTCGCCTCTTTATCCTGATAAGGAGTACTATGAGAGTCTGAGGCTGGCAGCCCAGATGGGAGTTAGGCACCTGGCTATCACAACGGATGAGTTGGAACTTCCCGAATTCAGCCGGAATCCTCCCGATCGCTGCTATTACTGTAAGCGTGAGCTGTTCCTTAAACTGCGCGATATAGCAGCTCAGGAAGAACTTGAGTGTATAGCCGATGGTACCAACTACGACGACTTGCAAGATCATCGACCAGGCATGAAGGCTGCAGAGGAGCTTGGGGTGCGAAGCCCCCTTTGTGAAGCCAAGCTTTCGAAGTCAGACGTACGAAGTATCGCTCGCGGGCTCGGACTGGCCACTTGGAATAAACCGACGCAGGCCTGTCTTGCCTCGCGTATCCCGTACGGCATGGAGATCACCGCCCCGACGCTGGAGAGGATAACCCAGGCTGAGGACTACCTGTGGTCACTGGGTATGCTTAACGTGCGGGTACGCGACCACGGCGATACAGCTCGCATCGAGGTCGACACGACTGCTTTGGGATCACTGGTTGACGGGGATTTGCGTCCCCGAATAGTAGAGTTTATGAAATCGCTTGGCTACGTCTATGTGACGGTTGACCTGGAAGGTTACCGCACTGGCAGCATGAATGAGGTGCT
>CP070819.1:301248-307903 GCA_020344295.1 Dehalococcoidia bacterium | reverse complement strand
TTGCTCGAGGGCAGGGAGTTCTTTATCAGTGGCGATGTTTACGAACCCCGGTTCGGCCTGGATGAACAGCCGAAATTCTGGGTAAAGAGGGGTTATGACTTGGACGATGGCCGAAGGGTGATTATCAAACTTGAGTTCTATGAGGAGTCAATGGCTCGGTTCGGATCTTTCATCATACCTTGCTATCGCAGTCCCGAAAAGGAAAGTGAAGTGCTGTGGCTGGTCGAGGGTGATCCGCGTTTCATGCAGGGACGGAAGTATGTCGACGATGCGAACAACAATGTTCGGATAATCGACTACATACACGGCAAGTCAATATTTGAGACAATACTCGACCTGGAAGTCAGCCACAAAGAGTACTATCACACGTATCTATCCCCCTTACTTCAGAAGTTGATGGGATGCTTCGAGGCGATTCAAATGCTGCACGAGCACGATCTCTATCACGGTGATATCCGTAACGACCATATAATGATTGAGGATGTGACAGGCGAATTTCGCTGGATCGATTTCGATCTTTGCCAGGATGTTATGTTCGATCCATACAGTAATTTCACATCCTTCGATGTCTGGAGCTTCGGCAATGTGTTGCAGTTCGTCGTCGGTATGGGCTTGTCTACCTTTCATGATATTCGCACGAGCGGCAAGATCCAGGCTGATGTCGTCTCAAAATTGCGGCCGGTTGATGCCAGCGCTTTCCATAACCATCGCCTGATGAATCTAAAAAAAATCTACCCCTATATCAGCGAAAGGCTGAACGATGTACTGCTGCGTTTCTCCATAGGCACTGAGGACTACTACTGGACGATGTCCGAGTTAATGGATGATATCTGCAGGGCCATACCCGATATACCGGAAGGCAGTTCCGCTACTTTTACAGTGTAAATGGTGATATAATCGCAAATCACCTTAAGTATTTATTACCGGGTTGTAGGGTCAATGGCAGCAGGGTGATTGAGACGAAATCCCGTAATTTGCCGGAGGAGAGGGATTATGGCAATTATTACAATTTCCCGAGGGTCTTATTCCAGGGGCAAGGAAGTGGCGGAGAAGGTCGCTGAGAAACTGGGGTACGATTGTATAGGCAGAGAGGCGCTTCTTGAAGCTTCGATAGAATATGATGTTCCGGAGGTAAGGATAGGACGGGGGGCTTATGATGCACCCTCTGTTTTAGACCGTTTTACCGGTGGCAAGGAAAGATATATTGCATATATTCAGGCGGCAGTGACGTCGCATGTCAGAAAGGACAATGTAGTCTATCATGGATTGGCAGGCCAGTTCCTGCTGCCGGGTGTGGCCCACGTGCTGAAGGTGCGAATAATTGCTCCGCTCGAGTACAGGGTGAAGGTCGTGACGGAGCGCGACAATGTTTCGGAACAGAAAGCGATAAGTATTCTGAGGAGAGGCGACGAGGAGAGACTC
Organism: Dehalococcoidia bacterium; assembly: GCA_020344295.1. Taxonomy (GTDB): domain Bacteria; phylum Chloroflexota; class Dehalococcoidia; order SZUA-161; family SZUA-161; genus SZUA-161. The sequence goes on along the minus strand of CP070819.1, from coordinate 306,481 downwards.
AGATGGACCAAGAAGCTTTTCTTAATCGATCAGAGAGACAGCAGTCTCTACGATCTGGTGCTGAACATAGACAAGTGCACGGTTGAAGACGCTGCTAATACTATATGCTACGTTGCCGGATTCAAAGGTTTTCAGGCAACGCCTGAATCTCAGAAAGCTATGGATGATCTCTACCTGGCCTGTGAGGTCAGAGCACGTTTGATAGATATGAAGCCGGATGTCGAAGTAACCGCGGATGGTGGGATCGTAGTTGTCAAGACTGTGGCGCATGGGGCGCAAGCGGCAAATATCACCCGTGATATCAAGAGGATTGCCGAAAACGTGCCCGGAGTCAGTGAGGTCCGCGTTCAGATGATCGGCCTTGCTTCGCTGGACTAATGGCCTCCTTTGGGAAATATCAAGTGTATTCGGGCCATGCCGTATTATTACGGTGTGGTGTCACCGTAGTATTAGAGCTTGAACTCCCACTGGCAGACCGGCTCACGTTCGTCGCCGGGTGATATCCGCTCAGCCAGGCCGACCAGCTGTTTCGGATCGGCACGCCTGTCACGGGCCGGCATCTTGCGTGTAGTCACCTTTATCCCCGGATCGATGGTGCTGGCGAATTTCTGCAGCAGTCTCTGCTCCGTGTCGCCGCAGATCCGTGACAGGTTGACATCACCGCCAACCCTCTCGAAATAGTCCCTGGTAGTACACCGGTAATTATTGACCACGCCCACATCGGGACTTTCCAACTCGAATGTGCAGTTGTAAAGCAGGCCGAAGACGGGATTCACTTGCAGCAACTTAAGACACTTCTCAACTGGTGACCCCTCGACCTTCAAAGCTCGAGAGATGTTTCGGGAGTTATACCCCAGAGCGATCTCCCACACCTTCTCCTGAAGCTCCCAGGCTGCATCATCACCGTATAGCTCCTGGACGATGCTGTGCCACTGCCCGTCGATCAACCTGTAGAGACGGGAGCTCTGTACCAGCATCCGGGCTACGGTCTCCTTGCAGAAATTCCCTATCTCCAGACGGGGATGCAGCGGACCGCTGTAGTCCTCCAGATCGGACGGTGTTCCTTCTGCCTCCGCTGCCTTGTTCATATCCGCCGCATAGCTGTGGGGATCGCCTGTTTTCACATCTCCCAGCCAGAAGACCCACTTACAGTAGGGCTCGTCGTCCTTGATACGGGGGATGAGTTTCAGGGGCATGCACTTCATCCCCGGATCAAAGCACTGGGCCATTATCAGAAACAGCGGTTGGTCTATCGTCCAGCATATCTTGTATATTGTCAGGTCCTGTCCCCGGTTGAGAAAGAAGTCGACAGTGGTGCACTTATTGTTAGTAACGATGCCCACGTTAGGGGCCACGAGTTCCACCTCGGTGTCATACAACAGGCTGCCGTAGCCGGCGTTGATCTGCTGGGCTTTGAGGCACTTTTCCACCGGAGTGCCCTGGATGTTCAGTGCCTCAACGTGAAAGAAAGCGTTGTATTTGCTGTGGACTTCCCAGAGTCTGGACTCTCTCTCCCAGGCCACCTTCTCACCCCACTTCTCAGAGACCCTGCCAAACCATAGCCCGTCCTGAAGTATGTAAAGCGTGCCCAGCTCTTTATTCATGCTTACGAGCGTGTCCTTGGTGAAGTCAAGGGGGCTTATCTGTCGCTGCAGGGGCCCGCTGTAATCTTCCAGGTCCAGCTCCCCGGGCCTGATGGGCGGGCATTTGGCGGTCGTGAGCGGGAATACGGTGCCATCGGCGATGTGCTCCGAATGAGGTAACGGGCTTACCGGTGCTCCCATGATGATTCCTCCTGGTTTCACTGATTGTGTACGGGTCTATTTCGATGAGAACTTTGGTGAGGATATCGTTCGCCCGAAGGGGTTACCTCCGACTGCTGCAATGATTCGTATATTGTACAGCAGAAAAGACTAACTGGAAACCTTCCTGGCTCTATCGGCTGGCGGCAGTTGGGCCCGTTTCGATTCTGTATATGGCTTCCTTTACCCAGTCCTCCAGCGGTTTCTCGACGAAATCATCTGCAATAAATAATTTCGCTGATCCCTTCCAGCTCTGAAGCGATTTAAGATGCGGCAGTGCAGGGACGAATCCTACCTCACCCATCGACCAGGCTGCGAGTCCGATAATTTCGGGATCATCACTGTCGAATGCGGCTAGGATTTCATTCTGATGAAGCTCGATCACTTGTCCTATCCGCTTGCCGAGGCGCCCGATACCCCAGAGGCCGCCTTTGACCAAAGGTGGTTCTTCGAAAGCACGGGCAATCATTATACTGCCATAAGGCTCGAGTAATTCAGGAATATGGACGATGATCTCGGCCATAGTCTCAGGAGCGCTCCACCCGATCTCACCGGATTCGTCAGTCATTGACCAAATGAGCCGTCTCATATAATCACGCACGCTATCCTGGCGGCCCGACTGCCACTACCTCTGCATCAGGCCGGCCACAGCTTCGATGGCGCGGTGGCGAAGTACATCATCTCCCTCATTCAGATTTAGGCGGAGTGCCTTCCAGAAGCGCCTGTCCTCCTCACATAGATCGATCAATGTGCCGTTGTCCCTCAGAAGCAACAACGATCTGACTTCCTGCACAATCGAACTATCCATGTATTATTCTTCCTTAGCAAAACCTGAGAAGGAGTGGTAATTGATGGTGTTGATGCATCGCCGAAAGTGTCTAATCTGCAGCCAATCCCTCTCTTAGTACAAATACGTACTGGCTGCCTACCTCCACTCGAATAGAGCCGCCACGTGACTCGGTATAGATCTCCCAGGTTTCCTTGCCCTCTGCCTGGCAGCAGTCTACGTCGGGGCTGTGCCTCCCAGTAGTTCGGTTCAGCCAGCCCAGTACCATCGGGTCCTTCAGGTGCTTGGAAGCTTCCGTGACAGCCAAAACCTGTGCTTCATCGAATCCCAGATTCTCATCGACTTCCAACTTCAAAGTGCGCATGTCTCTCCCGGTTCTTTGATGATATGCTGTCTGCTGTTCAATATGTCTATTTACAATAATAACACTCTGGAAAAATATGAAATCTACAAAATGATGATATTAGGCATATGGGTGTAAAGTGAGCAATGATCGGGGGGTGTTCTCTCCATTCGGAAATAGGGCTTAGATTCTGCTGGTGACCCTTCTCGCGAGCAGCACAGCGTTCTTAATAGGCACAGCTGTCTCCGTTGCTCTACCAACGATACAGTCCCATTTCAATACGAGCTTAACGGGTATTCAAAGAGTGGTGAATGCCCAACTCCTCTCACTGGCGGAGCTGCTGCTGATCGGTGGTTCTCTGGGCGATCACTGTGGCCCTACACGAATTTTTGTTGCAGGAATATCGATATTCGCGGCGGGAGCGCTATTTCTCCGGTCTCGTAGCCGGGAGCATAGGTCTTTTAATCGCATTCCAGTCTGTTTACGGACCGCCGCGTTCGCGTGCCCCTGATATCAACAGCAGCCCAACTGAGTTCAATTAGCTCTCTGAAAACCTTCTCTGCAATAGAGCGAGAGCGTCCTCGACAGGACTTATATCTGCGCTTCCGATAGCGAGAGCCGGAAAGAACAGATCTGAAAGCTTGCTGACAGAATCAGTTTCAACTACCAAATAGACCGTATGAGATGGGGCATCGACCCAGGCACCTAACAGTTTTACTCCTACTTCTTCAGCACTGCTAAGCACCTTGCCGAACGTATTTCGAGCCTTTTCAGGGTCGTGAGCTGGGCATGACTCCGGCGTATGGACATGAGTAACATGAAATAGCATTTTAAGCTCCCCCGTACTGATGTTCTCGGAGTATTAACGAGTCCCGTCCGATTCAAACGGCTATGACCCCGAAACCTGCTTAATAGCGAGACTTCCTACGTTCCCATACTGGTGATAGCCAGTATATTACCCTCCGTGTCCTTGAACCAGGCCGCTTTCATGCCATCCACAGTGGCAATGCCATCCACGGTCTTAAAGCCCCCCACATCGAAGTCCTCGAACACTACTCCCTTGGCTTTGAGCTCCTTTACTTCGGCCTCGACGTCTGCAACGGTAAATGAAGCCGCGGTATGGTCTGCTTTTGTCGCCCCTCGTTGATAGACGTATATCCTGGTGCCGCCGCCGGTCTCGTACAGCACTCCCGGGGACGGGTCCGTTCTCAAAACGTTGAGCCCCAGTGTACCCTCATAGAACTTCCTTGCCCGTTCCAGCTCCACCGCTGGCAAAGTAGGATGTACTGCAGCATTCGTTAACATTTTCTTGCCTCCTCCACATACAATAAATTTGAGCAAAGCCCATAATCTGATATTAGTCTGCCGGGAATAAAGAAGTCATATAATAAACCATCAAGATGTGAAGAAGTTGTAACGTTAATAAATGGGAGTCCCGGAGCAGATGAAACTGGGAAGCTGTGTTCCGGATAAAATGTTATAATATTTTTATGCAGCTAAATTGGTGGTAGAAAGGATGTGTGAATCCCTTTGCCGGTTAAGCCCTCTCCCTTAATGAGAGAGGGTCGGTTGAGGGTGTCTAGCTACAGCTAACGTGAGCCGTGCTCGGTCCTGGAGATGACCTCGTCCTGGACTTCACGGGTCAGGTCGTTGAAGTAGGCGGAATAACCGGCAACCCTCACGGTGAGCCCCCGATGTTTCTCCGGGTGCTGCTGCGCATCGAGAAGCGTCTCACTATCGACAACATTGACCTGCAGGTGCATGCCGCCCAGCTCGAAGTACGTTCTGACCAGCGAGCTGAATATATGCGTTCCCTGCTCGCCCCTCAGGTGATCGGGATGGAACTTGATGTTAACCGCCACACCGTTGGTAGCCAGCGAGTAGTTGAGTTTGGCGATGGACTTGAGACAGGCGGTGGGCCCCTTTACGTCCCAGCCGTCGCAGGGAGCCAGCCCGTTGGCGAAGGGCTCGAAGGCTTTCCTGCCGCTGGGGAGCGCTCCGACGAACTTGCCGAACCCCTGGTGAGTTGTCATCGTCAGGAATCCGGGCAGATATGCGCCTCCCCTGGTATTTCTGTGTTTTGACACCTCTTTACAGAAGGTCTCGGCAGCCAAACGGGCGTATTTATCTGGAAGCTCCTCATCGTTTCCGTACTTGGGGACGCTGTCCATGATCAACCTATGTAAATTATCATGACCTTCGAAGTCATCGTCCAGCGCCTGAAGGAGTTCCTCCATGGAGACAAGCTTCTCCCTGAAGACCAGTTGATCGACTGCAGCCAGAGAGTCGGCGACGTCCGCT
>CP070819.1:295189-301148 GCA_020344295.1 Dehalococcoidia bacterium | reverse complement strand
CCGATAGCAGACCCTCCCATCCCCAGAATGACAACTTTGTCAACCTTGGAAAAATCGGCTGGCAGTTGCAGCGCCTGGGCTTGTTGCCAAGCACTTAGACATTGCTGAGGAAGCTCGCGGATGCGACCTCGCATGTCTGCGGTGTCCAGTCTTCCATAGACTTCGTGGTCGTCCAAATCCACCATTTCTTATATGCCGGCCAGTTTCTTCCCTTCCTCCAGAAGTCTTCTAACGCGTTCCATGGAGTCGCTTTCGGCATATATCCGAAGGAGTGGTTCCGTGCCCGAAAGCCTAACGAGGAGCCAGCTTCCATCACTGAGTTGAAAGCGATAGCCGTCAGCGGTGTCAACGCCTGTTACATCAGCATTGTCGATCCGGTCAGGCCGCGACTGATTCAGGCGTTGGACTATCTCCGCTCTTTTTTCGCTGGGAAAATGGAAATCGTTCCGTTCGTAATAATGAGGCCCCACCTTTTCATACAGGTATTGTATCAACTCCGATGGCTTTTTACTCATACTGACCATCAGATCGAGTAGATACAGCCCGGCCAGCACACCGTCGCGCTCGGGGATGTGACCCCTGAAGCCAAAGCCCCCGCTCTCCTCTCCGCCAATAAGAGCATCCTCAGATATCATGAGCGGCCCCAGATACTTGAAGCCAACCAGGGTTTCATGCACAGGCACGGAGTATAACTCACCCAATCTGTAGACCATATCCGTTGTCGTTATGGATTTGACGATGGCTCCTCGTTCACTACGAACTTCCAGGAGATATAGAGCGAGAAGGGCAAACATCTGGAGCGGTGTGATAAAGGAGCCGTATTCATCAACAGGCCCGATACGGTCGGCGTCCCCATCTGTGGCTAGGCCGATATCGGCTTTGATCCCGCGCACGGTTTCGGAGAGCTTAGTCAGGTTGTGGGCTATGGGCTCGGGTTGGATACCGGGAAAGAAGGGATTGCGCTCGGCATTGATCTCTATAACCTCGGTACTACCGCCGGAAAGCAGTCCCTTGAAGTAGCCGGAGCCGCTACCGTACATTGAGTCCACCACTATCTTTAAACCTGCCTGACGTATGCGTTCCAGATCTACCATCTCAGCTATGTGGCTCAGGTATATGGGAGCCGGGTCGAAATACTCGATCAGTCCCTGTTGCAGACCATCGTCCAGCGGAAGGCGTTTTATCTCCTCCCCCTCGGAGATTCTCTGAATATTGGTTTCCAGCTCATTCGTTACTTCAGGTGAGGCACTGCCTGCGTACTCCGGCTTATATTTAAGGCCGTTCCAGATACCAGGATTGTGGCTGGCGGTAATGATTATTGCCCCTGCCGCTTGTTTGGCAACGATAGCATAGCTGATAACAGGTGTTGGGGCCGCTTTGGGATTGAGATACACCTTTATCCCGTTGGCGGCAATCACCTCGGCAGCAGCGGCTGCAAAGTCTTCAGAGGCAAACCTGGTGTCATAGCCCACCAGGAGGCCTTTCGATGCTATCCTGTGGGACAGTAGATAGTCCGCAACTCCCTGGGCACAGATACGGACATTATCGAAAGTGAAGTCTTCAGCTATTATGCCTCGCCAGCCATCGGTGCCGAATTTTATCCTCGAGACCATTCCGCAACTGCCTAGAAGGAGATGGAACTATCTTGAATAGTGCTCCCGGGCCAGAGCCTGATACCGTGCTCCAGCTTGTTGCTACTGCCGACAACGGTATCATCGCTCAGAATCGCACCGTCACTGATCCAGGTACTATCGCCTATTGAGCTGTTGTTTCCCAGGACGCTGTTTCTTACCGTAACATCCGCGCCCAGTTTAACATTCTGCCAGAGCACTGCCTCATCTACCGAAGTGCCTGGTCCTATGGCACAACCAGCCCCCAATACAGTAGGTCCTGATATCCGCGCATCTTTTCCTATTATACAATCTCTGCCGAGCACAACGGGGCCGATGATTTTCGCTGAAGGATGGATTTCGCAGCCGTCTTCACGCCAGATGTCATCCGCGATCGATTTTCCCGGGAAACGGGCAATTGCCTTACCCATGAGGATATCATGATGCAGTTTCAGGTAGTCGTCCGGCACACCGATATCGATCCAGTAGGCGTTAGATCGATAGCCATAAAATGGAATGCCCTGCTGTACCAGTTGTGGGAACAATCCGCGCTCAACCATATGGTGAACATTGGGAGGTATGAGTTCAAGCAACTCCGGTTCCAGAATGTAGATACCTGCGTTAATGAAATTGGAGGTCACGGTTTCCCTGCTTGGTTTTTCAATAAAAGCTTTGACATTGCCATCGGAGTCGGTCTCTACCACCCCGTATGCCGTTGGATCCTCCACAGGCGTGAGGGCAATGGAAGCCTTGGCTTTATGCTCTCTATGGAATGCCAGCATTTCAGAGAGATTGAGGTCGCTGAATATATCCCCGTTGAATACGAAAAATGTGTCATCAAGGGATGGTTCGGCATTCTTGACTGCGCCGCCCGTCCCCAGTGGTGTTTCCTCGACCGCATAGGTTAGATTGACGCCGAATCCGCTGCCGTTATGAAGATGGCTCTGGATGCGCTCGGGGAGGTAGCATATGGCGAGTATGATATCGTCAATATGATGTCTTCTGAGGTTGTCGAGCATATGCTCAAGAAACGGCTTGTTCACTACGGGAACCATGGGCTTGGGGATGTTGCAGGTCAGCGGCCGTAGCCTCAGTCCCTCACCGCCAACAAGAATAATCGCCTTCAATTCCCGTCCCTTCTCAGCTTAAGCCCGGCCTCATCTCTTAGTATTGCCGCTTTATCGATGTGCTCCCAGGGTAGCTCGAGGTCATCACGCCCGAAGTGCCCATAAGCGGCAGTCTGTTTATAGATAGGTCGGCGCAGCTCCAGGTCCTCGATAATAGCGCCAGGTCGAAAATCGAAATACTTATTGACCAGTTTTATGATGACCTCTTCGTCGACCTTGGCCGTACCGAAGGTTTCCATTGATATAGAGATCGGCTGCGCTATTCCGATGGCATATGATAACTGGAGTTCGAGTCGGTCTGCAAGCCCTGCGGCAACGATGTTCTTAGCGGCATAGCGGGCCGCATAGGCGGCGGAACGGTCAACTTTCGTAGGGTCTTTACCTGAGAAGGCCCCACCACCATGCCTGGCAACACCTCCGTACGTGTCAACCAATATCTTACGTCCTGTCAGTCCGGTATCTCCCATCGGCCCACCGATCACAAAACGTCCCGTGGCATTGATAAAATATTTTGTTTTTTTATCGAGAAGATTGTGTGGTATTACATGCTCTATGACAAGTTCATGGATGTCTCTGTGAAGGATGTCATTGGTGACGGTGACATTATGCTGAGCACCGATTACCACAGCATCAATCCGTTTAGGAATACCGTAGTGATACTCCACCGTTACCTGTGACTTGCCGTCGGGGCGCAGGTAGGGTAACGATCCGTCTTTTCGTACTTCGGTGAGCCGTTTGCATAGTTTATGTGCCAGAGAAATGGGTAAAGGCATAAGCTCGGGGGTCTCGTTGCAGGCAAATCCAATCATCATCCCCTGGTCTCCGGCTCCCAATGTCTGACGCTCATCTTCATTTTTCTTTTTATCGCGGGTCTCCAGCGAATGGTCGACTCCCATTGCTATATCGGGGGACTGCTCTTTGATGGAGACGATGACGCCGCATGTCTCATAGTCGAAGCCATATTTGGCTCGTGTATAACCGACATCGCGCACCGTGTCTCTGACTACCTGCGGTATTTCGACATAGCAGTCAGTAGTTATCTCACCCATTACAACGACCAACCCCGTGGTAGCCATGGTTTCACAGGCTACTCGCGCCACCGGGTCCTTGATCAGGATTGTATCGAGAACAGAGTCTGAGATAAGGTCACAGAGCTTATCCGGGTGTCCCTCGGTGACTGACTCCGAAGTAATAAACATTGAGGGTGATTTGATGAATGACGTTGTCATCGGATTCTCCTTTTCTCTATGTTCCCAACTCCCAACTTTCCTGATACCGTTTCTGTTCCGGGGTAAGCGTGTCGATAGTGATCCCCATGGCGTTGAGCTTGAGCTTTCCTACCTCGTTGTCCACCTCCTGGGGAACCGGATATACCTTTGGTTTAAACTCTTTACCCTTTTTCACCATATACTCAGCACAGAGTGCCTGGTTGGCGAAGCTCATGTCCATAACGCTGGCGGGGTGACCTTCAGCGGCTGCTAGGTTGATCAGCCTCCCTTCGCCGAGAAGGTAAAGGTTCTTTCCTTCGGTCAGTGTATATTGTTCAACGAACGGTCGAAGCTGTTTCTTATCATCAGCAAGGTTCTCAAGTGCCGGAATATTGATCTCCGCGTTGAAGTGGCCACTATTTGCGAGAATCGCTCCGTCTTTCATGGCCAGCATGTGCTCTTTATCGATAATATTCAATCCCCCGGTCACAGTGATGAAGATATCACCGGTCTTTGCTGCCTCGATTAGAGGCATAACCCGGAAGCCGTCCATCACTGCTTCCAGGGCCGGTATCGGCTCAACTTCGCAAATTACGACGTGGGCACCGAGCCCTTTGGCTCTCATTGCCGCACCACGTCCACACCATCCGTATCCACATATCACCACCTGCTTTCCAGCCCACAGGATATTGGTCGCTCTGGTGATACCATCGATGGTGCTTTGACCAGTGCCGTAACGGTTATCGAAGAAGTGTTTTGTTTGAGCATCGTTTACCGCAATGATGGGATATTTAAGTTTTTTCTCGTTTTCCAAGCTCCTCAGCCTGATCACTCCCGTTGTCGTCTCCTCCGTTCCCCCGATAATGTCATTGACAAGCTCTCCACGGTCTTTATGGATCGATGCCACCAGGTCAGCGCCATCATCCATAGTGATATGTGGGCCGTGATCCAGGGCAGCGTTGATATGTTTATAGTAAGTATCGCTGTCCTCCCCTTTCATGGCGAAAACAGGTATGCTGTGTTCCATCACCAGGTAGGCAGCGGTATCATCCTGTGTTGAGAGGGGATTAGAGGCACAGAGTGCCAGTTGGGCGCCACCTGCTTTGAGTGTCAGTGCCAGGTTGGCTGTCTCTGTAGTGATATGGAGACAGGCGGCAATACGTATTCCCTTGAGAGGCTTCTCTTTAGCAAACCTCTCGCCTATAAGTCGCAATACTGGCATCTCACGGGCCGCCCATTGGATACGTAGACCGCCTGCAGAAGCTAATGATTGATCTTTGATATCGCTCGCTATCGCTGTCTTCTTGGCCACAACAACGCTCCTTTTCTGTTTTCTACCTCCCCTGCTTCATTCAGTGCCCGATCGTTCAATGGCTGATTGTGCTGTCTCAGAAAATATCTCAGCCCAACCCACCACCTTTTCTTACGGTAAGCTCAACGCCTGATACATAAGTATGGCAACGATGCCCCGACAACTGAAGCCTCTGTCCTTAGTAGAACCAGGGGTAATTAACCCCGCTAATCGTTTTGCTGCGCTGACTTCTCCGCCTTTTTCTTCGCTTCCAGCTTCTTCCGCTTACGGCGGTGTTTAAGTGATGCCATTCGTTTGCTTTTATTCACTCGTACTCACCTTATATTTGCGGAGAGAAGGTCACTGCTACCATTTCCCCTGCAGAGAATTTATCTCCGGGAAGCACCTGATGCCCCACACTGACCTTCTTCCCGATAAGATCCATAGTCGCCTCATCTGCGTCGATATCTAGAATGTTCCCCATCAGCCATGGCCCCTCTTCCAGCTCTACCATACCCACGATATACGGGGCTTCGAATCCCTCGGGGGGCACTCGTATTACGGTAAAGGTCTTGATTTGCCCCTTGCCGCTGAGCTGGGCAATTTCCATGTCCTCGCTGCCGCATTCCATGCATACCTTCTTGGGAGGTGCAGTATAAGCCCCGCATTTATTGCATTTCAGCCCCAGCAGCTTGCCTTCCTTCAGAGCCTCGGCGAACATCT
>CP070819.1:288327-295089 GCA_020344295.1 Dehalococcoidia bacterium | reverse complement strand
TACATACGGCATGTTGGCAACTATTATGTGCAATTGTTCTGGAAGCCCGTACAGAATATCACCTTGTAACAGAGTAACCCGGTCAATCACACCGTGACGTTCGCAATTACGTCCGGCCACCCGCAAGGCATCTACAGATAAATCAACGGCATACACTTTCGTCTGAGGAAGGTTTACAGCCAATGCCACGGCTATGGCCCCGCAACCGGTGCCAACATCCGCAATCAGGCATTGTTCGGAGGAGACACGGGATGCTAAGTCAATAGCCTTTTCGACGATAAGTTCAGTCTCCGGTCTTGGAATGAGTACAGAGCGATCCACCTCGAAATCAAGGCCGTAGAACTCCCTATATCCGACTATATAGGCAGTCGGCTCATGAGTAATGCGCCTTTGGACAAGTGAGGTGTAGGATAAGGCCTGTTCAGCCGACACGGTCCGCTGAAGGTTAGCATACAGGTTTACTCTATCAAGAGACAGGGCATGTCTGAGGAGTATTTCAGCTTCGAGGCGGGCATTTTCTATACCGTGATCGGCAAGCTCTCTTGCTGCCCGATCCAGTGTCTCGCCGAGAGTTATCCCACTTTCGCCTCCAGCTTCTTCGCCTGGTCTGCCGTGGCGACAGCGTCTATGATCTCTTCCAGATCACCTTCGAGCACAGACTCCAGATTATGAAGTGTCAGGCCAATACGATGATCGGAAACCCTTCCCTGTGGGTAATTGTATGTGCGTATCTTCCACGAACGGTCACCCGTTCCAACCTGTGAACGACGAGAATCGGTCACTTCCTGTAGCTGGCGCTGACGCTCCCCATCAAGGAGCCGTGCGCGAAGGACGGCCATGGCCTTGGTTCGGTTCTTCATCTGGGAGCGCTCATCCTGACATGTGACCACTATGCCTGATGGCAGATGAGTGATGCGCACAGCGGAATCCACCTTATTCACATGCTGTCCTCCGGCGCCACTGGCACGGAAGGTGTCTATCCGTAGCTCATTGGGATCTATGGATACCTCGACCTCGTCCGCTTCCGGTAGTACAGCTACAGTAGCCGTTGAAGTGTGGATGCGTCCTGAAGATTCGGTCAGAGGGACGCGCTGCACCCGATGGACACCACTCTCATACTTGAGTCTACTATAGGCCCCTTTACCATTGACCTCAAAGATAATCTCCTTGAAACCGCCGATACCTGTTTCATTGCTGCTCATGATCTCGGTTGCCCAGCCCTTTTCCGCGGCATAACGACTGTACATGCGAAAAAGATCGGCAGCGAAAAGACCGGCTTCCTCACCGCCTGCACCGGCCCGTATCTCAACAATAACACTTCTGTCATCCGCAGGATCGCGGGGTACCAGCGCCAACCTCATCTCCTGAAGTAGATTCTCACTTTTAGCTTGCAGGTCTTCTAGCTCATCTCTGGCAAGCTCAGCCATCTCATCATCCAGGCCTTGGTCTACCATGGTCTGCGTTTCTTCGATACTCTCTATAACAGATTTGTATTCCCTGTACTTTACGACCAGACCTTCGATAGCTGCATGCTCACGGGCCAGCTCCTGCAGCCTGTCGAAATCAGAGGCCACCTCCGGCTGAGACATGAGCTCATTCAACTCCTCGTAGCGTCTCTGGACTGAGTCTATTCGCTCCAGCATATTGCACCTGATAAAAAATTCCCCCAGCAGGGGGACAATATTACCCAACCTTCATTATAGCACAGGTAATGCGATTTTCAACGAGAACAAATCTATGATATGTCTTCCTCAGGGTTTCGACAACCACATCCCGCGGAACGATATTCTGCTCGCCCTTAGCCATATCCCTGAGCACTACCGTCCCGCTTTTTGCCTCATCCTCACCAATAATCACAGCCTTATTCGCTCCCATGGAATTCGCCTGCTTGAGCTGTGCCTTCAGGCTTCTGTCACCGAGTGAAGGAATTACACTGATCCCTGACCTCCTCAGAAGCGAGGCCAGTTTCATCGCTTCGTCCTTGGCCTGCTGGCTGATATGCGCGACGAACACGAATGGTTCTGCAGATTGAGGCACAATGATCTTCTGTTTCTTCATATTAAGTATAAGGCGCTCGATGCCGGTAGCGAATCCGATCCCAGGTGTCGGCCTGCCGCCAAGCTGCTCGATCAGATCATCATACCTTCCGCCTGCGCCAACCGTGGCCTGCGCAGACTCCTCCCTCTCCGGGGCTATTTCGAATACAGTTTTCGTGTAGTAGTCTAACCCCCGTACCAACCGATGATTAGTGACGAAAGGCAGATTCAGCAGGCGCAGATAGCTACTTAAACGGCTGAAGTGGTCACTACAGTCCGGGCACAGGTGGTCAGTACTCCTGGGCGCTTGCTCCGTTAGCGGAACGCAGGATGGCTTCTTACAGTCCAGAAGGCGCAGTGGATTTCGCTCAAGGCGCCGTCGACAGTCAGAGCACACTGCGTTCCTGTGTTTAGTGTAGTATTCCATCAGACTATTAAGATATGTTGGGCGACAGACACTACATCCTATGCTGTTAAGAATAGGAGACAGTCCCTTTAGCCCCAGGTTGGCATAGAACTGCCACGCCATATCGATTACCTCAGCATCAAGAGCGGGATCTCCTTCACCCAGCGCCTCAACGCCATACTGGTGGTGCTGGCGGTATCGCCCCGCCTGAGGACGTTCATACCTGAATATGGCAGCATCATAATAAAGTCTTACCGGTTGAGGAAGCGTATGCATGCCGTGCTCAATGTAAGCGCGGCAGATCGAGGCTGTTCCTTCAGGCCGCAGGGTTAATTTATCACCACTCCTGTCGTCAAAGGTATATGTCTCTTTCTCAACGATATCGGTGTCTTCACCGATGCTGCGTACAAAGAGCCCGGCATCTTCGAAGGCAGGGGTATCCACTCTCCGGTACCCGTAGAGTACGGAGATTTCGTAAGCCTTCTGTCTTATGAAGCTCCAGTATACCTGTTCATCTGGCAGTATATCGGTTGTCCCGCGAGGCGCTCGATACAAATAAATTCTCCTTTACCGATAATATGAAGCCGTCATCGGCTATCAGCATACGTTAAAGCGGGTCGTTTGTAAAGACGATTGCATCCCAGTCCACCCTGGAATATACTGTAAAGCATGGGCGTCTCTATAGATAAACGTACGTATCTTAAGCCACTAATCGAGAAGGTCAGGGAGTATCTTCCGGAAGATAGCCTGTCCTTCATCGAGGATGCCTATAACTTTGCACTCGATGCTCACGGCAACCAGCTCCGACTGACAGGAGACCCGTTTATCACGCACCCTGTGGAAACTGCGATGATAGTGACTGAGCTTTACCTCGATGAGGTATCAATTGCGGCCGCTTTGCTGCACGATGTCCCCGAAGACTGCGGTGTACCCTTCGATGTAATCGAGGAACGTTTCAGTGATGAGGTGCGAAGGCTGGTGGAGGGCATGACAAGACTAGATAAAATCTCATTCCAGCTGCAGGAGGGTGAGTCTAAGGGAGCGGTGGAAAGCGAGGCGCAGGTGGAGAGCCTGCGTAAAATGTTTATGGTCACTGCCGAGGACATTCGCGTCGTGATTATCAAGCTGGCTGACAGGCTGCACAATATGCGTACTCTTAAACCACTGGATCCCGAGAAACAGCAGCGCATCGCCCGGGAGACGATGGAGATCTACGCTCCCCTGGCACACCGCCTGGGTATCTGGCAGATCAAGTGGCAGCTGGAGGACCTGGCATTCCGTTATCTGCAGCCAGAGACCTATCGCCAGATTGCTAAGTTGATCGCTGCCCGCAGAGTAACCAGGGAACGGTATATAGCACGTGTGACTCGGATTCTGAGCGACGAGCTCGATAAAGCCGGTATTACGGCGGAGGTTACAGGAAGACCGAAGAGCATTTACAGCGTCCACACCAAAATAGAAAGATACGCAGCTCTGGGCAAGGAGTTCAGCGAGATCCACGACTTGCTGGGCCTGCGGGTTTTTGTCGAAAATGACCGGGACTGCTACAGCGCTCTGGGGATCGTCCATAATCTCTGGCGCCCTATTCCCGGCCAGTTCGATGATTTCATCGCCAATCCCAAAGAAAACAGATATCAGGGACTTCATACTACGGTGATGTGTCTTGATGCCAGACCTCTGGAAGTGCAAATCCGTACACACCGTATGCACCGTACAGCGGAATACGGGGTTGCAGCCCACTGGAAATATAAAGAAAGGGCCAAAAAGGACGTTGAGTTCGAAGAGAAGATAACCTGGCTCAGGCAGCTAATGGAGTGGCAGCGCGATTTAAGCGGCTCGGCGTTCCTAGAATCAATTAAAACCGATATATTCCAGGATCAGGTTTTCGTTTACACACCAAAGGGTGAGATTAAAGAGATGCCCCGAGGCGCGACCCCTCTTGATTTCGCCTACCGGATTCACACCAACGTGGGGCATCGCTGTATCGGCGCCAAGGTGAACGGTAGAATGGTCGCCCTTGATTACCATCTTCAAAATGGCGACACCGTTGAGGTAATGGCAACCAAGACAGACCGGGGGCCTAGCCTCGACTGGCTTAACCCCAATGTGGGCTATGTCAAGACCCATCACGCCCGGGAGAAGATCAGACAGTGGTTCCGCCGCCAGGAGAAGGCAGAAAATATCGATAGAGGCAGGGCGATCCTGGAGAAAGAGCTCCGGCGTTACGGTCTCAGCTTCGCCGACCGAGAGCGTATCGCTCGTCTCTTCAAATATGATGCTGTGGATGAATTCCTCGCCGCTATCGGCTGCGGTGACATCAGCCCCCACTTAATCGCCATGAAGGTCGCTCTTCCTGAGGAACATCAGCAGCCCGCACCTCAGCCCCCCCAGGTTGTTGCACCTTCCAAGGTAGAAACGACCTCAGCGGTAAAGGTTCTAGGTGCCGGCGATCTGCTGACACATATCGCGTCATGCTGCCAGCCGGTGCCCGGCGATGACATCATCGGCTTCGTCACCCGTTCGCGGGGAGTGACCATCCATCGAAAAGACTGCCCTAACGTCCTCAATGAAGACGAGACGGAGAGACTGGTCAAGGTATCATGGGGCAAAACAGGGCTCTCTTTCCCGGTTACGATACGCGTCGAGGCCTGGGACCGGGTCGGGTTACTGAGAGATGTTACTTCACTGGTATCGGATGATAAGATAAACATAGCTGCCGCATCGCTGGACGAACAGGGCGATGACAAGCTCTCCATTTACCTGACACTCGATATCATCAATATCGGCCAGCTCGGCCGTCTGTTCAACAAGATAGAGGGTGTTAACGGGGTCATAAACGTGACCCGGATCTCCGAGGCCAAGCGCGAGGGGTAGGTGAAACACCGAGGTGGAACGGGGTCGCTTCGAGAAACAGCTCAAGGCGCTGCCTGCGAAGCCGGGTGTCTATCTCTTTAAAGATGAAGCCGGGAAAGTCCTCTACGTAGGCAAAGCTGTAAGCCTTCGACATCGGATAAGATCCTACTTCGGCACTCCACAACAATCCTGGGAAAAGCCCCAGAAGATACTGGCACACGCTAAAGACCTGGATTTCATAGTAACCGACTCTGATCAGGAAGCGCTCATACTCGAAAACAACTTGATCAAGAAACACCGTCCCCGCCACAATGTCAGGCTCAAGGATGACAAAAGCTACCCCTATATCAAAATCAGCCTGAACGAGAAGTGGCCTCGCGTTTTTTCGACAAGGCAATTTGAGAACGACGGCGGACGCTACTTTGGCCCCTACGCCAGTGCCAAGTCCGTACGCCGTACCCTCGAGCTGCTGAAGCGTATATTCCGCTATTGTTCCCCCAAGTCGGTTATCACAGGGAAAAAGCCCCGCCCCTGCTTCGATTTCCATATCCAACGCTGCATCGGGGCGTGCAGCGGCGAGATCACTGCAGGTGAATATCGTCGGATTATCGATCAGGTAATACTCTTCCTTGAGGGCAAACAGGAAGTCGTTGTCCGCCAATTGCGCCGCCAGATGGAGGAGGCCTCTGATGCGCTAGAGTTCGAGAAAGCCACATACCTGAGGGACCAGCTTCAAGCTGTGGAAAGTGTCACCGAAGGGCAGAAGATCACGTCTACCCTCCGGGGTGATGAGGACGTAATTGCATTCGCCAGGGATAATAACGAGGCCTGTGTCCAGATCTTCTTCAT
Source organism: Dehalococcoidia bacterium (assembly GCA_020344295.1). Taxonomy (GTDB): domain Bacteria; phylum Chloroflexota; class Dehalococcoidia; order SZUA-161; family SZUA-161; genus SZUA-161. The sequence continues at coordinate 288,945 of CP070819.1, read as the reverse complement.
CAGGGGTGGCAAGTTGATCGGGAAGGAGCATTTCATCCTGGAGGGCACACTCGACGAGGAGAATAACCAGATCATGGCCGGCTTTATCAATCAATACTATGGCTCGGCATCATATGTGCCTCCGGAGATACTCGTCCAGTATGGTCCCGAGGACTCCGCAGTGATCCAGACATGGCTGAAAAGCAAGCGAGGCCGTAAGGTCATGCTTCATTCGCCGCAACGCGGCGAGAAGAAGAAACTTGTGGACATGGTGGCCGAGAACGCCGTTCAGCTCCAGGAGCAAATGAAAGCTAAATGGCTGGCGGATACTGGCAAGACTGCTGCCGCCCTTATGGAGCTTCAAGAGCAGCTCAAGCTGCCGAGGTTACCGAACCGGGTGGAATGCTACGACATCTCCGACATTCGTGGAACCTCCGCCGTGGGCAGCATGGTCGTCTTCGACAATGGACAGCCCAAGCCGTCGAGCTACCGCCGCTTCCGGATAAAGACCGTGGGCAGCATCGATGACTACGCCATGACGAAAGAGGTGCTGGGCCGCCGTTTCAAGAAGGTCACCTCCGAGGACGGCAGCTCCTGGGCAGTGATACCAGACTTGGTGCTGATCGACGGAGGCAAAGG
>CP070819.1:280370-288227 GCA_020344295.1 Dehalococcoidia bacterium | reverse complement strand
TATTGCCCTTAAGCACCTCATAATCTTTGATAAAACCCTCTTCCTTCAGCACCTTGGCAATGGATATCTTAACTCGTGACGCAGGCACCACAACAAATTCATGTCTGGCCGTAATGGCATTTCGGATCCTGGTCAACATATCAGCTATCGGATCGCTGAGACTCATCGCAAACCCTCTAAAAAATTCACCAGCTCGATTTTCTGACCCCGGGAAGCATTCCCTCAAGAGCCAGCTTCCTGAAACAAATTCGACACAACCCGGCCTGACGGATAAAAGCACGGGGACGGCCGCAGATCTTGCAGCGATTTCGATGCCGCACCTTGAACTTCGGTGTGCGCTTCGATTTTTCTATTTTGGATACCTTAGCCATATTTCCTTCTCAATTTATTGTCTGCTGAAAGGCACGCCTATGTACTCAAGGAGCCTTCTGGCCTCCTCGTCAGTACGCGCTGTTGTAATGACAGAAACCTGCAATCCCCGTATCTTATCAACCTTATCGTAGTCTATCTCCGGGAAAATAATTTGCTCTTTAATACCTAAAGTATAGTTGCCATGTCCATCGAAAGCCTTCCGGGAAACACCCTGAAAATCACGTACGCGGGGTAAAGAAGCATTCACCAGACGGTCGAAGAACTCATACATTCGTTCGCCGCGGAGTGTAACCATTGCGCCAATAGCCATACCGGCCCGCAGTTTGAAGGATGCAATATGCCGTTTAGCGCGTGTGACAACCGGACGCTGTCCTGTAATCAGGGCAAGGTCATTCGTTGCAGATTCCAGCGCACGCTGATTCTGAATAGCCTCCCCCAGGCTGATATTCAACACAATCTTCTCCAGCCTGGGCACCTGCATTGGATTCTTATACCCCTGCTCCTGCATCATGGCCGGCACGATTTCCTTTAAATATCTGTCTCGTAGCCTAGACATCAGTCGATTACCTCGTGGCATTCCTTGCACACACGTACCTTGCTCTTGTTCTCTAAGATACGATATGACACGCGAGTTGGCTTATGACACTTGCTGCATATAAGCATAACCTTTGAGACGTGTATCGGCGCCTCACGCTCGATAATACCTGCTTGTCGGATATTAGGCCTTGGCTTCATATGGCGTTTACCCATATTGACACCGTCGACAACAACCCGATTATTGCGCGGTATGCAGCGGTTCACCCTCCCTTTGCTACCCCGATCGTCACCGCTTATGATCAGCACTTCATCATTCTTACGAATAAACATTAGAGAACCTCAGGCGCCAACGAAATTATTTTCATGAAATTCCTATCTCTCAGTTCGCGAGCTACGGGCCCGAAGATGCGACTCCCCTTAGGGTTGCCCCTCTCGTCGAGTACTACGGCTGCATTCTCATCAAACCTGATATATGTGCCATCGGGACGCCCGTATATCTTGGCAGTACGGACGACAACAGCGCGAACCACATCCCCCTTCTTAACCGGGGCGCCCGGGATAGCTTCCTTAACCGATGCAACAATAGTGTCACCCACCCCAGCATAGCGTCTTCTCGTGCCGCCAAGCACGTTGATACACATGATCTTCTTGGCTCCGGAGTTATCCGCAACCTTAAGCTTCGTGAGCGGCTGAATCATTACCTACTCTATCTCCTCAGGCTTAACCTCTACCACCTCGGCCTTGGTCAGTATCTCAGCTACCCGCCACCTTTTATCTTTGGAAAGCGGACGAGTCTCTACTATCCTAACCAGATCCCCAATCCCGCAGGCGTTATTCTCGTCATGCGCTTTGAAATTAGCCTTGTACCTAACAACTTTCTTGTAGAGTGGATGCTTGCGCCGTGTCTCTACCTCCACCACTACGGTCTTGTTCATTTTGTTGCCCAAAACGCGGCCAAGGCGGGTTTTCCTTTTCTTTTCCATACCTATCCTTTGCCAAGCTCCCGTTCCCGTATCACTGTTTTGATCCTGGCGATCTTTCTTTTCGCCTCGCGAAGCTCTCTATAATTAACCAGTTGCTTGGTAGTATGCCGAAACCTGAGATTGAACGCTTCCTGATAAGCTTCCTCAAGCTGCTTCGACAATTCCTTGGGTTTGAGCGCTCTGATCCTGTCTATCCTCATGACTTCCACCAATTATGAAGATACTTCAGTCATAGTCTCCCTACCAACGAATTTAGTATGGACAGGGAGTTTGTGCGAAGCAAGGCGCATAGCTTCCTTGGCCACATCCTCTCTGACGCCGGATATCTCGAACAATACTCGGCCTCGCTTGACAACAGCCACCCAGTGGTCAAGAGAGCCTTTGCCACTGCCCATCCTTGTCTCCGCCGGTTTGGAGGTCACCGGCTTGTCTGGGAAAACACGGATCCAGACCTTGCCACCACGTCTTACGCTGTGTACAATTGCGCGCCGCGCGGCCTCAATCTGCCGGCTGGTAATCCAGGCTGATTCCTGCGCCTGGAGTCCGAAGTCACCGAAAGCAACGGTGTTTCCTACCTGAGCCTTGCCTCTGCGATGACCCCGGTGTGCTTTGCGATATTTCACTCGTTTCGGCTGCAGCATAGTTCTATCCCTCTGCTACCTCTTCGCTCTCTGCTACCTCTTCGCTCTCTGCCACCTCTTCGCTTTGCTCGGCAAATATACCTGCTGCCTCCTCCTCCACCTCTTCCTCTATAACAAGTTTGGCCTCAGGAAGTATATCCCCCTTGTAGATCCACACCTTGATCCCGATGAGCCCCATAGCGGTGAGGGATTCAGCGAAACCGTAGTCAATATCAGCACGTAACGTGTGAAGAGGGACACTACCCTCGTGCCCTACCTCGTGGCGGGCAATCTCCGCTCCCCCAAGCCTCCCCGAGCATTTTATTTTTACCCCTTTCGCCCCGCGCAGCATAGTTCGGGAAATGGACTGCTTGATGGCTCTGCGGTAGGACACACGCCGCCTCAACTGCTCGGCAATGTTCTGGGCCACTAGTGTAGCGTCGAGCTCCGGTTCCCTGATCTCCTGAATGTTAAGACGAACCTTCTTGCCGGTGTGTTTTTCCAAAAGGGCCCTCAGTTCGTCAACGCGCTGCCCACCACGCCCGATGACTACCCCGGGCCTCGCCGTATTGACAGTCACAGTCACCTCGTTGGCTTTGCGTTCAATCTCAATCTGAGAGATGCCCGCTTCTTTATAACTGTCCTGGATCATACGGCGAATATCTATATCCTCATGCACCAACTGAGCGTAGTGTTTCTCGTCATACCACCGGGCGCGCCAATCTCGGATTATGCCTATTCTGAAACCATATGGATGAACTTTATGCCCCACAATCCCTCCTCTTCTACAATGACAGTGATATGGCTATACCGCCGCCGGAATGGATTTACCCTGCCCCTAGCACCCGCGTGGTATCTCCTTAAGGTTTGTCCCTCGTTAGCAAAGGTTTTGACGATTCTAAGATTGTCCGGTGACATCTGAAAGTTATTCTCGGCATTGGCCGCTGCTGACTTGACCACCTTGGCAACAGTTCGAGCCACCGGCGAAGGCAGAAAGCTCAGTATGGATAGAGCCTCATCAACCCGTTTCCCTCGTATGACGTCGAGTACCAACCGTGCTTTTCTCGGCGACACCCTCACCCGTCTTGCACTTGCTACCACTTCCACGTATTCAAACCCCTTTTTTCAAGCCTACCTTTTTCCCGTCGGTGACTTCTTTACCCGGGTTACCCGCTCTGATTTGGCCGCATGACCCCTATATGTTCTGGTAGGTGCGAACTCACCCAGTTTGTGGCCGACCATATTCTCCGTTATAAAGATAGGAACATGCCTGCGACCATCGTGCACCCCAATAGTGAGACCGATCATCTGCGGAACAATGGTTGATGCCCGTGACCAGGTCTTGATAACAGCCTTAGTCTCAGCCCGACTTAGTGCCTCTACCTTGCTCAGTAGCTTGACGTCAACGAACGGACCTTTCTTGATCGACCTTGACACTCCTCAGGACCTCCTAGAGATACTATTTCCTTCTCCTTAGAATAAGCCTGTCGCTGCGCTTATTGCGCCTTGTTCGGTAGCCCAACGCCGGTTTACCCCAGGGCGTTTTCGGCCCCGGATGACCGATGGGCGACCGTCCCTCACCGCCTCCATGGGGATGATCACGGGGGGTCATTGCTGAACCCCGCACGGCTGGACGCCACCCCATGAGCCTCCTGCGGCCCGCCTTTCCAAGACTGATATTCACGTGATCTACATTCCCTACCTGCCCCACTGTCGCCAGGCACTCCCCGTCAATCCGACGGAGTTCGCCCGAGGGCAGTCTTACCAGCGTATAGCCGGCTTCCTTCGCCATAACCTGGGCAGACGTCCCGGCGCTGCGCACTATCTGTCCACCCCTGCCACGGCTGAGCTCGATATTGTGAACCGCCGTACCGAGAGGGATCAGCTTCAATGGTAGGGCGTTGCCAGGCTTTATTTCAGCACCTTCTCCTGATGAGATAATGGCACCTACTCTAAGCCCCACAGGCGCCAGGATATAGCGCTTCTCGCCATCAACATAGTTGATCAGGGCGATATTCGCCGAACGATTAGGATCATACTCGATAGAAGCCACTTTGCCCGGAACTCCTGTCTTATTCCGCCTAAAATCAATTATCCTGAGCCGGCGTTTAGCTCCGCCGCCCCGGTGCCGTACTGTTATTCTCCCCTGATTGCTTCTCCCCGCTTTCTTCTTTAGAGGCAACAACAGGGATTTCTCGGGCCTGGTCTTGGTGATTTCAGAGAAATCAGCTCCAACCATGCCTCTACGACCGGGAGAGGTGGGATTATATGCCTTAAGACCCAAAACTATTCACCTCTAATTAGACGCTCTCAATTTGCACGACTACACGCCTTCAAAAAGCTCGATCTTGTTACCCGGCTCAAGGGTTACGATTGCTTTCTTCCAGGGGGTGGTCAGACCACGCTGCCTGCCGGCGCGGCGCATCTTAGCCGGCATGTGGATGACATTCACCGAAGCTACCTTAACCTTAAAAGCCTTTTCCACCGCCTGCTTGATCTGAGGCTTGTTTGCCTCCCAGGCCACCTCGAAAGTATACTTGTTCTGCTCAACAAGCAACGTGTTTTTCTCTGTGATAACCGGTCTTCTCAGTACTTCGTAGCTGTGCACTCTATTCCCCTTAAGATGCCTGAGCCTCAGCGACAACCTGTTTCTGCCCCCAAGTGGCCTCCGCCTTGCGCACTGCTTCAACAGACATCAGCAGCTTCCTGTGCGAGAGCAAATCGACCACATTGAGCATTGTGGCTGGCAGTGTCTTTACTTTCGGTAGATTTCGCGCCGATTTGATTACATTTACATCGGGATCATCAGTTACGACCAATACCGATGAATCGATTCCCAGTGCACTTAAAATATGCAGCATCTGCTTCGTGTCGGGCTGCTTCAGTCCGAAGGAGTCGATCACCTTAAGCTCATCCTCGGCTAGCTTGGCAGAAAGCATACATTTCAGGGCTAGGCGCCTCATCTTTTTCGGCATCGCCTGGTTATAGCTCCGGGGACGAGGGCCAAAGGCAATACCTCCACCACGGCGCGTCGGCGGCCGCCTGCTACCCGCTCGAGCAAATCCCGTGTGCTTCTGCCGGAACAGCTTACGCGTGCTGCCTGAGACCTCACCGCGAGTTTTTGTGCTCGCTGTCCCCACACGGGCGTTGGCACGTTGTCTGACAAGCGCTTGGTGAACCACAGCATCATTTGGAGGCACACCGAATACGCTCTCGTCGAGCTCAATCTGCTCGATCTCGTTGCCCTTTGTGTTATGAACCGAAACCTTCAAGTGGTCACCCGATTCCTAGCCATGTGCTGGGGACTTGCGTATCTCCAGTAGACCGTTCTTGGCGCCAGGTACGGCCCCCCTTACCAAGAGGAGGTTACGATCTACATCTGCGCTGATGACCTTTAGCCGCTTCACTGTCACTCGTTCGTTTCCCATGTGCCCCGCCATTTTCTGGCCTTTCAGCACACGCCCTGGATCGGTGCCTGCACCAACAGATCCGGGAGCGCGGTGACGATCGGATTGTCCATGTGTCTTGGGGCCACCACGGAAATGATGTCGCTTAACACCGCCGGCAAATCCCCTCCCTTTGGAAGTACCACTGACATCCACGGAATCCCCTGGCTGAAACAGGCTGACATCGATCCGATGCCCTAGTTCAATATCTGCTGTGTCCGCAACTCTGAACTCTCTTAGGTGCTTGAATAAACCGAGCTTACCCAAGTGTCCCCGCTCGGGAGAATTAAGACTCTTCGCCTCCGTAAAACCCAGTTGAACGGCGCTGTACCCCTCTCCGTCGGGAGTCTTGATCTGCGTCACGATACAGGGCCCGGCCTCGATGGCGGTCATAGGCTCCATTGTTCCGCCCTCGGTAAAGACCTGGGTCATGCCTATCTTTCTACCTATTAAGCCAGTGATCATCCCGATATCCTGACTAGAGCTTTATCTCGATATCCACGCCAGCCGGAAGGTTCAACGTGGTCAGCGCGTCGATAGTCTTGGTAGTAGGATCCATAATATCTATCAATCTCTTATGAGTCCGTATCTCGAACTGCTCGCGGGAATCCTTGTCTACATGGGGGGAGCGTATCACGCAGAATTTCTTTATATGGGTGGGAAGCGGCACAGGTCCGACCACCGCTGCTCCCGTACGCTCCGCCGCCTCTACAATCTGTACGGCGGATTGATCGAGAATACGATGATCAAACGCTTTCAGCTTGATACGAATCTTCTGCTTAGGCATAGCCCCTCATTCTGATGATTATCTCCTGTGTCCGCTCAGCAGAGACCTCCTGGTAATGATCGAACTCCATTGAGTACGTTGCTCTTCCCTGACTCAATGAACGCAGGTCAGTAGCATAGCCGAAGCTCTCAGCCAGCGGCAAATAGCCACGAATTATATGTGTCCAGGCACGCAACTCAACAGCCTCTACGCGGGCCCTGCGGGCATTGAGGTCACCGATTATATCCCCCAGGAATTCCTTCGGAGTCGCTACCTCGAGCTTCATTATCGGCTCGAGCAGCACAGGATTTGCCTTCCTGACGCCCTCTCGCAACGCAATAGCCCCCGCCATCTTAAAGGAGATGTCCGAGGAGTCGACCTGATGGTAGCTTCCATCGACGGCTGTAGCACGGACACCGATGATGGGATAGCCGGCGAGCACACCGCTTTCAAGCGCTTCTTTGATCCCCTGCTCCACAGCAGGAATATACTGTCTTGGTATCACACCACCCGGGACTTTATCGATGAACTCAAACCTTTTTGTCTTCTCGATCGGCTCGAGTTCAAGCCAAACATGGCCGTATTGTCCATGCCCGCCTGTCTGCCTGATGAAACTTCCCTCAGCGCGGACTGGTATGGTGATCGTCTCGCGGTACGCGACCTGTGGCTTGCCTATCTTGGCATCTACCCTGTGCTCGCGTACCAATCTGTCGACAATGATATCGATATGAAGCTCTCCCATACCCGAGAGTATGGTCTGTCCTGTGTCCTGGTCATAGCGGCTCTTAAAAGTAGGGTCCTCGTCTGCTAGCTTGTTCAAAGCATCGCCTATCCTATCCTGATCAGCCTTTGTTTTCGGCTCGACGGCGACGGATATAACCGGCTCGGGAAACTTAATCGCTTCCAGAACGATTGGCTTGCTGGGATCGCATATGGTATCGCCGGTAAAGGTGTTCTTGAGCCCGACGGCCGCAACGATCCGGCCGCAGCCCACTGCTTCGACTTCCTCCCTCCTGTTGGCATGCATCTGGAGTAATCGCCCCAGCCTTTCCTTGCGCTCTCTGGCGGAGTTAAGGACCTGTGCCCCGGTCCGCGCGGTCCCAGAATATACCCGCAAATAGACCAGACGCCCG
>CP070819.1:276971-280270 GCA_020344295.1 Dehalococcoidia bacterium | reverse complement strand
GTTGAGTGGGTACCTGCGCACCAATGGCTTCATCCTGTCCACATAGGCCTGGAGGCCGACTGAAGTGATAGAACATCCAATATCGCGCATGGCTACAGCCAATGGATAGATCGAAGCATACGTCTTTTCGAAGCTGTCGATAAGCTCGTCCATGTCCGAGCCTGTATGCACTCTTCCAATGTCTACCGGAGCCTCCCAGCTGGTCAGCTGACCCAGATACCTGGCATATATGAAATACTTGAAGCTGACCCTATCCTGAGGGAAGCCTTCACGCTCAAGCTCCTTGTAGGCTTTATGCTCGAGTTCCTCCCATCCCTGATTTAGAGGTTCCGCCTGCCAGAGCTTGTACTCGTCCGGCGTCCCGAAGGGGACGACGCTGATGACGCTCTTCTCGTAGCGGTGGAAATAGTCGGCGGAACAGACACCATAGGCGGAAAATGCCGCTGCCCAGGGTACAGTGACCATGGCAGCCGTGTTGAGCCCTTCTGCCAATCCCCACATGTGCAGCGGGCCGCTGCCACCATAGGCAATAAGTGTAAACTCAGAGGGGTCAAATCCCCGTGCCAGCAGTCTGCTGGATACAGCATCACGCAGATGGCTGTGTAATAAATCCAGTACTTTACTCGAGGTGTCGTACAAATCCCCTCCCAGGGGTTTAGCGAGGCGTTCATCCAACGCTTTCAATGCGGCTTCCCTGTCAAGCTTAATCGCTCCACCAAGGAAATAATCCGGATTCAGATATCCCAATACAACATCAACATCGCTCAGGGTTATTTCTGGATACTGATAGCAGGTGCCTATAAGCGCCCCGGCACTCTCGGGGCCGAGGTCTATTGTCTTCAACTGCTTATCTAAATGGATTACACAGCCTGTACCCGCACCGACGGAATCTATAGATAGCATCGGTAAATTCAGCTTATGGCCGGCAAAAGCGGGTTCCGGTACTACTGGTATCTCTCCTTTTGCCACAATCCCGATGTCGAAAGAAGTACCACCTAGATCAGTGCACACTATATTCTTAATGCCCTTCGTATCTCCTATTAACGCTTTGCCTCCGAGCAAGCCTCCCGCCGGGCCTGAAATGATGGTCTCGTATAGCCGGGGATAGTGAACAGAAGTTGTCGCTCCATATGAAAGTAAGGTCTGGAGCTCATACTGGTAACCGTTCTCCTGGGCTACTTGCTCAACCCCTAACAGTTGCTTCGACACTGGCTCCGCAGCATAGCATTGCAGCAGGAGGCTCTTACACCTTTGCGATTCAAAGTTAACCTGCGAAATCTCATTTGAGAATATTACTGGCACATTAAGACCTCGCTGACGCACAATCTCTCTGGCTATTTCCGCTGCTCTCTGTTCATGTAGAGGATTAGCATAAGAGTGCAGGAATAAGATCCCAATGACCTCAACCCCGGCATCAAGAAGTTCTTCCATCCCTCTCTTAACATCTTCCTCAGATAGGGGAACGACCACCGCGTCGGCAGGAAGGTGACAGCCAACGTAGTATGTGGGGCCCTTAATACGCTCAGTCACACCTTTGACAGACGCAACATCCAGGAGGGATGGCGTGTGCTTGTGGAGGGCATAGTGCAGTGTATCTTCATATGAGAGCTCGAGCCATGTCAATCCCCTCTCCATATGCACTATGTGCTCGTATCCCCTTGTTACCAGTAATCCAACTTTCATTCCTCTGCGGGTAAGCAGGGTATTAAGCATTGTGGTGCCGGTGTAGACTATTGAAACCGCCTGCTCATAGACCTGGCGAAGATTCAGTTCTGCTATGCGACTAGCGTCCTCAATTGAGTTCGCGAAACTTTTAGACTCATCTTGCGGATTGGTCAGCGCCTTGCCCAAGCTGAATCGACCCTCTTCGTCCACCAGAAAGGTATCGGTCATTGTACCACCGGCATCTAATGCCACTAAGAACTTCTTTTCTTCATTTGTCATCCTGCCACCACCTTATCAAGTAAACTCGGATTATTTCCCGGTATTTGGTTCGCTAAGATTCAACGATCCAGTGAGATATCTCTTCTGCAGTCCTATCTTGAAACCACTCAGGACATTCATCAGGCAAAGGTTGTCCTAGCCATTCACGGTAGAAGGAGTCAAGGTCTGGGAGTATCTCAAATGTGGCTGGGTAGCCCAGGGGAACAAGCTCCACCGCGAGCTGAGCCAAGCACCCCGGGCAATAGAACTCCCTTATCTCCACGAGGCCTTCTTCGGGGTAAGGCATCTTCTTGGGGAGAACCGGATATACTTCTTTCATCTCCTCGCTGGTTTTTCGAGTACGGACTAGTGAGTTCAGTTTCCAATTGATACGATAATCACCGAACTCATGTCCGCAGTCACATTTGACTATTCTCTCTCCATCCCTGGCCACGATGTAGAGGTGATCCGATAGCCGCAGCAACATCTGCTCTTGAAAGCCTACCTTTTCCTGCAGCACCTCCATATACTTCCAGAAACGGTCTTCCTCTTTGATAGACATTCGGCGCAGCTTGTCCGCTATCTCGGGACTGAGTTTGCCCTCCACCATGAGCCTGATATTTTCCTTGGAAGTAAGATCGCCGCTGCTAACTTCAGCCATGACTTCCTCCTTACAGTTGGTAGTCCTCACCAATACGCCAGAATCCACGGAACCGGCTACCAGACTTCGGGTTATTCAAGACGTCTTGATATGCATAGCGTACTTCTTCCCTGAATTCCTTATTCAATACATGTGTCCTTTCTTGAACCCACCATTCTTTAAAAGGCTGAGCCTTTTCCCTTCTCGTCTGCCTGATTTTCTCACGTTCTCTGAGCGTGGCTTGTTCATCAACCTTCCACTTGCCATCTACAAATTGTGCTACCCCTCCATATATGCCTTTGGCCACTTCGGGTGTCATCCAGCCATTGTTCAAATCGTCCTCTATTAGCTCGGGGTCTCGTTCTATAGGATCCCCCCAGCCGGCCTCACCGTGGGATGACAGCAGGTAAAGATCACCGTCTTTTAACGGCACAGAAGGCATACCGCCGGAAACATATTTGATATTACCTACCTTCAGCTTGCCTTCATCAATCCATTGCATGATCTCCTGAAGGGTTGTGGGATAGCTCATTCCTTTCTCTATTAACTCGAGTGCGTTGGTGTCAGAGAAAATAACATGCCAATCCGTATAACCTCCAGGATAACCGCCGCTCATTCCGACTGTTGGTCCGATTATCTTGGGGCCACCACCGCTGCCAAAGCTTATGCTAAGGCGTTGGCCGGCGTTAACCACCAGGAAAACCCAGCTTATACCCAGCCCACCTCTAAACTTACC
>CP070819.1:274037-276871 GCA_020344295.1 Dehalococcoidia bacterium | reverse complement strand
TGGTCATGCCCCGTTCATTCTCCTCCATCAGTCTATCGGGATCGATCCCCGTCAGGGCATGCACCAGTACCGATTTGCCGTGGTCTACGTGGCCAGCTGTTCCGAGTACGAACAAGTGATTCCCTCTGTTTCAAGGAGTTCTATCATAACCGTTGAGGAATGCAGGCTGTTAGTTGGCCAGAACACTGGCTGCCGCATTCTGCAGAGCCTGTAGGAACTCCTTTTCCTCTCCGGGGAGAACGGTGCGCGGATCGAGGAGTAGGGTGTTTCCGCTGAGGCGGCCCACGATCGGGGGCTCCTGTTCTCTGAGCTTGCGGGCCAGTAGCTGAGCGGTATTCTGCTCACCCTTCTTCACCCGCCCTCCGAAAGCAACAAGCTTAGTAGGAAGGACCCCGCCGGGCAGGCTGCCGCCCCCGACCATGCTCTCCCCCTCCACTACACGGGCAGTGCTCCCAAGTACCTGCGCCCAGCTTGTGGCGCGCCGTTCTATCTCATCCAGCGGCGCCGATATCATTCTCCAGACCGGCACCTTATCAAGGGCCTCTCCCTTGAGGTAGTTCACTAGCGTCGCTGCCAGGCCTGCCAGCCCGGTTTTATCGATTCGCACTGCACGGGCCAGGGGATGCTTTTTCAGTTTATCGACAAGGTGCTTTTTCCCAACTATTATCCCGGCCTGTGGCCCTCCGAGAAGCTTGTCCCCGGAGAAGAATGCCAGACCTACTCCGAGATTGATGCTCTGCTGCACCATGGGCTCGGGATCAAGGCCGTACCGGGTGGTGTCGAGCAGACAGCCGCTGCCCAGATCATCGAATACCGGTAGGTCATGCCGCAGGCCGAGTGTTACCAGTTCCTCGATCGTCACGTTCTGGGTATAGCCGATGATCTTAAAGTTGCTGGAATGTACCCGTAGCAACGCGGCCGTTCGCGGCCCAATAGCTTGTTCGAAGTCCCAGATGTTGGTGGAGTTGGTGGTGCCCACCTCCACTAATTTAGCTCCGCTCTGCCTCATTACCTCGGGGATACGGAAGCCGCCGCCTATCTCCACTGCCTGACCGCGCGAGATGATCACCTCTTTCCTCTTAGTCAGAGCTGTGAGCCCCAACACTAGGGCAGCAGCGTTGTTGATCACAACCAGCCCCGCCTCGGCACCGGTGACCTGACACAGGAGCTGCTCGATGTGGGTGTTGCGTGAGCCGCGGGTCCCGCTGTCGAGGTCGAACTCGAGGTCGCTGTAACCTGCGCTGACCCTGTTCATCGCGGCAATAGCCTCTTCGCTGAGCGGTGCACGACCCAGGTTGGTGTGGATTATCACGCCGGAGGCGTTTATCACACGGCGCGGTCCCGGAGATAGGAGTGCATCCACGCGGGCGCAGATCGACTTTACTATCTTGGTTAATCCAGGAACTTGGCCTCCGGCCGCGATCGATATACGTTCCAGCTCAAGCTGCTGACGGGCGAGATCTACCAGCAGGTCATGGGGATATGATACGCTTAGCTTCACCATCTCCGGCTCGGACATAAGCCGATCCACGCTGGGAAGGCCGCGAAATCTGCTCTCCATGGTGTTCATGGCACACATATTAGCACATGTGGCCTTGATTTCAAACGCAGCTTTGCCAAACCGATTCGGAGTGGACAATCACGGTATATCAGCTGTACAGGAACTATGCTGATAAGAATCCGCCATCAACGGGTATTAACGCCCCATGCACATAACTCGACAAATCACTAGCAAGCACCAGCGCCATACGGGCAACTTCATCCGGCTGGCCACCTCTGTTAATAGGTAATCTCGTTTTAAATTCCAGCCCAGTCTTGATTAGACCGAGCTTGAGTTGGGTAATCTCTTTAGCTACCGCCTTTGTTCCCGGGGTTATTATTCCTCCAGGGATAATTACATTTATTCTGAAACCATTGTTTCCGAATTCTTTGGCCAAAGCCCTTGTCAGACCGATCACCCCTATCTTACTCACATTGTACACAGACAGTTCTTTTTCAAAAGGGAGAATGGCTTCAATAGAACCGACATTTATGATTACGCCTCCCTTCTTGAGCCTTGTCCCTATCATATGGTGACACATCCAGAACGCGGAGTTCAGATTGATATCCATTACCTTCTTGAGAAATGCATCATCTACGTCCAGAAAATTCTTGAATGGAAATACTCCCGCATTGTTTACTAATATATCTGGTTCTTCGCCCTCTAAATGTTCCCACAGTGCATCTATTTGCTCTTTTTTAGAGATGTCTACCTTATGTATGTTTATTTCCGGTGCTAACTGTGAAAGCTCTTTCTTTACAGTTTTCAGCCCTTCTCTATTCATATCCACAAGTTCCAGGATTGCACCCGCTTCGGCAAATCTATAGGCCATTGCTTTGCCGATACCTGCAGCGGAACCAGTGATTAACGCTTTTTTCCCCTTCAGGGAAACCAGTTCTGATAATGTCTGTAAGGTCTTCACAGCGATACCCCCTCATAATGGCATTATGCTGGGAAACTAGGAACTCAGATATAATCTGGTTCGGCTATAGTAGACCTCTACTGGCTTGCCGTCAAGGTGAAGGTGAAAGATATGTATCTTAGAAGCTACCTGTGCCAACAGACAACACATGCTATGTTTGTTTCAAATCACATCGGATCAATAGCTGGTACGTCTATTTCAAGGAGAATACGATTTTCCCGTCCTGAATATGTCTCTGTACTTTCCCTTCCTCCTCGAGATACTTAATGTGGGCAAGGGCCTCCCCGCCGGCGAACCATTTCTGGGAAGAGGGAAACTGATCCCACGATTCAGCTACATCCCAACTCATCTGCGATGCGATCTGAAATGCGT
>CP070819.1:270820-273937 GCA_020344295.1 Dehalococcoidia bacterium | reverse complement strand
TCTCTGGCGGTAATCGGCTTCGACCAGCTCACTAAATACCTGATCAGGGCCAATATGACACTGGATGGGCCATCGATACCCGAAGAAGGCTTCATCAGGTTGACATACACTACTAACTCTGGAGGCGCCTTCGGTCTCTTCTCCAATCAGACGTTTCTCCTCATCCTAGCCGTCTTCATTGCAATCGCCATTGTCGTCCTTTACCTCCGCTACTTGCCAGCGGACAGCACGTTGCTCAAGGTGGGGCTGGGGCTCGACCTGGGAGGTGCTGTAGGCAATCTGATCGACCGGCTGCGCTTCGGAGAGGTAACCGATTTCATCGATGTCGGCGCCTGGCCCGTGTTCAATATCGCTGATTCAGCCATTACCGTGGGGACTATTCTAATTGCATACTACCTGCTATTCATAGCTACAAAAAAAGCGAACTAGCACAGGGAGCGCGGGCCCCAACCCATTAATGTATATGACCAGGAAACTGGAGTTCACCATCGACAGCCCGGGCAGCCGCCTCGATACTTCTCTGGCCCGGCAGGGCCGGATCTCACGCGCCTATGCGCAGAAACTGATCGGCGACGGCCAGGTTACAGTAGACGGCGAGCATGTCAAAGCGAGCCACAGGCTCGAAGCCGGCGAAAGGGTCGTGGCTGTCATTCCACCACCCACCCCCACCACCCTAGTCCCGGAGAACATCCCCCTCAAAGTGGTCTATGAGGACAGCGACATTATCGTTGTGGACAAACCTGCGGGGATGCTCGTTCATCCAACAGTAGGCCAGTACACTGGTACACTGGTAAACGCTGTAC
This sequence comes from Dehalococcoidia bacterium, assembly GCA_020344295.1. Classification (GTDB taxonomy): domain Bacteria; phylum Chloroflexota; class Dehalococcoidia; order SZUA-161; family SZUA-161; genus SZUA-161. Next base: position 273,134 of record CP070819.1, on the reverse strand, counting down.
TCGCGCACTGCCCTGACCTAGGAGGAATAGACGGCTCTCTGCGGCCCGGCATCGTGCACCGACTGGATAAGGACACGTCGGGGCTGATGGTGGTAGCGAAGAACGATGCTGCCCAGATGAGCCTTTCCCGCCAGATCAAGCAGCATGCAATAACGAAGGGCTACCTCGCTTTAGTCACAGGACGTCTCTCTCCGGTGAATGGAGCTATCGAAGGGCCAATCGGCCGCCATCCCCATGACCGGAAGCGCATGGCGGTGGTCTCGGGAGGCCGGGAAGCACGCACGGATTATCGAGTGATCAAATATCTGGACGATCATACCTTACTCGAGGTAATGCCGGAGACCGGACGCACCCACCAGATAAGGGTCCATCTCTCGGCGATCGGGCACCCTGTTTTCGGCGATCCTGTCTACGGCAAGAGATCGCCGCTGCTGGAGAGACAGTTTCTGCATGCACATCAACTGGGCTTCAGGCTACCTTCGAATGGGGAGTATGTGGAGTTTCGGTCAGAGCTGCCAGAGGACATGGCGAATTTGTTGATTACAATGGGCGCAGAGCGCAGCAGCAGCAAATCTCAGCAAGCACGATAGCGGCTGCTCAGAGTTTACTCTCGATCTTGGCCCATGAATCGCGCAGTGTCGCTGTGCGGTTAAAGACCAGCCGTTCCGGGGAGGAGTCCCTGGAATCGATGCAGAAATAGCCCAGCCGTTCGAACTGGTACCGGCTCCCCGGCGCTGCGCCCGCCAGACTGGGTTCGAGATATCCGCGCACAGTCTCCAGGGAATCGGGATTCAGGCTGCGCTCAAAATCACCGCCCTCCCTGACATCGCCGGGGTTTTCCGCGGTGAAAAGACGATCGTAAAGACGTACCTCAGCCTCGATTGCATGCGCTGCGGACACCCAGTGGATAGTCCCCTTGACCTTGCGCCCGTCTGGCGCTGAGCCCCCACGCGTTTCTGGATCGTAGGTACAGTGCAGCTCAACCACCTCATCGGTCCGTTCATCCTTCACCACTTCGACGCAGGTGATGAAATACGCATATCGCAGCCTTACCTCGCGGCCCGGGGCCAGCCGGAAGAACTGTTTAGGCGGGTCTTCACGGAAATCGTCACGTTCAATATAAAGCACGCGCGAAAAGTGTACCTTCCGCGTGCCCATATCCGGATCTTCAGGATTGTTAACGGCATCCACCTCCTCGGTCTGGCCTTCGGGATAGTTATCGATGATCACATGCAGGGGGCGCAGTACGCCCATAACACGCGGGGCATGTCTGTTTAAATCCTCCCTGATGCAGTGCTCGAGCAGCGCGACATCGATAGTGCTGTCGGTCTTAGCCACGCCTATACGGGAGCAGAAATTACGGATCGACTCCGGTGTGTAGCCGCGGCGGCGCAAGCCGGAGATTGTAGGCATTCGAGGATCGTCCCAACCGTTAACGTATCCTTGCTCCACCAGTTGCAGCAGCTTCCGTTTGCTCATCACGGTGTACGAGAGATTGAGCCGGGCGAACTCAATCTGCTGCGGATGATACACTCCCAGCTCGTCAAGAAACCAGTCGTATAGAGGACGGTGATCCTCGAACTCCAATGTGCATATAGAATGAGTGATCCCCTCTATCGAGTCCTCAAGGCCATGGGCCCAGTCATACATCGGATATATACACCATTTATTGCCTGTGCGGTGGTGCTCTGCGTGCAGGATGCGATACATGACCGGATCGCGCATATTCAGGTTCGGCGATGTCATATCGATTTTGGCGCGGAGCACTCGCGACCCGTCTTTGAACTCCCCCGCTCTCATTCGTGCGAACAGATCGAGGTTTTCTTCAACAGGACGATTCCGGTAAATGCTCTCCCGGCCCCGATCTATGAGAGTACCGCGGTGCTTCCTGATCTCCTCCGCGCTCAGATCGTCAACATAGGCCTTACCCGCCTGTATCAACTGAACGGCATAATCATGCATCTGATCGAAGTAGTCCGAGGCGTAGAACAGCCTGTCCTCCCAGTCGAGTCCGAGCCAGCGAACATCCTCTATGATCGATTCGACATACTCCTCCTCCTCTTTGGTGGGATTCGTGTCGTCGAACCTCAAATTGCAAAGACCACCGTATTCCGCTGCGATGCCGAAATTGAGGCAGATGGACTTGGCATGTCCGATATGTAAATAGCCGTTCGGCTCCGGCGGGAACCGCGTATGTACCCGTCCCCCATGCTTTCCGGTTCTGTTGTCTTCATTGATGATATTTCGAATAAAGTCGATGGGAGCGCCCGATTCAGGTGTGGTCATATCTCTGGTATTTCCTCTTTCTCCAAGT
>CP070819.1:268144-270720 GCA_020344295.1 Dehalococcoidia bacterium | reverse complement strand
TCTTGCATCCAGAGATAATAAATCCCTATCAACTCGACAGAGACAGGTCCGGTGATAGGGCATTTATAGTCGACCTGGGTTTAGACACACTATTAAACTCGGTTCCTTTCCGCTGCTCGGATTCCAGAGAGGTGGCGAAGCGGATTCTGACGGAAATGGGCTCCGATCTGGATACAGTTGCGTACAGGCAGGAAGCATTTCAAGACCTGATCTCAGATGGCAATTTACGCAGCTCGGTGCAGGATTATGTCAAGAAAATGGACGGGCTAGAGTATAAGCTGGAGTATTTTCGCGGTAGACCCAACTGGCAAAACGGCCTCGATCTGATAAGACAGTACCGAGATTTTATTGAAAACCGGTCTGACCTGAGTAGCGCAGGTTCCAGAGCATTAAAGGAAGTTGACTCGTACTTCGGCAAGATCAAAAGTTCCAAACAATTCGTGGAACTGTGTTACTTCATAGACAGAATCAACAATATGGAGGGCATAGATTTCAGAGTCTACCTGGACAATAACGGTTCACCGGTGAGAATGTCCGCACTGGAGCTAGCCGAGCGGAAATCCACAGAAAGACCGAGAATATCGCTCATAGAAAGATGGCTGGGGAGAAAAGATGAGGGGCAGAGTCTTAGAGATGCCGGTGAAACAAACAGACTCGGCAAGATAATCCAGGAGTATATGGACAAACAGTTTACAGCCATCGTTATGGCGTATCTGGGCCAGATCAGGGAGGTCACCGAGTTGCTAGAGCCTCTGGACTTCTACGCCAGTTTTGCCGAATATTTCACAAGATTGCGAGATGTAGGTTTCGACATCTGTAAGCCAACGCTGCTGCCCCCTGACGAGAGGAAGATGACAGTGACCGACGCCAGGAACCCCCTTCTGGTTGAAGCACGAGTTCTGTCAGCGAAAAACGGAAGGTTTCACCTTTTTCCCAAGATCGGGAAACGTGACAAGAAAGTAATCCCCAACGATATACACCATGATGCTGAAAGCAATATGTTCATCATTACAGGGCCCAATAATGGTGGGAAGACCACATATGTAAAAGCGATCGGCTTGGTGCAGCTATTGTCTCAGAAAGGGCTGTTCGTTCCCGCCAAATCCGCCGAAATGTGTTTTGTTGACGGCATCTACACGCATTTCGTAACCCCGGAGGACATAACCAAAGGTGAAGGACGGTATAGGAACGAGTTGAGGCGGATCAAAGATATTATCGAGAACGCAACACCGTACAGCCTGGTAATCCTCGATGAACCCTGCGGCGGAACAAGTCACGAAGAGGGTGAAAGACAGTCGCTTGCTCTGCTGGACGGATTTCATCAACTGGGCTCCACTACATACTTCACCACCCATATGCATCTGCTGACAAAAGAAGTTGATAGCGGCAGATATCCGGCGGCGAGAAACCTATCTGTTGAATGCCTGTACGATGGGAAGGAAATAACATATACATATAAGGTGAAGTCTGGTGCGTTCGGCAAGAGCTTTGGGGAAGAGATCGCCAGAGAGCTCGGCCTGATGCCGGAAGACATTACGGCAACGATATCCAAACGAGCGGAGGAAAAGGGATTCAGCGGCATTCTCCGAAAATAACAGGCACACTACATTAAGGAGATGAAGTGATGGACCTGAAGAACAAGGTAGCTATTGTCACCGGAGCGGCCAGCGGTATCGGCAGGGAACTGGCAATGGAGTTGGCACGGCATGGCTGTACCCTTGTATTAGTTGATATTGCAGAAGAAGGGTTAGCAAAAGCCCTGGATGAAGTTAAGGTGCATGCTCCGGCCTCGACAGCGGAAACCTGCGATATCAGCAACCACGAGCAGGTCAGGCAAATGGTCAAGGCAATCCATGAGCGCCATGGAAGTATAGACATCCTGGTTAATAATGCTGCCATCATGTCCGTGAAACTGTTCAAGGATCTATCCAAGGGTGAGTTCAAGCGACACATGGATGTGAACTACTACGGCCCTGTAGCACTGATACGTGACGTTGTTCCCATTATGGAGAAGCAGGGCAAAGGCGTTATTATAAATGTAGCCTCTGTCGGTGCGAAACTGGTAGTGCCTGGAACCTCCGCCTACGCCGCCAGCAAGGCAGCTATCCAGGCCTTTTCGGAGGCGCTGTATTACGAGCTCAAGGACAGGGGAATCCACGTTGGTATAGTAGTCCCTGGAGGAATAAAAACAGGGATCTTCAATGCTGTCGACAATAAACTGGGAGTCTACTATCGCGATCAGTGTACGACTCCACCGTCGAAAATCACGAGGAGCATCAGACAGGCGATAGAGAAAGAGCGTTTCGAAACTGTTGTCCCCTTCAGCTCCAGGATTTTACTCGGCGTTCACGCACATCTTCCTAGTATTTTCAGAAAATCGCTGCTGAGCAGATTACGCCCTTACTTCGAATAGCTAATTACAATCTCCGGGAATGAAATTTCGTAAAGGAGGAAGCAGATGCTGAAAGACCAGAAAGAGGTAAGGGAGCTCTTCAATTACTCGCTATTACAGGCGATGGCTCATAGGAGAACCCGTAGGTTCCCCCTGGGCTGCGAGATGTCCGAGGGCACACTTA
>CP070819.1:263438-268044 GCA_020344295.1 Dehalococcoidia bacterium | reverse complement strand
TTCCAGGTAATGCTACCTGGAGGGTTGAGTCAAACGACATGGCACAATTGCGAAGGCGTCTTTTTGCACATCTGGCTGATACAGACTTGTAGGGGCGGCCCTCCGTCCCCGCCCGAAACTGTAGCGGCGACCCTCCGTGATCGCCAAGGCCGGCACAGAGACCGGCCACTACATCATAACCCCGCAGCAAGGTGGGGTCCTGGACCAGCACATAGTCCGGCGTATAGATCTGGCTTCGTACCCTGATCGGTGCGTCGCCGATACGGACAAATGCGTTCATGGGCGCGCCCATACGCGCCGCCCCGAAAGGGGGGAATGTCAACGCGTACTTATTATCCTCAAAAGCAGCATTGGCCAGGATCGTGGCCGTAGTAATCGCCCCCTGTCCTGCCCGTGCGTGAACGCGAATCTCTTTCATCATTTGATCCATCTCCAAATCTATTGTAGGTTCACAAGGCGTTCGAGACGCCCTATCAGCTTATAACCACGTTAACCAGCCGCCCGGGAACGTATATTACATTCCTGACCTTCCTGTCGTTTATATAGGCCTGCACCCGGGTGCTCCCCAGCGCCAGCTCTCGGGCCTCGGTCTCAGTTATGGAAACCGGCACCTCAACCCGATCACGAAGCTTGCCGTTAACCTGTATTACGAGCGTAACCTGCTCCTCAACAACCATGGCCTCGTCCCAGGACGGGAAAGACTGATTATGAATACTGTACGTATACCCCACCCTCTCCCACAGCTCCTCCGTGATATGGGGCGCTGACGGTGCAAGGAGAAGCAGCAAGGTCTTAGTCGCCTCCCTCCACTCCTCTCCGGCGACCGATCGGGTCTCTTTTATCTTGGACAGATAATTGGTGAACTCCATGAGGGCAGCCAGCATGGTATTGAAACGAAACTTCTCCAGGTCCTCGGTGACTCTTTTAACAGTTTTATGAGTCTGGCGGCGCAGCTCGGTTACCGCAGCCCCATCCAAAGACGGCAGGTTCGCGCTCTTCTGCTCCTCCAGCACCAGATTCCAGACACGATTCAACCAGCGCGATATCCCGCTGATACCGCTGTCGTCCCAGCCACCGCCCTGATCCCAGGGTCCGATAAACATGAGATAACCGCGCACCGTGTCCGCTCCCAGCTTGGCCACATATTCATCGGGGTTCACTACATTGCCGCGCGACTTGCTCATCTTCTGCCGCTCCATCACGATGGTCCCCTGATTGAACAGCCGGGTGAAGGGCTCATTGAAGCCCGCCAGTCCCAGGTCCCGTATAGCCTTGTTGAAGAAACGGGCGTAGAGAAGGTGCATGGTTGCGTGCTCCGCTCCACCAGTGTACTGGTCTACGGGCATCCAATACGCCATCTTCGAGGGATCGTAGGGGCCCGTATCATATCCGGGACTTGTATAGCGCAAGAAATACCAGTTGGAACACATGAATGTGTCCATTGTATCGGTCTCGCGCTGCGCAGGGCCACCACATCCTGGACAAGTGGTATTCACAAAAGACTCGCAGTATTTCAGCGGCGACTCGCCGGTAGGCTTGAACTCAGCGTCCTCCGGCAGCAGTACCGGCAGGTCGCTCTCTGGCACGGGCACAGTGCCGCATTTGTCACAATAGACTATGGGGATCGGGGCTCCCCAATATCTCTGGCGAGAAATAAGCCAGTCTCGAATACGATATCTGACGGTCCGAATGCCGTAGCTGTTTGCTTCCATGAAATCCGAGATGGCTTCCATCCCCTGCTCGCTGGGCATGCCATCGAACTGACCCGAGTTGACCATGGTCCCGGGATCGACATATGCCTCCTCCAGCTCCTCACCAGCCCATCCCTCGGGAGCAATTACCACCCTTATCGGCAATCCAAAGTCATGCGCGAACTCGAAGTCGCGCTGGTCGTGTCCGGGAACCCCCATTACCGCGCCCGTCCCGTAGCTTAAGAGCACATAGTCGGCGATCCAGATCGGCACTCTCTCCCCATTCAGCTTATTGATAGCGTAGGCACCGATGAAGACCCCGGTCTTCTCCTTCTCCAGGGACAGACGCTCGATATCGGTCTGGCTCCGTGCCCTCTCGACATACTCCTGTACCTCATCCTTATGCTCGGGGGTAGTCAGCTTCTCCACAAGAGGATGCTCCGGCGCAAGGACAAAGAAAGTGACGCCATAGATCGTGTCAGGACGCGTGGTGAATACCCATATCTCCTTGTCATCCACACCTTCAATGTCGATCCCAAAGGATATATCCACACCGGTGCTCCTGCCGATCCAGTTTCTCTGCATCACTTTGATGCGTTCCGGCCACTCAGCTTCCGTATACTCCAGCAGCTCATCAGCGTATTTGGTGATCCTCAAGAACCACTGCTCAAGGTCACGTCTGATCACCGGGGTGCCACAGCGCTCGCAGAGGCCCTCTCCTACAACCTGCTCATTTGCCAGCACTGTCTGGCACTGCGGGCACCAGTTAGCCGGAGCCATGCCCCGCTAAGCGAGACCCGACTCATAGAACTTGAGGAAGAACCACTGAGTCCACCTGTAATAGTCGGGGAGGCAGGAAACCAGCTCACGACTCCAGTCGTACATCGCACCCAGTGTCCTCAACTGGCGGCGCATATACTCGACATTCTGCATCGTCCACGTGTAGGGGTGTATGCTCTCTTTAATCGCGGCGTTCTCTGCAGGAAGGCCGAAGGCATCGAAACCCATGGGATGGAGCACGTTATAGCCCTGCATTCGCTTGAAGCGAGCATGGACATCGGAGGGAGCCATGGCATACCAGTGCCCGATGTGGAGGTCTCCCGAGGTATAAGGAAACATGGTGAGCGCATACCACTTGGTGCGCTCAGAGGATTCGTGCACCTGGTAGAGGCGGTCGGCTTCCCATTTCGCCTGCCATTTATTCTCTATATCCTGGTGGCGATATTTGGGAGTCATCTTTCTGCCTACACAGCTAATGATAACATAAAAGCCCTCAGCCTTGCTAGCTACTAGTTTCTTGACAAAGGACTGCGAATCGTGTACCAATGAGATACCGCTGAACTGCTAAGTGGAAAAAGAGACGGGGGCAATGAGGCTTTTCACACGTTCATCACTAATGGCCATGGCACCGGCTATTATCTGTCTGTCCTTCCCCGAGACGGCGGACGCCTGTATCGATCAAAGCACCGGTAGCACCGTTCTCAAGGTGTTGACGGCCGTACTAGTGGGGGGGCTGTTCGCATACAACCATTATAAAAACAGGATAAATTCTCTAGTAAAGAGACTGCTCGCTAGAGAAGAGAAGCACAAATGAGTATGTGCACTCAGGGTGAAAATATATCAGAATTAACTATCTGCCGGCCCTTATCGTGCTAATCGTGTTGTTGATCGCCACGGGCGTTCCAACCAAGAAAACAACGAGGAGAAGCACCCAGGCGTACTCCCAGCCGATGATATAAGCCATGATCGCCGGATAGACGGCAGCCGCAACGATATTCATGTTCTCATGGGGCAGAGTAAATCTGCCTCTCTGTCGTGATACCATTATCACCACCGGTGTAATAAATGCGACCGCTATTAACGTCACCACCACAACCCAGAAACCAAGGTCACCTTCGATGAAAAGTATAATCAACGTCCCGAAGATGAGGAAGAAGTCGGCCAGGCCGTCGAAGGTATCACCGTAAGTAGCTATTTTCTTGCTTCGCCGTGCGAAATAGCCGTCAAGATGGTCTGTTATTGCCGCTGCCGCGAAGAGATAATATGCAGCCAGCCTCTCGTCAGCAACGATGAGCCATATTACTATAGGAGTAGCCAGGATCCTCGACGCAGTAAGGATGTCCGCCAGTCTCATAGCGCTCCTGCACCGTGTTCAGTGATCGACCTTATGTGAAACGCAGTCCGGAGATGGGACTCAGTGGGGCGATCCGCGAAGTCCAGGAGGACTCGACAGTTTGCACATCATACGATTGTCATAATATAATGTCGAAGCTTGTAAGTTGTCAAGGAATCAGCCCGGCAAACCGAAGACCATTATTTTGCATTAAGGATGTATCAGAGGAAGGGAGAGCATTATGAAAGAGGGGAAACCGAGCTTCACCGCAGAGGGAACGGTTGCCTTGAGGTATGCCGAGTCGCTGGCGCCGGAAAATGAACGAAGGTGCCACGATCCGCTGGCGAAGGATTTCGTTCCCGCCAAATTCCGCATAATCGGCAGGGTTCGCCCCTTGGCAAAGATCGTCCTCCGGTGCGTTGAACAGCTCGTCCCCGGCATGCTCGGCTACATTGTGGGCCGAACCCGATATATTGACGATTATCTGAAAAAGCGCATCGACGATGGGATAGAGCAGCTGGTCATTATGGGCGCCGGCTATGACTCCAGAGCGTACCGGTTTGATAGGCTCAAGGGCAAAGTCAAGGTCTTTGAGGTGGATTTTCCCGCCACACAAAGGGTTAAGAAGGAGAAAGTTACGAAGATATTTGGCTCCCTCTTTGATAATGTCGTTTATGTCCCTGTCGATTTCGACGAGAAGAAGCTGAGTGAAGGACTGTTCGAAAGCGGTTTCGACAAGAATCTGAAGACGCTCTTTATCTGGGAGGGAGTGACCCCGTACATAACCGCTGAGGGAATGGAT
>CP070819.1:251352-263338 GCA_020344295.1 Dehalococcoidia bacterium | reverse complement strand
TGCTGTACCTCTTCCACCAGGATCTCAAGCGCCTCCTGCTTTCCCTCGATGTCCCTCGTAGGCATAGAGTTTAGGAAGAAGGCATGGGCCAGGCTTGCCTGGCTTATGGGCTGGGGATCAGCATGTCCGATAAGCTCTATCATCCCCTGGAACGTTAGCCGGTATTTGGCGTTCATCCTATTCGTGATGCGTATCGCTTCCTCTGTTATTTGACAGCCGAACATCTCCTCGAACACCTGAAACATTTTACGCGCCTGTGATCCACAGTAACGTACTCTGTAGTCATTGAATTTAGGAAAGTCATTCCAGTTCGCATCTGGGCAGCTGTCGAGATAGACTACAGGAACACCGTAGACCTCGTGCAGCAATTGCTCGGCCTCGGAAGGTTGATCGCAATGATAGGATGCTATTACCGACAGATCGGGGAAAGGGATCACACCTTTAACCATTGCCCCTAGCCGGGTCTGATACAGGGCGCAGTGCGCGGAGCCCGGGGGTAGGCCGTTTTCCTCTCCTGCCTCCTGTAAGGGGGTTAGTTTGTCGAAGATCTGGCCAATCGTCATATTAAGTATCTGTCCGGGGGTGGCGAAATATACCTCCTTCTCCTTAGTTGACAGCATCATCGACATCAAAGGCCGGAGCTCCATCGGGAAATCGCTGTAGACTATTTTATCGTGTTCTTCCCTTGCTAGGACGAGGTTAACGAGCTCTCTCATCCATATCCCCAAGAATTTGCGCACACCCAGCAGCTCTATGTCCAGATACTGCCGCAGCCTCTTCTCACCCCGCTTGATATCCTCCTCATCTATCCCAAGGATATTAAACACCTTATCGATCCTTGGTCTTTCCCTCTCGATCTCGTCCGGTTCGAAACTGCATAGCTTAAGGAGTTCGGTATACATTGCTAGCTGCCTCCCCCCGCCTTGATGATCTCAACAAAGGTTTCGATCCTCGTCCTGAGAGGCCCCCTCTCGGAGACATCGTAATCCGATTCTATCTTCAGCATAGGGATATCCAGCTCTTTGTTCACCATTTTCTCGAAATAGAATGCCTGGATATCGTAGCTGCTCCGGTACATCAGCTGGTACCAGATGATCCCATCTACATCGAAATCCCTGGCCAGCTGTATCAGATAATCGAGTCTCTCCCGGGATGGCCGGAACCAGGCCGGAGGTTCTCTTCTCCGGAAGTATCTGTCCGCCAGAGCCTCCATAAGATCACCGTTCACATGTACGTTCTCCCGGTAGTGTCTCATGCCCTCGGCGAACTCCTCAACAACAATCGATGCCCCGGCTTCTTCCGCCATCTCCAGTACCTTGTAGTCACCCATGGCCAGTGTGGAGCCTGTCAGGAGAATCCTTGGACCCTTTGGGTTCTCGGGAGTCCTCTCTCGCAACTCAGTCAGCATAGACTCCAGCGCGCCTATTAGGAATTCCTGGTCGGCAATATAGGAAGCATGATTCAGCTTCACGAACTCGTAACCCGTTACAGGTGGTTTCTCGGATCTACGCAGGCTGCTTATCTCCTTGAGAAGCTCTCTCATTCTGTTGCACAAATCGATCGCTTCTTTAAGCCTTTCATCCTCGATCTTATTACCTGTGAACTCCTCCAGCTTGGTCTTAAGAGCATACAGCCCTGCCAGATAGTACTCGAAAGCGCGTTCGTCTTTCTGGTGAGGCACACCGTAGCGGAATACGTTGTCATTGGCGAAGAAATTGAAACAATCAGCTATCGTCTTGATATTTTGATCCGTGACAGGGACGATGAAAAGGTCGAGCATCTGGTAGAGACGTTCCTCGCCCAGCATCCTGTACCCGATCTGAGCTCTGCAGAACGTGTCGATGAATCGGGGAACATAAGCAGCGCTCTCGGCTACCGGCTCGGGGTCCCCTCCGCGGATGAGGCCTACCGGCACTGCTCCGCTGGCGTAGACCATTTCCTCCGGCATGTAGCCGCCCGGGGCGTATCCGATGAGTTTTGTTCCGCTGTTTCTCAGCCGAGTCAGTTCAGTTATTCTGGCTGCTAGGTGGTCCGACAGTTTCCTCATCGCTTCCATCAGCCAGGCCTCCTTCTGTGGAAGATGTTAACGGACGGCATAACGGGTGTCAACGGAAGTATGAACATATCCCTTTATTTACGAGACAGATATATATCTCCAGTGCCGCTATCGGGGTGTATAGCTGTGGACACGAGTATGCTTCTATGATATCATTACATTGGGAACGCCGGAAAGCATGGACTTACTTGGAAGCATAGGGAATAGCTCCAGCGCTGAGTTATTCCCAGATATTTTGTTAATCTCCAGTAAACAGCGGCCTCATAAATCCACGAAGACCGAGAATCCAGACTGCCATACCTCATACTTACCATGTGGTGTCGGTCTATGTCCCTAGACTAAGAGGTAGAGAAATGACAGTTACGGAATTACCCCGGACCGTGGTGCCTAACCCATCTTTTCGTAAACAGGTAGAGGAAAAGAGCGGGGAGAAGATAACCGCCTGTTACCAGTGTGAAAAATGCACCAACGGGTGTCCCCTAGCGTTTGCGATGGATATAGTTCCACACAAGTTAATGCGCTCCGTTCATTTCGGACTTAAAGACGAGGTCCTTAATAGTGACACTATATGGATTTGCGCGTCCTGTGAGACCTGCACTACGAGGTGTCCCAACGGTATCGACATTGCCCACGTTATGGACAGCTTGAGGCAGATATCACAGGCCGAGGGTATCAAGGCCTCTCAGCCACAGGTACCGGTTTTTCACAAAGCCTTTCTTGCTTCGATGAAACGGTTTGGCAGGGTGCATGAAGGGGAGATGGCAGCCATGTATATCCTTAAGACCGGGGGCTTGAAGGGGCTGATGAGCATGGCGGGCATGGCCATAGATATGTTTAAAAAGGGGAAAATAAAGATATTACCCAGTCGTCCCAACAAGCAGGTGAGAGATATCTTCCGTGCAGCGGAGCGGAAAGGAAAGTAATGGAGGTTTCGATTTACCCTGGATGCTCCCTCGAAGGCCTGGCTAAATCATATATGGAATCTGTGGAAGCGGTGTCGAAAACGCTGGGTATCGAGCTTCGAGAGTTGGCTAATTGGACCTGCTGCGGTTCGGCCTCCGCTCATGTGATGAACGATGATCTGGCTGTAGCGCTGGCAGCACGGAACCTCGGGATTGCTGAAAAGGCGGGAATGGACTTGGTGGTTCCCTGTGCTGCCTGTTATCAAAGATTGAAGGTTGCGGAAAAGCATTTAAGGCAGGGGAAACCGGTGGAGGGGCTTCCCGTTAAATACGAGGGCAGTTTCCAGATAAGGACAATGCCGGATTTCTTCTGGGAAAATGTGGGTGAGAAGGCGCTTATAGAGAAGGTGAAAAATCCTTTGCAGGAGCTAAATCCAGTATGTTACTACGGTTGTCTGACATCCCGGCCACCTAAAATAACCGATGCCAAAAACCCCGAGGACCCGCAGGAGATGGACAGAGTACTTAGAAGCCTGGGAGCCAATGTTAAGAATTGGTCATTCAAGGCTGACTGCTGCGGTGGTGACCTTACACTGACCCGTCCTGATTTGCATATGAAGCTGACTCAGAGGATTCTGGATATGGCGATAGAGGCCGGTGCGGACTGTATCGCTGTAGCATGCCCCATGTGCCACGAGAATCTCGATAGCAAACAGGCTGAGATATCCCAGGAGACTGGCAGGACTTACAACATCCCCATTTTCTATTTCACCGAGCTGATGGGGCTGGCGTTCGGTGATCCTGCCGCGGAGAAGTGGCTTAGCAGGCATACGGTGGACCCCCTACCGCTACTTAGGGAGAAGGGACTACTGGAAATGCAGGTGAGACGATGAGCAACAACGGAAGTCAAAAGGACTCGGATAAAGTAGGAGCAGTGATGGTGGTGGGGGGCGGTATCTGCGGCATGCAGGCTGCTCTCGACCTCGCTGACTCCGGATTCAAGGTCTATCTTGTCGAGGAAGGCCCGGCGATCGGCGGCAGGATGGCGCAGCTTGATAAGACATTCCCGACGAACGATTGCTCAATGTGTATGATCTCACCCAAATTAATAGAGGTGGCGAAACACCGCAACATTGAGATCATCACCAATGCGGACATAATAAGCGCTGATGGTGATCCCGGGAAATTTAAGGTTAAAGTGAGGAAACGGGCACGATATGTAGATGAAGACCTGTGTACCGGCTGTGGCAGTTGCTACACCAACTGTCCGGTAAGGTATCAAGCTTATTTAAATGCGGGAAGCGCCGAAGAGGGCAGATGAATGGAACTGGATACTATCGACAGGATTATTGATGAATATGATGGGGAGGACGGGATTCTCATTCAAGTACTGCAGGATGTCCAGGCCGAGTACAACTGGCTGCCAAAGGAGGCTCTGGAGCGGGTCTGCGAGAGGCTGGGGATCCCCTTAACACAGGCATACAGTGTGGCCAGTTTCTACAAGGCATTCAGTCTGGTGCCAAGAGGACGGCATATTGCGAATGTATGCATGGGTACAGCATGCCATGTTAGGGGAGCGCCCAGGATTCTGGAAAAGGTGGAGGACGTATTGGGCATCAAGGCCTGTGAAACAACACAGGACCGCAGGTTCAGCCTGGAAAGGGTTAACTGTCTTGGCTGTTGTGCACTGGGCCCGGTGATGGTAATCGACGGTGAAGCCCATGGCAAACTGGCGGTATCCGGGGTAGAAGGGATACTCGATGGCTATGAGTAGTGCGATCCAGGAGATAGGATCTATAGACCGGTTGAAATCAGTCGCGGATTTGGAACGACTCAGGGAAGAGATCTTGGGTAAGAGGGATCCCAATAAGCATTGTATAACGTTATGCTCCGGAACCGGCTGCCAGGCCTATGCCAGCGAAAAGGTCGGTATTGCGTTTGAAGAGGAGTTGAAGAGTCAAGGATTGGTAGAAAAAGTTGAGCTGAGGCGAACCGGGTGCCATGGCTTTTGCGAAAAAGGGCCGCTGGTTGTGATATTTCCTGAAGAGATCTGTTATATCCAGGTACAGCCGGGCGATGTGCAGGAGATAATTAATCAGACCATTAATGAGGGAAAAGTTGTTGATCGCCTCCTCTATACCGATCCGGCTACCGGCGAAAAGGTAGCACACGAGCATGAAATACCGTTCTATAAGCACCAGACGCGGCTTATATTCGGTGATAATAGCAAGATCGATCCTCGCAATATCGATGATTACATTGCCCTCGGCGGCTATTCTGCGCTGGCGCAGGTTCTTTCTGAGATGAGCCCTGAAGCGGTTATCGATACGATCAAGAAGTCCGGTCTGCGTGGTCGTGGTGGTGGAGGATTTCCAACGGGCAGGAAATGGGAGGAAGCCGCTCATGTAATGGCTGACATACGTTATGTGATTGTGAATGCTGACGAAGGTGACCCTGGAGCCTATATGGACAGGAGCCTTCTCGAAGGAAACCCGCACAGCGTACTCGAGGGGCTGATTATCGGCGCTTACGCAGTTGGTTCTCACGAGGGTTATGTATACGTACGCAATGAGTATCCCCTCGCAGTAAGCAACCTAGGTATTGCTATAAAGCAGGCCGAGGGATACGGCTTCATAGGGGAGAATATTCTCGGCTCTGGGTTCGATTTCATTATAAAAGTGCATCGAGGGGCCGGAGCCTTTGTATCAGGCGAGTCAAGTGCTCTGATGACTGCGATAGAGGGCAGGGTTGGGGAGCCCAGGCCCAAGCATATTCATACTGTTGTTAAGGGCCTTTGGAACATGCCCAGTGTACTAAACAATGTCGAGACCTGGGCTAATGTGCCCGCCATTATCAACAAGGGAGCCGAATGGTTTGCTTCTATTGGGACAGAAGGGAGTAAGGGAACCAAGATATTCTCCCTTGTAGGCAAGGTAAACAACACCGGTTTAGTCGAGGTGCCCATGGGCACTTCTCTACGTGATATCGTCTTTAAAATGGGTGGTGGAATCCCCGGGGGTAAGAAGTTCAAGGCGGTCCAGACCGGAGGGCCCTCAGGCGGCTGTATCCCGGAGAGCCTTATTGACTCACCGGTGGATTTCGATGAGCTGAACAAGCTGGGCTCGATGATGGGTTCCGGAGGAATGATTGTGCTGGATGAGGATACCTGCATGGTTGACGTGGCCAAGTACTTTGTCGATTTCCTCACTGATGAGTCCTGTGGCAAGTGTGTCCCCTGCCGCGAGGGAATCGATCAGATGCTCACAATCCTGACGGAGATCACCGAGGGACGTGGCCAGGAGGGAGACTTAGAGTTATTAGAGGATATCGCTGAAACGGGCAAGGCTGCCGCTCTGTGCGCTCTCGGGCAAACCGCGGCCAATCCTGTTATGACTACCATGCAGTACTTTCGAGATGAGTACGAAGCGCATGTCAGGGATAAGCGCTGCCCGGCCGGAGTCTGCAAGGCCCTTTTCTCATACTATATTGATCCCGCTAAGTGTAAAGCCTGTATGATTTGCGCCAGAGAGTGCCCTGTCGATGCAATCGCCGGTGAGAAGAACTATATTCACGTAATCGATCAGGAGAAGTGTACTAAATGTGGTACCTGCTACGATGTTTGCCCGCAGCGTTTTGGTGCCGTGGCAAAAATATCGGGTGAACCTGTTCCCCCTCCACTTCCTGAAGAGCAGCGAGCCATTCGGCAAAAGAATGAGGCTAAGTGATGAGTACGATTAATCTGGAGATAAATGGTAAGCCGGTCTCGGTCAACGAGGGCATAACAGTCCTCGAGGCAGCCCGGGATGCGGGCATAAAAATCCCGACTTTATGCTACCACGAGGCGCTGTCTCCTTACGGCGGCTGCCGTCTCTGCACTGTGGAGATAACGGCCCGGGGCAGAACCAGAATGGTTACATCCTGTACCTATCCCGTTGAGGAAGGTCTGGTAGTGACGACTGATTCCCCCGCGGTACATAAGGTTCGCAAGATGATCATCGAACTCCTTCTAGCTCGGTGCCCCGATGTGCCCATTCTGCAGAGCCTTGCCAAGGAGTATGGCGTTGAGACACTGAGGCTGAAAAAGACGAAGCATGATGACTGCATACTTTGTGGGCTGTGTGTGCGAATGTGTGCGGAGAGAATGGGTACGAGTGCTATCAGCTTTGTGGGCAGAGGGGTTGACCGCAGGGTAGACACACCATTCCATGTACAGTCAGATGTATGCCGGACCTGTGGGGCCTGTGCCTTTGTTTGCCCCACCGGAGCCATCAAGCTTGAAGATATCACTGACAATACTCCCATACCGATTCCGTCTGAGTTCGATACAAGGCTGGGGAATAGGGCCCCTATCTATATTCCTTATCCTCAAGCAATACCCAATGTTCCGATAATTGACAGCAGCAAGTGTATCCACCTTCTCACTGGCGAGTGCAAGGTATGTGAGAGCTTCTGCAAGGTTGGGGCGATCAACCATGGACAGCAAGACGAGGTTGTTGAGATAGAGGTAGGATCGATTATTCTCACTCCCGGATTCGAGCCCTTCGACGCAACCATCAAATCCGAATATGGTTATGGTCGAATGCCTAATGTCGTTACCAGCCTGGAATTCGAGCGCATTCTATCAGCGTCGGGCCCGTTCCAGGGTCAGGTACTGCGACCATCCGATGCCAGACATCCGGTGAAGATAGCGTGGATTCAATGTGTGGGTTCGAGGGACGAGACCTGCGGCCGGGACTACTGCTCATCGGTCTGCTGTATGTATGCAACCAAAGAGGCGATCATAGCTAAGGAACATGCCAGTGAGATTGAGCCCACAATCTTCTACAATGACATCAGGGCTCATGGCAAAGGCTTTGAGCGATATTACGAATCTGCGAAGAACAAGTTTGGTGTACGTTATGTAAAGGGGATAGTCTCAGGGATTAAGGAGCTACAGCAGAGTAAGAACCTGATTCTGGAGTATTCGGGCGAGGAAGGGCAGAAGGTTCAGGAAGAATTCGAGATGGTGGTTCTTTCCGTAGGGCTGGTTCCCTCCGCAAGTTCCAAGGATCTGGCTGAAAAACTCTCTGTAGACATCGATAGGTTCGGCTTTTGCGAGACAGATGAACTCAGTCCTAATATCACCTCGCGTCCCGGCATATATGTGGCCGGTGCTTTCGACTCGCCAATGGATATCCCTGAGTCTGTTATGCATGCCAGCAGTGCGGCTTGCCTCGCCTCGCAGGGTATAGCTGAAGCCCGCGGCACAATGGTGGCGGAGAAGGAATATCCCCCTGAGACAGATGTGACCGGAGAGGAACCGAGGGTCGGGGTATTTGTCTGCCGCTGTGGCACCAATATAGCACGGGTTGTCGATGTTCCCAGTGTAGCTGAATACGCCAAGAGTCTACCAAATGTCGTCTATGCTGAGGAGTATCTTTATACCTGCTCTACCGATACGCAGATTAAAATCATGGACATTATCAAGGAGCATAACCTCAATCGAATTGTTGTTGCTTCCTGTAGTCCCAGAACACACGAGCCGCTTTTCCAGGAGACAATCCGTGAAGCGGGACTGAATAAGTTCCTGTTTGAGATGGCCAATATCAGAGACCAGTGCTCCTGGGTCCATGCCACTCATGCACAAGAGGCCAGCGAAAAAGCTAAGGATCTGGTGAGAATGGCGGTGGCCCGCGTCGTCAATCTCGAACCGTTGCATGAGTCTCCGTCAAATATTATACGCAAAGCTCTCGTTATCGGCGGTGGACTGGCCGGTATGACTGCTGCTCTGGGCATTGCCTCGCAGGGATTCGAGGCAGTATTAGTGGAGAGAGAGGGTGAGCTGGGCGGGAACCTGAGACACCTGTACTACACGCTTGAGGGTCAGGATCCTCAGGAGTTGCTCTCATCTCTAATGGCACAGATTGAGCAGGAGCCGATGATCAGGGTATATAAAGGTGCGGAAGTCAGTGCTCTGTCAGGCTATGTGGGTAACTACGAAACAACGATTAAGATGGCCGACGGCAATACTGAAAGAATCGAACACGGCGTGGTGATTCTGGCTACGGGTGGGGTAGAGTATACTCCTACAGAGTATTTATGTGGCCAATCGGAGAAGGTTATGACCCAGGTAGAGCTTGAGGAAAGGATTGCCAAGAACACACTGAATGCCAAGGACTTGAAATCTGTCGTGATGATACAGTGCGTCGGGTCGCGTGAAGAGGACCACATGTACTGCAGCCGGATTTGCTGCAGCCAGGCAGTAAAGAATGCAATTAAGATCAAAGACGAGAACCCAGATGCTGAGGTCTACGTCCTGTATCGTGATATAAGGACTTACTCAATGAAGGAGCTCAAGTACCGTGAGGCGAGGGACAGAGGGGTGACCTTCATCCGATTCGATGTTGAGAGGAAACCGGAGGTCGAGCTGGTCGATGGCAGGCTGCAGGTAAAGGTTTTCGATTCGATATTGGGTACAGATATCCTCCTACAGCCCGATATTCTTGCTCTGAGCGCAGCTGTCCGGCCTCAGCCCGATGCTATGGATTTCTCAAGCAAGCTGAAACTCCCGTTGACCCAAGATGGCTTCTACATGGAAGCCCATTTGAAGCTCCGTCCTCTGGATTTCGTCAATGAGGGGATGTACCTCTGTGGGCTTGCCCACGCCCCAAAAACGATTTCAGAATCGATTTCTCAGGCCAGAGGCGCGGTATCTCGCGCAGTGACGGTGCTTTCCAAGACGCATCTTATGGTAGGTGGAGTCGTCTCTGTTGTGGATGAGGATAGATGTGTAGCCTGCCTTACGTGCGTGAGATCTTGCCCATTCAACGTGCCCAGGATTAATGAACGAGGTGTTGCATCTATAGAGCCTGCAGCGTGTCAGGGCTGTGGCATCTGCGCCAGTGCCTGCCCACGAAAAGCCATACGTCTGCGGCATTATTCAGATGATCAGGTGATGGCGAAAACCGCCGTGTTGTGTGAAGAATAAGCGAGAAAGGGAAACAGTATGGGTGAGGATTACGAACCCAAGGTAGTTGGCTTTTGCTGTCATTATTGCGCCTATTCGGCAGCTGATCTGGCTGGTTCCATGCGGTTGGAATATTCGCCGAATGTGCGGATAGTGAAGCTTATGTGTACCGGCAAGGTAGATACTCTCCACCTGCTCAAAGCCTTTGAGGACGGGGCCGACGCTGCCTTTGTCGCCGGGTGAGAGGAAGGCGATTGTCATTTCCTGGAAGGAAATTTTAGAGCAAAGAAGAGGGTACAACACGCAAAGAAGCTGCTGGAGGAAGTGGGGATAGAGCCGGAGCGGCTCGAGATGTTCAACATCGGGGCTTCGGATGCTCCACTGTTTGCCAATGCTGTAAACGAGATGACGGAAAGAGCCAGGCGTTTGGGTCCTAATCCTTTGAAGAGGGAAAAGGAGAAGGTAGCATGATCGTAGGAGAGAGAAAACCCTTCGAAGAGATAAAAGAATCAGTACAAGGCTATAATAAGCTGCTGATAGTCGGCTGTGGCACTTGTGTCAGCGTGTGTATGGCCGGTGGTGAAAAAGAGGTGGAACTGCTTGCTACTCAGCTCAGGATGGCGAATAAACTGGAAGGTAAAGAAGTCGAGATCGGTGAAGTGACCATACAGCGTCAGTGTGACCGGGAATACATAGAACCCATAGTTGAGATGGCCAGGAACTACGATGCAGTGCTCTCTATGGCATGTGGTGCCGGCGTGCAGTTGATGGCCGATATGTTAGACCCGATTCCCTTAATCCCCGGACTGAACACCCGGTTCATCGGAATCGCCGAGGAGGAGGGCGTCTGGGCGGAGCGGTGTCGTGCCTGTGGGCAGTGTGTGCTCGGTCAATATGCCGGCATCTGCCCCATAACACGTTGTCCCAAGAGCATTCTTAACGGCCCCTGTGGCGGGAGCCAGGGCGGCAGGTGCGAGACTGATCCCAACAGGGATTGTGCGTGGGCATTGATCTATGATCGCCTCAGCAAGCAAGGCCAGCTGGATAATATTATCAGGGTAGCCCCACCCAAAGACTTCAGGAACCAGGACTCTCCGGCCCGCCAGGTCAACGAAGATTATTTGAAAGCTGAAATGGAAGAGGCCGCCGTAGAGTAGCCTGTCCACTGGATCACTGTTAAGATAGACCCATACGGGCGATAAACTGATCTGTCCAGTCCCCTGTAATAGAACCATTCTGCCTCCCCGGCATATCTTGTAGAAACCTCACCTGGCCCTGATTGTTACCCGAAAATACAGACCTCTCTACGTGGTATATAATGCAATACACGTTGCCCCTGTGACAGGAAACCTGTAGAATAGCGACTGAATATCGGCTCTCCGGATAATACAGGGACAGGAAAAGTATTGATAGTTGTATGCCCGGAATGTGGTGCTAAGAACCGCATTCCTGACCCCTCAGACCCGGGTAAAACGTACCGCTGTTCCAGGTGCAAGACCAAGCTGTCAGATGCCTATGGGCCTCAGATTGCACCCGATGAAGCGGATGCAGTTGATCAAACATTGTATTCGGACTTTGCTGAGCCAGCCGCAGGGGGCAGACTGGCTGCCTCTATTTCAAGGCCAAAGGCTGTTATCAACTGGTTCCGGGAGCGTGAAAGGCTTTCAGTCTCCATTCTGCTTCTGATTATATTCCTTCTTTACCTTTCCATAGTCCCATTCAAGTCAATTCTAGTCTACGATGAGATTTTCTATGTGGAGGAGGCTCGATCCATTCTGGATGGAGGGGAACTGCAATATCTTGAGCACCCGCCATTAGGGAAGCTGATTTTAGCGGCTGGCATCTCGATTTTCGGCGATAACGCATGGGGATGGAGATTTCTGCCCGCGATCTCGGGGGTGGCTGCTGCCGGTTTATTCTATCTGATTTGCCGCAGGCTCTTGGACAACCGTGCAGCTTTCCTAGCATTCGTTTTTCTCGCCTTCGAGACACTGACCTTCAATTTCTCCAGACTGGCTATGCTGGACACCTTCTCAGTCACGTTTATGCTGCTGTGCTTCCTGCTATACCTTCACAACCGAT
>CP070819.1:247816-251252 GCA_020344295.1 Dehalococcoidia bacterium | reverse complement strand
CTGATCTTCTACGTGTTTCAATGCCATTATAACATTGGCACCAATGCCAATTGTCTTTATTCCAAACTTCTTGCACTCCGGCATGACCCATCCCAGTCGGCCCAGGCCAGCAGCCAGCACAGGAATCTTGTTATCCAAGCAGGCCTCAATCAACCCCTTAGTACCTTCCATAGTCCAAACCGAACCGGCTCTCTGGCTTCGATAGTCCTCTGGTATTCCAAATTTTTTCTTCAGTTCTTTTATGTATTCCAGATAATCGTCTGGGATATACTTCATAAGCCCTTCTTTGCTGATGCCTTCCATATCTTTAAGGCTGTCGGGTAACAACAGATCAACTGCAAAGGGTTTGCTTGTGCCTTTTTTAATCTCCTTGATTGCAGTATCCAGCGAATCCGGCTCATAAGGAGCTCCTCCAAGGGTTCCCAGTCCGCCGGCCTCTGACACTGCGATTACAAGTGGTGGATCGGAGAAACCACCCATACCGGCTTGGATTATGGGGTATTCGATTTCGAGCACGTCACAGAGTCTGGTGTGAAGCATTCTCGTAGACACCTTCAGTTACTTCCTTCTTTCCAATATCGGCCCAATCAGTAGCCTCAAGAACGAGGCAAATGATTTGGACAACATTAATCCCGCCCACATATCGTTTGTTGATGTTTTTCTATACATATAGAACAGATGCCTCACCTTCTCATGGTCTCGTCTAGATAGAAAAAGCTCCCAAACAGCGTAGGAAATCTTCCTCAAAGGCGGATTTCCCACTTGCAGATGGGTTCGTATTCGCTGTTCAGGGGAACAGGGTCAGCCAAGTCAATCCCCGTTCCGGGACGGACTCGCTGCTGAACCGAGGGCAACTTCACCGGTTTCACCTTTAGTCCCGGATCAACAGTATTGGCGAATCTCTGCATTAGCTTTTGCTCCATGTCACCACATATACGTGACAGGTTGACCTCGCCCCCCATCTTCTCGAAGAATTCCCTTGTTGTACAACGGTAGTTGCTAACTATCCCTACGTCTGGGCTTTCAAGTTCAAATGTGCAATTATAAAGCAGGCCGAACCCTGGATTGACCTGTAGCAGCTTAAGACAGCGCTCTACAGGGGATCCCTGAATATTAAGAGCCTTCGATACCTTCTTTGAGTTCGCGCCAAGCGAGACTCCCCACACCTTTTCCTGCAGTTCCCAAGCTGCCTCATCGCCATAAAGTTCTTGGATAACGGACCGCCACTGTCCATCTAGTATTCTATACAGGCGCGAGCATTGTACCAATAACTTAGCTACTGTTTCCTTGCAGAAGTTCTCTACTCCTAGCCTCTTGTGCAAAGGACCGCTATAGTCTTTGAGATCTTGGGGTACTCCTTCAGCCTCCGCTGCCTTATTCATGGCAGCAACGTAACCCTTAGGATCGCCGGCCTTGATATCACCCAACCAGTAAACCCACTTACAATAAGGTTCGTTGTCGTTCATCCTGGGAATGAGTTTGATGGGCATACACCTCATACCGGGGTCCAGACACTTAGCAATCCCCTCGAAGCCGGGCTGCTCTATTGACCAACAGACATTATACATCGCTAGTTCCTCACCGTGAGAGAGGAAAAAATCCACAGTTTTACAATGGAGGTTAGTAATTATACCTACATTCGGTGTCATAAGTTCCACTTCCAAGTCATAGAGCAAGCTGCCCATTCCCAAGTTAATCTGTTGGACCTTGAGGCACTTCTCCACCGGCGTCCCTTGAACATTCAGAGCTTCAGCGTGATACAAACCGTTATATTTAGTGTGAATCTCCCACATCCTGATCTCTCGATCCCAGGCAACTTTGTCTCCCCATCTTTCGGCGACCCTGCCCAACAAAAGACCATCATGTAACATATAAATGGTACCGAGTACTTTGGTCATCTCCACCAGGACGTCCTTTGTGAAGTCCATGGGGCTTAGCTGCCGTTGTAGTTGTCCGCTATAATCACCGAGTTCCATATGACCTGGTCTGATCAGTGGGGGTTTCGCTGTCACGACCGGAAAATGCGTAAAATCAATAACATGTTCCTGGCGACGCAGTGGACTTACGGGGAATCCCATTTCTATACCTCCTACGTTTTACTTGTGGTAGTAGTCTGTAAAGGCAATCGAGAATGTATAATAAAAAAGCGTGGGACAGAGAACCTAATTACATATCCTGCTGACATACAGGGGCTCCTCCCAGCACAAGAATTCTACGAGGATGAATAGGACTAAGGTGTTATAATTATATTAGCATCTTAATACAAGTCAACGTTTGGCGATCCGTAATAAGCGCGTTGCCGTTGTAAACTACTGTAAGGCATATTAGGATTGTAAACTCTAATATGTCCACTGTCGGTGCCGCAAGTAAACTGTAAGGCATTATATACTTGACACAGGATTGAATCTGGGTATCTGATATGCCAAATTTAGTATAATAGCTTGCATTGAAGGCGTAAGTTTTTGAAAGGGGGAATGAGTAATCCCACAAAACCAGCTAAAAGATGAGTGGTATTTAATAGGAGTATAAAGGCAATTTCAAACCATTGCCTTTAATATGCAGGTTAATTCATGCACTCATTCTACCACACCATTATGTGGTTGACGATGGACTTGGGCTACCATATACGTCTATCGCTAGTTAAAGCAGGGGAGGATGAAGATGCCTGTTATAAAAGCAAGCGTGATACATGAATCGAAAGTTAGGGGGAGGCCTATCATTGCACGACCAGAGGCCGAGAAATTTGATGGTAATATTGACGATGACACAGTGATTGTATGTGGAAACTGTGAAACAATGTTAACTGACAGACTACATCTTGGTGTTAGCATTGTTAGCGTTGTTTATCAATGTCCAAGCTGCAATAGCTTTAATGAATTCTGAACTAACACCTATTACACTTGTCTAATTAGACGCTAGTTTGCATTTATAAACGCCTGGGGAAACAAGAATCAAGCAGGCACCATAGGATAACAATTGGTAAAAACCACTTTCCTTTTTCACGTTTTATCCTGTGTGAAGTATACAATCCTGGAAGGTTGTAGCTCTGAGGTAGCAAGGCAGTATAATTGATCTCAAAAGCAGACAATCAAGTTTAATCGTTTTCGCTGATTAGCGTCAAGTAAAACTGACTGGTCATATGGTGTTGTTATAGTTCAGCCCGAATTTATATCTAAGAATCCGGGAACGTGAAAACATTGGAGAACGAGCTATTTACAGCATACGATTGTTGACTTGGGGAATGATGGTTGATACAATTTTTATATGGTTTATACCATATGCAGATAGGGAATACCATATAGTCATGTAAGTAAGCACGATAGTTTTAGCGGAGGTTCAAGATGAAGACGGCAGGAGAAGAGGTACAGGAGAAGCGTCTGACGCAGATCATAGCTGACCAGGTGCGGTACCGGACGATGATGGGGCAGCGCACGGG
>CP070819.1:243353-247716 GCA_020344295.1 Dehalococcoidia bacterium | reverse complement strand
TGGCCACAAGATTGACTTAATCTGGATGCGTATCTATCATGGAATTAAAGGACATAGAGACACCAGAATATAGAATTTGGGACAGAACAATGCGGATTCTCGTGGTTGACGACGATCCTGAAATAGTGAGCTTCGTCAAGCGTGGTCTGATATACGACGGCTATGATGTGGATACCGCAGGTGACGGTTCCGAGGCTCTGGCCAAGGCCCTTGAAGTTGAGCCTGACCTGGTTATTCTGGATATTATGATGCAGGGAATAGATGGCATAGAAGTCAGCAGAAGACTGCGACAGGCAGGCGATGTCCCTATCCTCATGCTCACCGCAAAGGGCACAGTGGCAGATAAAGTTGCCGGGCTTGACAGCGGTGCAGATGACTACCTGGTCAAACCGTTTTCCTTTGATGAGCTCTTGGCACGGGTGCGGGCACTGCTGAGACGTCGCCAACCAAGGGAAGGGGAGATTCTTCGCTTCAGCGATCTTTCATTGAACACCGCTACCAGGGAGGTCAGGCGCGGAAACGAAATAATCGATCTCACAGTCCAGGAGTTCGACCTCCTTGAGTATTTCATACGCCATCCACGCCAGGTCCTCGGTCGGGACAGGATATATGAAAAAGTGTGGGGATACGACTTCGGCGGTGAATCCAACGTGATAGAGGTATACGTGAGCTACCTGCGATCAAAGCTTGAAGCAGGTGACATGCCGAGGCTGGTACACACCGTTCGCGGCGTAGGGTATGTACTGAAGGAGTAGCCGCATGCCGATTAGATGGCGCCTAACACTGTGGTTCTCGGTAATATTGTGTGTGGCGCTTGTTCTCGCCGGTGTGATCATCTACATTGTGCTGCAAAATCACCTTCATAGTGAAGTTGATGACAACCTGAAGGTCTACGCCGCTGAGATCAAGGACTATATTGGTTCCGATATAGTTATGGCACCTGACGACTATGATGTTGTCTGCGATGCTGCCTGTGCCTGTTCTCCGGCTCTGCGTGAGTTCGGTTCGCCAGGTGTACATGTTCGATTGATAGATGGCAATGGCAATATTGTTGGCAGATCAGAGAACCTGGGTGATCTGGAACTGCCTGTAGAAGAATCATTAATAGAGAGGGGATTGGCCGGTGAGGCAGGTACTGCGACTCTAACTGCATCCGACGGTACTAAGATACGTGTTATGACTGACCAGATACAGGGGCAGCATGAGCCCCTGATTCTGGAGGTAGGTCAATCTTTGCGGCACATAGATGCGGCAATGAATCAAGTAAGATGGGCTCTCATTGGCAGCCTCTTGGCAGCCCTGGCGTTCGCCATAGTATCGGGCGGAATTCTGGTCCGAAGGGCTCTTGCCCCGGTAGTGGATATTGCCAGGACAGCACAGAACATAGAAGAGAGTTCAGACCTTAGCAAACGGGTTGGCTATGATGGGCCAAAGGATGAGATCGGGCAGCTCGCCACCACTTTCGACCACATGATCGAGCATCTGGAAAAAGCCTTCGAATCCCAGAGACTTTTTATTGCCGATGCGTCTCACGACCTGAGAAGCCCACTTACAGTGTTGCAAGGTAACCTGGATCTATTGAAACGAGACTTGGGCGAGGAGGAGCGCCGTGAATCTCTGAGGGCAATTGAAGCAGAGACCCACAGAATGAGCAGGATTGTAGATGACCTGCTCCTCCTGGCTGAGGTCGAGTCAGGTCAGATAGAATGGCGGGGCAGGGTCTCGCTCAGGGAGGTTCTGCTTGAGAGCGCGGAACGGGGACAGCAGCTGGCTGGAGACCGCAAGGTTGTCGTAGGACGGCAGGAAGACATTTTCATACGCGGAGACGCTCACAGGTTGAAGAGACTTCTAGGAAATCTCGTAGACAACGCCATAAGGTACACGCCGGAGGGAGGCACTATAACACTATCCCTGTTCAGAAACGAGGACTGGGCGTGCATTAACGTGGTCGACGAGGGCATGGGAATTGCTCCTGAACACCTGCCTCATGTTTTCGAGCGGTTCTATATGGTGGACAGGGCCCGTTCCCGATCCCACGGAGGAAGCGGACTCGGATTAACTATCGTTAAAGCAATCGCCGAGCAGCACGGGGGTAAAGTCACCGTGACTAGTGAACTTGGAAAAGGCAGCACCTTCACCGTCTGGCTAAAGCTTTAGTTCCCCTTTTCTAACCACCTTCTAAGTTATCTCTAATATAGCCTTAATCTATCTCTGCCACCATAGATATAAAAGGTTCTTCATATATCCATGGTGTCTGCTGTGGTGAACCAGGGAGTCTGCAACACAAAGATAATGCTGGATGGCTGAACATGGCTAGGAGCAGATCCAAAGACAATCGTAATAATACCAATATCGATGTTACCTGCGTTCATTACTGGGTGATCGAAAGCCCTGAGGGACCTATAAGCAGAGGTATGTGCAAATTCTGTGGCGCCGAGGACCTGTTCCAGAATTATATCCCGTATCCCACATGGCATGATGAAAAATGGAAAAACAGAAAATTAGAAAGGACAGAAAACAATGAGTCCTACTTTAGTTAGAGACAGCACTCACAGAATGCTGGAGGTGAATCCGTCTTTAACATATGCTGAGATTGGACGGCTTCTGGGTGTGTCCCGGGAGAGAATACGACAGGTAGCCGGTAAACGTCGACGTAATATCAGAAGCTGCAAAATCTGCGGTCAACTTATTCAGGTAAGACGCAAACGTGTTACGCAGACTGCATACAGGCTGTGTTACTGTGCCGAATGCTGGGCCATAGCTAAACAGCGGAGAAGTATAGCTAACAGAATAGACTTTACCTGTGAAGTGTGCGGCATAGACTTCTCGAGAACAGAAGGTATCGTCAGGTGCATGAAGAAGAGAGG
The DNA here is from genome assembly GCA_020344295.1 of Dehalococcoidia bacterium. Classification (GTDB taxonomy): domain Bacteria; phylum Chloroflexota; class Dehalococcoidia; order SZUA-161; family SZUA-161; genus SZUA-161. The sequence continues at coordinate 244,849 of CP070819.1, read as the reverse complement.
GCACAAGATCAGGTGGTGTAGCCGGCGATGCCATGGCAAGTGGCTGGGAACCAATCGCTGATGCTTGAACGCTTTAAATTGAACGTGAGAAAGGAGATCGAGATGACAAGGTTGCTAGTTGGTGGTCTAGTTGGAGCGAGTTTAGTAATGCTCATAGTCGGCTTTGCTATTCCAGCGCTTGCCCTCGGGCCCGGGAGCGGAGAGACCGGACCTACCAGCCAGGATGCTTGGGAAGCCATGTATGAGCCATGCATCGTTGGCGATTGGGAGGCGATGGCTAAGGCTATGGAAGCGATCCACGACCGGTATTTTACCAGCATGCCCTGCTTCAGCTATGGCTTCGATGAGGGGACTCAGGCGCCTGACACTGGTTGGGGAGGCAGTGGCGGTCACAAGGGAGGTGGCATGATGGGAGGCCGGGGTGCTATGATGGGCTGGTGACAGTGTCGTTATGAACAAAGTAAAAGGAGGGCGACCAGCGGTCGCCCTCCTTTTTATCCCTTCCGTGATCAACACATGTAAGATATCACCTCTCCCTATATCTGCTAGATTTTTCCGCCTGTCCGACTTATAATTGAGTCCGCTTATTCGATTACTAATCATTAAACTCATAAAGATAAAAGGCGGGCCTATGCGCGACCAGATTACCGAGGCGTTGAAAGGACACGAAGCCGACTATATCGAGATCCGCATCGAGGAGGGAGATGCTACCCGTCTCCAGTACCGCGGACGGGAGCTGGAGGATATCGGGAGGACTACCAGTGTTGGGGGGAATGTACGGGCGCTGGTCAGGGGTGGCTGGGGCTTCAGCTCGTTCAACGACTTGAACGGGCTGAGGGAGAAGGTGGAGAGGTCGGTGCGGCAGGCGAGGCTGGTGGGGAAGGAGGAGAGCGTACTCGCTCCCGTCGAACCAGCCGTGGACATAGTACCCGCGCATATCGTGAAAGACCCCTCAGGTGTTCCCCTCGCACAGAAGAAGAGCATACTCGATGAGTACAATGACGTCATCTGGGGTACACCCAAGATCCAGACCTCGACTATCATGTACGCCGACCGGCAAAAGAAAGTGACCTTCGCCAGCACCGAGGGCAGCTGTATAGAGCAGACGAAGGTGGATGTAATGGCGAGGTTCAACGCCGTAGCCCGCGATGGCAGCGACGTCCAGCAGTCGTCGTTGAGCCTGGGGAGCAACGGGGACTACGGCCTGATGGAGAACCTTCACTCCGATATCGGGGAGATGGCAAAGCGGGCAGTCGATCTTCTCTCCGCCCCACAGCTCAAGGGGGGAGAGTATACGGTCGTCTGCGACCAGGTGCTGGCCGGCGTCTTTACGCACGAGGCATTCGGGCATCTCTCAGAGTCCGACTTTGTCTATGAGAACGAGCGCATGCGCGAGATAATGGTCCTGGGGCGTCGTTTTGGCGGAGATCACCTGAACATCGTCGATGGCGCGGCTGTACCTGGACTCCGGGGGAGCTATAAATACGATGACGAGG
>CP070819.1:240083-243253 GCA_020344295.1 Dehalococcoidia bacterium | reverse complement strand
GCCGCTGTCACGTCGTCTCTCTCGCCTATACCATTGTCATGTACTCCCTGGCTGCAGCCGACGCCGCGAAAGTTGAACCTGAGGTAGGCAATCGAGTTTTCAGCGAGTGCATGGCAGATGGCGATGACGACATTATTCTCCATCATGCCGCCGTAGAGGGGATGCGGATGACAGACTACGACTGCTGCAAAGGTAGTCCGTCCCTCAGGCATCCCATAGATGCCCTCGAGCGAGATATCACCGCAGGGGATCGTTACTCTGGTCGCGGTCATGCAGTTAAATTCTATCATAACTGTGCCAGAGGATTTAGGAAGCTGATTGACTCCACGGGTGTTACCCCCGGATTTGTTCGATGTTTAAATGCGATTCGGACCAGCACATCAACATGCTGTCAGAAGCCCTGTAATTAAAATCTGAGGCACTTAATCGGATTATTAAGGAAAACTACATGTAAGTATTTTTTCGTTCTGGTGCGTCGGATGGCGGTTACGGGGTAGCAAATTAGGGCGTGACTGCTGTATAACAAGCAATCTTGATATAAGGTCGGAGCTCCATGCAGCTATGGTGTGGAATCCGGCTCCAGGGCTCTTCAGTCCTTGGGTGCGAACGGGTTTAGGCTCTTCAGCAGCCCACGGATGAGGTGGGGTAACAGTTTTAGCAACATTTTAAAACGCAGCTTAATTGTACTTGCAGCCAGCCCAGCCAGGACTCTCTTCGGGTTTTCCTTTTCCTCTGTTGAGAGGGCATCGTAACGTTCTTGAGCCTCGGCCATGATCTCCTTGGCGTAAGAAGCATAGGTCTGCTGCAAGTTCATCATCTGTTTCTGTGCTCGACTGTCGCCCAGCAGAGCTCGGAATCCGACCAGGATTTGCAGTTCCCGGCCTTCGCTGACTACTTTTTCCTCATCTGTCATTTCTGTTTAATATATCCGGCTTTTTCTGGAAGGTTCATTAGCTGTGATTGCCAGATATTCTAGCATGTGCTATTGATTTAGGCAACAATGCACTATAGGAAGATTATTGGGCGCGTTATTTTATCACCCCACTGCCCTGCGGTACCACAGTTCCAGATTGGTGTGGGTATGTATGCCGATAGTCCAGGCAATCATATTCTATGCGAATGTGTGTCAGACAGTGGGGGGTATGGTATAAAAATTTGAAGCCCCGGATTTCTAGTCAGGGGCTTCAGTGTGCCTTGCCCTATCCTGTGCTTCAATTCTCTTCAAGGGGCTTTGCAGAGAAAAGCAGGTTTATAGCAAGTCACAAGATCACTTATTATGCTCTTTGAAGTTTTGAGCTTCAGTCTAGCCTAAATAAGGAAATTCGTATAAGTACTTGGAGGCCGCATAGTACCACACGTCAAAGGTATTGTCAAGATATGCCATCTTTAGTCAGCATTGCATTGTCGCGTGGAAATTAAAATTGTAATGCTTTTGTAAGCTATTTGTAATCTGGTTGTTATTTCTTGCCATCCGATGTTAATACTTTTGTAATGACGTTAATGTATTCTAGTGTGTCGTATACGATAGCCTATTATGTGATTATAAAGGGCATTCAAGGTTTGGGAGGATCTGCCATGAAGGATAAAGGCGTTCTGCTCAAGGTTACACTTTTGCTAGATGAAAAGTGGGCGAGTCACCAGACAAAGGATGAGATAATCGAGTCCGTCAGGACGCGACTGGATACGAGTCTGGGCTTCAGGGGAAGAACGTTGAAGCTGAAGATGGTAGAAAAACAGCCTTCAGCAATCGCTCAATAAGTGTAGGTGAGAGCGGCTGTTCAAGTGCGGTTGTCGATCTAAGCTGAAATCTTTAACTGCTAACGGAATCCAGGTGGTCTCTGGCGATCCACAGCGCCCTGTGTATTTCAGGGCCGGTCTTACTTCGGCCCTGGTTCTCTCTTCGACTCCTTTGACTTCTGCCTCCACCTCTTGATACGGTCGCTGACCTCCCCCTCGAATCCCTGGTCGCTGGGCTCGTAGTACCTCCGCCCCTTCAGGGAATCGGGCAGGTGCTCTTGGTCCACGAAGTGGCCGGGGAAGTCGTGAGCGTACTTGTAGCCCTTGCCGTAGCCCACCTGCCGCATCAGGCCCGTAACCGGGTTGCGCAGGTGGAGGGGTACGGGGTCGGTCCTCGTTCGCTCCACGTCCTGCTGCACCCTGGAGTAGGCCCTGTAGAGGGCGTTGCTCTTGGGCGCGGTAGCCAGGTGGACGGCCGCCTGCGCCAGCGCCAGGTTGCACTCGGGCATGCCGACGAAGTGCACCGCCTGCTGGGCCGCAATGGCGACGACCAGTGCCTGGGGATCGGCCATGCCGACGTCCTCCGAGGCGAAGCGTATCAGCCGCCGGGCGATGTAAAGCGGGTCCTCGCCCGCCTCGAGCATACGCCCCATCCAGTAGAGGGCGGCGTCGGGATCGGAGTCCCGGAGCGACTTGTGCAGGGCCGAGATGATGTTGAAGTGCTCTTCGCCGGCCTTGTCGTAGAGCAGGGCGCGGTGCTGCAGGGCGTCCTCAATGTCGGTGATCCGGATATGCCGCTTCTTATCCTTCGCGGGGGCCGTGGTGGTGGCGGCGAGCTCCAGTGCGTTGAGTGCCACACGCGCGTCTCCATTTGACATAACAAGTAGGAATTCGAGGGCGTCGTCATCGATCTGAACGTTCATATTCCTCAGGCCTCGTTCCCTGTCAACCAGCGCCTGCCGTACTATTAGCCGCACCTGCTCCCCGGTCAGGGCGTCCAGCGTGAACACGCGGCAGCGGGAGAGGAGTGGCGAGATGACCTCAAAGGAGGGGTTCTCGGTGGTGGCTCCGATGAGCGTGATTGTCCCGTTCTCAACGTAGGGGAGGATGGCGTCCTGCTGTGCCTTGTTGAAGCGGTGGATCTCATCGATGAAGAGAATGGTGCGCTTCTGGTACAGGCCGCGGCGCTCCCGGGCCTCCTCGACTACGCGCCGCAGGTCGGCGACGCCCGAGGCTACCGCCGATATCGGGCTGAAGTGCGACTGGGTGACGCTGGCGATGATATAGGCCAGTGTGGTCTTGCCGCTCCCCGGCGGCCCCCAGAAGATGATGGAGGGAAGCTGGTCGGCCTCGATGCTCTTCCTCAGCACGTGGCCCTCGCCCAGGATGTGCTCCTGCCCCACGAACTCGTCGAAGCTACGCGGCCTCATCCG
>CP070819.1:233038-239983 GCA_020344295.1 Dehalococcoidia bacterium | reverse complement strand
TCATCGAGTACATCGCCAAATCCATAGTGGACAAACCGGATGAGGTCATCGTGATCGAGGTGCCCGGGGAGGACGGGATTATTCTCAAGCTTCAGGTAGCCCCGGAGGATACAGGAAAGGTAATCGGCAAAGAGGGCAGAATCGCCAAGGCAATGCGTACACTGCTGAGGGTGGCGGCTATCAGGAAAGGCACCCGCGCAACCCTGGAGATAGTTTCCGACAGCACCGATAGCGGCTACAGACCGGAAACTAGCTACAGACCGGAAATTAGCTCCGAATCGGAGAGCAGTTTCGATTCCGAGAGTGGCTCCAAGGCTCAAAGCAGCTCCGACTCCGAAAGCAGCTTCTGAGGCCGCTTGGGCGGGGGCAATGGGTGATAAATTCCCTCCTCCCGAGTTCCTGATTATAGGGCGTGTTCTGGCCCCCTGGGGCACAGGAGGGGAGCTAATGGTCCAGATTACGACCGATTTCCTCGATCGGTTTGCGTCCGGCAGGCTGGTCTACATCGAGGGCCAGCCGCTACAAATTGAAAGCAGTCGCCCCCAAAAACAGCACCTTCGGCTGAAACTGGCCGGCGTCGATACACGTCAGGACGCCGGGAAGCTGAGAGGGCACGACATTACTATCCCCCGCACTGAGATACGATCGCTTCCTGAAGGGGAATACTACGCCTTTCAACTCATCGGCCTCGCAGTTGAAACCACTACGGGCAACCAAGTTGGCTCCATCATCGATCTTATGACCACAGCCAGCAACGACGTCTACGTGGTGCAGAGCGAGCGTGGCGAGATTCTGATCCCCGCTATCGAAGACGTTGTCAAATCCATCGACCTGGAGAACGGCAAGGTGGTCATCGAGGCCATCGAGGGTTTACTGGGGACAACGTAGTCCTTCCAGCAAGACGTTAAGGAGAAAAAATATGTAGGGGCGCGGTCCCCGCACCCCTACATTTTATATTTTTTCGGTGCATGCCGGCAGCAATCACAGGCGATAAAATGACAGCAGGGCTGGATTACTCCTTGGGCGGTTGAGGTGGAGCCGGATTCACCAGGCCGGCGGCAAGGGTGTTCGGCACGATTGAAACGAGCTCATCGAGCGTCCACGCTCCCTCTTTATATATTGTTTTCGCTGCTATCGGCTCCGTATATAGGGCTATCTGCTCCCCACTGATCAAGAAACTGCATCCATTAATGCCAGCAGCCTCATCCGTTGCCAGGTATACCATAAACGGGACCATGTCTTGAGGCTGCGGTAGAGCAGAAATAACCTCTGCCCCCGGCGGCATCGCAGTGCCCTCGGCCTTAGCCCGCTCGATAGCGGCCTTAAGCTCCGGCGACAACGTCAGCCTCGTAGCAGCGCGCGGCCGAACGGCATTGCAGGTTACGCCGTACTTGCCCATATCTCTGGCCACCGTCCTCGTGAACCCGATTATCCCCTCTTTAGCCGCGCTGTAGTTTGCCTGGCCCATATTGCCCAGGCCGGATTCGGAAGAGACGTTAATAATACGGCCACTCCTCTGCTGTCTGAATATCATGCACGCGGGTCTGGTACAGTTGAAATGCCCGTAGAGGTGAACCTTTATCACAATGTCCCACTCCTCAGGGGTCATATTAAAGACCATCCGGTCTCTGAGAATGCCGGCATTGTTTACCAAGACATCCAGTCTGCCGAAGTAATCCATCGCCATCTTAATGATATTCTCTCCACCCTCTGTCGTTGCCACGCTATCGTAATTAGCGACGGCTTCCCCGCCCCGGTCCTTGATCTTCTTCACCACCTCGTCCGACGGTGCCATATCCGATCCGGAACCATCACCGGCACCACCCAGATCATTTATTACTAGTTTGGCCCCCTCATCGGCAAACAGCATAGCTGCAGCCTCGCCGATGCCCCGGCCGGCTCCGGTGATAACAACCACCTTGCCCTTTAATCTGTCTCCCATGCTTTCTTATGACCTCCTTAACGTCTTATTGATCTAGTAGCCGCACCAAGTCTACCTACCAGAATCGTCAAAGCTTCCTCTGGGACGAGAAAAAGCCCGAAGTATTATAGCACTATAATGGCTCGTTGGCACTACCGAGTTAATCCCCGAACTCGTGCTTCAGCTCACGGCCCATGAGTTCCGCAATACCGCGGCGAACATCGAGGCCCTCATGGAGAACCCTGTATACCTGATGTGTAATCGGCATCTCGACCCGGTATTGTGCAGCCAGCTTAAGTGCAGCCCCTGTGGTCGTCACTCCCTCCGCAATGCCCGTCATAGAAGATTTTATCTCCTCCAGAGAGCGCCCCCGGGCGAGCTCCTGGCCGAAGAAGCGGTTTCGGCTGAGAGGGCTGGCGCATGTGGCCACCAGATCCCCCAGGCCAGCCAGACCGGCGAAAGTCAGCGGGTTAGCTCCAGCCGCTACCCCCAGGCGAGTGATCTCGGTAAGCCCTCTCGTTATCAAGCCAGCCTTGGTATTGTCGCCGTAACCCAGCCCATCGACCATCCCGGCAGCCAGAGCAATAATGTTCTTGAGCACTCCACCGAGCTCAACGCCTACTACATCGGTATTGACATAAACACGAAACACCGATGAAGCCATCATCCGCTGCACGCTTGCCGCCACCGAGGCATTATGAGCAGCAACGACAGCGGTAGCAGGCAACCCCTGTGCTATCTCTAGAGCCAGGTTTGGCCCGGAAAGAACGCAGATATTATCATGAAATCGACGGTCGATCTCTTCAGGGATGACCTCGGACATCCGCTTGGCACTCTCAACCTCAAGTCCTTTAGCGACGCTCAGGATGCGTTTGGAGCTGTCCAGGTGCCCCCGGATTAAATTGGCGTGACGACGCATATATTGTGAGGGCACGGCGAGGATTACGAGCTCTGCATCACTAAGCGCCTCATCCATTGAATCGGTGGCGCGAAGCTCCTTTGGGAACGGGAAATCCGGGCAATGCCTGGTGTTTTCCCTGTCCCGGTTTAGTCTCTCCGCCTCCTCGGCAGTTCGCGCCCAGAGCCTGACCTCCAATCCCTTGCGCCCGAGCATGATCGCTAGGGTAGTGCCCCAACAGGTCGTTCCGACAACAGCTACCTGCCCCATGTCTCGCTTTACCCAGTCTGTTTTTTCTCGCCCTTCTGTCCGAATTTATGCTCATTGCCCGCTAGAAGTCGGGATATATTCTCCCTGTGCTGAAAGATTATCAGGGCAACAACCACACCGGTGTAGATCAAGTACTCCGCTGGAACCCGGTCCAGTCCCAGGAGTGCTCCCACGATCACAACGCCACTGATCGACCCTACCATTGAGCCCAGGGAAACGTAACGTGTCAGTGCGATGACGAGCACGAAGATGGCTATACCTCCGACAGCGGCCAGAGGCGCCATAACAAACAGCCCTCCTGCCGACGTGGCAACTCCCCGGCCACCCCGGAATCTGATGAATATGGACCAGTCATGCCCGGCTACGGCGGCGAAGCCAGCGGCCATCTCCCCGGCATGAGACCCGATCGTATATCGAGCGATGAAAACAGCGGCCACCCCCTTAAGCACATCGCAGATCAGGACGACGACGCCCGCCCAAGGCCCCATGGTACGCAGCACATTCGTTGAACCAATGTTGCCGCTTCCGTACTCCCTGATATCCATACCCTTAAGCTTCCCTAACAACAGTCCAAAGGGAATGGAGCCTATTAGATAGCTGCCAATGACCACTGCTGCGAACTCGATCAATTTTTACCCTTTCGTTTGAAGACTAGCTTCAGCGGGATACCGCCGAAGCCAAACGTCTCGCGAATCCTGTTCTCCATATAGCGCTGATATGAAAAGTGGACCAGCCTGGGATCATTGACAAAGAAAACGAAGGTGGGTGGATTTATCTCCGCCTGGGTTACGTAAGACACCTTGAGCTGACGCCCCCGCACGGAGGGCGGTGAATGTGCAGCCAGGATCCGTCCGATCTCTTCATTTAGCTTGGAAGTGGGGACCCGTTTCTGTCTCTCCCTATAGACCTTCTTGGCTTTCGGCAGCACCAGGTCAACATCAGTTCCCAGCAGAGCCGAGACAAACAATATCGGCACACCGGGAAAGAACTTCAGCCTCTGTTCAATCTCCAGTGCGCACTCAGCGGCGTCTCTCTCCAGCTCAAGTGCCAGGTCCCATTTATTCACGACCACGACCATGCCCTTCAAAGCCTGCTGGATATAGCCCGCTATGTGAGCGTCCTGTGCCGTTATGATTTCGGCAGCCTCGGTCAGCAGGACAACGACATCGGCCCGTGATATGGCACGCAGCGCCCTCATGACGCTGTACCTCTCAACGCCACCCTCTATCCGACCGCGGCGCCGAATCCCCGCGGTGTCGATAAACACCACAGACTCGCCTTCATGCTCGAAGACCGTATCTATAGCATCGCGAGTAGTCCCGGGGATCTCGCTTACAATCGCTCTGTCCTGGCCGAGTATGGCATTGAGCAACATGGACTTGCCGACATTGGGGCGGCCTACGATGGCAATCATCAGCAGGCCCGGCCCCTCCACTACAGGGATTGGCACCGGCAAGCTGTGGCAGACTTCGTCCATTAGATCCCCAACGCCTGTGCCATGATGTGCGCTGACAGGCATGGGTTCGCCGATGCCAAGCTCATGGAACTGAGGTGCAAGGGCGCGGCGCTGAGCGTTGTCCGCTTTATTCACCGCCAGAGCTATCGGCTTCTTGGAGCGTCTTAGTGCCTCAGCCACCTCAGAATCTGGGAGGGTCACCCCCTCCATCACATCCACCATGAATATGATCACCTCCGCTTCTGCGATTGCGGCCTCCGCTTGATCCTTGACCTTTTGTCGCAGAGCGGAGTCGGGCTGCGGCTCAAGCCCGCCAGTGTCAACGAGCGTTATATCGTGATCCCCCCAGGAGATATCGGCATAGACCCTGTCACGTGTGGTTCCAGGGAAATCTTCGACGATGGCAAGTCGTTCGCCAATCAAACGGTTGAACAGTGTTGACTTGCCAACATTGGGCCTCCCCACGATGGCAACTATGGGCCTAGTCACCGCTGGCCCTTTTCCAGTGAGCGGGCGCGCTCGTAGGCGACCAGTGCCTGTTTGAACAGGCCTAGCTTCTCCATAGCCACACCCATTATGTGCCATATATGGGCGGCGTCAGGTTTATAATGCAACGCCTTTTCGAAGCTGTCTGCAGCCTCTTTATGCCGCCCGAGTTCCCCCAGGGCCTGCCCCTTACCCAGCCATGCCTCGGCTAACTCCGGCCGGTAGCCCAATGCCTGGTCAAAGCAAGTCATTGCTTCCTCGCAGCGACCCAGCATCACCAATCCCAGACCCTTCCCCAACCACGCTCCCGCTGATGTAAATCTATACTTGAGTGCTTCTTCGAAGCAGTCAACTGCCTCACCATAGCGCACGAGCATCAACAATGGAACGCCCTTCCCCAACCACGCGTCAGCGTCCTGGGGATCGTCGTCCAGTGCCGCCTCAAAGCAGGTCAGCGCTTCCGAAGGCCGGTTGAGGTTCCCCAGAGCGATGCCCTTGTTATACTGCGCCTCGGCGAATACAGGCCGATTAACCAGTGCCTCGTCAAAGCAGGACAGAGCTTCACTGTATTGGGCTAGCATCAACAGTATCACGCCCCTGTTGTACCACGCCACCGCAAGGTCAGACTTGCGGCGCAGTGCATCTTCAATATGCTTTAAGGCCTGCTCATGTCTATCTTGCATGGCAACGGCAGCCGCAAGTACGGCCAAGCTGATGGCCTGCAGTAATTTGTCACGGACATTTATCGCCGCCTTATAGGCTTCCAGGTATGTCGCCTCAGCGGAATTATAGAACCCCCCACGATATTTGGCATCGCCATTGCCCAATAGAACACATACGTTCAATAAACGGTGCTCTTCTGTAGTCGGCCCCTGTCCGCGCCGTCGTGATTTATCTATGCCCGAATCCTCATCCAGCAGCTCCTCCATGGATTCAGGTAATCCCGCCTTCTCCATCATTGCCTTCATTTCGGGATATCTAAGTACCTGCTCGTAGGCACTATCTAGTGGTTTTAGACGGCCGGACTCCAGCGGCATATTGGGTCTCTGGTCACGATAGGTGGCTTTGGCTCCGCTAGGGATACCGGAATCAACGGGAGGCCCGGGCTCCGCACCCTTCCCTTTGGAGAGGAGGTTTCTCGCCTTGTCTGCCAGCCAGGCCATGTAGAAGCTCCTGTTTAACAGCCTTTAGTTGCGCAGAATCTCGGCCAATATGGCCTTCTGGACGTGTAATCTGTTCTCTGCCTGGTCGAAGATGACGGACTGGGGCGATTCGATAAGCCCGGGAGCGATCTCTTCATCACTGTGCGCCGGCAATGGGTGCATGAGAATTGCATCCGCTGCGGCCATGGACATTAGCTCAGCGGTGACCTGATAACCGGCGAAAGCCTTTCTTCTCTCGTTTGCCTCCGTCTCCTGCCCCATGCTGGTCCAAACGTCCGTGTATACCACGTCGGAGCCCTCGACTGCACGCTGCGGCTGCTCCATCGGAAGAATCCGAGCACCACTTTGAGCAAGGCTGCGCCCGATATCGACTACCTTATCCGAAACCTCGTAGCCTTTCGGAGTAGCGATCTTAAAATTCACTCCAGCCAAGGCACAGGCAAGCAAAAGGCTATTGGCCACATTATTACCGTCCCCGACATAAGCAACTGTCAAGCCCGCCAATTGATCTTTCTTCTCATAAATGGTCAGAATGTCGGCAAGAGCCTGGCAGGGATGCTCTTCATCCGATAGAGCGTTGATAACAGGCGCACCGGCATGTTCTGCCAGAGAGACCACCGTGGAATGGGCGAATGTGCGAGCCACGATGATGTTAACATAACGACCTAAAGTTCGGGCTACATCCGAGATTGATTCCCGGCTACCCAGGCCGACCTCGTTCTGACCCAGATAGACGCTGTGTCCCCCCAGC
>CP070819.1:226384-232938 GCA_020344295.1 Dehalococcoidia bacterium | reverse complement strand
CGGGTGTGGTCATAAATGGCAACGTCACCCTGAATGAAGAGCTCGATAATAAGGGGGATTTACAGGGTAATGCGACCTGGGGTATCAACGCCTGGCCCGGTGTGCCCGAGCTGATAAGCTACTATTTAAGCCAGGTTGATACCGGGGATCCGTATCCGTTCAGCCAAATAGACCTAGTCCAGGATGAGACCATGGGGCCGCTCTACAGGGAAGGGACGCTGGATATTATAGCGTCAGTGAATCCAGGCTATACTCTAACGCTGGATGATCCACCAGGCGAGGAGGTATTCGGTACCTTCTTTATTACCGATGCAGTGGATATAGGTAAGACAGACGAAGACTTCACGCTTGACATGAACAATCAGACTATATTCTGTTCTATGGAGAGTGAAAGCCCGAATGACTATGCCGTAGATATAGGAGGCAAGGTCACATTGACCGGATCTGGATGCATCATTGCTGTCGGTCATGTGAGGTTTATGCCAAAGGTGCAGATGGGCCCGGATGACTTCATATTCGTTATGTCCATCATCGGAGACCTCACCGCGCAGCCGAGTGGCGATTTTTTCGGCGCCATGGCGGGCGCTATAGAGGTCCAGTACCAGCCAGGTTCTACTATTACATGGTCAGAGAATAGCGGCGGGCTGAATTTCCCTGACGGAGATGTGCTCCCGGGGATAAAGTCCTATATTATACGTAACTAATTAACAGGCGCTAGCGATGTTGGTACCAGTGGGAACCCGGGGAAATAATGGCCGATATCAAGGTTGCAACAGGACTCTAGGATGCCAGCTCATTGAACAAAAGACTAGGGACAAGGGGCCTGCGCCCCTTGTTTTCTTTTTGTAACTGCTGATAAATGCACCCTTACTAAATAACTATGCCAATTGAGGGATTTTGGGGATTGTAAAAGGCTGGTAAACGCTGTAATATGCAGCAGAGTACGAGATCGGAGGAGAAAAGGTAGAATGAACATTGAGATCAATCTGCTACCTGTAGAGCTGCGTCCCCGACCTCCAGTTGAGACAAAAAATTTGATTGTGGCGCTATTGATTGTAGCTCTAGTTGCCTGCTCTGTATTCCTGTATATAGTAAAGAGTAGCGCCGACTCAGACCGAGAGGGTATGGAGAATCGAATAGATGAGGTAAATCGGGAGATAGCAGCTCTCCAGGCGCAAGCCAGGTCACTAACCGATGACATAAGTGCTATTAAGGCGGCCAACAAAAGTTATGACGCTTTCATAGCCGCCAGGATAGACTGGGGAGATGCCATCGAAAGGGTGCAGGAACTCAAACCTCAGGGTATTGATATCGAGAGTCTCATGCAGGAAGGCAGAACTCTGGAGGTAGGAGGATCAGCGCGACAAGGTTACGGTACGGTAGCCAGCTACGCACGTTCACTGGACAACGATAGAAGATTTTCTCTGGCAGGCATACCATCGCTAAAGGATGGTGATTTCTCGTTGATCCTGGCAGTAGCACCAGGGGGTGGGTCATGATAGACAGGATCATAAGCAACAGGAGACTCGCCGTTATTGGTGTAATAATGATCGCACTGGTTGTAGTTGCCGTAATATTCTTTATGCAGTGGCAGTCTGCAGAGGATAAAAAGGCTGATGTGGAGACAGATAAAAAATCTGCCGAGATAAGATGGACGAATGCTATAGTTGAGTATGACATAGACGAACTGCAGAGGCAGAAAGACAGCCTGTCTAGCAGCGCCAAGTTTCCAGAGAATTTTCCTGCTGCTGGACTGGCAATTGAGCTCGCCAATGCCGCTTACTGGAATAGTGTGAGTGTAGAAATCTCACAGAATCCCACCAAGGTCAGTACGGAGAGTGTCGGCGGTATAAACTACGACGCTTACGCCACAGAGGTTAGCGTAACCGGAAGCTTGTCTAAGATAATCTCGTTCCTGGATTATATTGAACGTGGTGATTACGGCAGCATCAGAGTGCAGGATGTGGAATTTAAAGGTACTGAAGTAAAAGGCAAATTGACGTTTGACCTGGTGTTGCTCACTCTGAGATGAAGGGAGGATAGACATGAGACTGTTTGACAATCGCGCTATTGCGTTCAGTGTTGAGAGCATGACACTGAGAATACTCGCCTATTCCGGTAAGAAAATTGAGAGCTGGTACAGCGTACCGTTAAGCCCTAAATCCACAAGAGAGGGCCTGATTGTAACCCCTGAGATTGTGGGTGGAATTCTGAGCGAAGCAATTAAGGAATATAATCTTCCCAGAACTGGTGTTCTCTGCGCCATACCCAGCACTGGCAGTGCCACACAGACCCTTACTCTGCCGGATGTCAAAGGAGGTAATCTGGAGGAAGTTGTACGCAGAGAGATACGGAGGACTATGCCGGGATCGCAGGATGTGGATTTCGTCTACTGGCAGAAAATGCCGAGAGATAGTCTGCAGAAGCAACTGCGGGTCTACGCACTGGCCGTACCAAGGAATAATATTCTCGGTTATGCAGATGCCTGTCGTGCCGCTGATGTGAAACTGAGGGGTATTGAGCTCAGGCCATTCGCCTTGCTTCGGGCCATTGACTGCAAAGAAGGAGTGATCGTGCAGGGCGAGCTGGACAATGTTGAGGTTGTTATTGTAGAAAAATCGTTCCCCGCGCTTTATCGCAGCATTCCGGTGAAGGATGAATCGCCCGATGCCGAGGCAGCTGGAAGAAATCTGATGCGCGAGTTGCCTTTCACTATAGACTATTACAACAGAAGCTATCCGGATGCGCAGCTTAACCCGGAAGCGACGATCTACCTGAGCGGGGAACTTGCCCTCGATCCTAAACTGGCCATGGAAATAACGGAAGTTACGGGGCGTGAGGTCGTGGGTGCGGAAACGAATATTGATTGCCCCCCTAATTTCCCCTTGCCCCAGTTTCTAACCTGCGTGGGTCTAATGCTGCGTAATAAATGGTAGACGTATATACAGCAATGTCAGGATCGGGTAGAGTAATGGCTTTGAACATAAGCCCGAACCAGAGCGAAGGGTCTGAAGTTTCTTCTCTTGGCGAGAATTGACACATTAACACCGGCTGACACAGCAATGAAAGATGTAGGGGCGTTCGACTGAGCGCCCTTAATAATTAAAGAGGAATACTTTTTAGTTAGTGGTATGTTATGGATGGCTTGATATACTTTGGATTCGCTCTGCTGGGCCTTTCCGTGGGCAGCTTCCTCAATCTATGTATCGACCGTCTTCCACGCGGCGGATCGATAGTAAGTCCGCCTTCTCATTGTGACAACTGCGGTCGCAGGCTGAGGCCGCTGGAGCTGGTGCCGGTGCTCAGCTATCTTCTACTGCGAGGCCGCTGCCGTTACTGTGGTGCCGGTATTCCTATCCGGGTGCTCATTGTGGAGCTGGCATCCGGTACGCTCTATGCGTTAATGGCGTGGCACTTTGATCTCAACCTCGAACTTGCAGTCGCCCTGATATTTACCAGCGTTTTTCTGGTGATCTTCTTTATCGACCTGGAGCATGGTCTGATTCTGAATGCTGTAGTTTTTCCGGCGATAGCGATAGCATTTGTTTTCTCGTTCTTCCGGAGCGGATACGCGGAGATATGGCCTGACCTGGGGCCTGGATTCGTCCTGAGCGCCATGCTGGGGGGAGCGGTGGGATTCACTATCCTGCTGTTACCATATATCATCTCAAGGGGTGGCATGGGTGCCGGTGACGTTAAGCTGGCTGGCCTGATCGGGCTGGTAAATGGTTTCCCCTTGGTGCTGGTAGCAATGTTTACCGGTATAGTGGCCGGTGGAGCCGTAGCTATTAGCCTGCTGCTGTCGCGAGTAGTGGGGAGGACGGATGCCATACCCTTCGGACCCTTCCTGGCGGTCGGGGCTGTGGTATCAATTGTATGGGGTGAAAGAGTGGTTGACTGGTATCAGACGAGCTTTACCGGTCTCTGAATGTAATAATGAATTAGGGGATTGAGCATATATATTAACTGATAATTATAAGGGTGGATTGCATCAAGATGGTGAAGGAGGAGGTCAGGGAAAATGAAGAAAGTCAAGAAAGATGAGCGCGGGTTTTCATTTCTCGAGATCGGCGTGGCGCTGCTTATCATTACAATCCTCGTTGCTGTTGTGATCCTCATAATGACGGGTTTCTTCAGCAAAGCGCGGGAAACGGGGCTGGAAGCGGATTTGCGTAATGTAAAGACCGCAGTGGATTCCTATGCGACAGAGTCGATGCAGTGGCCAACGGCCAACGGAAAATTGCCCTATACGGGCGAGTATGCCCCGATCGATTTCTATGCGAGCTTCAGCCGTGGTGGTAAGACGATGAGCTTCTATCCTCATTTCCTGCAGGATCTGCCGAAACACGCGGATGAGGGTGTCTGGCTCATAGACAGCGCGTCACGTTTGTCACTGGATATGGATCCAGAAGAGTACTAAAGTATAGCGATAGTCGTACGAAACACCTATAGACATGTGTTGCTGTGTGTGGTAGTTTTTACCTTGAGGGAATTTGTCAGGAAAGGAGAGGCTATTTGACAGAAATAAGCTTCAAAGCGGACAAAAACAAACAGAAAGGAGGTGAATCATGAAGCGGTTTAAGAGAGGACAGAAAGGTTTCACCCTGGTCGAGTTGCTGATCGTGGTAGCCATCCTCGGAATCCTGGCTGCAGTGGTTATTCCCAACGTCGTTGGATTGATGGGCAGAGGAGGCGCCCAGGCCTATGAGACCGACCAGGAGGTCATCCAGCTCGCCACATCGACGTTCTTCTCCGACGTGCACGAAGGCTGGATAAACTCCAGCGACATGTGGGGTTGTAATGACTCGGATGTGGCCGATGATCCCGGGCACTATTATCCCACGGCGCTGGCAACGGTGGGGACCCATACTATAGTGCTCAATGATAATCCGTTGAACAACGACCCCGCTCAGATCAACAATCCCAGAGTGGACGTAGTTCAGGGGACCCCAGCAGACGGAGATGACATAAACCTGCACGCTATCTGGATGGGAATGCTGGTACATGCACCTGGTGACTATGAAAGTGCCACCGGTACCACCAATCGCGGTGACGTATCGGTGCTAGATGTGGAGACCGGGCTGTATCTGCAGGAGATGCCTGAGTCGGCTATGCATGGAGAAACCGGACTTGGTCTCAACGACACGAGAAACGGTGCCGAGGCCCCCGGCGGCGGATACTGCTGGGTAGTGGGCAAGAACGGTACGGTCTATGGCTGCTATACAACGGATGGCGGTACTACTTGGTATAGCGGTTACAGCGGCGCATATCCGTGATGCAGGTTAGCCGGTTGAACGGCAAGATATTGGACTATAGAACTGTTGAAAAGAGCCCCCTCACGGGGGCTCTTTTCATAAAGCAGAATTAAGCGGGAGAATAAGTATTGCCTAGTGCTTCAGTGGAACGTTGAGGTATAAATTAACGATGTTGAAAGCAACTTGTTAAATATAATGTAATGACATTGTAATGTAACGATATTGAATCGAACTCATTGGATAATATATATTAAAAGTCAAAATCAAGCCCCCGGTGAACCATTGTATTAATAGAGACACCTGAGATTGAAAGGCGATTAAGCCCAGATGGATTAATTGGAAAGGGGTGAATTATAGAAAGTCTTAGAGATAAAGAACGTGGATTTACCCTTGTAGAGCTGCTGCTGGTTGTTATGATCCTGGGGCTCCTAGCTGCAGTGGTATCCATTAGCGTTGTCGGATTGATGGGCAAGGGTGAGGAGGAGGCATACGATACGGATGAGCGCACCATACAGCTCGCGGTAGCCACTTTTTATGCAGATGATCACGCATATGACAGCGATGAACCCAGCGGAGGCTGGAACGAAGCTTCCGGATACGATTCGGTGCATAACTACCCCACAAATGACGGCCGTTATTCCGCACTCGAACCGGAAGAACAGAAAACTGAGATTAATGGCTATGATGTCTGGAAGATTACAGGGTTCACGGGAAGTACAGAGGCGGAGAAAAGGCTGGAAATAGCTGATGCGGCTATCTGGATGGGCCTGCTGGTTAACGGGCCCGGTGAGGGTACAGGAATCGCTCCAGTTAACGATACCAAAGGCAACAGCGCGCCCCTGGCGAATGAGCACGGGCCGTATCTCAATCCTCTACCCTAATCCTGAAGTTATCTTAATGCAGTGAACGGGAAGGGATCGATAACCTGGATTGTCGGCGCATATGGCAGGGTTTATGGTGTATGTGAGTCGGAGGGTGAATGGTACACAGGTTTCGGTGGCAGATATCCGTAATTACTGGGGATACAAAATGACAATGTAAGGAGCGTTCATATGAACGCTCCTTACAATATTATACAGGTAATAAAGCAGTGCGAATATGCCCGGGAGGTCCATGTACGGGAAATGTAACCATAACCGATGACAATAGATTCCTGCTTTCGCAGGAATCTATTGCTTATGGCATACGAACCTATCAGTGGTGTCGTCCCAGAAAAACGGGATTCAAGGAAAGGATTGTTGACATAGGTATCCCTTTCCATACATCGGGTTTCATGTAAGTATGGATATTATAAGGTCG
>CP070819.1:222774-226284 GCA_020344295.1 Dehalococcoidia bacterium | reverse complement strand
GGTGCGATTCCAGTACCAGCCGCAGCAGTTCCCCCAGGAATGCACATGTTGCCAGTCATGGCCTGTAAATACATGGTTGCCCGGGTCGCATTCTCACCGTAGAACTGGCGTCCCATAGACCAGGATACATTCAGATTGACAGGCTTGCTCCTAGCATAGAATCTGGCGAATTCCACGATTGTCTCCGAGGGAACGCCACATATCTGCTCCGCCCAGGTCGGTGTCTTTTCCACTCCATCTTCAGCACCAAGAACATATGCCTTCCACTTCCCGAATCCCTCGGGCTCCACCATTTCACTCACGAATTCCCTGTCATAAAGGTTTTCGTTAAACCAGACGTTGGCCAGAGCTATCATCATAGCTACATCTGTGGTGGGTCGTATCGGAATCCATTGATCAGCCAGCACTTCAACTGAAGGCGTGTACCGAGGCTCTATGCAAATAATAGGGATGCCCCTTTCCCTAGCTCGAACCAGATTAAGAGACCATCCACCTGGCTGAGTAACTAGAGGATTAACACCCCAGAGAACTATGAGTTTGGAGTTAAATATCTGTACATCATCTTGATAGAAGCCCGGGTCAACAACACCATCTCTACCAAACACCCATTTTGACGGTTCGTGCCAGCCATCAGCTGAGTGGGCGTTCCAGGCCGCGAATCCCGCTCCAAACCAAGGTGCTAGCGGGAAACTACAATAGCCTATAAGTGTGTAGGGCTCGTGCAAAATGGAGTAAGGACCATATTTCTCCTTTGTCTCCACCAGTTTCTTGGCTACAATATCTAGAGCTTCGTCCCACGATATCTTCTTAAAACTACCTTCGCCTCTCTGGCCAACCCGCGCCAATGGATATACAACCCTGTCAGGGTCATATACCAGATGTCTCTTCGCATATGATTTCGCACAGGAACGATTCTGAACTATTCCCCAATCGATCGATTGCTGCGATAGATATCGATCATCACGGGGTATTCCAGCATTGATAGTATCGTCTGGCTCACAAGCAGTGATAATTCCGTCTCTTACCCTTACCTTAAGAACACAATTGCGGAGGCACTGGGTCGTGGCGCAGCAGGTATATTTGATGCTCTCCCCGTGATAGTGCGGCTTGGCAGGACTGCCCATTTTTCTGGTGAATCCTTCCATACCCATGCTCAATCTCTGATCGAGTCCGTATGTTCGCTGAAATAATCATAGCCTAAGTGGATTCCGGCCTTTGTTGGTCTCACCACATATTACACAATGATGGGAAACATATGCATTAAAAGCTATCTAGGGCTCAAGATGTACTCGGAAGCGACAGCATTCATCTCCCGATGGCGGAACGCCCAACATATCAACTTTCGCTACCGATCTCCCTGTACCGGTCTCTGTCATATAGGCGATCACAGGTGCCGCACAGCAGCGACAGAGCTCGGCGGATGGCTCCTCAATCCCTAGTTGCACTAAGACACACATACACATTGGACGTCCATCTTCCCCTTTGGGAGCGTGATATGTGTGATATAGAACATCGCCTTCACAATCGATGGTTCTCGGACCGATAGGGGATGGTAATGATGTCATATATGATTTGTATGCTTCTATACCCATGCCTGGTTTTATTCCAATGCCCTCTATGGCTATTGGGGCACAGGCGTTTCCCATCCTCATTAGAATACGGTCTCTCTGTTACTGGGGCAATTCCTTGACTGCTTTCAGGAGCTCGGCTACAAGACGGGGTAACCAGTATTTGAACATCCAGTCCTTAATCTCTTCTGGCATCTCTTGAGCTGTCGTATCATAGGCCAATTCATCCGGTAACTTTTCTGGCATTTCCTCCTCCTTCGTCTTTTCAATTATTCCCTTATGCCAGGGTTAAAAGCACAATCCTTTAGTGCGGCAATCGTAATTGACATAGAGGAAGCTGTCAATAGTAATATCAGATAACTATGCATAGATCTTTAAGCACACCTTTTTTGCTTAACACTCTTAGGCGAGGGGTCAAGTGATCCCCCCTTGATTATTATTTAATCGTAAACCGTGTTTGACCTGCATTAGAAAAATCAGGTGTCGAGCACCTGATTCCCACCACCCGACCGCACGTTCGGAAACACCGGTAAAGCACGAGATGGGCTAGTATACTCGCTCCTATCCTTGTTGTATTAACTTACAACTGGTTTACAAGGAAAGATTATGACTGGATCAATTTTCGGTATTTTGCTTAGAAGGCGTGATTGACAATTGTGATATAATTCAGCCAAGATTCGACGCGATATCTCGTTACGAGAGCGTACATTTCTGCTATATGCTTCGTACTAAACCTCAGCTGGGCATCTAAACAGCAGACTGCTGTACAGGTACAGATGCCGATGAGTGGCTCTCAGGCAGCCGTCCTGTCGTGTAATAATCTAGCGCTCGTATTTCACCACAGTATTTCACAAGTATAACCAGGTGTGTGCCTATTATATCTTTCTATTGTCGCACTTGAAATGAAAGTGAGGGAATAAAAATGGCACGATTTACGATCTCGGTAGATGTGGGCGGCACGTTCACTGACACCGTTGTCATCGACAAAGACGGAAACATGACAGATGCCAAAGCTCCTTCAACAATTGAGGATCTTTCCGTTGGCGTGTTTAATTCAATGGAGAATGCGGCACAAAAACTTAAGCTCACGCTAGAGGAATTGGTACGCAACGCAACTGTCATTAGCCATGGGAGTACTGTAGCAACCAACATTGTGCTAACACGCACAGGGCCAAAGACAGGACATATTACAACCCTAGGTATGGAAGATAACCTGATCATTGGCAGGCTCCGTTTGAAATCTGCAGGATTAAACAGACAGGAAAAAATGGATCTAGCTAAGATAGACAAACCAGACCCAATTGTCCCGAGACCCTTGATCAAAGGAATAGTTGAGCGTTTGGACTATGCTGGCAAAGTCGTGGTAGCACTTGATCCTGAGAGTGCCAAACGGGCAGTAAAGGAACTAGCAGAGGAGGGTGTAGAGGCTATCTCTATATGCCTTATGTGGAGCTGTGTTAATCCTCAGCATGAGCAATTAGTTAGAGATATCGCTAAGTCGATGTACCCAGATATACACATCGATATCTCAAGCGAGGTATGTAACCTTCTTGGAGAATATGAACGTGCAGCCACTACTGTGATCAATGGTTATGTAGCAAAACGTTGCTCAGCATATCTTACGTCAGTTGAACGCAAACTACGTGTCTTGGGATTTGGCGGAGCATTCCTTGTAATGCAATCCGGAGGCGGTTTGATGGGACTAGAAATGGCTCTAAACCGCCCAGTTACGATGCTTAATTCGGGGCCGGTAGGCGGCATCACTGGAGCTTCAAGTCTAGGTAAGCGTCTTAACCATGAAAAAATCATAGCAGCGGATGTGGGTGGAACAAGCTTCGATGTCGCTCTGAT
Organism: Dehalococcoidia bacterium; assembly: GCA_020344295.1. GTDB lineage: Bacteria > Chloroflexota > Dehalococcoidia > SZUA-161 > SZUA-161 > SZUA-161. Next base: position 222,865 of record CP070819.1, on the reverse strand, counting down.
TCGAGATGGCCGAGCTGAATATGCCTATGAACCACTAATAGGCCGTCATCATGTTTCCATTCCGATGGTGGATGTTCGATCGATTGGTTCC
>CP070819.1:219382-222674 GCA_020344295.1 Dehalococcoidia bacterium | reverse complement strand
TCGACCTGATGGCAGTGGAAGCCGAGGCTAATCATGTTTACTTCTGGGCTTTGTCGATTCCCGATAGCTACGATAATTGCGCAGGGTCTCGGAGATGTGGTCACCACCGAACTTCTCCAATAAAGCCTCGGCGAGGACAGCTGCCAGTGCCGCCTCCCCGATTACCCCGGCCGCAGGCACCACACAGACGTCGCTTCGTTCGACATGAGCCTCGACAGTCTGCCCGGTCTGTAAATCGGCTGAAGGCAAAGGTTTACTCATTGTCGGAATCGGTTTCACCACGGCGCGGACTATGATCGGCTCCCCGTTGCTGATACCGCCCTCAATCCCTCCCGCACGGTTAGTGATATGCTGCCACTGTCCCTCTTTACTGACCTCGATAACGTCGTGAACCTGTGATCCTCGGAGGTCCGCTACGGCGAATCCAGCTCCGATCTCCACGCCCTTTATCGCGTTTATACTCATTATAGCCCGGGCAATACTACAATCCAGCTTGCGATCCCAGTGAACATGGCTCCCCAGGCCTATGGGTACGCCGCTGGCAATAACCTCGAAAACCCCGCCTACGCTGTCCCCTGCTTCCCTGGCTTCGTCAATGGCGCGCCGCATGTCCTTCTCAGCCCCGCTGTCAGCACACCTAAGGGGCGATCTCTCTACCTTATCCCAGTCGATCGGCTCGACTTTTTCGCTCCAGCGGCCACCGATACATATCGTATGGCTGTGGATTTCGATATCGAACTCAGTGAGCAGTTTACGTGCCACTGCACCCACGGCAACCCTGTTCGCAGTCTCCCGAGCGCTAGCCCTCTCCAGAATCGAGCGGACATCGTTGAGACTGTATTTTACTGCTCCTGACAGATCGGCATGGCCGGGGCGGAGTCGAGTAACGGGTTCTACATCCCTCTCCACAGGTGACACGCTCATCTCCTGCTTCCAGTTCTCCCAATCACGGTTCCAGATCAGGAGCGAGATAGGACTGCCGATAGTCAACCCATGCCGTACACCGGAAATTATCTCCGCACGATCATGTTCGATTTCCATACGCGCGCCTCTACCATAGCCTCCCTGCCGGCGTGCGAGATCGCTGGCTATATAATCCTCATCAAGGGCCAGACCTGCAGGCACGCCCTCGACAACAGCAACCAGCCCCCTGCCGTGGGACTCACCGGCTGTTAAAAAACGGAACACTTCAGCCTCTTCTCACTCTAAGGATTTCCTCGCGGCATCCATCATTATGTCAATTGGAGCCTCCCTTTCCGTCCATAGCTCGAATGCCGCCGCTCCCTGATATACGAGCATTGATAGACCATGCAAGGCGTGTGCCCCGGATTCACGAGCTGCCTTCATCAACACCGTCTCAAGGGGATTATACACCAGATCGTATACCAGCGCTCCTTTCGGGATCAGATCTGCCTCTATTGGAGAGCGTCCTTCGGTGGTGCTGTGCTTCATCCCTATCGGTGTACAGTTGACCAGAAGGTCACAGCCCGACACTGCGTCCCTATATCGCGGGTCATCTGCGGAAAGAGCCATTATCTCTGTCAAGGATTCTCGCCCGCCTGCCTGAACCCGCTTCAAGTCCACCACCAGACCGTGCATCTTCTCGGCGATGATATCGGTAACCACGAGTGATTTAATACCTGCACTTATAAGCACAAAGCTTGCCGCCCGCGCTACTCCACCTGACCCCAGCAGCACTGCCGTTTTACCGATCGGATTAAATCCGCCTTCTTTCTCCATGGCCATCATGAAACCGCTGCTATCGGTATTATGGCCAGCCAGCTTGCCGTTATAGTTGACGATGGTATTGACTGCGCCGATTCCAGCAGCATTCGAATCCACTTCATCCAAAAGTGGTAGAACAGCCTCTTTATAGGGAATAGTGACATTGGCCCCGAGCTTCGGTGGCCGGCGCAATCCCTCCACTATTGACGGCAGCTCGTTCTCCTCGGTATCCCATATCTCATAGTGGACATCGAGGCCAAGGTGGTCGAATGCCGCCTGCTGAAATTGAGGCGAGATCGAATGTTTCAGTCCGCGGCCGATCAGACCTACATACTGCGTCACGAAATTTCCCCCGCTGGTTTATCAATCCTCCGGATTGAGCGAAAACCTGCGCAATCAAATGCAACGAATGACTTCGTCATGACAGGAGTCACGAGGTTACTCGAATCTATGCAGTCTTCACCTACTGCCCTTTTCCCAGTCAATATAGCCCTGCAAAATAAAGGCCGCCGCTACCGAATCAAGGTGCTTCTTCTTCTTATCCCGCTTCAATCCGGCTTCCCTGAGCACTCGGTCAGCGTCAGAAGTTGAGAACCGCTCGTCCCAGGTTAGAACCGGCAATTCCGTACGCTCGTTAAGCGCGTCGGTAAATGACTGTACTCTCTGTGCTTGAGGCCCCAGCCTGCCATCCAACGAAACCGGAAGCCCGACCACAATCCGCTCGACCTCGTGTTCTTCAGCGAGCTCTATTATATTCTTGAGGGCGGTATCATCCGACTTTCTTTCGATCACGGTCAGGGCGGTTGCCAGTATTCCCTCGGAGTCGCTGAGAGCCACCCCGATTCGCCTCTCCCCTATGTCCAGACCCAGGGTACGCATCCCACTAGACCTTCTGTTTCACCAGGCCGGGAACAAGTTTCAGCGCCTGTTCGAGCCTACCCTTATCCTTACCACCACCCTGTCCCAGTTGAGGTTTGCCCCCACCACTGCCACCCGCATCTCGCGCTATCTCCTTGACAATCTCCCCCGCATTCAGTCCCCGGGGGATAAGATCGGACGTCACCATCGCCAGGAAGTTCGGTCTGTCATCCCATACGGAACCCAGCACGATCACGGCACTGCCCAGACGCTCCCTCAACACATCACCCATGTGCCGCAGAGCATCGAAATTTGAAGCCTGTACGCTGGCCGAAAGAACGGAGACTCCTCTGATCATCTCAACCTGCGAGAGCAGGTCCTCCGCCGCCTCTTTAGACAGCTTGCGTTCAAATGCAGCGGCTCGCTTGCGCTCCGAATCGAACTCCTCCAGGACAGCCTCCAATTTCCCTTCAGCCTCGCCGGTAGGCACCTGCAGCCGCTGGGCTATATTCTCCAGCACCGAAATGCGCTCCTCGACCAGCGCCTCGGCTCCGCTGCCGGTCACTGCCTCGATGCGGCGCATCCCCGATCCGATACTGCCCTCGCTGTATATATGGAAGTAACCGAGTTCGCCTGTCCGGTATACATGAGTGCCGCCGCAGACCTCGTAGCTCAAGGGTGCCCTGCCGCCGCCGATCCTCACCACCCT
>CP070819.1:214554-219282 GCA_020344295.1 Dehalococcoidia bacterium | reverse complement strand
TCCCCGCTGTAATCATAAACGTTGTGTGCCCGAGCCATTTTATATTCATGCTTTAACCTCCCAACAGATTATTCTTTTTTTTCCTCATATAGATTTATGGTAATAGCGACCAGGGTCCGCACCATAGCACCTGTTGCACCTTTTATCAGATATGACTGATCCTTTTTAATGTATGAAGGGCCAGCGATGTCCAGATGAACCCAGGGAGTGTCATCACTGAATTCGGCCAAGAATTGTGCAGCAGTAATAGCGCCCCCATACCTTCCACCCGTATTCTTAATGTCAGCCACTTCACTCTTGTTTAACTCCTTGTATTCATCGAACATAGGCAGTTGCCAGATTTTCTCCCCAGCATCCATGCCCGTACTAATTACCTTGTCAACAAGCTCCTGGTTATTGCCCATAGCCCCGGTGCAGATGTCGCCCAACGCAACGCGGCATGCCCCGGTCAGTGTAGCTATGTCGATGAGGGGAGAAAGGCCCAGGCTCTTTGCATAGCATATTGCATCGGCAAGAATCAACCGCCCCTCAGCATCGGTATTCACTACCTCTATGGTCTTACCGTTCATAGCCTTAAGAATATCACCTGGTTTGAGCGCCGCACCATCGGGAAGGTTCTCAGTCGCCGGTACCAGTCCCGTTACATCAATCCGAGGCTTGAGTTCTGCAATAGCTTTCATAACAGCGATTACCGCAGCCCCTCCCGCCATATCTCCCTTCATCTCATCCATACTCTCCGAAGGTTTTATGGATATACCACCGGAATCAAATGTCAATCCTTTACCGATTAACCCCAGCGTGCTGGATCCGTCTCCTCCTCCTCGATAACTTATAATTATGAACTTCGGTGGCTGCTTGCTTCCCTGAGCAACTCCCAGCAATGCCCCCATCCCTAACTGCTCCATCTCCTCCTTCTCTATAACTCTGAACTCCAGTCCCCATTCAGATGCAACACCCCTTGCCACCTCCACCATATCCGAGGGAGTCATGTAGTTCCCCGGCTCATTGATCATATCCCGGGCAAAATTGGTTGCATCCGCAAGAACCCTGCCTCTGGTGACATAGTCCTCCAATAACGACAGCCTGCTCTCATCCCTCTCCACAATCTACAATTCATCGATATCTCCGGACTCGGGTTCTTTGGTAACGTGTTTACGGAAGGTGTAGAGGCCGATTATAGCCCCCTCTGTAAGGGCCTGAACAGCTTTCTCAACTTCCAGTCCACCGGCGCCGGCCCCGTGGACGATCGTAGCAACTCGTTTCGCCCCCAGCTTTTTCAAGGAGCGGCATGCAGCGGATATCACGGTTCGAATTGAATCGTAATTGAACTTCTCCTGCTTGCCCAATCCTACCACCAGCACACGCTCTGACTCCAGCTTACCCATCGTGTGAATAAGCGTAACCTCGTTCAACTTGCCCTTGATCTCGCCATCTGCAATAAGCTTGCTGATAATCCCATCCAGCGCACGGTCGACCGCGCCCGTGGCTCCACCGGGCTGCTCGATCCCCTCGAAAAGGTTGACGATTGCAGCATCGACCTTAACCTTCGTTATATCACCGGCTACGACCTTTACCTCCACTGCTCCCTCCTTTTAAATCAGGAAAGTGAATCACACGCCAGTTTACTTTAAATCAAAAGTCGATGGTATTGCAAGACGCGGTAAATTATGTTCGCTGCGAAGCAACATTGTCTACAGGAAGAGACCGGCATTGAAGAAACCACAGGTCTTTATTCCGGGGAGGCAGTCTTAGAACGGAGGTTTGAATCGCACCCGCAGCAGGCCCTTTATATCCTCCCAAGCGGTATTAACAATCTTCACCCTGGTATCTTCATCCTCAACCCATTCCACCGGCACATCCTTGATGCGGTATCCTTTTCTCTCGGCCAGAAGCAATAGCTCCGTGTCAAAGAACCAGGCCTGGTCCTTGATATGAGGTATAAGCTCCTGCGCTACGTCACGCTTTAGTGCCTTAAAACCACACTGGGCATCGGAGAAACCTGACCAAAAAAGCAGCTTTATCAGCAGATTATATCCTCTTGACGTGATCTCTCTTTTTAAACTGCGTTTGACTTTGGAGCCGGCCATCAACCGCGATCCGACCACTACTTGATATCCCTCGTCGAGTGCCTCAATCAGTTTTGGAAAAGCGGTCAGTTCGGTAGATAGATCTACATCCATGTACGACACAGCGTCAGCCTCGCTCTCCAGCCAGGCTTTTCGCAATGCGCGGCCGCGACCCTTCAGCTCCAGGGTTACGTACGTCACATCAAGATACTGCTCGGACAGGGACCTAGCAACAGCTAGTGTTCCATCGACTGAGCCATTATCGGCAATTACAATCTGCCAGCGACAAGTCAGGTTCGTCCCCAGGAAATCCCGCAATTTAGCGACGCTATCCGCGAGCACCCGCTCCTCATTGTATACAGGAATGACCACATCAATACGGTTCATTGTTCTGTTACACAAGGCAGCTCAATAAACAAAATGCGAACCTCCGATTACTTCAATGCTGCCTTAACCACTTGAGCAATCTCAAAGGGATCAGTCGATATCACTGTCGAGGCATAAAGCTCCATAGCTCCGATATCCGAAGCCCTGCTGGACACACTACCTCGGTCAACTACGCGTACGATAACGGGAAAGCCTTCCCAGTTCTCATCAGCGGGGGCAATCGGCGGCATCGATATGGCGACGTTAAACGCACCTACAGCAAGTCTATCGCGGAAACACGCCATCACTTCGTATATCGTTTCCTTAAGATCCTTATCAAGTTTGGGAGCAATCAGTATCGTTTCTTTCTCCTTCACAGGCGTCAGGTATGCAAGCACATTTACTCCATTCTTGTCAAATCCGCAGCCAACAAGACGATGAACCGTATACAGGTCATCGAAATATTGAGTCTCATACTGGCCACGGTAGGACAGCGATGCGCATCGAAGCTGCTCTATTTTTGCATAGTGCCTTTCTTTGCCGAGCATGACCTGTGCATGACCATGGGGCAATGAAGCCCCTGCCCTGCCACCGCAGTTCCACATGAAGAAGAAGTACTTAGCCTCAGGATCGATTGTGTGCGCTTCCTGTGCCCACCGGAGCCCCGTATCTATGTAGTCCACTACCTGCTCCTCGGTGAAACGAAGCGGATCAACCTCTTTAAATATTATGACGCCATGAAATCCTTCGTATTTAGCGACATTACTTGCGGTGATACAGTATTTTCCTTCAATTCGCCCGAAAATATCTTCCGGTGTCGATGCGAGCGGATCCTTGAACGGATCAACGTGAAAAGATTCCTTCTCCATAGATGAATCTTCACAAACAATCCCGGCTCCCCCAGGCCGACTGCCCCTGAGTTGATTGAATAACGCCTCCTCCAACGTAATCAGGTTTGTGATTCTGACGATTCTCTGCTCGAGGGTCCTGTCTAACGAGCCGAACTGCTCCTCTATCCAGGGATGCATGCTCTGCGGGGGCCTTATTTGCCCCTGTACTATGCCCACACGATAGATACGATGAAAAAGCTCCCTCTCATTAGATGAAAGGGAGTCTACAATAGTGTCTAGATCAGCAATTCCCGTTTCGATTCCAGGCACATCAAATCCTAGTGTCTGAAGTGGCGAACACCGGTAAATACCATAGCAATATCATACTTGTCGGCAGCCTCAATCGCTTCCTCATCCCTGACCGAGCCTCCGGGTTGGATGATCGCTCGTACACCACCCTTACCTGCCAGCTCTACGCCGTCCGGGAATGGAAAGAAAGCATCAGAACCCAGTACGCTGCCCTGAGCACGTTCTCCGGCCTTTTCCAGAGCGATCTTCACACTCGTCACCCTGTTTGGCTGTCCTGCACCCATACCCAAGAGAGTTGCATCTTTAACCAGTACAATAGCGTTTGACTTGACATGCTTTACCGCATTCCAGGCGAACAACAGGTCCTCCACCTCTTTTTCACTGGGTTCACGCTTGGTCACGGTACGCAGGCTTAGCTCACTCCCATGCATTTCATCCGAAGTCTGAACAAGCATGCCTCCGGCAACACGACGGTAATCGAGCTTCGACTGTAGCAGCTTCACGCTATCTTGAACCGGCTTCTCCGATTCTATTACGAGGATTCGAACATCCTTTCTCTGTTTCAACACTTCAAGGGCTTCATCATCATAGCCGGGAGCTATAATCACTTCGTAGAATGTCTTTGTTATCTCCTGTGCGGTGCCCAGATCGACCTTCCGGTTCAGAGCAACTATCCCGCCGAAGGCCGAGACAGTATCACCCTCGAAAGCACGTTTATAGGCTTCCTCAAGGGCTTTATCAGACGCAAGTCCGCAGGGATTCGTATGTTTGATAACAGATACTGTCGGAGCCTCGAAATCGCTGGCCGCACTCCACGCAGCATCGGAATCGAGGATATTGTTGAAGGAAAGCTCCTTGCCCCAGAGCTGCCTGGTCGCACCTATGCCACTGCTCCGTGCACCGGCGACATCCTCTATATAGAATGCAGCCTTCTGATGAGGATTCTCGCCGTACCGGAGTCCGGACACCTTCCGGAGCGCAATGGTTACTTCGTCAGCAAATCCCTCCTCATCCTGCCGGAGATATTGTGCGATAGCAGTATCATATGCAGCCACATGCTGGAAAGCCTTCTGCGCAAGGACTTTTCGCCTTTCCAATCCTACGGTACCTGATTTAAGTTCTCCCAGGATTTGTATATAATCCTGAGGATCGACAAC
>CP070819.1:211258-214454 GCA_020344295.1 Dehalococcoidia bacterium | reverse complement strand
CGCGTTCCTGTATCCTCCGAATCATAGGTCCCACTCTCACACTGGATTGACAGGCCACGGGGATTATACTGTCCTCTTCGCCTGACGCCCTGATTATTAAGCAGGCTGAAGCTTATGCTACACATATATCCCTCCGCTCCTAGGTCTTGACAGGCGTGAACGGTTGCAATATAGTCCGAGATATATACGATGCTACCTGCAGATGACATCATTCTAATACATTTTCCCGTAGTGGCTGAAGTTCAAGTGGCTGATACAGAACTAAGGCTTAATGCAATGCGCTCCCAATAAAGCAGATCCAGCGCAATAGCTATAAGTAATGTAAGCAGCAATCTCTAGAAAGGATGGATGAGGAATATTACAAGAGCAGATCAGTTGCCATTTATAGCCCTCAGATTACTCACGATAGTTCTTATATGCTCAATAACGCTTCTGGCATTAGCCGACCGGTCGATTGCATCAGCGCAGACATCAGGAACTGAATATTTCAACTCTGTCGACCAGAGTACCTCGGACAGCGATAGTGACGGATACGATGATACATTAACCCTGCGGATGGACGTAGACACCACAGGCGGCTATGTTGACGTCTCCGTTGATGGATATTTATCGGATCTATCTGAATTCCTCATAGCTTCAGATTTCACCTTCTGGCGCATCTATGGTGAGGACATAGAGTATGGGATACTTACCCTTACAGTCACCTCAGGACAACCTGGAGAGTACTTCTATTACCTTGAACTCTACGATGCACAGGATAACTGGGAGGATAGCTGGATCGGTTCCGCATATCTGTACCCTACGGGATATGGGGTAGCGTCCGGCTACCAAGAAAACTTCTACTCTGTAACCCCCAACGCCTATGATAGCGATTATGATGGATATAATGACTCCGTTACCCTGCAGATGGATGTGAATACCACCGGTGGATATGTCACCGTTACAACGAACCTATTTTTGGACGACTCACAGGGATATCAAGTGTATTCAGATTCTCTAACTTGGACTGTCTATGGTCAGGAAACTGAATATGGCGAGTTCTATGTCACCATAACTTCAGGAGATCCAGACTATTTCAGCTATTATCTCGAACTCTACGATGACCAACGCAATCTAGAGGACAGCTGGTCCGGTTCGGTCTCTCTGTTCCCCCTCGGGTTTGGCGCTACGACCCTTCCAACTGCAACCCGGACGCCGTTCCCAACAGGCTTCCCCACCCCATCCCCAACTGCAACACCCGGTGGGATACCCCCTCCCGATGACGGCGGACTGAATGGTGGCGTAGTGGCCGGAATAGTGATGGCGGCTCTTACAGTCGTAATGGCAGGGATTTTCTACGGAAGCAGAGCTATGAGGGGCAGAAGGACAGCAGACGCTCGTATCAGGGAGCTCCGGGCACAGATGGAAAGATGGCGTCAGGAAGGCTTCGATGTGTCGGAGCTGGAAGACTTGTTTAAATAAAGCCAGCATACAGGATTTCGTATCATTCACAGCTTCAATAGAGACGGGGAATGACAATCGTTAACTATTCAGGTGTTCTGCAGATCCAACGCGGTGACGAATTTAGCGAGCATACCATTAACCAGTTACCTATCACCATTGGCCGCAGCGCAGACAGCGATGTGATACTTGATGACCAGATGGTCTCTCGCCAGCATGCGCGGATCGAGCAGATAGAACGGAACCTGAATATCACCGACCTGGGCAGCCTCAACGGAACACAGGTCAACGGGCAGCCGATTGAGCCACGGGTTCCACATCCTCTTATTGACGGTGATACCATCAGCATCTGCGACTTCACACTTACTATCACTTTGGTCCCAGAGGAAAGCCCCGTCGATCAGGCGCTTGTGGAAACACCCCATGAGGAGAAGCTCGAGATACCCGACCTGCGGGGACGTATCAGCCTGACAATCGGTCGCAGTCCTGAAAACGATGTCATGATCTCCCATCCCATGGTCTCCTGGAAACATGCCCGTATCGCCCGTGTGGGGACCGATGGAAATCATACGATAGAAGACCTCGACTCGACCAACGGTACATTCGTTAACGGCGAGCGCATCGTACAGTCACGGCTACTGCGTCGTGACGACATCATAAATATCGGTCCATACAAACTGGTCTATCAGCCCGAGACGCTGGAAGCGGTAGACGAGTCAGGCAAGCTACGTCTGGACGCATTGCGTCTCACCAAGACTATCGGCAAGGGTAAGGACCTTCTCAAGGACATATCACTGGCCATCAAGCCTCGTGAGTTTATTGCGATCGTCGGTGTCAGTGGCGCAGGCAAGTCCACGCTGCTCGATGCCCTGAGCGGTTTCCGTCCTGCCAGCGGTGGCCAGGTCCTGGTTAACAACAACAACCTGTATACTAACTTCCAGCTCTATCGCACCCAACTGGGATACGTTCCCCAGAAGAATATCATCCACATGGAGCTCACTGTTTACGAGGCACTGGACTACTCGGCACGTCTGCGGCTGCCTGCCGATACCGCCGCAGCGGAGCGAAAGCGGCGGATAATGGAGGTGCTGGAGATATTGAACCTCACCGAGTGCAGGGACCGGGTAATAAAGAATCTGAGCGGTGGGGAGCAGAGGCGTACCTCCCTCGGGGCCGAGCTTCTGGCGCAGCCGGGGCTGCTCTTCCTCGATGAAGTCACCTCAGGCCTCGATCCGGGCAGCGAGCGACAGATGATGAATATGCTGCGCAGGCTTTCCGACCAGGGCCATACGGTCCTCCTCGTTACCCATGCCACCAGGAACGTCCTGCTGTGCGACCAGGTCGTCTTTCTGGCTAAAGGCGGCCGTCTCGCCTACTACGGGCCGCCTCAGGAAGCGCTGAGCTATTTCAACGTCACCGAGTTCGATGATATTTACGACAAACTGGTGGGGGAACAAACCCCAGATGCCTGGGCGGCTCAGTACAGCCAGTCCGAGCAGTACCGTAAATACATTGCGGAGCGCCTGCCCCAGGGATACGGTGTGACCCAGCAGTTCCCGCATGCACCGTCAATTGCTAACCCGGGAGCGGAATTGACACGCGTATCTGCCAAGCACCAGTTTCTTATCCTCTCGCGCCGCAACCTGAATATACTGTGGCGGGATAGAGTCAGCATGATGCTGATGCCCCTCATAGCTCCTATCATCGGGCTGCTTTTCTTCGCCTTCTGGAGTAAGGGCATCTTCGATCCCGACGG
>CP070819.1:208584-211158 GCA_020344295.1 Dehalococcoidia bacterium | reverse complement strand
TTCGTTCCGACATCGGCATATTTCGAATTTCTTCCGGAGAGAGAGCTGAGGCATACAAACAGGGGAGACGCGCGGCAGCAAGGTGATACTGTGTTGATGGATGAGTTACAGGGAGGTGAGCGGTACGAGGTCATAATAACCAGTTTCTACGGTATGCCCTTCCTTCGCTATCGGACAGGGCTTATGGTACGTGTAACGGCCTTGACAGACGAAGATGAGCGCGTATTCCTGCCCCAGGTGGAGCTTGTGGGCCGGTCCGATGGTTTGATAGATCTGGCGGGGTTCACTCGCCTGGACGAAAGGACCATCTGGGATGCCCTGGCGGCGGTGGGCATGGAGGATAGCGATTGGATGGCCAGGCGGGAAAACCGGGGAGAGGAGTCCATCCTTGCTCTTTACATTGAAGTATCGGATGATACAAACTTGAATGATATAAAGGCTCGTATTCACGCTGCCCTGAAAGAACGGGATGCGGATTATAGAGACGTGGAAGACCTTTTGGGAATAAACCCTCTCGAAATACGTCCTCTGATGCCTGGTGCATTCGATGCTTACAGACAGGCCGCAACGGGTACCGGCATCCAGCGCGATATGGCAGGGTGGATACCCAAGACCAACGCACCTCAAACGGTTGCAGACAGGCTCGTTGAGCTGAGCAGGCGCCCGGTGCGCGGAAGAGGTGACGGCCATCGATTCTTGCGGTAATATTGGGGCATAATCAGGCGTGACGGAGAGGTTGAGGTGAGTACTGTTTATTACTTGGGTGCCCCGCTCTTTGCGTTTGCTTTCAACATTTTCCTGTTCATCGCGTTACGCTTGTACGGAGCGGCAAAGAGGAGGGCAGTTCAGACAGTCTTTTCTCTGTTGCTCCTATGCATGGCGTTGTGGGGCATCAGCATATTCGCTATGCGCTCCAGCCCCAGTGAGAGTGTGGCCGGTGTCTGGGAACTCCTGGTGCTTGGAGTTTTCGCTCTGGTCTGTGTGCTCTTCTTTCATTTCGTGTTGCTCTATACCGGCAGGCGTGTTACCCGCCCCCTTGTTTACTTCCTCTATCTGGTGCTGGTCCCCGTCCTGGGATTGCTACCACTTTCTCCCATGCTTCTTACAGGTATGGATGAGATGTCTCCGGGTAGATATGCTTTGCAGACAGGCCCGCTGTTCATGCCGTGGGTAGTCGCTCTGAATGTGTTGATAGTCGTCGGGCTCGTTCTGCTTGTAAGGATGTACCGGGGCACTCGTGCTCCGGACCAGCGAAACCGTATCAACTATCTGGTGATAGGCACCTGTGCTTCTCTGTTGGGTGCCACTTCTGATTACGTATACGCCGCCGGGTGGCTACCCCAGCCTGGAGGCATCATCGGCAATATAATCTGGGCGGGCTGCTGCACCGTTTCTATGACCCGCTATCGCCTGTTGGGCATCCGCATGGTGTTGACGAGGGCCGTTGGATTCGTGATTGCCAGCGTGGTGGCGATCCTTCCTTTCGCCATGCTGATTTTCTTTGTGTTGAATGTCTCAAGAGTGCAGGATATGACAACACCGCTGACCATCGTTTTGCTGGCAGCTATGGCACTGGTGGCACAACCGCTCCTTTCCTGGACACAAGAGGTGGTCAACCGATGGTTTTACCGACGCCGGTACGACATCATAGAGGCGCTTCGATACTTCAGCGAACAGGCCAGGTTCATACGTGATTTGGATGCCCTGGTGGATTCCCTCGTACGCCTGCTCTCCGCCTCAATGGAGGCTGAGAAGGTATGTGTATATGCCCACTTCCCGCCGGGCTACGTGCCGATAGGGCAGGTAGGGCTCGAAACGGAAGAGCTGCCGACGATATCTGAGGGAGGAGTTCTTCCCCAGTGGTTCTCGCAGCAGGAATCGTCGGTGATTCGCGATGAGATGGATGAGGCACCTTTGCTGCAAGCGCTGACTGCCAACGAGTCGTCCATATTGGAGATAACGGATACCGCGATTGCAGCACCTATGAAGGTCGATGACCAGCTTGTGGGCATAGTCTTCATGGGCCAACCTCGCAAAGGAGGCGCCTATTCCGCGGAGGACCTGGACCTGTTGTGGACAGTGTCGAACCAGGGGGCCCTGAGCCTGGAGGGTGCACGATTGCTGGCGGTGGAGATGGAGCGGCTCGAGCAGGTCCGGCGGTCGAGCGAATTGAGGAGCGAGTTCCTGGTTACCATCGCCCACGAGCTCAAATCCCCCATGACCGTGATAAAAGCGGCCCTGGAAATGCTGGAAGAGCTGGCCAAGAACCGTCCTGCTGATTCTGCGGATACCAGGTTGATTCTAAGTGCGGGTAGAAGCGCTCGTACCTTAGAGGACCTTATGAACAACCTGATGACCTTCGCCAAGGCCAGGCACCAGACTCTGGAGATCGATCGAAGACCGGTGGATGCCAAAGAGCTTTTGGATGAGACCCGCGCTTTGATGCAGCCTCTGGCGGAGCAGAAGAATCAGGATTTCGAAGTGTCCGTGTCCAACGAAACAACTGAAGTGAATGTGGACCCCGACCATTTTTCCCGAATACTTAACAATCTGGTGAGTAATGCTATAAAATAC
>CP070819.1:202704-208484 GCA_020344295.1 Dehalococcoidia bacterium | reverse complement strand
GCGGATACCGTTTTAGATATGTTATCAAGCTGTAGATAATCGTAACTGCAGAGATACCCGTTGGTGTAGCTATGGGGTGGCTGGAGACGTATCGCTCACACCTTATCGTTCTACTTTTAGGCCTCATTGCGGTCGATCCCCAAGTGGCGGTTATCTCGGTGAGCGCGGACAACGAGTTTGGGCATCCCGCGCCGGAGGTGGTAGAGAGACTGGAGGAGGCGGTAGGCGAGGACAACCTCTACATTACTTCAAAACACGGCACTATCGAGCTCATCACCGATGGCACGAGACTGTGGGTTAGGGCAGAGCAGTAGAATCTTTGCATATGTTTAAATCGTTGGATTTCTCCCCTTCAAGAGGCTCAGAATCTTCAGTCGCTTCCATGATAGAGTTCCAACCTCATGATTCTGCGCTGGCGTTGACCTGTGTTTCCACGGGGGGTAGAATGCTGGCACACGTTGTTATCCAACAGTGCGTATTGGGAGGCGTACCAAAGTGGAAGAATTCAAGCGAAAATGGGAAGAATGGTATGGAGACATGCTGCCCAACTATCAATGGTGTGAGCTCGATTACAATGGGAGACAGGTTCTGTATGTGTGCGGAACAGCCATGATAGATAGCGATGGCCGCGGTCTGGCGTCGAACCTGCTTCAAGTCATCGGGTATATGGATACGGAGATGACAGTTGAAGAAGAAGTGCAGAGGGAAATAGCTGAGCTGCTGAAGGGACAGCATGGGATTGAGAATATCTCTTTCTGGTCTGAATGAAATGCCTCTAGCAAGTCAAGCTAATAACCTGTGAGGAGGTGTAAATGGATACAAGGAAGGAGCTTGCCGCACCGTGCGGACTGTACTGCGGAGTATGCGGCATCCTGATTGCACACCGTGACAATAACCTGAAATTCAAGGAGAGGCTGACGCAGGTATACAACGTAGGCGTCGATGAAATAAAATGCGAAGGGTGCCTCTCCGACGAGCCGTTCTTCTACTGTCAAACCTGTGCCATTAAAACGTGCACATCCGACAAAGGAATAGAGGGGTGCCACCAATGCACCGATTTCCCCTGCAGCTATATCGAGGATTTCCCCCTGCCGGTGGGGAAGAAGGTGATACTGCGGGCGATTCCTTTCTGGAGGGAGCACGGAACTGAGATGTGGATGGAGGAGGAGGAGAAACGGTATATTTGCCCCCACTGCGGCTACAAGCTGTTCCGGGGCGCGCAGAGGTGCCGCAACTGCAAAGAGCCGGTTGACCTCGATTGAGAATAGATCGCGGCCAGGATTATGAACTCGGCGATTGCGGATCCATACATAATGTGGAGGAGGCAATCATGGAGTGGAGAGAGCTGGTGCTGGACGGTTATGGACGTGTACGGGAGATACTCGAGGTTTCGCTGAAGGGGCTGACCGTGGATGATCTGAACCAGCAGCCGCGTCCGGACTGCAACAGTATGGGCTGGCTGGCCTGGCACCTGACCCGGGTACAGGACGACAATGTTGCCGACCTTATGGGTGAGGAGCAGCTCTGGATCGTGGATGGATGGCATGCTAGGTTCAACCGCCCCGCTGATCCCAAAGACATCGGGTGGGGCCATACTCCTGAACAGGTAGCGGCTTTTCGGTCGCCCGATGCACAGACCCTGGTGGACTACTATGTAGCTGTTCTGGAGCGGACCAGGCGTTACATCAGCTCCCTGTCGGAAGCGGAACTCGATCGTGAGCTCAACGAGCCCTGGTTCCAGCCGCTTCCCACCGTGGGAGTGAGGCTTGTCAGCGTTCTCAGCGACGACCTGCAGCATGCGGGCCAGGTGGCCTATGTACGCGGGCTGTTGCAGGGCGCCGGTTGGCTGGATATCACAGATAGCATAGGATAACCTTCGGGGGTGCGGGCAGCAATTATATCTTACAGCCGTAAAGATGATATTAGAAGCGTTATATTCCATTCTGGGCACTGAAGAGCTCAATAATGATGAAATGCTGAACCTCTGTTATTAAGGTTTTTATTATGCGGGCACTCAGCCAGGAGTTGTTAAGAATTAAGGAAGCGTTAAACAGCAGATTCGGTGATGAGGGCTCCCACAATCTGTCCATATTGCTCTCCCTGGGGTGCTGCGACGAGAGTATGACTTATGAAGATATTGACATCCCCCCCGAATTTAGGGATGATACAATCCTTCTCGCCTATGAGGAGAGGCTACTGCTGCCGCTGAAATCGCTGGGTGGCTCCGCCTAGGGGGATAGGGTATTGACCCTTGGTGTGGGGGAGAGATATTACCTGCCCAAGGTCGTTAGATCCGCTGTGCAGGCTGCGAAAGAGACTGGAGAGTGGAGCTTTATTTATGCTGCGGGTGAGTGCCTGAAGGAGTCCGGTGTCATTGACGAAGGGGAGGTGAGTCTGCTGCTGAACGCTTTAAGAATGGCCGCCCCCAGAGGCAAGTTCGATGTCGGGGATATGCAGGAAACCTGTTCTGTACTTAACATAAAAATAGATATGCACGATACCATTGACTTTATGGTGAGGTGCGGATTAATCAGTCCCTGCACACAGCGTTCGCTGTATACCGGCCTGGCACAGTATGAGGTTCACCCGTGCCTGTACTGGGACTCACAACATGTAAGTTAGGCTGTCGATGGCCAAAGTACCTCGCCCATGATGCTATCTCATTCTCCTGGCACTTGAACCCGATTGATGCTCGTATCTCGGGCCCCTTTACTTGCAACCTTCCTATTTTCGTCACTACTTGACAATTCGTTGCCCTAGGTATATACAGAATGTCATTCTACTGCTGAGCATTAACTGGAATAGGGCTTAGTTCATGAATTGTGTTTACGGATTCACCTGATGTATGGCCTGAACAAAGTCATTTAAAAAGGAGGTTGAAGATGCAGGAGATGGAGGAGAAACTCGGGATCAAAGTTAGCAAAGGAAAAGTTGGTCCGGAGGTTCTTAGAACATTCGAGGAGATGGTTGCTCCCAAAGTGCTTCCATCGGTAGTACGAGGCATCATGAAAGGAGTCTTCAAGCTGGATGAGGAAGCACGAAACACTGTTCTGGAGGAGATGGGAAGGGCCTGCTATGACGGTTTTAAGGAGTTTGTGGGGACACCACCTGCCGGACTGGATATCGAGAGTGCTTGTGAATGGTTAAATAGCACGGTACCTCACAACAGGCGGTTTCAAAGGGCAGGAGACACGGTCTATTGGGATGCAGATATACAGGATACGTATGGGGGATGCATGTGTATCCTGGTCAGGCTCGGTATCGTCGAACCCAGACCTGAGTTGTGTGTCTGCTCAACTAACTATTGCAGGACAGCTTTCGAGGAGATGACAGGGAAGTCGGTCGAGGGGGAGATGGTGGAGACTTTGAGTAGTGGCTCCCGGAACTGCGTATTCAGATACCATTTCCAACCCACGGCCTATAGCTCGAAGTCCAGCAAGTAGGTTCGGCGTTGGTTCAGTCAGCGATGCACTAAATGACTGGAGTTGCGAAAATGGTGAAGATAATTATCGAAAGGCGATGCAAACCAAATAAGGAGGCAGAATTGGAGAGCCTGCTGGTGGAGCTGAGAACCAACGCAGTACAGCAGCGTGGCTATGTGTCCGGCGAGACCCTCAGGTCTGTAGATGATCCATCGCTGTGGTTGGTTCTGAGTACCTGGCTCCATGTCGATCTGTGGAAAACGTGGGAGGCTAGCCCCGAGCGTCAGGAGATTACCCGCAAGTTAGAACCTCTGCTGGTTGCTCCTGAGAAGGCATCCAGCTTCAGCTTTATCTGGGAAGCCAGCACTTGGCCGATCTGATGTGGTTCTATAGAACTCTCGACTGATCTATTCAGGGCATCTCTGATTTCATGATTGCGCTCTGCGCGGACAGGGATGAGGACCGCATTCGGTTACAGTGATTCCTCAGTATCCCCTTTCTATCGCCAACCATCTATCTGCAGTTATCACACCGGCAGCCTCCTGCCAGGCGGCGGAAGTCAACATCCGTGCTCCAGGCAGCGTTCTTGTAGTAGTTGTGGTGCATGATCTTATGCATCCCCGTGCTCTCCATCAACTGGTGCCGTGCGCGTCCAATGGAGAGGAAGTAATCTGTGGAGGGAGGGACACGGTCGCTCCAGGGTGAGCCGACCTCTACCTGCCATTGGCTCGTCGCGGGTATGATATCTCTCTCCAGAAGCCACTCAAAGCATCTGGTCCATGAGGCTATACCATCCTCCTCCCTCTTGAACCCGGTGGATGCTGCCATCTCGGGTCCCACAACAAATACACTCGCTACTCTGCCCTTTCCAAATATATCCAAGCTTTTAGTGAGGCAGTCGATCCAGTAGTCCCTGCCGACATATTTGTGTTTCCCGGGTACGATCTCCGGCCATAGAGACTCCTCCCAGCAATCCATGTTAGGGGCAATGGTATCCAGTCCAGCTGCCCGCAGCTCTCGCAGTAAGGGTAGATCTGGTCTGGCGGTCATACACCCCGCAAACCAGGTGGGCTTACCCATCTCCTTGCGTACCTTGTCCAGGGCGCCGAAAATTGCTACGTAATGCTCCATCTCCTTATTTGTGTTACGCAGGCTCCCACCTGTCATTGAAACGCTCTCGATAAAGCCCACTTCTTCCTGAGCGGCCCTGTAGGTTTCCGCTGCGTCCTCGGGTTGAAGGGCCATCGTGTACTGGAACCCGCTATCCTTGAACTCCCCGATGCTGGAGTCAAGGCAGCAGTATACACACTGATCGCCGGTCTTGGTGTACTCGCAATAACGGAGTGCGCACGCAAGTAGCCCCAGTCGCGACCATGACATGAATACCGAGGTCATAAGCGTACCGTTGGAAGTGTTTTTATACAACCACTCCGTTGCCGGTTCGAAGCTAACCTCTTCGATTACCTCACCATCTCTTGTCAGCGATAGCCGGCCGTCTTCCTGCCGTGTGATCTCATAGGGACTGTCCTGATCGAAACGGATAACGACAGGGGTACCATCGGAGAGGTCGAACTTCCACGGCACAGTAATAATCTGTCCCCTCTCCACACTCTTGAGGTCCGGGTTCCATACGTGGTCCGGATTCCAGATCAGGAAATGTGGGAAACTCTGCTGCCCGACCTCATGTAGCAACGGCGTGAAACGGGTGCCGTTGCGCAAAACGTCCGACTTGGTAACGATGCTGCGGGGAATATCAGGAAATCGCTGACACAGTTCATCGATGAACCCTTTACCTTTTTCCCCCTCGCTATATTGATCGACCTGTTTCTCTACTGCCATGGCGAAGCCTCCTCCTCCCTTTTTCCTGAGGAACTCTTATCCTCCCTGGTTTTATGATTTCGTGGTATTAATAGTCTACGTGTGCCTGGTAATTAGCGAAGAGAAATACCTTCGCTATGCACTGAAGATGGGTCGTAGACCCAATACGGTGGCCCCTCTATCGAGGGAGTTTACTAACGAGCAGGAGTTGTTTTTAGCAGGAGCACCCTCCAAGAAGCATTTGTATCACTTTTAACACCTTCTGTCAAATGGAAACAAATGAGGCTGTTTTATAGACATTTCTCTGCCTGCCCGGTCAATAAAGGCGTACGATTTGGTTGTTAGAGCTTCGCTAATGTATGATGATTCGCTCGGGAGTGTTTTTAATTCACATAGCGGCTATAATTAAGAGTGGAGGAGCGTAGTATAACTATCAGCGGCCGGAATCCAGCCAGTGTTTTCGGTGGGAATTAATTACCATGATCTCAGTATCACGACTTCTCTGTGATGCCATAGAGCCCGGAGATGAACTACGCTATG
>CP070819.1:198348-202604 GCA_020344295.1 Dehalococcoidia bacterium | reverse complement strand
TTCTTTCAGAATATCTTCTATCATAGTGTCGCTGGTATTACCGGTTTCGGAAGAAGGTTCACCTGTAGCAATGTCAACTGTAATTTTAGCTGTCTGACTTTGCTGTTCAACGTATTTAATCAAGTCTTGCACTGTAAGTTGCGCTGAACCCTTTATTTCATCACTTGTTTGCCATGCTATTAAGCTAGGATCGGCAGTAATCCTTCCGATTTGAGAGGCTGCTTGCTCTTGAGCATGTATGATAATATTATTAGCCCGCTTAGCAGCTTCTATCATAGTACGGGCGACATCAGCATATTGTCTGGTAAGAACCTGCAAGAGAGATTCGACATGCTCTAGCTTCTTGGAAAATTCATATTGCTGTTCAGTAATATTTTCAACAAATGAAGTGACCTCAGCCTCATCCAAGCCTTTGTCAACTACCTTGAATTTATGTCCCCAAAGCTCTTTTTCCATAACTCAGGCCTCTATCGAAAACGTTTCAGTATTATTTTGATGTACATCGTAATAGTTGGCAATGAGATATTAGTACCCGGTCGGATAGTAATATGGTTTGACGTGCAGTAATGAGTCACAGACTGACGGCACTTAGAAAAGAAGAATCCATGGCGGGAATTTCCGGTGTATATTCCAGGGGCGTATATGGCATATTAAAGGAATTGATCCAAGCCTTATATAAACCGGAAGGTTTCGGAGCATAGCAGACTAATGGCCTTAGCATTCTGACGTAGAGGGCTGGGTAAAAGGGTGTGCACTATTTCTGGGTTGTAACCACTATCTTTCTGACTCGTGACTTATCTCCGTCCTGTTTCTGCTGCAGTTCGGCACCCTGCTCCTGCGGTTCCGATACAGTCTCTACCTCAGGAAGCTCTCCAAGGATATTGAGGAGTGGTATCGGGCTGTCAATGAAAAGACGGATGGTTATGCCTTTGTCTCTGGAGACGCCGAGATTCATTACCTCTATTTGGGGGATATGTCTTAGATTCTTGTGCAGCTGTAACATTCTATCCAGGCCTACAGGAGGAGGAATGGCAAGCTCGATAGTGCCCTCGTATAAGGGTGCCCCCTCCTCGACAGCAAGCTCTACTTTTTGCGTCAGTTCGGGTTGAACCTCAGCTTCTTCCAATACGGCCTCTGCTTGGGTGCTTGGAGCTAGTTCTTCGGCTTCTTCCTCCGCTTCTTCCTCGGCTAATGCTGGTTCCTCCAGCTTTTCCTCAGCCACAGCCTCTTCTTGGACTTCCGCGGTTACCACTTCCTCGGCCTCCACTTCCTTAACAAGCTCGGGTGTCTCCACGGTATCCTCAGGGGATATATCTGCTTGTGCCGCTAAAGCAACTCCTGCCTCATCTTCTTCTGGCTGAGAAACAAGCGCTGGCGGCTGCTCAATATCTTCTTCAATAATCTCCTCAATAGCTACCGAAACAGGCTCAGCTGTAATTTCCTCCGCTATCGAGGATGTTCCGGCAATTTCACCGATATCCTTCAGTAAACCTTCGTAAACCTTGCGGAATTTCTCTTTGATCTGATCTTCACCTATCTGTTTGCTCTTCTGCAGGAGTACATCAGCTTCCTTTCTGATATCCTGTGCTTCAGCCTCCGCTCTTTCCCGGGCTTCGGTTAAGATACGTTGTGAATCCTCTTCGACCTTGGTCCTACCTGCCTCCAGTATTTGATCGGCCTTTTCCTTAGCTTCAGCAATTATCTTACTGGATTCCTCTTCAGTAGCTGATTTAATTAACCGGACACTATCTTCCGCTTCTTCAATAATTCTCTGAGCCCTCTGTTCGGCTTCTTCAGCCTTTTGGCTTGCTTCAGCGATGATTCGAGTTGCTTCATCCTCGGCCGGTTTCTTTATTGTCTCCGCTTCCTTTTTTGCTGCTTCTAAAATGCCCTGAGACTGATCCCGGGCTTGTGTAATGCTTTCATTTATGGTTTCTTCAGCCTTTTGCCGCGCTTCGGCTACTATTGACTCGGCTTCAGCCTTTGCTCTTTCCTCAGCTTTAGCGATCAAATTATCCACCTGGGACTTTCCCTGCTCCTCGGCTTGGGCAATGATTGACTGAGCGTCCATTTTGGCTTTATCGGTAGCAGCAGCGATAATTTTATCAGCTTCTTCTTTGGCGCTTTGTTCGGCCTCGGCGATCATTCGATCTGATTCGTCTTTTCTATTTTGAGCCTCACCTATGATTCGATCGGCTTCGGTTTTCGCATTCTCCTCAGCATCAGCTATAAGCGAAGCTGCACGCGTGTTTGCCTCCTCCTGTGCTTTTATCCGAGTAGCCTCAGCCTGCTTATCGGCTTCGATGATTGTCTTTTCCGCAAGCTTAGTCAGGGAATCTATATGCTGCAGTTTGGCAGTAAGTTCTTTATTAACATCCATGAGGTCGTTGATATATGAAAAGACCTGGTCTGGGTCCAACCCGTTCTTTACGATCTTGAACTTATTTTTCAAAGGATCAACTGAGACTGCATCGTCCTTGTTCATAATCAGTCCGTCCTTTCATAAAGGGGCTCGTGTTGGGATTGTATCGGGACTATAGCGACGTGACAATGAGCTTTTAGTCCTTATTTGAGATAGGACTTTCGTATGATGTATCGTACGCATGTTCGATCAGGTGAAGATACTGGATTGGTCTTATGTCGGCGGGGCAACTATTTAGATACCGCCTCCACTTCCGCCATACATCCTAATATTTAACCGGTGATATAAATATACTCGCATCTTGAAATAATAACACCGGCACAGGTTAATAGAATATCAGGATATAAAGATTGTGTCAAAAAGAAAGGGGGCAGGAGATGAAGACAGTCATGATAGTCCGTACATTGTGGGGAAAGAAGGCAGTACAATACACATTTATTCATTGTTCAGATACGTAGTATCGAGGCTCGTAGTAAACAGTCTGCATGGCAAAAGTCTTCTGCGACACTTGACATATTGAGAGTGGTATAGTACAAACGTACTATATTTATGTAAATATACTTTTTCCTCGCATTAGTTTACTTTCGTTACAAAGTTGAACCGCGGAATGTTGTGAGAGGACATTGAGTGTCAGATTCTGAAGGAATAAAGGTGCGATACTAGAAAATATAATGCATATTATGTTCGGTAATAAACCGGGGGGAAGATATTATATATCTTGCCTAGGGATATAGTTGTATGGGACTTTGGGATATTTATGCTCGTTTCTATGACTCATTGCCCAAATATTATGGTCCGTATCAGAGACTGTTAGCGGATGTAGTACGAATAATAGATGATGGCATACCGCAAGGTGGCAAAATACTGGATGCCGGATGCGGTACTGGTAGCTTCTCAATTGAGTTGGGACGCCTAGGCTATGATGTGGAGGGAATAGATAGCTCTGAAATAATGCTCATGAGAGCCAGGCAGAAAAGCAAGAATGCGGGATTGAAAAACGTGGAATTCAAAGAATGGGATATTGAAAAGGGTATCACATTTCATGATGATGGTACCTTGGATTGCGTCATTTCTGTACATACATTGTATTCGTTAGTAAGACCTGAGTTAGCCATCAGTGAATATGTCAGGATTTTAAAACCTGGAGGACTGCTTATTCTGGCTGAACCTCAGCATCCGATCAGGATAACATCAATTATTAAAGAAGCCTACAGCAATGGCGGTTTATATAATCTCAGTAAACTGGTTTATACTCAGTTCGGAATCGCTTTTTTTAATATGCTTATACGAAGTAGATTAAGAAAAGGTGTATATCATTGCTGGAATCAGGAACAGATGAGGAAAATGCTTGAAAGCTCTTTGGCAAGGATAGATATCATGGCCCCTTCTTATGCCGCAGATGCAGATTTACTGACGGTTGCTGTCAAACCAAGTTTCCATTTCGAATCAAATGGGTACAGATTTATGACAGCGGAAACAACGGAGGACATAGAGAATGTTTATAAGTTAAGGCATCAAGTATATTGTGTAGAACTTGGCTTCGAGCCACAGAACGACAGTGGTCTTGAGACTGATGAATACGACGAGTACGCAATGCATTTTCTGGCAATTGATCAGGATAACCAACCAATTGGTACTTTAAGAGCTGTAGAAGAGAATCCATTAGGCTTCCCCATGGATAATGATTTCCCATAGACGGAATAAATTAAAGCACAGGGTATATCAAAGGCTGTTGAATCTGGAAGGTATGTAATTCACAAAAAGGTTCCGCAGGAAGATCGTGGGAGTATTGTGTTTGGCCTTTTTAAATGCCTTTATGATTACTGCATTACGA
>CP070819.1:195541-198248 GCA_020344295.1 Dehalococcoidia bacterium | reverse complement strand
TGGTGGTGATGGAGCGGGTAAACGCACGTTATCCGCTGAATCTGCCAGAGACAGTTGACCTGGCGACACAGGACCTGTCGTTCATCTCTCTTGAAAAGGTAATACCTTCTGTAGCCGATGCGGTGAAGGACGATGGACAGTTGATCTCTCTGGTGAATCCGCAGTTCGAGGCTGAGCGCCGGCAGGTGACAAAGCGGGGGGTGGTGAAGGACCCTCAGGTGCATGCCGAGGTGCTGGGACGCTTCATATGCTGGGCGATCAATCGTGGTTTCGGACTCGGGGGGATAGTGCCATCACCTATACTGGGGGCTGACGGGAATAAAGAGTTTTTTGTCTATCTAAGTAAACCATGGTAGCAAGACAGATGTGAGGGTGAGTTTGAGAAAAAGGGTCGGTATCCTGTTTCAACCAAAGATACAAGCTGCAGGCAATCTGGCGGGCGAGCTTGAGAAAGCGGTTAAAGACCTTGGAGGTTCAGCGTGGGTATGCTCAGCCTGGGATGAGGAAAAGGCAGCGGAACAGGTGGATGGAACGGATCTAGTTATTTGCCTGGGCGGAGATGGCACCATGCTCAGAGCGGCGCGCATTGTTAATCAATCGTCCGTTCCGATTATGGGTGTCAACCTGGGACGTATTGGGTTCATGACAGAATTGAGTGCTGAGGAGGCATTGGAACAGGTGCCTGCTTTAATTGAAGGAGAAGGTTGGATAGAAGAAAGGGTTATGCTGGCAGCAGAGTTAGTGTCAGCAGACACGTCACCATTGTATGGTCTAAACGATGTGTTAGTTGCTCGTGGAGAGCGATGCCGATTGATACGTGTTAGGGCTTCGGTCGATGGAGAGTTCGTGACAACCTATAAATGCGATGGGGTAATAGTAGCCACAGCTACAGGTAGCACGGGTTACTCTCTTGCAGCGGGTGGCCCCATACTCCATCCACAGGCTAAGGAGATTCTGCTGAAGCCGATTGCAGCCCATCTCAGCTTTAGCGCTGCTATGATTCTACCGTCCGATTCAACGGTTGAGATGGAGGTAAATACAACTCACGATGCGAGACTTAGTGTTGACGGGCAAATAGAGAAGCCTTTAGTCGATGGGAGTATCATCAGGGTGAAACGTAGTCCGCATGTTACCCGTCTCATGAGAATTAAACGCACCGCATTGTTCTATCAGACGTTAATGCAGCGGTTAGAGAAACGAGAGTAAACTGAAATGAAGGTTGAAAAAGCAAAAATTACCGACGCAGACCAGATGCATAAGCTTATCAATAGATTCGCCAGCCAAGGGGAGATGTTACCCCGCGCTTTAAGCGAGATCTACGAGTTTATAAGGGACTATTTTGTGGTAAGGGACGGTGACAAGGTAGTTGCCTGTGTTGCACTACATATAAGCTGGGCTGATCTGGCTGAGGTAAAGTCACTGGCGGTTACCAAGAGTAATCAGGGGCAGGGTATCGGAAGGCTCCTAGTGGAGAAGTGCCTGGAAGAGGCCGATGAACTGGGTATTCCGACTATCTTCTGCTTGACATATAAGCCATCCTTCTTCGAGAAATGCGGCTTTACTCTCGTTGATAAGTCTAGGCTCCCTAGGAAGGTCTGGGGAGAATGCTACCGCTGCCCCAAGTTCCCCGACTGTGATGAAGTGCCACTGATACTGCATCTTGGCCCTCCGCGTCCACTGAGCGATTAAGATGAGCGAGGAACGAACTCTACAGTCAGAATATATATATCGAGGAAGACTGGTTAACCTGAGACTTGATACCGTTGAGCTTCCATCGGGCAAACAGAGGAAACGGGAGATCGTTGAGCATAGAGCATGTTCGGCCATAGTGGCGCTCGACTCCGAGAATAATGTGCTTTTAGTCAAACAGTATCGAAAACCTGTAGATCGAGAGCTGCTGGAGATACCGGCTGGAGGTGTGGATTCCGGCGAGGATCCTATTGGGGCCGCTCGTAGAGAACTTGAGGAGGAAACGGGTTTTTCGGCCGAGAGTTGGGATCAACTAAGTGTTTTTTATTCGAGCCCGGGATTTTGCAACGAAGAAATATACGTATATCTCGCTAGGGGCCTTAGCCCGACTAAAAGAGAAGCTGATGATGATGAGAACATCGAATTGATACGAGTCCCATTAAACAAGATCCTCAATCTGATTGAATCAGGTGACATCTATGATGCCAAGAGTATTGCTGGATTGTTGTTAGCAGTGAGTTATTTAAAATGATAGCTATAGGCGTGGTTGAACAGTTCCAAACCGATACACTTACTTCATCGATAATGCAACCGACAGTATAGTCAAGATTCCTGAATCGTCATCTATAGCACAGACCAATCTGTATCGCCCGACACGAAGACGCCATAATCCACTGTCTGCCAGCCTGTGGACTACTGGTCTGGGATCATCCCTAAGGGTTACTACTGTATCCCCAACCATTCGAAAGTCTTTTGTGGGGAGATTATTCAAAGCCTCTTGTGCTGCTCGGCGCAGTAGTACTTCATATTTCTTTATTACTGTCATTTCTGAGTTTCATGTATTGGTCCCAGCTGACTATGCCTTCTTCATCTGATAGAGATTTCAGCCCTTCCTGAACATCTTCCTCGTCCTCAAGAATCTGTATGGCGGCATGCCGTAGAAGTCCGGCAATAGAGGTGCGTTGCTCGAAGGCGAGGCGACGTAGTCCATCATGCTGTTCGGCTGTAAGAAAGATTG
>CP070819.1:189509-195441 GCA_020344295.1 Dehalococcoidia bacterium | reverse complement strand
TCCAAGAGCATTGGCACGATGAATGGCGCTGGTTGAATTTTACCGGGAAATGGGGATCTCCTGTCGAGCTAACTCCAATACAATTGATTTGCCGCAATATACCAGTCATAAACTGGGTGCTAAGAATCAAAGGGATTTTCGATAGACCTATCCGTGAAGGTGGCCCACCTGGTCCGAACGCAAGGGTCGGAGCCTGCTGGAGAGAACCGTTCGAATGGGCAAATACGGAGTGTATAAAACCTGAAGAACATGAAAACTGGATTGAAAATCCCGATATCGATGCCAAGTGAACGCCCACTTCGATGTTATTACTTTGAAGAAAATGTTGCGTTATCATCGTGGGGGTTAAATTGGGGATGAGCGCCTGAAACTGCTTTTATAGTTAAAAATCAACCTTTTTATTCAGCCAATCCGCTGACAAATAGGGAATTATTGCGAGTGGGCAATGTAGGACTGAACCTGCGGCCTTCTGTGTAAAACAGATGCTCTAACCTCTGAGCTACAGGGGCACTTGTCTATCTCAAACAGCGTTGCTGATTGAATTCAATGGTGGAGATAGGGGGATTCGAACCCCCGACCTCTGCGATGCGAACGCAGCGCTCTCCCAGTTGAGCTATATCCCCTTAACGATCCGGAGGCAGGCTATGTTGCTGACTGGAAAACGGCCTGCCAGCTTTTCGAGAATAGCAAATGCCCAGTTAACTGTCAAGCTGAGCAGGTACAGTAAGAGACTTAGCTATAATTGTTCACGTAGGGAAATGACATATGCCTACTGCGGATCATTGAAGCATGTTTATGATGCTTTCTCAGCGCCAGCGTCTTTTCTTTCTCTGAGTGCTCTCGATGTGCCTCAGCGTCTCCTCACCGGTGCCGAAGTGGTGCGCTATCTCGTGTCGCACCACTCTCCCGATTTCCTCCTCAACTTCCGTCCACGAACGGCATCGGGACTCGATCGGCTTGCGAAAGATGGTTATCCTATCGGGAAGCACCATCCCGTAGCCTCTACCCCTCTTGGTGTGGGGTACCCCCTCATATAGCCCCAGCAGCCCATACCTGCTTCTGATATTTGACACGGCCATCTGTGCCGGACTGGGCCAGTCTGCTACTATCACGTCGAGGTTCTCCAGCTTCTCCTGAAACTCAGGGGGCACCTGGCGGATGGCCTTCATAACCAGCTCGAAGAACCTCTCCCTGTTAGCTTCAGTCCGTGCCTGGGCATCGCGGTTTCTGGGCCCGAGCTTTCTTTCGAAGCTACCGTTTTCCTCAGACATGCGATACAGCCTGTCGCTTCAGACTTCCCACAGCTTAATGATACGGGCATCAGCTCTGCCGTTGTCGATGGTGAGCAGAGCCACTGTCCCCAGTCTTAGCTGATATTCGGGGAAGGTAGCACTGCCCGGGCTCACCAGAAGGGACTCGCCCATTATTTCCACGGTCTCCCGGTGAGTATGGCCGTGGATAACGATATCGGGGGCTTTCTCGAGATCGTGGTCTTCAGGTTTCAAGATTATGCTGCGTGCCCAGTACCGGGAGGAGTGGATGGCATAGAGGTGGAGGCCGTCAAACGTGAGCTGTTGCACATTGTCGATGCGGTCATCGAATATTCCGTAATCATCGTCGCCTCTCGCTGCCAGCACCGGTGCAATATTCTGAAGCTCATCGAGCACGGAGGCTACGAAGATATCGCCCGCATGGAGTATCAGATCAACTCCACTGAATACCTCAGCTACCTGATGGGGAATAGATGGCGCCACATCAGGGATGTGCGTGTCGGAAATGAGCCCAATGCGCATAAGACTAATCTAATTAACTAATCCAGCCTCTTACCGAATCCCGGCGCCCCGCAGTCGTATATCTCCTCCACTCTGACCTTGATTACAGCTTGAGGTGCCGGCGCGCCCATTTTCTTCATTCTCTCGGCACTTTTATCGAAGAGCGGTCCCTCTGTAATTATCTCGGCTGTACCGGAGAAGCGCAGGCACTGCATCTGGGACAGGTCGCCGATTATAATGGCTACTTTGGGATTCATCTTGATATTCTCGAAAGTACGCTTTCCCGCAGCCTCGGCGAATATTATGTGCTCGTCGTCCAGGATCCTAGTGCTCCCTTTGGGCGCTACGCTTGGGATACCATCGGGAGTAGCGGTGGCTACAAAGGCCTGCTGTCCCTTGACCATCTCCTTCATTTGCTCTGTGATCTTTGCCATGGTGTCCTCCGTGTCTCTATTGTTGCCTATTTGACGGCATTTTCGTGTAGCATCTGTATTACTTTGTGCATGTTTTCCGCTGGTGTTGCCTGGGGAACCTCCGATTCTGAAGTAATAAATAACCGCCTGCCGCGGCCTTTTACCAGCAGGTCGGATACTACTGTCTGGACTTCCTCGGCTGGCCCCAGCAAGGCAGAGGAAGGTATACCGGCGCCGAGCAGTGTTCCCGCAGGGTAAAGGGTATCGACCTCATCTGTGAAAGGATTAAGTAGAGAGAAGCCGTCCGCTTCCATCTGAAAGCCGGCCTGAGGCCGGTCTGCAAACACCTCCCTAATATGTATTATAACAGCCATGTTATAGAAACGTGCTATGTTGCGTAATGTTCTTAGTGCCCCTTGAATACCGGCGTACTGATTTTGCTTCAGCGAGGCCAGCTCCTCGTCGATAAGAACGATTGCATCCAGGTTTAACTCACCAAAAGCCCTGGCCATCGCCGTTGCAATCTTTCCCCAGAGATTTGTGTATTCATCGAAGCCTTCATGGTTGGAATCAGGCATGGAGAGGAAAGTAGGGCCCATGAGGTGCAGGCCCAGGGTTGCCGGCCCTGTGATAGCCCCCAGTATCGCCGTATCCCTGCCTGCTGTCAGGGTCAATCGCTTCGCGGCTTCGAGAATAACAGGAATCCTGCCATGACGCTCGATACCGGATGCATCGAGTTTACTCACCTTGCCCCCAGCGCTCAGGATTGGGGAGTCGACTTCTGGAGGGTGGCCTTCATGCCATATAAGCCGGCAGCCGCAGGCTTCCGCCTCAAGAGTGGTATCGTAGAGAACCAGGATACCATCATACTTGAACAGACGCTGGCAGGCTTCGAGGGAATTAGAGAGAACGGTGGGATCGGAGTACATCTGCTGAACGGGAACCTGCATGTAATGAGCCGCAGCACTTGCCACGTAGGGGAGAAAAGGAGGGCGGCTTACGGGTTTGGACGATAGTAGAGAACGCACAAGCTCTCTTGAGTTCATCGACATAACTTATCTGATACCTTCAGACCAAGGACTTTATGGAATAAAGATCTTGACTTTCGTCTACTGTAGCCTGTTCAAGTCCAAACGGCTGCCCTCAGAATTGTAGCTATAACCCGATCCGGTTGTCAATTAGACTCCGCCTAACTGCCCCTGAAAGCATATAATGGGCGGGTGGGAAGGATGGAAATGGCACTATTCAACGTCGGGTGTGCACAAGATTGACCCCTGAACGTGCTGAAGATATAATTACATTAGAGACCCGGCAAAAGTAAAGCCCTGTCTGAGGGATAGGAGTAAGTTTGCGGGAATCTTGTGGAATTTTTGGCGTCTATGCCCACGGGGCGGAAGTAGCGCGCCTTGCCTTCTTCGGTATATATGCCCTGCAGCACCGTGGTCAGGAAAGCTCGGGGATAGCCACTGCTGACGGTAAACGAATCCGCCTGCATGCCGACATGGGGCTTGTTGCTCAGGTGTTCAATGAAGCCACACTTGACCGCCTAATTGGCTACATCGCCATCGGACATAATCGGTATTCCACCACAGGGTCCAGCCGCATATTCAATGCACAGCCCATATTGGTATCCGATTCTTCCGCAGTGCGCAACTTGGCGCTGGCGCACAACGGCAACATCGTCAACGCTTCGTATCTACGTAGAGAGCTTGAGGAAAAGGGTTATTCATTTACCTCCTCGTCTGACTCCGAGGTCATAGCGCGTTTGATAATATCCTCTCCGGGAAAAGACTTGATCGAAAAGTTGAAGTATGCTACCAGCAGGATTCAAGGTGCCTATAGTCTCGTAATCATGACCAACGACCAGTTAGTCGGGGTACGAGATCCATTCGGGGTGCGCCCTCTTTCTCTTGGTTCGGTTGATGGAGGCTGGGTTCTGGCATCGGAAACATGTGCGTTAGACCATCTGGGGGCGGAAGTCATCCGCGAGATAGAGCCAGGAGAAGCGGTACTCATCGATGAAACCGGAGTGAATAGTCTTAGAATAGGCAAGGCGGATAGAGGGGGTCTCTGTATTTTTGAATTTATCTATTTCGCTCGTCATGATAGTGTTATTGGGGGGCAGCGACTTTACCCGAAACGACAGGCTATGGGAATCCAGCTTGCCCGTGAGCATCCGGTAGAGGCGGATCTGGTCATAGGCGTTCCCGATTCGGCCACCGCAGCTGGCATTGGCTACTCCTTCGCTTCGGGTATCACCTACTCCGAGGGCCTTCTAAAGAACAGATATGTAGGACGCACATTTATTGAGCCGGAACAGCGGCTGCGGGATCTCGGGGTTAAACTGAAGTTCAATCCCATGCCTGAGGTTCTGTCGGGTAAGCGACTGGTAGTAGTGGACGATAGTATAGTTCGGGGTACAACGACACCGCAGGTGATCAACCTGCTGCGAAAGTCTGGCGCCAGTGAAGTGCATTTACGTATCTGTGCCCCTCCAATTCGCTACCCGTGTTTCTTCGGCGTGGATATGGCGACCAGACGGGAGCTTATCGCTGCTCAAAAAACGGTACCTGAGATCGCGGAAGCGATAGGTGCCGATACGCTTGGCTATCTCAGCATTGACGGTTTAATCCAATCCGTAGGTTTACCCAGGGAAAAATTCTGCCTCGCTTGCTTCACCGGGGATTATCCAGTACCCGTTCAGCTAGAGATGGATAAACTCGAGATGGAGACTGTCCTCGATACCGGTTAGATAGCTCCAGGTCTCGGGAGAAGAAGGGCTATAGTGCGAAGGGAAACCGGGAACGACCACGGTATTACCTATGCAGCCTCGGGCGTGGATATAGACGCTGCCGGGAAGGCAGTAGACCGTATCAAGGAAAAGGCTCGAGCAACGTTCCGCCCCGAGGTATTAACGGATATCGGAGCTTTTGCCGGGCTATTTCAACTATCGGACTATCAGGAGCCGGTCCTTGTTTCCAGTGTAGATGGTGTAGGGACTAAGGTAAAGATCGCCATAGCCCTTGACCGTCACAACACTATTGGAATCGACCTGGTCAATCATTGTGTGAATGATATATTCACTTGTGGCGCTGAACCATTGTTCTTCCTCGACTACCTGGCTGCAGGGAAACTGGTACCTGAACAGGTGGAAAGTATAGTCACGGGTCTGGCGCATGCCTGCAGCGATGTGGGATGTGCCCTTATTGGAGGTGAGACTGCGGAGATGCCCGGTCTCTACGCTCCCAGCGACTATGACCTTGCGGGATTTATCGTGGGGGTAGTGGAGAAGGGCAGGATTATCGACAACAGTGCTATTGAGGCCGGTGATTCGATTTTGGGACTCCCGTCGAGCGGATTGCATACTAATGGATACTCGCTTGTACGAAAGATATTTAACCTCGATGAGGGCGGGCCTGAAGTCTTAGGCGTGTACTATCCTGAACTCGGGCGGACTCTTGGAGAGGAGCTGCTGGAATCTCACCGATGCTACTACTCAATGGTGAAGCCGATACTGGATCGAGAATCGGGATGTGGATTGCGGAAGCGAACCGAACAGAAGATTAAAGGGCTGGCACACATCACTGGGGGTGGTCTTGTCGATAATGTAGCCCGCATACTCCCCTCCGGTGTCACGGCACTGTTCCGCTCGGATATGTGGGAGATACCACCAATCTTCAGGTTGATACAAAAACAGGGTGGTGTGGAACGGGAGGAGATGTTCCATGTATTCAATATGGGAATCGG
>CP070819.1:183856-189409 GCA_020344295.1 Dehalococcoidia bacterium | reverse complement strand
ATCGCAGCAGGCGGCGCGGTTGTCCGAGCTGTTGGCGGAGAAGAACAAGTTCGTATCCCCAGTCACAGATGTATTTGATACACCTCCTCTGGGATCGATTACCCTGGTACAGGGTTCGCTCTCCGGCGGCTGGAAGATCGATAACGGTGGATTGAATACGGTCTGCAGCGATGTCGAGATATTCGGCTTTGTCAAGAGGCGGCGGGCGGTCTCGAAGCGACCGGCACCCCGGGATACGTTTCTATCCGAGCTTTTTCCCGGTGACTATGTGGTGCACGTCGATCACGGGATCGCCAGATTCGCAGGGCTAACCAGGATCGATCTCGACTATGGCGGGCGGGAGTATATGGTCCTGGAATATGCTGCTTCAGATAAGCTCTACGTGCCCACGGATCAAGCCGATCGCGTAAGCCGCTACATAGGCCCCGGTGGGTACGCTCCGTCTCTGAGCCGGCTGGGGACGCAGGAATGGAACCGGACCAAGCAGAGGGTGAAGGAGGCGGCAGACAGTCTGGCTGAAGAGCTTCTGAAGCTCTACTCCACGCGGGAAATCTTGAGTGGCTTTGCCTTCTCCACCGATACCGTATGGCAGCAGGAACTGGAGGGCTCCTTCCCTTATCTGGAGACTCCGGACCAGCTTAAAGCTGTTCAGGATGTCAAGCATGATATGGAGACTTTGCAGCCCATGGACCGCCTAGTGTGTGGAGACGTGGGCTACGGAAAGACCGAGGTCGCCATCCGCGCCGCTTTCAAAGCGGTAATGGATGGCATGCAGGTGGCGGTGCTTGTACCCACAACCGTTTTAGCCCAGCAACACCTGTCCACTTTCAATGAGCGGTTGAGCGCCTTTCCGGTTAATGTCCAGCTTCTAAGCAGGTTCCGTTCGCCCAGGGAGCAGCAGGAGGTCCTTCAGGGACTGGCCAACGGCAGCATCGACATCTGTATCGGCACCCATCGTTTGATCCAGAAGGATGTGTCCTTCAAGAACCTGGGGGTGGTGATAATCGATGAGGAGCAGCGGTTTGGCGTGACTCACAAGGAAAGGCTCAAGCAGCTTCGACAGGAAGTCGATGTGTTGACGTTGAGTGCAACCCCTATACCCCGCACCCTCCATATGTCTCTTATCGGCATCCGTGACATGAGTGCTATGGAGACGCCCCCTCAAGAGCGTTATCCCATTAAGAGCTATGTTGCGCCTTATAACGACCGGGTAGTTCGGGAAGCTATACTTCGTGAGTTAGAGCGCGACGGGCAGGTGTTCTATGTGCATAATCGCGTACAGAGGATCGATTGGGTAGCCAGGAAGCTGTCGGATTTGGTACCTGAAGCCAAGACCGGTGTAGCTCACGGACAGATGCCCGAGGAAATGTTGGAGTCCGTAATGCTCGATTTCACCGAGGGCAGCATAGATATTCTGGTATGTACTACGATTATCGAGTCAGGATTGGACCTCCCCAATGTCAACACTCTTATAGTCGATGATGCCGACAGAATGGGACTGACTCAACTCTATCAGCTCCGCGGGAGGGTCGGGCGGGGGACAAACCGGGCGTACGCCTATTTCTTCTACGGTAAAGGCAAGCAGCTCACCGACGCCGCTCAGAAGAGGCTGAGAACGATTCTGGAGGCTTCGGAGCTAGGGGCAGGCTACCGCATCGCTATGAGAGACCTGGAGATAAGGGGGGCTGGCAATCTTCTCGGTCCGGAGCAGAGTGGGCACATGGGGGCTGTTGGCTTCGAGCTCTACAACCGCCTCTTAACGGAAGCGATATCGGAACTCCAACATGGTAAAGAGTATAAGGTTGTCCCCGAGCCGGTCTCCACTACAGTAGATCTGCCCCTGAATGCCTACATACCAGAGGAATATGTGGCTGACGTCAGCACCCGCATGGACATTTACGTGAGATTGGCTAAGGTCGACTCATTAGCGGAGTTGGACGAGCTTGGAGCCGAGTTGGAGGATCGCTTTGGGCCTCTTCCTGCTGAGACAAAAGAACTGCTCTATATAATCAGGATCAAGCTGCTGGGAAGCTATGCTGGCGTTCAGGACGTTTCTAAGGAGGGAGGACAGGTCGTAATAAGGCTTAGGCCGGGCACGAAGATCGACCGAACACTTATTCAGGAATATTATGGTGATAAATTAAAAGTCGGCACAACACAGCTTCGGCTTGATACCAGGCAGGCCGGTAAAGCCTGGCGGAATTTGCTTGAAGATATAATCAGGAGAATAACATAGGTTGTCAGAATAGTCAGGTCTTATGATATTCTGTGCGACTCAAGCTCCCGAATTGTGATAAAATGGACTAAGGACCCGAGGAGGGTTAGCTTTCAGAAGGTAAAGTCATTATTATTTAATGATGCCTATGAATTAGGTAAACAGGTGGCATCTGGGGTAGGTCTGGAATAATGCTGAAAGTGATCCGCGTTTCTTTTCTTCTGATCTGGTTATTCGCCGTTCTGTCAATTATCGCCGGGGGCGTACTGGCAGAATCGTCCCCACAGATCTACGTATTGCGCGTGGAGGGGACTGTAGTACCTGCGGTCGCCAGCTATATAGATCGCGGTATCGGTGAGGCGGAGTCCCAAAATGCTGCTGCCGTAATAATAGAGTTGGACACTCCCGGGGGCTTGCTCAGTACAACAGAGAACATCGTAGATAGAATAAAAAAGGCTGAGGTGCCTGTTGTAGTCTATGTGGATCCCTGGGCAGGCTCGGCGGGGACTTTTATTACCTTGGCGTCTCATGTAGCAGCCATGGCCGATGGCAGCCGTATCGGAGCCGCCAGCCCGGTGTCCGGCTCGGGGGAGGATCTCTCCGAGACGCTCAGAAAGAAGATAAGCGAAGATGCCGAGGCCAGCATCCGATCACTGGCACAATTACGTGGCCGGAATCTGGAAGCCGCAAGGGCTACAGTGTCGGAGGCACTCTCATTCACTGATGGGGAAGCGCTGGGCCTTGAACCCCTGACACCCGAGCACCAGGAGGTGCTCAAACTCGAGACCCCTTACCTCGATCCTCCTCTCGTAGAGATCGGGGCCAGCAGCCTTGAATCCCTCATTACCCAGCTTGACGGTATGACCGTTGAACTAGTGAGCGGCAACGTGACAATTGTTACTGAGGGTTACTCTATTCATGATGTCGGGATGAACACTATCGAACGATTCCTGCAGACGATAAGTGATCCTAACATCGCCTACATCCTGCTTACCCTGGCTACAACAGGACTTATTCTCGAACTTATCAATCCCGGCACGATTCTGCCCGGAGTGGTGGGCGCTATCTCACTGATCTTGGCTTTCTACTCTCTGGCGGTACTGGAGGCTTCATGGGCGGGGATACTGTTCATTGTACTCGCCTTTGTGCTCTTCATCGCCGAGGTGTTCACTACCACATTCGGTATATTAACGCTGGGAGGCTTGGCCTCATTAATAATGGGTTCTATAATCCTGTTTGGTGGAGGTCCAGAATTGTTTCAGCTTGATATCAACTGGTGGGTTATCGCGGCGGTGACGGTGGTTATCGCAGCTATCTTTCTCTTCGTGGTTACTGCTATTGTACGTTCTCAGCGCCGGCGGCCTGTTACAGGAAAGGAAGGGTTGGTGGGCAAGGTGGCCCTTGCTCAGACAGAGCTGGCGCCAACAGGTATGGTCCTGGTCGAGGGCGAGCACTGGACAGCGAGAACGGAGGGTGATAGAATCGAGCCCGGTGAAGAGGTAGTGATTACGAAGGTCGAGGGCTTGAAGCTCTGGGTTACCAAGAAATAATGAGGAGGTAAGAGATGGAAGGAGCTGTAATCGGAGTTGTAGCCGCTTTGTTTATTATTCTGGTAGTGGCTTCGGCGGCGATCAAGATCGCTCAGGAATACGAGCGGGGCGTTATCTTCCGCCTGGGGAAATTTACGGGTGTCCGCGGCCCCGGCTTGTTCGTTATTATCCCGTTTGTCGAGCGTAGCGTGAAGGTGGACCTCAGGGTTGTAACCCTGGATATCCCCTCACAGGAGGCGATAACCAAAGACAACGTGACCGTGAAGGTCAACGCTGTTGTATACTTTAGGGTTGTTAAGCCGGAAGATTCGGTGATTAAGGTATTTGACCATCGCTATGCTACGTCACAGATATCGCAGACAACGCTGAGAAGCGTGATCGGGCAGCACGAGCTTGACGAGCTGCTGGCGCAGAGGGAGAAACTAAACCAGAATCTGCAGCAGATCATCGATGAGCAGACGGACCCCTGGGGAGTGAAAGTGAGTGTTGTTGAGATCAAGGAGGTCGAGCTTCCGCCAACGATGGTGCGTGCAATTGGGGCCCAGGCGGAGGCGGAGCGGGAGAGAAGGGCTAAGATCGTCCATGCTGAGGGCGAGCTACAGGCGGCGGAGAAGCTTGCTGAGGCGGCCGGCGTTATATCCAAGCATCCGTCGGCAATGCAATTGCGTTATCTGCAGACGCTGACCACAATAGCTACGGAGCACTCGAGTACCGTAGTATTCCCGCTGCCCATGGACCTTATAACCCCGCTACTTCAGATGGGTTCCGGAGGGAAGACACAGAGCTAACCGGTAAGTTCTATAGCGTAGTTAAATACAAGAAGACAATATAGAGTATCACGGGCTGGTCATAACGACCAGCCCGTTTTTTTCCTGTTCAGATCAGGAGCCTTCGCGTAACAGCTACTGTGCGCGCAGTGAAACATCGCCGGCTATTATTGATATAAGGGTGCCATCAGAGCGGCGGAGCAGCAGAGAACCGTCATCATCTACCGACTCGGCACATCCCACCTCCATGTGATCGCCGAATGTCACCTCCACCTGTTTCCCCAGCGTCTCCAGGCGGCTGCGCCACTCTTCGTGGATAGAATGGCCTTCGCGCAATGCCATATAGAGCTGCTCCATTTCGTCGAGCAAGTGCAGCAGGACCTGCAATTGGGAGACCTCCCGCCCCAGTTCGGCGGAGAGGCTGGTAGCAATATCGGCAATCTCGGGGAAGGACTTTGGATCGAAATTTATATTTATGCCGATACCTACGACGGCCCAGTCAACAGCCTGACCCCGGAGGGCACTTTCGATTAATATACCGCTCACCTTCTTACCATTAATGAGGACATCGTTAGGCCATTTAATGGAGGTTTTGAGACCGGTGGCCTTCTCGATACACTGGCTTGTAGCCAGGGATGCCATTACTGTGAGACGAGTTAGCTGGCTCATTTCCGGGTGGAGGATGATGGATACCGCGACAACTCCCGGTGGATTGATCCACGTGCGCCCCAGTCGGGCTCTGCCTTTCGTTTGTTCTTCAGCGACGATGGTTGTCCCCTCGTGTGCTCCTTTCACTGCGGCCTCTCGGGCAATGTCCTGAGTTGAAGATACCGAGGGATAATAGATAAGATTACTGCCTACTAATCGTGTGGTCAGACCTTGCTTGATGGCATCCAATGACAGATCGCTTCCCATTCTGGACCTTTATCTCACATATCCGTAAATTGGATGGAGCGGCCATTCTACCGAAAGACGGCCGCTCCACGATAGCCAAGTAAGCCTGTAAGCCGAGTTCTGTACT
>CP070819.1:180614-183756 GCA_020344295.1 Dehalococcoidia bacterium | reverse complement strand
TTCCGCTACCCGTAAAGATGATCTCATCAGAATCAGCGCCAAGCAAGGCGGCCACTTTGCCTCTTGCCTCCTCAACCGCCTCCCTGGCGTCATCTCCCCAGCTATGTAGAGATTGAGGATTGCCGTACGAATCCTTCAGATAGGGCAACATTGCCTCAAACACCTCGGGTAGTAAAGGTGTGGTGGCTGCATTATCCAGATATACCTTCCTCATAATTTACGCCCCTTTCCAACCTGCCACATCATAACTTACAGCCACATGCGCCGTCACTCCCTCTGACATACCAAAACTTCTTTGCATTGATGATTACTCTATTTAATCTCCTCGACGAGGAGTCTATTTCTCCTTCTCTCAACAGCCCGGTTCTCCAGGATGACCACAGCAATTCTGCCTCTTGCGTATTTTTATTATGTTATTCCGAAAAACGAGATAGAGCTTCCTTTGAAGAGGCATTGGGACCGTCATATTCGTGAAAAAGGCTTTTGCGTTGGGCATCTGTACTTACACTCCCTTCTGTAGGCTATAATTACGAGGTCTGATTCGTCAGCGACTAAAGTCACAATCCAATACCGGATTCCTTCTTAGTAATGTATATGTACAAACCGCATATTGGCACAATTGTAGTATATTTGACTAAGAACCAGTTGGTCTAGAATTGATTCACTCTAATTGATTCACTCTATATAAAGAAGCTTCGTTCGAGCTTCTAACACAGCCTCAAACAGCCTTTATCGTATTCCCTCTTCATCCACAACAATACTATCAACTACCTACCAATGCTTCAATTAATGCCTTATTGAACTTGGGGATGTCTGCCGGCTTTCGAGACGTAATCAAGTTCCCGTCCTTGACCACGGGTTCGTTGACCCATTTCGCCCCAGCGTTCTTCAGGTCCACAGCCACCGACGGCCAGGAAGTTACCTGGCGGCCCCGCACCATATCAGCGGAAATCAGCAACTGAGGGCCATGGCAAATGGCCCCCACCACTTTACCGGATTCATAAGCGTCTTTTACCATATCAATCATAGACTGATACAGACGCATTTTATCGGGGGCATAGCCGCCAGGTACTATAATCGCATCAAAGTCCCTGCCGTTAACTTTATCGGCAGTTGTATCAGCCTTTACAGTTGCGCCGCCCCTTTTACCATTGTAGCTATTCTTGGAGCCACTGCCGACGATTACTACTCGAGCGTTAGCATCCTTCATCGCCCTCAGCGGTTCGACCAGCTCGGAATCCTCAAAGCCCTCCTCAACCAGAATCGCAATACGCTTTCCGTCGAGCATTACACTTCCTCTAGCACCCTACTTAACCCTTTCAATATCCTTTATTGCCCCCTTACCTCCATATATTCTTCTTTCATCCCGGCTCTCTATCGTTACCACAGTGTTAATAATAGTCAGTCAGGGTGAAAAAATCATAAAATGCAGATAGAAAAGCTAAAGAATTTATCACATTTTGACAATGGTGCTATACCGCGTCACGAATTCCATGCTAATATCACCACTAGTGTAGTACGTATAGCAATGGATGGAGGTGAATATCTATAGTCTCTGAGACAAAAGAAATATGAAATATTACTACGTTGATTCCAACCTTACCGCAGTATCTCACTCTGATGGAAGGTCCATTATGTAGCCGGTCTTGGGGATAGTGCGGATTAGCTTGGTGTCCGGGGAGTTCTTTTCAAGTTTATATCTAAGTCGGCTTATCCATGTTCTGAGAGTCTGAACATCATCTCTATACTCGGGGCCCCATATGCGGGTCAAGAGCTCTTCATAAGTCAGAAGACGTCCAACGTTGCGGGCTAATTCACTGAGCAGAAGCCATTCTATTCGTGTTAGGTGCTGCTCCTCACCACCAACCGAAATCCGACGTCCCTCGAAATCAACTTTCAGATCCCCAAAGGCAATTGATTCGGTGGCTCCATGTGCCCCGCGCCTCTCAGCCGGCTCAAGTCTGCGCCTTACAGCCTCGATCCTGGCAACGAGTTCGTCAGGATTGAAAGGTTTCTGAAGGTAGTCATCAGCGCCAAGCCCAAGACCCTTAATTTTGTCGACATCTGCCCCCTTGGCGCTGAGAATGATAACCGGCACCTGCGAGAAGCTGCGGATTTCCTTAAGCGTCTCTAATCCATCCATCCTGGGCATGATCAGGTCAAGCACTATCAGGTCAGGGTCCTGAGCTTGAGCCTGTTCCAATGCTTCGAGGCCATCACCGGCTGTTACAACCTCATACCCTAGGGCCTTGAGCTTGACCCTGAGGAAATTGAGTATCCGCTCCTCGTCATCTACGACCAATATACGAAATCGGTTCACGGTCTTTATCCAAGTAAGCTACAATCGCTCCAATAATAGCTACTTGCTTGTCAGATGTCAAAACTACTAGCATATGATAAGTTATATAGTAAATCTCCTTGACCCAACTTTCTACACATATTAGAATGTTGCTCTCCGTTCAACAAATTAATAGCAAGCCTAACAAGTGTCGACTAACGGAATGGATAACAAAGTGAAATACGCAGGCATCCTGTTTGGTGCATTAGTCTTGCTCGGGCTGTACCTGACCAGCCGTACCAACTATCTGCTGTTCCACAGCCTTGCCGAGCTCTTTAGTATTATCGTAGCAATCGGGATCTTCGCCCTTGCCTGGCATACACGTCGCTCTTTAGCTAATAACTACATCCTCTTTATCGGCATAGCATATCTCTTCGTCGGTGGTATAGACCTACTACATACTCTTGGCTACACAGGTATGGGTGTATTTACAGGATATGGCACGAATTTACCCACTGAGCTGTGGATTGCCGCCCGATATATCGAAAGTCTATCTCTATTTATCGCCCCTCTGTTTATTGGCCGTAAACTGAATGCCAATCTCGCATTTATTGGCTATGCGCTAGTGACAGCACTCCTTCTGGTTTCCATTTTCACATGGAACATCTTCCCGGACAGCTTTATTGAAGGCACAGGTTTAACAGCTTTTAAAAAGACTAGTGAATATGTTATCTCAGCTATTCTCCTGGGATCACTCTATTTACTTTCTCGGAAACGTACCGAGTTCGATAGGACTGTCTTCAGACTGCTGGCTGCGTCAATCATAGTGACTATTGGTTCCGAGCTGCTGTTCACTCTCTATAC
>CP070819.1:175467-180514 GCA_020344295.1 Dehalococcoidia bacterium | reverse complement strand
TTTCATCGCCTTGCACTCGAGCGCGAAGCCTTCCCTGTATCTCTCATTATAGTAACGAGAGGCCCCGCGAAAGCCAAGCATTGGATTCTCCTCTTCAGGTTCGAAATAGTGTCCTCCTACGAGACTTGCATATTCATTAGTCTTGAAGTCACTCATACGTACAACGACTGGTTTTGGATAAAATGCTGCCACGATAGTGCCTACCCCCTGCGCCAGCTTCTCTACGAAGTACTCTGCCCTGTTGTTGTAACCCAATGTGAGGTTATCTATCTCTTGCCGTACTAATTCATCCGTTATTCTTTCTGGATGCACAAGGGCCATAGGGTGAATCTTTATGTAGCTATTGATGATAAACTCCATGCGCGCAAGACCTACACCGTCATTGGGGATAATGGATAGAGAGAAAGCCTGCTCAGGGTCCCCCAAGTTCATCATGATCTTTGTTTTCGGCCGCTCTAGGTCTTTCAGGCTCAGCCTATCAATATGGAACGTAATGATCCCCTCATATACTCTACCTTCGTCACCTTCTGCGCAGCTTACGGTAATCTCCTGGCCGGTGGGGATTCGCTCCATAGCCTCATCTGTGCCAACCACAGCGGGAATACCAAGTTCACGGCTAACTATGGCTGCATGGCAGGTCCTTCCTCCCCTGCTCGTTACAATTCCAGCGGCAGTCTTCATCACCGGCTCCCAGTCGGGAGTTGTAGTGTGCGTTACAAGTATCTCCCCGGGCCTGAACGAATCGAGCTGGGCCACATCGGGAATCACCCGGGCCTTACCGTTTGCGATCTTCGCCCCTATGGCCCTACCACGCACTAATATCCGACCTTCCTTGTCTAGGTGATATGTTTCAAGGACGTCCATGGCTTTCTGCGATTGGACTGTCTCGGGCCTCGCTTGAACAATGAAGAGGTCTCCGTCCCTTCCGTCCTTTGCCCATTCGATATCCATCGGGCAAGCCTTGCCAGCCTTCTTCGAGTAGTGCTCCTCTATTGCGATCGCATAGCCTGTTAGCTTCAGCGCATCATCATCAGTAATGCAGAAACGTCCGCGGTCAGCCTTGGGCACTTCCACATTTCGCGTCAAGACCATCGAGTCCTTGCTACCATAGACCATCTTGATCTCCTTGCTTCCAAGGGTCTTTCTGATGATCGCCCCGTGCCCCCTATTAAAAGTCGGCTTGAAGACATAGTACTCATCCGGATTAACTGCACCCTGCACAATGTTTTCCCCGAGACCGTAGGATGCCGTGACGAGCACTACGTCACGAAAACCTGAATCTGGATCAATGGTAAATATCACACCGCTTGTGGACAAGTCAGAACGTACCATCTTCATTACGCCGATAGAGAGTGCTACTTCGAAATGGTCGAAGTCATAGTCAATACGATAGGATACCGCTCTATCTGTGAAAAGCGAGGCGAAGCACTTGCTACAGGCCTCTCTCAGGCCTTGGTATCCCCGTATGTTTAGATAGGTCTCCTGCTGACCAGCAAATGAAGCCGTTGGTAGATCTTCTGCAGTAGCTGAACTCCTAACCGCGACATCTGTGTCAGGACCATATTCCTCACAGAGCTTGTCATAGGCAGTCCTGATCTCGGCCCAGAGCTCGTCGGGGATGCCAGCACCCAAGATGAGATCACGTGCTCTTCTACCTCGTTTCGCCAAATCAGCCACGTTTGTCTTGTCAAGACCTGCCATAGTGTCCTTGAGTACGCCAAGAATTCCTGCTGAGCTTAAGACCAGCCAGTATGCATCAGCCGTCACGGCAAAGCCGTTCGGAATCTTTATCCCCTTATTTGTAAGCTCACGATACATTTCTCCTAAAGACGCATTCTTTCCACCTACAACCGGAACGTCTTCAATCTTTATCGATTCAAACCAGTGGATGTATTTGCCAACCTGTTTCATGCTATTCACCTCATAGTTGGAAGTCAGAGCACCGTTGGGAAAAGCTTCAGCAACCGATAGCTAGATTTTCGATACCAGCTCTCTGAATTCCACCTGCCTTCTCATAGTCTGGTCAATGTTTGTTCAGTTTGAACCAATAGTGGAAGCTGATTATGCAATAAGGGGGGATTCTCTTGCCCTCAGCTCCATTCATAGTCATGTCTATGTTACCGGCAATTGGGTTTGTGCCCTCACGGATACCTGTGCCATTCTATCTACAACTGGCTTCCATCGTATTACAATAGTGCCAGAACTGCAAGCTTCGATGGAGGACACAAACCGCCATTTAGTTCAATAGGGATTTGATTGGTTTTTCAGTGCCCCTAACAGATTAGCCACATGTTCCTCTATCTTAACCAGCCGATTGTGTTATCCTGCGTCCTCTACGGTCGAAATACCCCACTGTATATTCCAGCTATTATTCCCCCTTGCGTAGCACACCCAACTAGAATTGCAAAATATGACTTCCACAGGCTTAGTCGAAGGGCTGAAGCTAACGTCGAAACTACTATTGCCCCAGTGCCTGGTCCTGGTATTACTACCAAGATTGCTAGTCCAGGATACCCCCACTTTCCTAGGTATCTGTTGAACTTAGCTCGACTCTTGTCCGAGGCCCTTGTCAAAGAGTCAAATTTGGGAATAGTCTTGGTCAAGCCGAAGTAAATAGGGAAGAAGACCAATGAGCTTAGCACGGCAGAAATAAAAAATAGAGGGTAAGTTGATAGGTTGCGGGTGAATTCAAATGGCAAGGATTTGATAATCCCGGCCACAGGTGACAGGAATAGCAGCATGGCCCATGACCAAGGTTCAATCACTTAGCAGTACCCACTCACAACAACAAATTCACGCCCATATCATTGACGAAAGCATAATTAAACTACCCATTCTCCATAAAGAATACAAGGGTTTTGTAGGTAGTTCAACTTCCTAGAGAGAATTGAAGCTGAGCATTCTTGAGTATTTGTTCGAGGCATACCATGGTATCGGCGCGAATAAATCCAATGGTCAACCGAATGTATTTCTTTATTGGTTTCCAATCCTGAGCCTAGCCCGTTCTGCCATAGCCAACGCCCTCGACCTCTATCATTAGGCCTTTAGCTATCTTGGTCTTGGCTCCCAGGATGCTCTCAACAAGCCAGA
This sequence comes from Dehalococcoidia bacterium, assembly GCA_020344295.1. Classification (GTDB taxonomy): domain Bacteria; phylum Chloroflexota; class Dehalococcoidia; order SZUA-161; family SZUA-161; genus SZUA-161. The sequence goes on along the minus strand of CP070819.1, from coordinate 177,424 downwards.
GGTTGGTCTCTACATGCTCGGTAAGCCGTGGGATATGGTATCGGCTGGTGCCTCGGGCAAGGGCAGCCAAAAAGATGAGCTGGTCGGCAAGGAATCTGTCCACTGTAGCACCGCTGGTCAAGTCCTCAATCAGGCTCCGGGCTACATACCTTCCAATCTCCTCTGATGTCCTACGCGGCGCCCCAGCACGGTCCGCGCCAATTATAGAGCCGGTGTTGGTATAGGCAAATAACGCAAGGGCCGCGCCAGCCTGAGGGGCGGTGGTGTCGTCAATGCCTTTTATGGAGGCACTGAGTCCCCCATAATGAAGTATTCGCCGGCACTCGGCAGCCATTCTCTCGCTGACCTTCCTGTCCTTGAGGTGTGAGGAGAGGGCTATGCCGTCAATCCGGGCGACGCTTCCCTGCTCCGGCAACTCCAAGGGGACGAGCTGCTCCCCTACCGGGATCACCTCAACTTCGATGATGCCCCCTCCCTTGGGCACATACCCTGGACGGAGGATCTCAAGCCGGGCACGAAGTCCCATCCTCCACAAAGTCGGCAGCAGGGCGTGCTGAATGTGATATGCCGAAGGAGCGAAATCTTGAAACAGCCCACCGGAGACGCGACAGGTAACTGGCCCTGAGGCAAAGCAGGCAGCAGGGAGTATGGTGAGGGCAAGCATGGTAGTTGAGCCTGCGGTGCCGATGTCCCACTTGAAACAGCCCCCTCCTATGGCGTGTCTTGGCCTGAAGGCTATCTCGCCGGAGCCCACCCTACCCCCTTCTAGCACACCCCCGCAGAGGTTAGCCACCGCCTGGATGGCCTTGAGGTGCTGGGGCCTAAGGCCAGGCTTATCCCTCTTCGCCCGAATATTTGTCAGCCGAAGCTCCTCACCAAGCAACGCTGCCAATCCCACCGCATAGCGGAGGATGGTGCCGCTCCCTGATTTTTGGCTCCCGTCGACATGGATCATACTAGGAATATTATAGCACTCGCTAGTCCGTGGGGCTGTGGGAATCCGTGAAACGGGCCAATGCGTAACAAAACCGAGGAATGTGCACTTAAAACACTATTAGTGACTACGGGTTGTTGCTGTCGTCTTGGTTTTCAGCAAGGCCCTATGGACAGGATATGATAGACTATAGCTATGGCCGACGTCATTGAAGTGTCAAAGTTGACAAAGCTTTACGGGGACATCTTAGCCTTTGACCACATCAGCCTTAGTGTGAGGGAAGGGGAAACCTTCGGCTTTCTTGGGCACAACGGGGCAGGCAAGACGACCACCATCCGGATCCTCACCGGCCTCAACCGTCCTACCGAAGGACACGCCCGCGTCTTGGTCTACGACATCGGCTCTGAAATCGCAACCGCCAAGAGGCACATCGGAGTGGTGCCGGAGCTTTCTAATCTTTACGACGAGCTATCGGTAATGGATAACCTGTCGATTGAATACATCGCTAGTTTTTGAGCATGAAACAATCTGACGAAATGTGTGAACAATCATCCCCGCTGCACTATTCTGACGAATGTTTAGCCCGATTGTCCCTATTTCGCTGACGACATACACGTTGTGATGGAATGTTAACCCGTAAAAAGCCAACAGATTAGTTTATCGATACCCCGATAGAGTATAATCTTGGCAACACACTCACGGTACACAAAGGGGAAATTATATATGACAGTTACGAAATTACCGGAATGCATCAGCAGGCTTGATGAGCTTGCCAACAACTTGTGGTGGAGCTGGCACGAGCCGGCACGCAAATTGTTTCGTGTTCTAGATTACTCACTCTGGAGACTTGGCGGTCACAACCCAATACAGCAGCTAAACGAGATCTCTCCAGACAGATTAAAAGAGGCGGCTACTGATACCGATTTTCTTGCTCTATATGATTCTGTAATGACAGCCTTCGACGCCGATATGTCAAATTCGACTCACTGGTTCGGCGTCAACCATCCTGACTGGCAACATGGC
>CP070819.1:169595-175367 GCA_020344295.1 Dehalococcoidia bacterium | reverse complement strand
TCATGAGCTCTTCGGCGGGGTTAGCTTCACCGTTGGCATGAGCGATCGCATTGCTGTCATCGGACGAAACGGCACGGGCAAGACCACCCTTTTCGAAATCATCACCGGCAACATCATCCCGGATTCGGGAAGCGTGTCTGTGAGACGCGACACTGCCATCGGCTATCTTCGTCAGGATGTCCAACCATCATCGGAGTGTAATCTGCTGGAATATGTGTCCGGCTCGTCCGATCCGGTCAGGGACCTTGAGCACAAGATCCTGCTGGTCCAGGAAGACCTGGCAGAGGAACAAGACGAAGAAACCGTGAAAGGCCTGTTGAGAAAGCTCGGTGAGCTGCAGTCGCTCTATGAGGCGAAGGGTGGCTATAGCTCCGAACATGAGGCCAAGATCATCCTCGGCGGCATGGGTTTTGCCCCGTCGGATTTCCAGCGTCCGCTGTCTGAATTCAGTGGGGGCTGGCGGACACGTATTGAATTGACCAGGCTCCTTTTCCTTAGTCCCGATGTTTTGCTGCTGGACGAACCCACAAACTATCTCGATCTGGAGACGCAGCGCTGGTTTGAGACGTACCTCAAGCGCTATCGCGGCGCTGTTCTGGTCACGTCCCATGACCGGGCCTTTCTCAACAATGTTGTCAGCAAGGTCATAGCTATTGAGGACGAGGCCGTTGTCTTCCACCATGGAGACTACGATAGCTACGTTCTCGCCCGCGAGAAGGATATCGAGACTCGCAAGGCGGCCGCCCGGCGACAGGAGGCGGAATTCAAGCGGCAAATGCGTTTCATCGAGCGCTTCCGGGCCAAGAACACCAAGGCCTCTCAGGTGCAGAGCCGTATCAAGCAGCTGGACAAGATTGAGCGGATTACGGTTCCACGGGTAATGAAGAAGATACACTTCAATTTCAGAGAGCCCCCGCGCAGCGGTCGGGTCGTAATCGAGCTAAAGCACGTTGCCAAGTCTTACGGCCAGCATGTCGTATACCGAAATCTTAACATAATGCTGGAGCGCGGAGATCGGGCGGCTCTGGTAGGCGTGAACGGGGCTGGGAAGACAACTCTTCTGCGCATGCTGGCGGGTGTTTTGCCCTTTGAAAGAGGGCAGCGTGTACTCGGTCACAATGTGACTACGGCATACTTCGCCCAGTATTATATAGAATCTCTCAATCCCTACAACAGTATCATTGAGGAATTACGCAGCGTAGCACCGGACGAGGCGGACCAGCGCTTGCGCGGGCTGGCCGGGGCATTCCTCTTCAGCGGTGACGATGTGACGAAGAGGATATCGATGCTCTCGGGTGGGGAAAAGACCCGTGTTGCCATCGCCAGGATGCTCGTAAGGCCAGCCAATCTCCTTCTTATGGATGAGCCAACCAATCACCTGGACATTGCGTCCCGCGAGATTTTGACCGATGCCCTGGATGCTTACAAAGGGACCTTGTGTTTCATCACTCACGACCGTACACTTATCCGGGAGATCGCTAATAGAATCATCCAGGTGCGGGATGGCCAGGTAACGGTTTTCCCCGGCAGTTACGACGATTATCTATGGCAGAACAGGTCACCGGACGGTCAAACGAAAATGATGGAAACCAACCCTGATATAGGGCAGTTACGTCAGACATCAACGGCCGTGATAAAGCGCCGGCGCAAAGCACTCGAAGGCCGGCTGCGGAATGAATACTACCGCGCCATATCGCCGGTAAGGGAACGCATCACAGAAATAGAGCAGGAGGTGGCAGCGAGCAGAAAGCGAATTGAAGAAATCGAAGCTATGATGGCTAACCCTGCCCATTACGAGGATTCACGGAACATAATTGCTGTGAATCGTGAATATATGACGCTACGAGAAAAGGTGGCGAGGTTGACGACCGAATGGGAGGCCATGACGAGCGAAGCGGAGCGAATAGACCTGGAGTATCGCAGGACACGGGAGGAGTTGGCAGGATAACAGTTGGGCGGGAGGAATAGAAACAGCTAGAAATTAAACAATGTGGCTGATTGTGTGCCAACAAGGTGACGCTTGGCGATTCATAACATGAGGCTTCAGTTTTTTTTAAGCCTATAAAAGCTGTCTACCTTTGTTTTGAACTCATCAAAGCTGGAAGACATCGGGAGCTACATCGTTCCCCTTACCTTAGTCAGAAGGGCTGGAGTATCGGGAGCGATTGCTCTCACAGGATGTTGGGTCTTTGCCGTAAGGCACCCTCTTCACTACGAGATGAAAAGACCTCACTCTGGGCTGAAGCCGGGTTCCAACTCCAATTGAAGTGCCACCAGTATCCGGCAGAGCATGACGAAGTAGCCAATCACCAGCGTGAGCTCTACGATATCATGCTCGCTGAAGAAGGACTGAAGCTTAGCAAAGGTCTCATCGGTGACGTTGTTATCTCTGGCAACCTGGTCAGTGTAGAGGAGCACGGCACGCTCCTGCTCGTTAAACTCAGACGACTCCTCCCAGGTATTAATGTCGTCAATTTGCTTCCGTGTCAGCCCGGCAATCAACCCGAGGGGAATATGGTGGAGGAACTCATAGTCTGCCCCGGCCACGCTGCCCACCCTGAGGGTAGCAAGCTCCCGCAGCTTCATCGGCACGCCCTCCCCACGCAGCACCGCACCTGCAAAGCGCAGGTAATCCAGTCCCATCTGCGGACAGTTCGCCAGCAGCTTCACGATGTTGAGCACCCCCTGGCTTCGCTCCTCGCTACCCTGGTACACCTCCCGGAATGTCAGGGCAGCCTGCTCTTTCTCCAGTAAGCTTACACGAGCCATGATACCTCCTTATCTTTCTAATCCGGGATTTCCCATTCCGATTTACGATGAGTGTTTCCCGGTTTCATCCCTCTGCCGTGAAGTATACTCCCACAGCGCAGCATCTGTAAAACCATTCAATCCTCAATCTCTCCAGGGTTGGCGGCTCGTTCCAGGAGCAGCCGAACTTGTTAGAACGTAGTTCAAAGCCTCACCCAGTCACCATGATGACCCCGAATTAATGGTAGTACTACCACCGATGGATGGTTGTGTCGTGAGCTGTTTTGAGATAGAATTTAAGAGCGTCAGGGGTGACCGAGTGGCCCATGGTGCCGGTCCCGAGAATAGTCATCCTTCTGATCAGAATTGTGGCTGCGAATCCTACCCCCTCCACTATCAACACTCGTGGAGACTCTTCAAATGAGTGAGTTACTGGAACACCTGAGTAAGTACATCGGAACTGAGTCAGAACCGATTGTGTACTCTATTGATAAAGGGGCGATTAAGTTCTTCGCTGATTCCCTTATGGATCCTGACCCAATCTATTGTGACGACGAATATGCTAGAACGACCAAACACGAGGGAATTATCGCCCCACCGACCTTCTATGGCGGGGCTACCTCCTTACGCTACGTGAAAGCCGGCGATGCTCGAACAGTCTCATCAATAAATATACCAATGCCTCCTGGCTGGGTCGGCATGAATGCTGGAGACGATTTCCATCTCTTAGCTCCGATTAGACCCGGAGATACCCTCACCTCACACGAGAAATTGATCGATGCTTACGAAAGAGAAGGACGCTCCGGTCACCTTATCTTTGTTGTTATTGAGAAGACGCTCACCAATCAACATGGCCAGGTAACTTTGGTACGGCGGGTCACCTCAGTCTTTCGAGCTACAACACCAAAGGAGGAGCATCATCAATAGCAGATTCCAGTCTCAAGACCTAAAGGCGGGAATGGAGATACCAGCGCTAACCAAAGGACCGATAATGGTGCGGCATCTAGCGATGTTTGCTGCGGCTACGGCTGAATTTGTTGATATTCACTATGATGGAGACTTTGCCAAATCACGTGGGTTACCTGATGTCATCATCCAAGGTTGGTATAAGACGGCCATCATTGCCCAAATGCTTAAGGACTGGGTTGGAGACGGTACAGCTATCAAGCGAATTAACGTTCAGCACCGGGGTATGGATATAGCTGGCAATACCTTAACTAGCGGTGGGAGGGTAACCAGGGTGTCCCGGAAAGGCAGTGAGAGGCAAATTGAATGTGAAGTCTGGGTGGAGAATCAGCACAGCCAACGAACAGCCATCGGCACCGCCTATCTGATTCTATAAGAGAGACTTGCTTAATAGACACCCTGATTCAAGTTAAGGAAGCCCGTGAATCAAGTGGGTAACATTTAATATAGGGCCTGACTCGCGTAATTGAACTAATGGTTTCCACTTGTTAGTGTACCATCATAGCGAGGGGCGACTTCAAATCATCCATCACAAACTGGCTGATTCTTACCCGGCGACCCTGAGACAAAGGCTTACGCCCCCAGAATCTCCTTACTTACTTTCAAGTAGAGAGTGTCGTGTGCCAAGGATATCACCGTGAACTAGGTAGGTCAAGGGGGAAGGGAGAAGGTTACTGGTTGAGTATCAACATATCAATAACTAGACAGATGAGGACAAATGCATATCGGAATCAAACTCATTTCTCTTGATAAGAATGCCTGATTGATAGTCATAATCATTATGGAACCTAGTGATTATATCCATTTCATCGTTGTTGCATCCAACGAGTAGTTTAATCTCCGCATCACTTTTAAGCATGTCAACAGTACACACTACAGCAACACATGTTTTGGCTGTCATAGAACCCTGCCAAACATCTATCTCGTTTCCGTCACTGCTGGAAGTACCTTCGAGATAACCATAGTCAAGTGGATACACAATTTCAGGGTATATGGGATGAGTGCTTCCTTTCGGTCTATCAATAATAACTTCGTGTGAAGCAATAAGTTTATCAATTCGTGTCCAGAAGTTTAGCTTGTTATCCAAGACTGTTTTTACCTATTCTATCTCCTAAAGATTCAAGTTCGTTTCAAACAATAACACGGTAAGCGTGGGAAGTAAAAGGGTAAAAAGGAACGATTATTTGTTACTACGCGCCCAATATCTCCTCGTGCCGCAGCGCCCTCTCCAGTGACGGTTGCATCTTCATCTCACGAGTCTGAAGGCTCACCTGCCGGGCTGATGGGAACGTAGATCGGATTGCGCTCTTGCACGATGTCCTCCATGCGAGCTTGAATACTCGCCCTGAAGGGCTCAGCGTTCGCAAAGATGTAGAACTTCTTCTCCCTCACAGCATTGAAAACGATGTCGGCGACCTGTTGAGGAGACATCCCCTGTCGAAGTGCCGAACGGAAAGCCTGCGTGAACGCCTGAACCTCAGGACTCGCTTCTATTGCCTCTTGCACAGCGGGATCATTCTGTAGCTCGGTCGGGCGATTCCGCTCACAATCGAGTATGTTGGTATCGATGAGCCCTGGGCAGAGGACAGACACGCCAACGTTAGCACCCCCCATCGCCAATTCATGGAATAAGGTCTCGGAGAGCGACACAACACTATGCTTGGTGACTTTGTATATCCCCTGACCCGGACCTGAAACTAGCCCCGCCGCCGAAGCTGTGTTGACGATATGACACTCGGTGCCCTGCTCAAGCATGATTGGAACGAACGTGTGAACACCGTGGATGACACCCCACAGATTCACGCCGATGACCCACTGCCAGTCCGCCAGCGTGCTTTCCCAGACGGAAAGACCGGTGCCGACGCCGGCATTGTTACAGAGCAGGTGCACTGCGCCGAAGGCATCGAGTGTCTTCTTCGCGAGTGACTCGACATCATCAGCCTTGGAAACATCTGTGAGTACGGCCAGAGTGGATGCTCCCTCATCCCCTATCCCCCTTTCGACTAGACCCAGCGCCTCCTCCTCCACGTCCGCCAGCACGACCTTCATGCCCTCCCG
>CP070819.1:162921-169495 GCA_020344295.1 Dehalococcoidia bacterium | reverse complement strand
CCCGCCATCTGCCCGTAGCGGAAGCCTGAGCGTTCGTTCAGCGCCCGGAAGCAGACCACGTAGTTTGCCTTGCCCAGCGCCACCGCCATAGCCGCCATCTGGATGGTACCGCATCCGGCGCCGCCGCCGAAGAAGACCTCGGGGAAGAACCTGACGTTATCGAGCCCGAGGTTCCTGGCTATCTCATCGACCTGGTTGCTATCAACCGAAAACCTGACTATCCCATCGATATCCTTGGGACTGATCCCGGCATAGTCGCAGGCCGCCATTATAGACTCCAGGGCCAGACGCATCTCGCTGCGTCCGGAATTCTTGGAGTACTCCGTTTCTCCGATGCCGACGATACAGGCTTGATCTTTCAACGTCTCTGTCAATTATCCGTCCCTCCTTTTCGTTAGACATGGACAGACCAAAACACTGCGACTGTGCTATTAAGTTATCATTTCTTGGCGGGCAAAGCCATCGTGATCTGAGCATTACAGAAAGGCCCCACAGGGGTGACAGAATTAACCTGTAGTTCGACGAGATGCAGACCTGCCAGGAACCCTTCATCCTCACCACCGATCCATTTCCTTATTACGTTGCCCGAGACCGTCATCAGGTCGCCAACACAGCAATTACCCTCGATATTAAATCGGGTTCTCTTCAGTTCGCCTTCGGGCCCGCTCCAGTCGGTGGCAAGCTTCGACAGTATCCCTTCGGAGTGCATGATATTAACGATCATGTCTCTCTGCTGCGCTTTCAGGGCAAAATCCTTATCATGGTGTATCGGGTTCGTGTCCCTTGTAGCCCAAGCTCCACCGCTGATCTTCACCGCTGTCATTTGCATCGAATAAGAGCCGATATCTTGCCCCTCGGTCACATCGTCCCAGTAAACAATATGATGAGTCATCATATACCTCCTTATGTTTACTCATTTGGTTTATATTTCAGTACGGTCCTGATCTCTCTCCCTACCACCTCATCGTTCTGGTTATAGTAGGTCTGGGTTGTTGTGATGAAATGTCCCTCTCCAATGCGCGTCTTCTTGAGGTCCGACACCTTGTCGAGCTTCATGACGTAACGGAGTTTATCGCCCGGCCGTACGGGTTTATAGAACTCGTGGATCATATCCGTGGCGATATATGTATCCACACCGGGGAGTTCGAGCTCCGCCATGGGCATCCAAGGGAACTCGGGAAAGGGCCACATCCGAGGCATGCACCATACCATCAGCATCTGAGGGGGGGCAATGATGCCACCATATTTGCTTTTCTTGGCGTATTCCTCGTCTGTGTACAGGGGATTCGGGTCCTCCATCATTTCGCAGTAGTGCCTGATCATGCACTTGCATACATCATCAGGGGCATAGAAGGGCTCGGACTCCTTGCCAATCAATGCCAGGTCTTTCTCGGTCAAAGCCATTTTGTTTCACCTCCGTAGGAATAATTCTAATAGGCTGCCTTGAGATTTCAGCCGATTGCGCCTGCATTCCTGATTCTATCAATTTCCTCTCTGGAGTAACCTAAATCCATGAGAATCTCCTCTGTCTGCTGTCCTGGTATAGGGGCGGTATTTCTTATCTCTCCCGGTGTTTCGGAGAACTTCACGCCAATACCCGCCTGTCTGACCTTACCCAGCTTGGGATGGTCCACCTCTACTACCATTCGGCGATGTACTACATGCGGATCAGAGAAAACCTCATCGAGCTCAAGTGCCGGCGTGATTGGGATATCTTTGCTTTTCAAAAGCTGGAACCATTCTTCCTTTGTCTTGGTCATGAAGATCTCGGTTAGCTGTGAAATAACCCAGTCTTTATCTTTCCCGGAAGCATACTGGTATGGAATTAGGTCCTCTCTTTCCAGCTCTCGGCACAGGTTCTCCCAGAATTTAAACTCGAAGCAGCCGAGGCTGACAAATCCGCCGTCCTTCGCCTCAAATACACAGCCACAGGGTACAGCACCTGTCAACGGCGTATCACCCCACGTTGGAGTGCCACCTCCGGCGAAAAACACTGACGCTTCCCAGCTCAGCAGGGAGACCACCCCGTCTAACATGGCGACATCAACATACTGCCCCACGCCCATTCTATCTCGAGCGAAGAGCGCCGTAACGATCGCGTACGCAGCCTGTATCCCACCTGCATAGTCCGCTAGTAGGTTTAAGGGAACTATGCTGTGTCCATTTCTGATGGCCATTGCGCTGAGTGCACCGGCTATTGAGATATAGTTAAGGTCGTGACCAGGAAGGTCTCGATAGGGGCCATCCTGGCCGTATCCTGTCACGGAACAGTAGACGATCTTCTGATTTATCGCTCTTACGGTTTTATAGTCAAGTCCCAGCCGCTGGGTAACACCTGGCCTGAAGCCTTCGAGGACAACGTCCGCTGTTTTGACCATTTCGTGAAAAATCCCGCGAGCCTCAGTAGTCTTGAAGTCGAGGATGATGCTTTTTTTATTACGGTCTATGGCATAATAAGCGGCCCAGGTCTTCTCATCCACGTCTACGGGAACGATGCCAAACCCCGGCTGTTCGATCTTGATAACCTCGGCGCCAAGGTCGCCCAGCAGCATGGTGCAGTAGGGCCCCGGCCCCATTCTCGAAAGGTCCAGAAGCTTTATGCCGGCGAGCGGCGGTGCCATGAATGAACCCTCCACAGATGCTTCTAATAAGTTGCTATCACTGAGTTATAGTTGCTTCCTGCTGTAGGTTTGCGCGTATTAAATCCTTTATCACTTCACTGGGTATACGTATGCCACGGGGCAGCTTAATACAAGGCAACTGACCGTTTCTAACCCAGCGGCGCACTGTCTCTTTACTCACCCTCAGTTCATCAGCGACCTCTTCGACAGTAAGCATTCGTGCATCGGGTAGCTGCCCCAATATTCGTTGTATCGGCGATTCCATTTCATCTATTTGTTCCGGAACGGCATTAGCCCCTAAGGCCATCCCCACGATTCCCATAGGCCTGCCGTTGCTGTCTCTGACGAGGACGCCGGCAAGGCGGACGCTTATACTGTTACCGTCGCTCTGAGTCATATTAACTTGACCTTCGACATATCCCTTCAGGATTATTCGGGCGATGAAACCCTCGATAAATGCCGGATCAGCAACGAAATCCTGGACATGCATACCCTCGAGTTCTGCCTTCGATTTCTTGAGGAGATCGCAGCCGTGTTCGTTGACATATACCATCGTACCGTCCAACTCGAACACGCTGAGAGCAGCAGGATAGCTTTCGAGGAAGCCGAGCAGGAATTCAGCAGTAAGATCGGAAGAGGTCATAGGACTACTTATATGGTCAAAGTGCTACATAAGCTACCAGAACAACTAGCACCTGTCAATACTTACAGACGATCGTCTCATTACTTGGGAAAAGTGCCCGTGAGAGCTTCTCAGGGCAGAGACGCGGTGCAGAGTATGTGAATAGGAGCCCTCTCATGGTAACGTAATTTCCATTGGCTAAGCTCTGGATGGAAGTCCGACAGTGGCCTGGGCATTTACGGTCGCTATTCCATCCTGGTTGGTCACTGTTAGTTCACAATCTACTCTATGGTCGCCGTTCTCCAAAAATTTCCTGGTTACTTTACCACTGGCAGTAATGGTATCACCCTGGCAGTTCGGCGTTCTAAAAGGCAGGGTTAATTTGCGGAGCTTCCCCGTAGGACCGGACCAGTCTGTAACGCACCTCCCCAGGAATCCCTGCAGGAATGCACCGGCTACTGCCGGTCCCTTGTAGCCCGAAGCATGGGCAAATTCCGGATCGTGGTGCAGAGGAAAATTATCTCTGGTCGCGCATACCCCCATTATGATACGGTTATGCGTAAGTTCCAGAGAGACAGGGGGAATCTCGGTACCCTCGCCAACATCTTCCCAGTAAAGTATCTGATTCACCATTGATTCAACCTCCCGGCAACAAGGGATTATTCTCAGCTTGGAAGCAGCTATTCTTCCATCCTGTATCTGAAGAGGACGAATTCGGTTGTGCCGACCAGTTCATCTCTCTGGTTGTAGTAATAGTGAATTGTGGTGACGAAATGGCCGGCCCCTATCCGTATCTTCTTAAATGGGGATATACTATGCAGTTCTGTCTGGTAACGGATCTTGTCCCCAGGACGCATCGGCAGCAGATACTCCCCTGTTATACTGGAGGCAGCGAAGAAGGGAACGTCGCCAAGAGGTACGTCCAGTTGAGCAGGACCTATTGCCGGGTCCATTTCATCAAGGGGAAGTGGGGGCCACCAGCGTGGATAGACCCATGTTGTCAACATGGTCGGAGGACTGATGATGCCTCCATATTCACTGTTCTTGGCGTATTCTTCGTCGGTGTAAAGAGGATTAGCGTCCTCTACCATCTCACACCAGTGTCTGATCATCGGCTTGTTGACTTCGTCGGGGCCTTCCATGAACGAAGATAAGCGGCCGATATATTGCTGCACCTCTGGTGGTAGCTCATCTGTTGTCATGGTGCTCCTCCTTAGGCTACGTTATTAATCGTCTACATATTAATGAGTATTCTCTCACATTGCCGATCTATCTCAAGCGGGCTTCATTCTCCAGAACTCCTCCAGAACTTGATGTGCGCTTTCCACCATCTCCTCAACGATCTTTCCCGCGGGTTTCAGTTCGTGGACTATTCCCGATATCTGACCCGCCGGGGTGGGGACAATGTCCGCCCTCCGTGCCTCAAAAGCAGCGTCCAGTATGGGCAGGACTACCATAGTCTGCAGTGGCATAGGGAGAGTTGGCAGCCCTCTCTTTGCCCAGGCAGCAGCCAGGCTGTTTTTATAGATCCGCGCCTCTTTCCCGGTTATGACCCTGCTTACTACAGTGTCATCCTCCGAGGCGTTGATAATACTCTGTTTCTGATAGTCCTCGTAAAGGGATTCAGGGGTAGCCAGAAAGATCGTGCCACACCAGACGCCGACAGCGCCCAGCGCTAATGATGCCACCAGTCCTCTACCATCTCCTATGCCTCCCGCGGCTACTACTGGGATAGGAGAAACAACATCTACAACCTGGGGAATCAGGGCTATGGTCCCTATCCTGCTGGTATGGCCTCCGGCATCGCGCCCTTGGGCTACTATGATGTCAACGCCCGATTTAGCAACCCGGCGGGCAGATCTGGTGTGGCCCACAACACCGATGACCTTAATCCCCCGCTTACGGAAATCATCCATGTAAGGACCCGGGTCTCCTAGACCGGCAGCATATACGGGCACACGATATTCAAGTATTATCTCTATCTCTTCCTTAAAGAGGTCTCCGGTAAAGACCGTATCGTCCGCCGCATCGGACAGGCTTCTCTGGGTCCTTTCCTTCGGCACCGATAGTTCCAGTTCCTGCATTATCTCTGGGATAACATCGGCCTCCTCTGAGTGCTGCGCAGGTACCTCAGCCCTCATTTCCGCGGTGGTCCCTGTCTGGGGGGCCTCTGCCGGCAATACTGTGTCTATCCCAAACGGTCTATCTGTAAGCTTTCGTGTCTGTCTGATCATTTCCTCGATCTTGTTGGGTGGTAAAAAAGCACACCCGAGTATTCCCAGACCGCCGGCGTTTGATACCGCTGCCACCAGCTCGGGGCCGGCCACCGGGCCGCCCATCCCGCCCATACCGGCCAGTAAGATAGGATATTCAATATCGAGCATTTCACATAATTTTGTCCGCAGGGCATTCTTTCGCATTCTTACACTCCTTTATGTAATCAGCCGAAGCTACGGGTCTTGAATCCGGTTCATTCAAGAGCCCCGGCTATCAGCAGGTCCGCGACCTCGTCGTCGGACATCCCCAGGATTTCCTTTAATACATATTCATTGTGCTGTCCCATGCACGCAGTGGGCATGGTGATTATAGCGGGTGTCTTCGAAAAGCGGTAGGGTGGGGCCTGATAAATGTTAGGCCCTATCTCTTGATGTTCGAGAACCCAGTAGGTTCCGCGATGGTTCAACTGAGGATCTGCAACCACATCCTCTCCCCTCGACACCACTCCAGCGGCTACATGGGCCTCTTGAAGGCGACTCATCACCTCTTCAGGTGTGAAGCTGACTGTCCATTCCTCCACCCGCTCGTTTAGCTCATCCTCGTTTTCCTTTCTAGCTCTTAGTGTGGCGAATTTGGGATTCCTGGTCCACTCTGGATTATCGATAGCATTGCAGAAGTTGCGCCACTCCTCATCAGTGCCTACAGCTATTGCACACCATCGGTCATCTCCCTGGCAGCGATAGATGCCATGCGGTGCCTCATAAGTCGACCGATTGCCCGTACGTGTCATGATGCGACCATTTATCATGTAGTCCATGATTGGTGGCGCCAGGAATTGAAGGCTCGTTTCCAGTTGCGATAGCTCTATATATTGCCCTTTGCCCGTCTTTTTTCTATAGATAAGCGCTGAGATAAGAGCAGTTACAAAGTGGGGGAAGGTGATAAAATCGCTGTAGGCCCCGGTTGGCACGTCAGGTTCCCTGTCAGGCCAGCCGGTGATTTCGCTGAAGCCTGCTAATGAAACTCCAGCTATTCCATGACCGGGCATACTGCTATAAGGCCCCGTTTTGCCCTGTAAAGCCGTGGCGATGTGGATGAGGTCTGGTTTCTCTTT
>CP070819.1:158983-162821 GCA_020344295.1 Dehalococcoidia bacterium | reverse complement strand
TTATCTCAGCTATTCTCCTGGGATCACTTTATTTACTTTTTCGAAAGCGTACCGAGTTCGATAAAACGGTCTTCAGATTACTGACGGCATCAATCATTGTGACCATCGGGTCCGAATTGCTTTTCACACTCTATACCGATCCCTTCGGCACTGCCAATCTCGCCGGTCATATTCTCAAGATCATATCGTTTTATCTGATTTATAAAGCAATTATCGAGACCGGTCTTGATAAGCCATTCAACCTCCTGCTCGGCAGCCTTGCAGAAAGAGAGGTAGCCCTGCGAGAGTCGGGAGAACAGTACTCGGCATTGGGCCGCAATCTCGCCGATGCCGTATTTATGGTGAAACAGGGAGTAATTACCTGGTGCAATGACAGCGTCGAGAAAGTATACGGCTACACCAAGGACGAGATTATCGGCAAGGAGGCAAGCTTCTTCTACCCTGAGCATGTAAGCCACCCCGACTTTGTTCAAGCGGTTTCAATTAGCCTCCGAGAACACGGGCTCTTCCTGAACACAACAACATTTCAGAAGAAGGATGGCAGTACCATAGACATTGAATATTCCGTTTCTCAGATTCCTGAGGTCAATCCTCCAACAGTAATAGCTGTTGCCCGCGATGTGACCGAGCGCAAGCAGGCACAGGAGATGATAGCACAAGCTCTGAATGAATCTCGGCATCGCGAAGCGGAGATTTCCGCATTGCTTGAGGGCTCCCGAGCTGTGTTGAGCTATCGTCAGTTTCGTGATGCCGCCCAATCAATATTCGATTACTGTAAGAACCTCATTGGAGCTACTGCCGGATACATCGACTTATTATCTAAGGATGGCGCTGAAAACGAGGTGCTTTTCCTTGATTCAGGTGGTCTTCCCTGCACCGTAGATACTTCTCTTCCGATGCCAGTCCGCGGTCTACGTGCGGAAACCTATAACACGGGCAAGGCAGTATACGAAAATGACTTCGCTCACAGCAAGTGGATTGACTTCATGCCTGAAGGGCACGCAAACCTCGATAATGTTCTTTTTGCCCCTCTGATAATCGATGATAAAGTAGTCGGCCTGCTTGGCCTCGCTAACAAACCTTCAGATTTCACCGAAAACGATGCCCGGATAGCTGCTGCTTTCGGTGAACTTGCTGCCATAGCCCTGCGGAACAGTCGGTCATTGGAATCACTGGAGGAAAGTGAGGAGCGTTTCCGTTCAGTCGTCGAAACTGCTGGTGATGCTATTATCTCCATTGGCAGCGACGGAAAGACCATTTACTGGAACCGGGCTGCAGAGAATGTATTCGGCTATACGGCCGATGAAGTACTGGGAAAACCTATTTCATCCCTGATCGTGCCCGAACGCTTCCACTCGGCTCATTTGAAAGGGCTGCAGCGAGTCGTTTCAACGGGAGAAACGAGAATCGTAGGTAATACTGTCGAGCTAGAGGGGCGAAAAAAAGATGGCTCTGAGTTTCCTTTAGAGCTTACCCTGGCGACATGGAAAACCGGAGAGGGCACTTTTTTCACAGCAATAATCCGTGACATCACCGAGCGAAAGGAGCTGGATCAACTAAAAGATGAGTTCATCGGCCTTGTTTCCCACGAACTACGCAGCCCGCTGACCGTCGTCATAGGTGCAGTAAATACCGCCCTGACCGAGGGCAAAAGGCTATCGGAAGATGATAAGCGTCAACTTCTTCAAGATGCGGCTCAGGAAGCCGACTCGTTGTCTTACCTGTTAGGGAACTTACTCGAGCTCTCCAGAGCTCAGGCAGACCGCCTGGTCCTATATGTCGAGTCGACGCGCATCGGCAGTGTGATTGACGAGCTGCTTCAGAAAATGAGAGCGAGATATCCAAGTCACCAGTTCATCGCAAACTTACCAGACGATCTTCCTCACATCCCTGCAGACAAGTTGAGAGTTGAGCGTATTCTGTATAATCTGCTTGAGAACGCGGTCAAATACTCTCCAGCCGGGAGTAAAATACATGTTTTCGTTCAACCGGAAAAGAGAAAGTTGGCTATTGGCGTCCGGGATGAGGGGATTGGCATATCGAGCGAAAATCAGGCCATGCTCTTTCAACCTTTTCAACGTTCGGAGGACGCCATGCGTGCTGGGATTAAAGGCATAGGACTGGGTCTTCTGGTGTGTCGCCGGTTGGTGGAAGCCCATGGCGGACGGATCTGGCTGGAATCCGAACCGGGGCATGGTACAACGTTCTTTTTTACTTTACCTTCGGGATAAACTGATACCCACCCATAACATATAATGACAAGGGGCGGAATACCATATGTTTCCAATCTCGGATAGCGATCTTCAGACCCGCAGTCGTCCCTATGTCAACGTGACCATTATTATCCTCTGTGCCCTGGCCTTCGTATATGAGCTCGTAATCGGAGACCTGGAGCAAAGCATTCTGTTCTTTAAGTTCGGTGTTATACCCAACGAGCTTGTCCATGGTATTAGTTATATGGAGTGGCAGACTCCCCTAGGTGATTTCAATATTGAAACACCCGTCTCCAACTGGACAACCATGTTTACATCGATGTTTCTACATGGAGACTGGTTGCATTTCGGGGTCAATATGCTTTTCTTATGGGTTTTCGGTGACAACGTAGAAGACCGTTTCGGCCACTTTCGATACCTTCTATTCTATCTCGCGGCCGGTGTTGCTGCGACCTGGCTCCAGATTGCTGTCGACACTACATCCACAGTCCCGACTATCGGGGCGAGCGGTGCCATTGCCGGTGTTCTCGGGGCCTACCTCCTCCTCTTTCCATTCAGCCGCGTCCGCACAGCTGTTATATTCTTCTTCATAATTTTCGTACGTATTCCAGCTATTATATTGCTGGGTTTCTGGTTCCTGTTACAGTTCTTCAGCGGTATAGGCACTCTGGGGCTTGCTTCGCAGGGGGGTGGGGTGGCATACTGGGCCCACATCGGCGGGTTTCTGTTCGGTATAATTGTTGTCATAATCTATAAGCTCGCCATCGGCCAAGGAATATGGCCAGGCGGGCCCGGGCGAGGACCTACTGGAGATCCGGAGACACCAGTATATTGGCGAGGTAGACGTCTATAGCCGCTATCCCACCGGATTATACACGCTATCGGGAGGACAATGTGACTGTTGCCATCCTGTACCGGGATGAACTGAAAGAATATGATTTTGGTCCGGGGCACCCTTTCCTGGGAGACCGCTATCCTATGTTCCATCGGTTTCTGCTTGAACATCTGCCTGAGGATGACAACTATCGTATTATTCAGTCAGATGTGGCAACCGACGAGGACTTGCTCCTAATCTGCCACGAAGAATACCTTACCTTCACTCGGGAATATTACAAAGCTGCGAACCTGGGGCTGGACTACCCGGGTCCATTTCACAGATTTCACAGCGGCGACAATTTGCCGGTGGGTAAACCTGGCCGGTTGGAAGAGGCATCTCGGCTGGTAGTCGGCCAGGCTAAAACCGCCTGTGACCTGGTACAGCAAGGGCGATTCCCGAAAGCAGTATCCATCGGCGGCGGCCTGCACCACGCAAAGCCATCTTATGGGGAAGGCTTTTGTCTTTACAACGACGTTGCATTCGCCGCTATATACCTCAGGCAGAGGCATAAGCTGGAGAAGATCTTAATCCTTGACATCGATGCCCATGCCGGTAACGGGACATCGGAATATTTCTATTCTGATCCCGGCATCCTGTTGATAGATATCCATCAAGACCCGAGCTTCCTCTACCCTGGGACCGGTTTCGCTCATCAGACCGGTATCGGAGACGGGAAGGGTTTTAACATAAATATCCCCATGCCAATATATTCCGGCTATGATTCATATAGGTTGGTTTTCGAGCAGAT
>CP070819.1:155615-158883 GCA_020344295.1 Dehalococcoidia bacterium | reverse complement strand
TATCACTTCCTCAATAAGGCTGGGCTTCAGGTCATATATCTCAACCCTTGAAGTATCACCCTTGAGGTATTTGTCTATGGCAGCAGCTCCTCTTCTACCAGCAGCAATAGCCTCTATGACCATCCCTGGCCCTGTGACGAAGTCCCCTCCGGCAAATACGCCAGGGACGTTGGTGGACAGTCGATTGCCGTCGACGACGAGGGTCTCCCATCTGGTGCGTTCCAGTTCACTGTCACGGGGCAGGAACGAGAGGTCGGGGGCCTGTCCCACGGCAGCTATCACCGTATCCGCCTCGATAAAGAACTCGGAACCCGAGATCGGGACCGGCCGTCTCCGCCCGCTGGCATCGGGTTCCCCCAACTCCATGCGGATACACTGGATGCCGGTTGCCTTCCAGTTGTCGCTCTCTATCCGAGTGGGTCTGACTAGAAAATGGATCCGGATGCACTCGGCGATTGCCTCATCGTATTCCACGTCGGACACCGGCATCTCAGTCCTCGACCGCCTATAGTAGATGTTGACCTCTTCAGCTCCCAGGCGGAGGGCAGTGCTGGCGGCGTCGAGCGCAACGTTGCCGCCTCCAATGACCGCCACCCGTCGTCCCACTCTTACCTGTTTGCCCACTTTTACGTCGCGCAGGAATCTGAGCCCGTAGTGAAAATCTTCCACATCCTCCAGTTCGCCGGGTATGCCCAAGCGCTGACTCGCCTGCGCGCCCGCTGCGATAAAGACGGAGTCAAAGCCGTCCTTCCGCAGATCCTCTACCGTGAAGTTCGCGCTGATCGGCATATTGTATTGTATCTCGACACCGCGGGCTGCGATGTAGTCTATTTCGCTTTGAATAACCTCTCTGGGCAGGCGAAACTGCGGTATGGCTACCGAGAGCATGCCTCCACCGATCGGGAGAGCCTCGAAGACCGTCACCGGGTATCCCATCTGTGCGAGGAAGTAAGCGCAGCTCAGGCCGGTGGGTCCGGCCCCGACTACGGCCACCTTCTGGCTCTGGGTTCGAGGGAAGGGTTCCGGCGCCGGCAATTCATGGGCGTGGTCGAAATACCAGTCAGCCGCGAAACGTTTAAGCTCCCTTATGGCTACGGAGTCATCGAGTTCGCCGCGACGGCAGCGCCCCTCGCAGGGATGGTGGCAAATACGGCCGCAGATAGCAGGGAACGGGTTACGCTGCCTGATCGTTTCAACAGCCTCCAGATATTCACCATCAGCGATATGAGCCACATACTTGGGTACGTTGATCCCGACCGGGCATGTATGTTGACAGGGGGATATCATCAGGGCGTCACATACCGCAGCGGGGCACTTCTTCTCCTTTATATGAGATTCATATTCTTCCCGGAAGTATTTGATGGTGGTAAGTACCGGGTTTGGGCAGGTCTGACCGAGGCCGCAAAGTGAGCAATCCTTTACAGTATTGGCAATGGCAAGCAGTGTATCAACATCATCGTCACGTCCTTTTCCCTGTGTAATTCTCGTAAGGATTTCCAGCATCTGCCTCGTTCCCAGACGGCATGGTACACATTTTCCGCAGGACTCAGCCTGTGTGAAGCTCAGAAAGTACCGGGCTACCTCCACCATGCAGTTACTCTCATCCATTACCACCATGCCACCGGAGCCCATTATCGATCCCAGCTGAGCCAGGGAGCTGTAGTCCACCGGCGTGTCAATGAACTGGGATGTAATGCATCCTCCTGAAGGGCCTCCAGTTTGTACCGCCTTGATCTGTTTATCACGGGGGATACCACCGCCGATATCGTAAATTATGGTGGACAGTCGGGTACCAATCGGCACTTCAACAAGCCCAGTATTGTTTATCTTGCCGGAAAGGGAGAATATTTTCGTCCCCTTGCTTTCCTCGGTACCAATCTGAGAGTAGGCCTCGGCACCGGTTAGGATTAAACCGGGTACGTTGGCATAGGTTTCCACATTGTTGATGGAGGTAGGTTTGCCCTCCAGTCCTGACTGAGCGGGAAAGGGTGGCCGGGGCCTCGGCATGCCCCTTTTTCCCTCTATGGAGGCAATGAGCGCTGTCTCCTCACCGCAGACAAAGGCTCCGGCTCCCTTCTTAATATAGATGCGAAAGTTGAAGCCGGTGCTCAGGATATTTTCGCCCAGCAGGCCGAGTTCCTCAGCCTGGCCAGTGGCAATAGTCAAATGCTCAATGGCTATGGGGTATTCTGCGCGAGCGTATATGTACCCGGCGTGTGCTCCAATAGCATAGGCAGCTATTAGCATCCCTTCGATTACGCTGTGCGGGTCGCCCTCCAGTACTGCTCGATCCATAAAAGCACCGGGGTCGCCCTCGTCGGCATTGCAGATAATATACTTGGTATCGCCCGCCGCCTGCCTCGTGAGTCTCCACTTCGTGCCTGCAGGAAAGCCAGCGCCACCACGACCTCTCAGCTTTGCCTCTGAGACAGTCTCAATCACACGTTCAGGGCTCATCCCCGATAATATCTTTGCCAAGGCCGCATAGCCATCCCGGGCGATATAATGTCCTATTTCCTTGGGATCAATCTGCCCACAGTTTCGAAGTACGTTCTTTGTCTGGCTCTTATAAAATGGGACCAGTTTAGCCTCAGGAATGGCATGGCCACCATTGGTTTTGTCATGATACAGGAGGCGCTCAACTAACTCTCCTTTTACCAGAGTCATGGAAACGATATCCGGCACGTCTTCAACCGCAACTTCCTGGTAGAATATGTCGTTGGGATCAATAGCCAGAACCGGAGCTTTAGCACAGAAGCCGTGGCAGCCTGTATCCCTCACCTCGACTTTCTCTTCCAGGCCTTTGCTCTTGATTTCAGCCATCAGGGCGTCTCTTACATCCAGAGCGCCATAGGCCCGACAGCCGGTGGTGCACACGCGAACCCGGTTTTGTCGTCGCTCGCCCTGTTTCAGGAGTAAATCGCGGTAGGAATTTAGCTCCGAGATACTCTTTAACCTCTCCATATCCCTATCCTCCAGCACCAGATAAGAGGTATAGGGGGTGGCGATGCCGTGGCGTCGACTCAAAGACATTACCTCATCCACCAGTTCCTTGGACTCTCCGTGCAGACGGATCTGGTCCAGTAGATAACCTATCTTGCGCTTATCCAATAGCGATGCGATGAATTCGTTGGCGTCAACTCTCTTCGGAAATTCGTCTTCATACACAAATTCTTTCCGCTTGCCTTCCACTTCACCAATAAGGCGGATAGCCACATCGCCAGAACCTACATATCTGCCGAAGGCGACAAATTGCGAGCCTTCAAAG
>CP070819.1:152770-155515 GCA_020344295.1 Dehalococcoidia bacterium | reverse complement strand
TTGAAGCGCAATTTGTTTGAATGAGGAAATGTGACTCGCAGATCATTATAGTCATCGCCAGATTGTTATGGATCACAACTACGAATGAAATTTCTACAATCACTTATCCTATCGTAACCAATTCTCCCAATTTATTCTTATATAAATTGATGGAGGGTGATCTCTTTTGAAAGAAAGGTCTTTTGAGTAGAAAAATCTGATCCTTTATACTGTTGTGCAATGCTGGATGTAGCAAAACCCGAATACATGCATTTTAAAATACTTTTGGAACCTTTCTATTAAAAACACCCGTCTTTCTTGTAAATTATCTGGGTTTCAGAACTATGTACAATACCGCAACAGGCACATGTCCGCCAAGTTCCCTTTAATTCCCAACCATAAAAAAGTATTAAAATCCCTTCAGAATTTTGTTCATACTAATAATCAGGATCTTGGTTGAAGTTTGAAAATCGATGACTGAGTCCTGTCAGGTTATCTTGTATTGCTCGAACACTAGGAAATTGCTAAATGACGCCTCTCCCCTTAGAAGGCTAGACCCGGGAAGGATTGGTCATATTGCAACTACTTTATAAGCGATCAACTCCTTTTTCGCTTCGTTATGATCAATATCATGTATTCACTTTTTCCAGTACTTTCATCTAGTAGTGAAATAAGCTAATATCGCCGGGTGACATGTTGAGGGTATAAACAGGACACACCTAACTTGTATATTGAATGGGCAGTTCGAGGATCACCACGGTTCCATAGTTTACAGAGGATTGAAGTTCGAGTTTACCGCCAATCATAGCTGCGCGTTCCCGCATGCCGGCGATCCCATAGTGCGCGTCAGCCACAAAACTAGCTGATTCGATACCGCCAGCAATACCCTGTCCATCGTCAGTGATGGTAAATCGTAATCGATCGGGATACTCAGTTAAACGGACCGCAATCTCAGAGGCATCGGCATGCTGGAGAGCGTTGTTCAAGCCCTCCTGTATGATGCGAAAAATCGCGAGGGACACATCATCAGGAAAACGCAACTCCTTCTCTGTGTTTATTTCAATATATACAGGCGCTGGAGATCGCGAATCCATATCTTCTACCAATGACTCTAGAGCTGAGGCCAAATCCTGCTGTAAAAGTGGGGGTCGAAGATCGTTACAAATATCTCGCAACGATTGTACAGTTTCAGCGGAAAGATCCACCAAGTGATCGTAGGAACCACCATCAGGTTCTGCGTTCGCCTGCATGGCTTTCAGGTCACGCGATACCGCGCATAGGTCCTGCAACACACCGTCATGTAATTCACGCGATAGCCTGATATGCTCATCTTCACGGGCGGTGATCACTTGACGATAAAGGGTGCGCATTTCAGAAGCAGCCTGCCGCTCCCGTTCGTTATTGCGGATTACCTCTAATACGGCAACAGCCTCACGAGACAGTGATGTGAGCCAGCGCAGGTCTTCAGGAGAGCAGTTAATGCCCATATCTCGCGCGCCCAGCAACCACATGCCATTCAGGTTCATGCCACGTAGGAGTGGAACCCAAACTCGCGTCCATGACAAGTCGGTGCGTCCTTGGTCAATTAGCTGGCGTAGTCTGCCTCTATCAGAAGGCTGTGCTTCTCCTGAGGCAGTCACGCTGCGTACAACAGTATGGTTTACCGGCAGAATCAAATCCTCATTGTCAATATCTATGAGCTGGTAATCTTTTGTTAATAATAACGAGGCACGCTGGATGCCCAATTCAGCGGGAACATCCCGGGTTAATAGTCGAGAGAGAGACTCTTGATCATCGGCATTCGTTAACCTTCGACCATACTCAACCAGTAAGAGTCCGTGTTCGATGGGCAGGCCGAACTTACGCTTGAGCCACCAACTGCGTAGTCCGATATATAAAAGAATTAATAGAAACAGGACGAACCATCCCAGAATTAAGCCCACGAAGAAAGATATCGTCTGCCCTGTCATCGACCACCTATATCAATCCCCGTTCCTCGACAATCTGTAGCGCTTCGTGACGGCTGTGTACGTCCAACTTACGGTATATAGCACTGAGGTGGTTACGAACCGTACCAGGTGCGATATGTAATGACTGTGCAATCTGCGGATTTGGCAGACCTCGTTGAGCTAGGCGCAAAATTTCCAGCTCACGCTCTGTCAACGTTTGATCACTCCTTTCGACCCTGGTTGCTTTTGCCAGTGCAACATAAACCTGGGGGCTGAGGTAGATTTCTCCATTGTATAGATCTCGGATGATGGTATCAATTTTCGATACATAGTCATCATCTTTGAGGATATAGCCATGTACGCCGGCCTGTAAAAATTTATGCACCATAGTGGGCTTGAGAAAGGCACTGAGGAGGCAAATTTTCAGCTGTGGAAAATCAGTGCGTAAAACCCCCACAGCTGACAAAGCGTCAAACTCAGCTTCAATGAACAGGTCGAGCAGCAATATATCCGGATGCATCTGGCGAACTAATGAAAAAAGCTCACTCCCCCGCCTCGATTCACCCACAATCCTGATATCGGGAACCTCGTCTAAAAGTGTGTTTAAGGCAATAGCAACATGGGGATGATCGTCAACAACAGCAACCCGAATCATTGAACTCTCCCAAACGAAACTTATATATGTTGATTATACCTAAATAGATTAAATAGTATTTATGCCTTGGTAATATTGCAGGATGACAGTGTCACGCAAATCAGTTACGTAAGTCACCGAATGAATATGACGCTTGCCTAATGTAAATTCGTCCATTAAACC
>CP070819.1:149708-152670 GCA_020344295.1 Dehalococcoidia bacterium | reverse complement strand
TTTTCATCCCCCCTACTGAGACCAAGCCACCTCATGGAGCCGGACAGGTTGTATTAGGCGGTGATGCGGTAGAAATTAAACTTCACAACGCACCGGGAATAGAAAAAGCAATAGTGCGTTTGCATACCAAATTTGACGGGCCGGTTGAAGACCTGTTAGTACCGTATCGCCAGAGATATACAATAGTGGGTGGGCCTGTTTATTTCATGGAGATAACCTTTGTCCTTGTAGAAGGGTATCGAAGCAATACAGAACTAAATTGCCCGCTCTGGTTGGATCAAGGAACAAAAGCAGCACTGGGAAGAAAGGATACTTGGCCGGATGGTATATATCGTAATATCAGATACACGCCCGTCTTGAGAGCAACGGATGAAGAAAATGTGTTTATCCTCGAACTCAGTTGCTGGCTATGGATAAGGGAAGATATGAATTTTTAGTGTTACCAGATTGATCCATTGAAGGCCCGGCTGGTTTGGCTCGGCCTTTTTTATTGGTGCTGGAGGGCTGGGGGTGACCCCGGTGAGATAGGCTGGCACCATCTCACGGGGTAAAGGTTTTGGGTTGGATTGGGAGAAGGGTGATTGTGAGAAAGGCCGAGCAGTAGAGGGCTTCTATTCTTTCTCGCCGGCCAATGGAAATACAGTACGGAAGGCGGCTCCTTCGTTGCCAGCATCTGCGTATGGCGTCAGTATCACGGTGCGGGGCTCACTGGTCCTATCGTCATAAACACTTACCGCATACCGCCGGCGACCTGCGCTGGAGTCTACAGGGCCGGGCCATTGATATTTACTGTAGGATTTAATCTCTTCGAGTTTAATATCCTGTGGGATTGTGATTAAATCATCCTCGGCGCCAAGCCAGGTGTCTATGTTATCGCGTACGTCAATTGAGAGAATTTCTGGACCGCGCCGGATGACGTAGTTGTCCTTAGAGAGCTGCTCAAGCATTAGGGGAATATCGAACTGCACCTCGAGACGATATTCGGTTGAGCCTTCGAGGTTAACGTTACAATAGCCCTGGACATAACAGTCTCTGGGTACGAGCTTCCCTTTCAGTTTGATTTGAAACTCAGTTGTCCAGTGAGGTTTACGGATGCGCAGTGCTCCCTTGAAGTCGGAGGGAGTTTTCAAGGTGATGGTGCTGGCGCCAGTCTCAGGGAACTCGCTTTGCTGTGTGATGTGTACTTTGCCTCCAGTCGTGTTGAGCGTGGTGGTGCTTGATTCAAAAAAGTTAACGTAAATGGTGCTATCCTTTACAGCGTAAATGAGCTGCGGCAACCTCGCGATGCCCTTTGGTCCCGAGAAGAAACAACATCTTGTCGGACCATGGAACCAGTCTTTGGAGTAGCGCAGTGGGGTCCAGTAACACCACTTCATTCCATCGACAGACTGCGCCGCCAGCAACGCATTGTAACAGGTACGCTCCAGCGCCTCGGCGTACTTAGCACGTCCCGTTACGGCATACAGGCTCTGCGTGAAGAATATCCACTCGGTTGTAGCGCAAGTCTCCTGCAGCTGGCCGTCAGGCACGTCCTTTAGCAGCTTATCATCAAGGTCCTCTCTTTCTCCAAGGGAACCTGTTGGGAACAGATGGTCTTTTACCAGTCCATCCCAAACCTGCTCCGCCTTCGCCAACATTTTGTAGTCTTGTGTAAGCCGGGCATATTCGACTACGCCGCCCAAAACAGCGCTGAGCATATAGGGATGGGCCAAGTACGGTTCGCCACTCGAGAGCATTTGTCGAATGGGCGGGTAATGCTGAATAACCTGACCAACGAATTCGAGTAAATCCTCATTGGCGGTATGGCGATACAGGCGAACCAATTGACCTATTGTGACAACCCTCGTGAGTCCGCCCGTAACCTCGCCCTGAAAAAACCTTGCTTTTTTATCTTCGATGGGACCATAGGTCTTCACAATCCATTCACCTATGCGGGATGCAGTTTCAAGGGAAGCATGCTCGCCACGCAATTCATAGTGAGTCAGTAAACCAATCAGTGCGTTCCATTGACACCACAAGTCCCAATCTACTTCCCACTCATTAAGTTCACGGTCCGTCGGCAGTTTGATACCCATATATCCATCCGGCTGCTGGTGGCGGCGCAGTGACGCGGCAAAGTTATCGACCATTTTCAGCTGAGCGTCGTCGCCGGTATTAACTGCCGTGCGGGTTGCGGCATCGAGCCATTTGCCCGCGTACTCGCCATCCCATACCCTTTCGAGGAGTTTGCCCGGGGAGTAATGGCGTGAGGCAAACGCTTCGAGCATGTCCTCGCTATAGTAATCATGCTGGTAACGCAGATAGTTGACATTGCCATGGAAGCGCGAATGGAAGCGACCATCAGGGTCCAGCTTAACGGACGTCGGCGAAGGAAACGTCACTGCCGCATCCTCGCAGGAAAAAGCGACGGCCCGGGGCTCAACAGCCGGCGTGGAATTACATCCGGAAAACAGAACCGTACCGGCCAAACAGAGGGTAGTGACGAGTGCAAAGAAAATGCAGAGTTTTTTTAAGTGTATTGATGTCATCGTTCGCATCCTTACCTGAAAAGAAGCCTTTAGAATACTGCAGACGGGCGCTTCTGGCAAGTAAGCGGTGCTGGAGAGCCGTGGGTTGGGTTGTGGATTTTGGGTTGAAGGATGTGATTGGGGGGGTAAAGTGCTGGTGATAGTGGTAAGGTAAAGTCTGGAAAAAGCGGCGGCGGGAGAAAAGGCGGCTAATTGATTCTATAGCATTTCTTCGTGGCCGGCAGATTTGCTAAAACGATAATCAAAACGCCAAGGACAGAATAAACGAGATGTAATATGGAAGTCTCTCTGAGGAAATAGACCTGAATACTAATCCATAATACCAATACGATTCCAAGATAATATGAAAAAGTCAAAGACCAGTGATAGTTCTTATACATATTTATCATTTCCGCCAGCCTGAATTTTGGTTTTTTGAGTAATCCATAGAAGAT
>CP070819.1:145967-149608 GCA_020344295.1 Dehalococcoidia bacterium | reverse complement strand
GCAGGACCATGCCCGGGTGAATCCCGCATGGTTCCTGCAGGTAACCAGCAAGGCAGTGCAGATAATGGACCGGCACGGTGTACTGGATGAACTGTCGCACACGGCAGGATGCGGCTCCTGCGGGGCCTGTGCCATGGAGATGAATCTATACCGGCTGTTGAGAGACGGCCAGGCCAGGGAATTGCTCGATTCTCTATAAGCGGGCATAGCCGCCAACGATGCGCACGAGGAATGAAAGAGGGCTAGCCACGGGCGCGACGCACCCCTATATAGACTTAGCAGGCCACTTGCACAGAAGTAAATCCCGGAGGGAAATTGACGAAGAAGTTACTGTTGATAAATCCAGCCCAGCACAATAGGACAAATCTGGCGACTCTCCTGAGGCTGCCGCCGGCGAGCCTTGCCTATCTGGTCTCACTGACTCCCGCTGACTGGGATATAAAGATAATCGATGAAAACGTCGAGTCGTATATGTTCGAGGAAGCCGACCTGGTGGCCATAACCGCCTACACATGTAACGCGCCAAGGGGCTACGAGATATCCCAGGAGTATAGGCAGAGGGGCATTAAGACGGTAATGGGCGGCGTGCATGTCTCCGCAATGCGCGATGAGGCCATCGGATTTGTCGATTCCGTCGTTGTGGGTGAGGCGGAGTCTGTATGGCAGGAAGTCCTTAGTGACTTCGAGAAAGGCGATATGAAACCCGTTTATCAAGGCGAGCGTACTTCTCTGGATAACATGGTCAAGCCGAATCGGGACCTGTACTCCAAGAGATACCGATTGCTCTCGGTCGAGACCTCGCGCGGCTGTCCTAATGACTGCGAATTCTGTTCCGTGCCCGCTTTCTACGGCAGGACCTACAGGCAGAGACCCGTGAATGAGGTACTGGACGAACTGGAGGCCCTGAAGACAAAGTGGTTCTTCTTCACAGATGATAATATATTGGGGTACGGGAAGAAGGCAGAGGAGAGGGCCATCCAACTGTTCCGAGGGATGATAGATAGAGGAATTAAAAAGCGGTGGGGCTGTTATGTAGGAATAGACTTTGCCAACAACCCGGAAGTAATGAAGTATGCTAAGAAAGCCGGTTGTTTGGGCGTTTTCATTGGTTTTGAATCCGTGAGCGAGGAAGCCCTTGAGGTTATGCACAAAGTAAGGAATCTAAGGGTGGGGGTGAGCAACTACAGAGAGAAGATAAAGCGTATGCACGACTACGGCATCGGCGTACTGGGCTCATTCGTCCTGGGAAACGACGGCGACAGAAAGGATGTGTTTGACAAGACGACCGAGTTTATATTGAACTCAAACATAGATGTGGTACAACTGTCGATCCTCAACCCCTTTCCCGGGACCAGATTATATGAAAGACTGAAACAGGAAGGCAGGTTACTCCGTACCGACTATCCCGGTGACTGGAAATACTATGATTTCATGGACGTCTTGTTTAGCCCCAGGCATATGACCCCTGAAGAGTTGAGCGAAGGTGTTGCCCGTGTCTACAGGGATACCACATCGAGAATGACGTGCCTGAAGAGGGCTTTGATCTCAGCCGTGCAGACCAGGGATTTGCTGGGGTCCACTGTCGCCTATCTGGGGAATCGCGGGGCGGGAACGCTATGGATGAAGAGTTCTGAACAGAGAGTGGGCATGTAACAGGAGCTATCAACAGTGAATCTTTATTTCATAAAGGCGGACAGGGGACGACACCTGTGATGATGAATGCTTACATAGTTCAGAGTGATAGGGTAATCGAACCGTTCGGGGACCACCCTCGAGACTGCCTTATCGCTTACAGGAAGCTGAGCGTAATCCATGGCGTGGTGTTACAGTCACTGGGAATGGATGTCAGGTCAACACCAACTGCCGCTCAGATTGAGGATCCCGGTGAGCACATCATCCTCGAAGACAGCCTGTTCTTCACCAAGGAGCTGCTGCAGAAGTTCATAGCCGAATCGCGAAGGCACAGGAGTTCCAGCGTTTGCGCCCTCAAGCCGGGATTGGTGACCCACAGTACCATGGTTCCGACCCAGGACGTCAGGAAACATGATGACCGAGTCGAATACGGCCTGCGGTATCTACCAGCCCGCGAATCGCGGGGGGAGGCGGCTCCCGTCGTGATCGATCCCGAGCAGTTCTCGGAGCGCGTGCCCCTGCCCAAGCATATTTGCGGCGGAAGTGAGCTGCGCATTCCAGTGACGGATACTCTGATCGTCCAGGTGGACCACTGGGCCAACCTGTGGGCGGCTAATATTGGTTCCTTGCTAGCGGAGGCGGCGCGTCTCAGAAACGCCACCAGACCGCACCTACTGAGGCTGGCCCTGCAAGCGCGTTCACTAAATAAATGGAAGATATTAAGGCAGCTTAAAAGGATCGGTAAGAACTGCGATATTCATCCCACGGCATACATCGAGGGCAGCACAATCGGAGACAACGTAACAGTCGGTGCGGGCTCGGTTATCAGGCTATCTTTTATCGGAGATGGCACCGCAATCGGCAGCAATGCGACTATCGAGTGCTCTATCGTCGGCAACGGATGCGCTCTCGATTCCATGAGCGGTGCCTTCGGCTCCGTGCTCTACCCGAGGACCGCGACCTCGGCCAAGCTGATCTACCTCAGCCTGTGCGGCCTGAACTCCTTCCTGGCCGATGGTGCATATCTCTCCGACTTCCGCTTCGACGGTAAGAATGTGACCGTGATGAAGGATGGCGCCGTGATCGATACGGGCAATATCGGCTTGGGAGTGTGCCTGGGCCACGGCGTTTACCTCGGGGCTGGATGTGTGGTCGATCCCGGGCGAGCGGTTCCCAGCGGGATGCGCCTCGTCCCGGACGAAATACGGACGATCAGCAGATTCAATGATAATGGCAGTGTCCTCGGGCACCGAATAGTCGATGTGGACAGCGAATGACCAGGTAGTTACAGTTACTTACAACGGTCAGGCCATCTCATCCCTCTTGTATTTTGCATCGCAATATATAGATGACCTAACCATATTCTACAGAAAAAGGCTTGCTTTTCTCTCCTCACTTTGCAATCATATTGCCCACTGGATATCCTAGGTAACGAAGCGAACAATGTATTGTACGTGTGGCTTCGTATATCGTATCACTTGATCCAGCAACAGTCCCTGTAAATCCGGTACGGCTATCGCGGTTTACCCCGGACGTTTTCGACTCAAAAAGCGTATTTCTATGGGCAGTTTAGTCGATTTCCTCTACCGCCGCTCCTGGATGGTTCTCGCCATTGTCGGCGTCCTGACGGTTGTCGCCCTGGCCTCGCTCTCCAGATTTGAGGTTGACCCCGATTGTCTCAGCCTAGTCGCTCAAGCCACACCGAAAGCCGAGCAGTACAATCATCTCAACGAGAAGTACGGGCAACAGGAGTCTATTGCGATCCTAGTCGAGCAGGATCACTCCCTGCTCACCGAAGGGAGCCTGGTCAGTGTCACAGGAATCCAGCGTAAAATAGAAGCGATAGACGGCGTCTCCGATGTCCAGGGCTACATCCCGGATGAGATCGTTCTGAATGGCAAGCTAATCCCGGTTGACGAGGAGTTAATACGCGAGAAATATACGTCCGTCCTCGATTTCATTGAGAACCGTTATTTCTACGCGGACCAGCTGCTTTCTACCGATGAGTC
>CP070819.1:141374-145867 GCA_020344295.1 Dehalococcoidia bacterium | reverse complement strand
GCTTTCAACGTATGCGCGGTAATAATCTCCGTGTTACCCTTCACCCTGGGGCTGCCGACAATTCCGATTGTTTTCATTTTACTCTCTCCTGTAGCTTCAGTTTTTCAATTACCGTTTGGGGACTGCGGGGACGAAGCCCCCAAACCTCAATATCGGGAGGGTCGGTGGGAGTAACTAACGTAAATGATATACGGATATTGTTAAAGGCTGTTGACAGGTAGACTGGCTTCTATTCATCTACAAAGTCGAGGGATAGATAGCCGCCTTTGCGCATGGCCTTCTGATATACTATCCGGGCGGTAGCTATGTCCTCGATAGCCACGCCGGTCGAATCGAAAACTGTTATCGGTCTGTCATCCAGCCGGCCCGGTTTCATTCCGGCGACGATCTCCCCCAAGTTCCCATAGACATCTTCTTCAGTATATAATCCGTTATTGACTGGAACATTGATCTCCCCGGCGGAGCTCGCCTGCCGGATGTCATCAACAACCACCATGGCCTCTTTCAATATAGCGAGTTCCAGTTCCTGTTTACCAGGTGCATCTGCGCCAACAGCATTGATATGCGTTCCGGGGGTGATCAATTCCCGTTTCAATACGGGTTTCGTCGCTGTGGTCAGAGTACAGACGATGTCCGAAGCTGCGGTCTCTTCCAGAGAAGACGCCTGTAACGGATATCCTGAAAAAGATGCCATAAGCTTCTTACTTGCTGTATCTGAGACGTCGAACACCCTAATAGATTCTAACTCGAAAAGCTCGATATGCGCCTGTAGCTGCGAGTAAGCCTGACGACCGGCGCCTATGATTCCCAGGGTGCGCGCGTCTTTTCGCGCCAGGTATTTGGAGGCGATAGCAGCGGTGGCACCCGTCCGATAGGCTGTTATCTCGGTGGCATCCATCACCGCCAGCGGATATCCCGTGGCGGGATCGTTGTAGATAAGGGTAGCCATAACGGTGGGCAGGCCCATGGCTGAGTTCTGAGGATGGACATTCGCCCACTTCATCCCGGCGACGCCTTCGAGGGCTGCGGGCATAGCACGGATATCACCCTTCTCCAGAAGCAGATAGGCCTTCGGCGGCATGGTCGCCTTGCCCCTGGCCCAGTCTCTAAGCGCCTGCTCCACTGCTTCGATGACCTCCGCCATATTCAGCAGTCCTCTGACGTCTTTTCTGGTTAGAAAAAGTGTAGGCATACTTCACCTTTCCCCGGTGGGTCTATTTTTACAAAGTAATATCTGCTCAAGGTGGACTAACCTATTTGTAGTAACAGATATAGGAGGACTCCTCCTCCACTTTTACCTGGAATTTCTGATTGGCCTCGACAGTGAATGTCTCATTCTTCTGGAACTCTCGCCATTCGTCCGTACCGGGGAGCTTTATCTTCAACCTCCCGCTCGTCACCGTCATAATCTCTTTCTGTGAAGTCCCGAACTCATACTCGCCAACAGCCATGGCGCCTACCGTAACCGGTCCTTCCGCTGATTGGAACCCGATCGATTTCACGTTTCCATCGAAGTATTCGTTGACTTTGAGCATATAACCCCCTTTAAATTGATTCACAGAAAAAGCTAAGCGCTGATAGGATATTTACCGTACTTGTGCCCTGCTTCGATCATCCATTCCAGCCGAGTTGGGTCCACAGCAGCATGGGTATGAGACTGCGATAGTATGTAGCCACCGCCACTGGCCGCTTCCCTTATCGCTTTCTTAACCGCGTCTTCGATTTCCTCTCTGGTACCTCTAACTAGGAGATAGGACACATCCAGGTTGCCGATCAGGACCAGCTTGTGTCCCACCTGTTCTCTGACCCTGCCGAGCTCCATACCGGCGGTCGGTTCCATGGTCAGCAGCCCGTCGAATCCCCAATCGACGAACTTATCGAGGAACGCGTAGATGTTGCCGCATGAGTGCCAGATCAGTTTCTTGTTTCTCTTATGCACGAGTTGGGAGACACGCCGATAGCTATCTCCAAACAGTTTTTCAATGACGTCGGGCCGGAACAGCGGACCTGTTTTGTGGCCTAGATCGTCCTCTCCTATTACTACGTCGACATCGGCCTCCATTATCGCGTCCAGGTACCTGACATACAGGTCGGTCTGGAAATCGATTGCTTTTTTAATGAAATCAGGCTGCTGATACACATATCTGGTGAAGTTCACGAATCCCATTTGCTGCCAGGTGCTGGCGAACATCCCCACGCTGGTATAGCCGATAGGCAGGATCCTGTCGCTGTAGCTGTCCGCCAGCTTACGATGATGCTCAGCAACGTTTACTATGAACTCGTCGTAGGCAGGCCTCTTTCGCTCAATCCAGGCGGCCCACTCCTCCTCCGTAGAGCAGAGCCCGTGGGTGTAGTTCATAACGATGTTGCCGTCTTCATCCGCTGTCATTTCCCAGGCACGCCCCCAGATATCCTGGAGTGCCAGGCCCAGGTTGGAGGCGGGAGCTTCGACTGCTTCCATGAGTGTGTATGTCGTCCAGTTCGCGTCGAATCCCAGCTTGATGGCGGCCTCCAGGGCGTCAGAGAAATTGCTGTATAGCAAGTCGGGCCAGCTTGAGGTTATGATGTTCTTGATTTCACTCTTCAATTCGGGGCTGTTCAACATGCTGACGATGTCTGCAGGCGGCTTGCCGAGGACCCTGTTGCTGGTGGAAGGCTCCGCGATCAGCCCCATTACCGGAATCCTGTCGGGCTCCTCGTGATTCAAGGTCGTTAGTACGCGTTCTTTGAAGTCCATCTCAGGGCGCTCCATTTCTATACTGTTATGCAAGCACTGGTCACTGTTGTAAAGATATCCAGGCTGATGATAGTTAGCAAAGCCTACGCTGTCAATAAAGACGCGCCCCTAGTTGTAGAATGGCCAAAGAGCAGTTTGAGATGGACAGGCGTGTAGTGTCATTGGGAGGCTATTAGTAACAAGGTTGGGGCTCTTAGCTATATTCTTTCGAAGCCGAGAGATTTCCGCTGTCGAGTTGGTGTTTAATTCTACACAATTGTGCGGAGACTTTAGATCTCCAGATTATCGTTACGTCTTCGCATTTTCACCAGAATCCGCCGTAGAGGCTGCCCACCTTCTCGATGCCGACTCGGGCACAACCTCGTGCTTGGGCAGAACCTGCTGAATTTTAGCTGCATATCTGAGACCTGATCCACTTCGGGTAATGACTCGAGTACGCTGGGCAGCCGGGCAAGATTTCGAGAGAAGAGCTTTATACTGATACCTTTTCCCGCTGAGCCGTCTAGATCCAGGATTTTAACCTGCTTGGCCGTTATCATGCGCTGCAGCATTTTCTGCATTTTACGCAGGTCCACAGGGGGAGCAACCACCAGTTCCGCAGTGCCCTCGTAGGGTATGTGACTCTCTTTTTGAACAGGAGCGACAGGCTGGCGCGCTGGCGGCATTGTCTCCACGGGTGGAACAGGTACCCAGGGTGCTATGGGTGCTGCTCTGGGGGTAATCTCAGCTTGATCGTAGAATTGCTGCGCGTTCTCATGGGCTGATTTGAGGATAAGCTGAGCCTCTTGTTCTGCCTGTGAAAGTTTATGCTTACCCAGATCTTCTGCTTTAGCAATGATATTCGCAGCTGCCGCCTGTGCTCTCTCTTTCGCTTGCGCGACGATATGCTCAGCCTGCAACCTGGCATTTTCCTCTGCCCTAAGGATGATGTCTTGTGCTTCAGCCTGTGCCCTTTCTCTTGCCTGAGCGACAATGTGCGCAACTTGCATGCTGGTATTCTCTTCTGCCCTGGCAATGATATCCTGTGCTGCTGCTTTGGCTCTCTCTTGCGCCTGGGCTACGATGCGCCCGGCATGTACCCTGGCTCTCTCTTCCGCACTGGCGGTGATAACTTGGGCTTCAGCTTTAGCTATATCTTGCGCTCGGACTATCATTTGTTCGGTTCTCGCCCTGGCGTATTCTTCTGCTGTGTATTCTATTATTTCCGGTTCAGTCTCTCTTGTCACTGCCCTCGCTGTATCGGGAACAATATATGGCTGCTTGTCCCCGATAATGGGATCTATGGGCTTCAAACACATTTCCACTTCGTTGATATGCGTTTCCCTAACAACAAGCTCCCTCATCACTTTGGCCTTCTCATTCGCTTTCAGCAAGGCTGCTGAGGCTTGCTCCTTGACCGTTCCCATTGCCGCTCTAGCCAGTTTCTCGGTTTCTCGAGTCACTTCGGAAACAATTCTTGTAACCTCGTCCTCTGGTGTGGTGCTGATACCATTAGTCTGTGATGGCAGCTCAGGGTCTTCATCTCTCTTAGCGAACGTATCAACAGCGCTGATTTTGGAGGTTCTGCCGTACAGCAGTTTCCATCCTGACTTTGGTCGTTCAACCTTGGTAGCTGCAGGAGCTCGGCTATGGGACGATTGAGTAGCTGTTACGGGTTCATGGGTTGCGGTGCGTTCAGCTTCCGAAATCTCACGATCAACAGATTTCTCGATGATCTCTTCCCAGGATTGTTTATTACGATCCCAAACCCATGTAG
>CP070819.1:127206-141274 GCA_020344295.1 Dehalococcoidia bacterium | reverse complement strand
TCTGATGTCCTCCCCCCGTATGCTGCTGCTGGATGAGCCCTCCCTGGGACTGGCACCCACGTTAGTAAGGGATATCCTTAAACTTCTCGGTAAGCTTAGAGACGAAGGCTTGACCATTCTACTAATCGAACAGGATGCTAATGCCGCCCTTAAGATAGCCGACAGAGGTTATGTGATGGAAAGAGGGCGAATAACGATCGAGGGCACCGCTAAAGAGCTTCTAGGAGACGACAGGGTTAGACAGGCATATCTGGGTAAGAGCGTAGCATAGCCAGTATATGCGTGATAAAATGGCTGTGGAGGCCTAGTAAACCATGAAGCAGCTGTTATCAGGCAATGAAGCCATAGCACTGGGGGCATATCATGCCGGCGTAGCTGTAGCCACAGCCTATCCGGGAACACCCAGCACCGAAATACTCCAGAGTATAGCACGTCTGGATGGAGTGTACGCCGAGTGGGCGATCAATGAGAAGGTTGCCCTTGAAATAGGTATAGGGGCAGCATACGCGGGCGTACGTGCTTTAGTATCGATGAAACACGTAGGACTGAACGTAGCTGCCGATCCCCTATTTGCCGCTTCAACCACAGGTATAGTCGGCGGTCTGGTAATAGTGTCCTGTGACGATCCTGGTGAGCATAGCTCTCAGGGTGAGCAGGATAACCGCCATTTCGCTAAATTCGCCAAAGTGCCGATGCTTGAGCCCACGGACAGCCAGGAAGCATACGAGTTGATGGAGTGGGCTTTTAATATCAGCGAACAGTTCGACACGCCGGTGCTGGTGCGCTCCACCACCCGTATATCACACTGCAAGACTGTTGTAGATGTTAACAGGGACCGGAAAGCTGATTTGAATGAGCCCAGCTTCACACGCTCGCCAGCTAAATTTGTAATGGTGCCCTCAAATGCCCGTATCAGACGTCAGGCGATGGAGGAGCGCATCATCAAATTGCGTTCCTATGTGGATGACTTTCCGCTGAACGAGATGCTGCTGGCCGACAGGAAGCTTGGTGTTATATCCAACGGAGTCGCCTATCAGTATGCTCTTGAGGTCTTCAGAGACGCATCCCACCTCAAGCTGGTGACAATCCATCCGATCCCTGAACAACTTATCCGCAGATTCGCCAATGAGGTGGAAAAGCTGATTGTGGTCGAAGAATTGGACCCCTATATCGAGGATGAGATACGCCGTCTAGGTATTCCAGTTATGGGGAAAGAGTTTGTCCCCATAATCGGCGAGCTCAATCCCGAAATCCTCGAGAACGCAGCTATTGAGGCGGGCATTCTGCCAACTCCATCTGATCCTGCTCCTCACCAGACACCGCCGTCTCCGCAACTGCCGACACGGCGGCCGCAGCTTTGCGCCGGTTGTCCGCACGTTGGTACAGAGTTCGTGCTTAGAAAGCTTGGATTTCTAACCCCGAGTTCTACAAAAGGCTTGAAGAAAGGCGAGTTTATAGTTACCAGTGATATCGGATGCTATACATTGGGTGTATACCCACCCCTCTCAGCACTGGATACATGTGCCTGCATGGGTGCAAGCATCGGGCAAGCCCTGGGGCTGGAAAAGGCCGGGGTACCAAATAAGGCGGTGGCCGTACTTGGTGACTCCACTTTCATGCACTCCGGTATCACGGGATTGATAGATATCGTGTACAGCCAAGGCAACACGACAGTAATCATTCTGGACAATTCAACTACCGCAATGACCGGCCAGCAGGGGCAACCCGGTACAGGCGTCTCGGTGACAGGAACACAAGCTCAACCAGTCAAACTGGAAAAGTTGGCGGAGGGCATCGGAATAAAAGATGTCAATGTTGTAGACGCTTTTAACCTGAGGGAAATTGAAAACACGCTAAAGCGGAGTATTGAAAACGATGAACCATCGGTAATAATATCTAGAGGCGTATGCATCTTGTCATCGAAGACGCGCGGTACCCCTTTTGTGATCGATGAAGATGAGTGCATAGGTTGCTTCGATTGCCTGGACATCGGCTGTCCTGCTATTACGATCTCGGATGAACAAGCCTGTATCGATCCTGCACTGTGTGTCGGCGCGGCCTGCGGAGTTTGCGCCCAGGTTTGCCCTCAAGAGGCAATTGTGGAGGGTAGGGGATGAACGATGTAAATGTGTTGATGGTTGGTGTGGGCGGTCACGGAGTTATACTGGCTAGCGACGGCATGTCCGAGATAGGTATGAACAATGGGTACGATGTGAAAAAGACCGATTCTCTGGGAATGGCGCAGCGGGGAGGTAGCGTGGTCAGCCATGTACGCTGGGGCAAACATGTATTCTCACCTATGATAAAGAAGGGCGAGGTCGACTACCTGCTCGGCTTTGAACAACTTGAAGCTGCGCGCTGGGCATCATACCTGAAACCGAATGGAGTTGCTATCGTTGCCGACGTTGTCGTTATCCCAATATCGGCTATCGACGGTAAAATCCCCTATCCGGACTGGAAAGAGGTTAAAGGAATCCTTGCTCAATACACCGATCAAATTTATCTGATACCGGCCACTCGGATAGCTGAGGAGGTAGAAAATCCTAGGGCAGTAAATATGGCGATGCTGGGCTTCCTCTCTGCATTTCTCGAACTGGAACCCCAAGCGTGGACTGAGACAATGCGCCATAGACTACCAGCCAAATTCATGGAGTCTAGCATAGAAGCTTTCACCAAGGGTGCTAGTGAAGCAAAATCAATGATACCAGCAAAGGGGAATTAGAGATGATTCGCGATCCGGAACATGAGAAAATGCCCCGACGAGAACTGGAACAGCTTCAATTGGAGCGCCTTAAGGTAAAAGTCAGAGAAGTATATGAAAAGGTTCCTTATTACCGCCAGGCGTTCAAGGAAAAGGGAGTGACACCCGATCACGTACAAACCCTGGCAGACTTAGTGAAGCTGCCATTTACGAGCAAACTGGACTTTCGTGATAACTATCCATTCGGGTTGATGGCTGTTCCCCATGAGCAGGTAGTAAGGATTCACTCGTCGAGTGGCACAACTGGCAAACCGATAATCGCGCCGTACACCCAAGGCGATATCGATACTTGGGCAGAGATCATGGCCCGAACCCTAGCCGCAGGTGGTACCACGAAATACGATGTTATGCAGAATGCCTACGGCTACGGCCTGTTCACTGGAGGACTCGGGTTTCATTACGGTGCAGAACGGCTTGGCTGCACGGTGATTCCAACCAGCGGTGGGAACACGAAACGACAGATCCTCCTCCTGCAAGATCTGGAGACCACGGTTATCACCTGCACACCCTCTTATGCCCTGATACTCTGTGAAACCGCACTGGATATGGGAGTTGACCTACGCGAAACCAAACTCCGCCTAGGTTTCATGGGCGCTGAGCCCTGGTCCGAGCAAATGCGGAAGGATGTGGAGGAAAGAATGGGCATCTCAGCCATCAACATCTACGGGCTAACGGAGATCATCGGGCCGGGTGTGTCTGTGGAGTGTACACATAAATGCGGAATGCATATTGCCGAAGACCACTTCCTGGTGGAAATAATCAATCCCAAATCTGGAGAGCAGATCCCCTATGGGGAGGAAGGTGAGCTGGTAATAACAACTTTGACAAAGGAAGCTCAGCCGGTATTGAGGTTCCGAACAAGGGATATCGTCAGCTTGAATCCAGAGCCCTGTGAGTGCGGCAGAACGCTGGCTAGAATGTCTCGGGTTACAGGCCGCAGTGATGATATGTTAATAGTCCGGGGGGTAAATGTCTTCCCCTCACAGATAGAGAGCGTACTTCTTGATGTTGAGGGTGTGGAACCCCACTATCTGATAGTAGTAGATAGACAGCACCAGTTTAAGTCAGACGAACTGGAGGTATGGATCGAGGTCTCCGAGGCGGTTTTCTCCGATGAGATTCAGAAGATGGAAGACCTGGAGAAACGGCTCCGTGCTGAGATGGATAGTGTATTGGGTATCTCAGCTCGCATCAAGCTCGTGGAACCCAGAACCATCGCTCGTACCGAAGGTAAAGCCAAGCGTGTAGTGGACCGAAGCGAACTGTAGCATTTCGGTTCGCAGGAGCATTTAGCCAGAGGAGGAGCTTCGTTGTGAGAATACAGCAGGTTTCCGTATTCGTGGAAAACCAACCCGGCCGTCTTGAATCCATTCTCGAGGTTCTCGAAGAGAAGAAGATCAGCATACGCGCGCTTTCGGTAAGTGACACAGCCGAATTCGGCATAGTGCGTATGATACTTGAAGACCCCGAGCTGGGGCTGGTATCGCTGCGGGACGCCGGTTTTACCTCCAGAATGGACTGGATACTGAGCGCTGAGATACCCGATGTGCCCGGCGGGCTGCTGAAAACCGTAGCCAAGCCCCTGGCCGATGCCGGAGTTAATCTAAAGTATTGTTATGCTTACATAGAACAGACTGGGGGCGACAAGGCGATGGTCGTACTCAAGGTAGATGATATTGAAAAAGCCGAGCAGATATTGAAAGCTCTGTGATTAATACCCCCGTATTTTGTAAAGCGTAAATGTGATTTATATCGCTCTAGGTGTTATTAGCAGAGTCCGAAGTCCTTAGCTACGGCTCTGAATCCCGGAAGCGATCCCTCTATAACCCAGTCCTCCAGACAGTAGGAGATACGGAAGTACCCCGGAGCCCCAAATCCCTTTCCAGGTACGACGAGAACATTGTGCTTCTGCAGTTCCTTGACGAAAGCAACATCATCCTCAATGGGCGATTTGGGGAAAATATAGAAGGCGCCGTGCGGCTTTACTACAGAATAGCCCATACCAACCAGACTGTTGTATAACAGATCCCTTTTCTTTTCGTATAGAGTCACATCTACGGAAGCCTCCTGTAGCGCCTGTACCAGATGCTGCATCAGGGCAGGTGCATTGACAAAACCAAGAACGCGGTTGCAGAACACGAGGCCATTTATCAACTCCTCCCGCTCCTCGAACCGGGGATTGACGGCGATATAACCTATGCGTTCTCCGGGCACAGCCAGGTCTTTCGAGTGAGATGTGACCACTATCGATGCATTGTGGTAACGAAAGACGTAGGGGCATTCCACCCCGTCGTACACCAGCCTTCGATAGATATCATCGCTGATCAGGTATATTTCTCTTCCATATTCTTTTTGTTTTACGCCCAACAGCTCACCTATTCCGCGCATAACAGCATCGTCGTAAACAGCGCCTGTTGGATTGTTTGGCGAGTTCAAGATTACGGCCCGCGTCCCAGGTATTATGTTCTCCTCCAGAAGCTCGATGTCGGGTATGAACTCGTTATCCGTTGGAACAACACGAGGTAGAGCTCCATGATTATCTATGTAATATATGTACTCAACGAAGTAGGGGGAGAAAATAACTACCTCGTCACCGCCTGCGACGATAGCCTTCAATACGACATTCAGGCCGCCGGCGGCACCGCAGGTCATCACGATTTCATTCTGAGTAAACGGCAGTCCGGTACCCATAGACAGGTGTTTCGCCACTGCCTCCCGTGTCTCCGGATAGCCAGCGTTCGGCATGTACCTGTGCATCCCCGGAACGGGACTCTCAACCCATTTATGTAGCTCTCGCCTGAATTCGTCGGGGGGCTCGATCACCGGATTCCCGAGAGAAAGATCGAAGACATTGCGCTCACCATACTTCTTCTTGAGAGCTATCCCCTCCTCAAACATCTTCCTGATCCACCCGCCCTCCATCATCTGCTGCTGCAGTTTTTTTGAAACAGCCATACCACCACTCCCTGGAGTATTAGTTATCTTATGAAGAGAAAGAACATGAAACCTAGACGTACCTGCCGACAGCCTGTGCTATTGGCCGCAGGTCTTTCATCAAACGTTCGAAGTTAGGTATGTCCAGCGACTGCAGGCCGTCGACCAGCGCCTCCTCTGGCTTGGGATGGACCTCGATAAGAATCCCATCCGCACCGGCTGCGATCGCTGCCTTGGCAATGCTCGGTACATATGCCCAGTGACCTGCGGCATGACTTGGATCAACGATTACTGGCAGATGGCTAACCTGCTTTATAACCGGGATTGAGGAGATGTCCAATGAGAACCGTACCGTATCTTCGAATGTCCTTATCCCGCGTTCACAGAGGATTACCCGCCGATTACCCTGGGCCAGCAGATAGTCGGCCGCCGTAAGCCATTCAGTGACTGTGGCAGATAAACCTCTTTTCAACAGAATCGGATGTTTGAGTTTGCTTAACTCCCTTAACAAGGCGAAGTTCTGCATATTGCGAGCGCCCACCGGGAGTATATCAGCGTGTTTAGCTACCGGTTCTATGCCCTGGATGTCGATAACTTCCGTGATAACAGGTATTCCCAGATCGGATTTGACTTTTAAGAGCATTTTCAGAGCATCTTGTCCCAGTCCCTGGAAGCTGAACGGTGAGGTGCGCGGTTTAAAAGCCCCACCCCTCACAACAGAGGCACCGAGCTTCTGCACCGCTCTGGCGGTATCCATGAGCTGTTTCTCACTCTCCACCGCACAGGGCCCGGCCATAATTACGACCCTCTGCCCTCCTATTTCCACGCCGGAAACGTTTATTTTGCTGGCTCTGGGATGAAATTCACGCGAGGCAAGCTTGTATGGCTTCATTACGCGCGAGACGCTCTGCACCCCCGGCAGCACGGCGAAGACATCCGTATCGGTCTTACCGGTATCGCTGCCCAGAATCGCCACCACCGTCTTTTCCGTACCAATGTTCAACTGCACCTCAAAGCCCAGAGAATGGGCTCTATCCACGACATGGTCCACCTGCTCTTTGGTGGCCCCCGTATTCATCTCAACAATCATCCCGCCTCACCTCGATTATACTGAAATAATTATCCAGACGTCAGCAGTATCACAGACTGTTAGCTTCTGGCACCAATGGCAACAGTGGTGCCTGTTGCCCGGGCTATCATTTTCCCGTCGGAATCAACTACTTTCATCTCCGAAGCCCCAACTCTCTTGCCCGCGTGCAGCACCCTGGACTCAGCATATATGGTCTCCCCAAAAGGGGCTGCCGCAAGGAAATGTATGTTCATTTGGACTGCCACGTGTATATAGTCCAGCGTATTACAGGCACAGCCGAAAGCCTGATCCAGCAGGGTGGCTATTATTCCACCCTGAATCATATTCTCCCAGTTCAGGAACTCCTCCTTCAGCTTGAGCCTCACTCTGGCATAACCGGGAGACAGCTCCTCGAGCCCCATGCCGAAATGAAGTGCACAGGGCGATTTATCGAATCTGTCGCGCATCTCTTCTATATCTACCATTATGGCATTCTCCAACGTAACATGTAATATAAATGTTTCTTCATCTCGAATGATTGTAGCAATAAATCGATAGCCACACAACCGAGCGCACTCCTTCTGAGGCTGATTTGACGCTCGAGAGCAGGGCAATATTACACAGTTGTCCGAAATAGAGGACAACATACGCTAGATATAGAGAGGCTCGATTACGAAAAGTCTTTCGAGAAATCCAATGGAATTAGGGAGTTAAAAATAGGGGCCTGGGTAAAAGATGCGGTTACACTCTCTCAACCTTGAGCAGATTGGTGGTTCCGGGTACGCCGATGGGTACACCTCCCACGATCACGACTAAGTCGCCCTCTTTTGCTGCCCCGATATCCCGGGCCAGATTACTACCCATCGTGAACAGGTCATCCACACTGGTAGCCTGCGGCATGAGGTATGGATAGACACCCCAACCCAGCACCAGCTTCTCCCGCACCGCATCATTCGGGGTCAGCGCCAGTACCGGGATCCGCGGCCTGTATTTGCACACCCGCCAGGCTGTGCTGCCTGATTCCGTGAACGCCACTATCGAGCGAGCACCCAGTTGCTGGGCGGTCCTGCAGGCATCGTATGCTATGGCATCATCTGTGTACGGCTCCAGGTCACTGCCCCTGCCGGTAAGCCTGAGGTCATAGGGCAGGGCAGCCTCCGTCTCTCTGGCAATTCGACACACCATGGATACAGCCTCAACGGGGTAACTGCCGACCGCGGTCTCGGCGGAGAGCATCACCGCATCGGTGCCGTCCCAGATAGCATTGGCGACGTCTGCGACCTCGGCCCGGGTTGGCGATGGCGCCTTTATCATCGATTCGAGCATCTGCGTGGCCGTTATCACTGGCTTCCCCCAACGGTTGCATTTACTGATGCTCTCCTTCTGTACTACAGGGACCTTCTCTAGTGTTATGTCAACTCCAAGGTCTCCCCGTGCTACCATGATACCGTCGCTTACCTTCAGGATGCTGTCGAAGTTCCTTACCGCATCTCTGCGCTCGATTTTGGCGATAATCATAGAGGCCGCTCCCGCCTCCTCCAGTAAAGCCCTTATCTGTGAAACATCACCCGCTCGGCTGACGTAGGAGAGTGCAATATATTCCACTTGATACGACGCAGCGAGCCTGAGATGACGCTGCATAACGTCGGACACGTACGGTGCGGACATCTTTACGCCGGGTATGGCGATGCCTCTCCTCGGCCGTAATACGCCGCCCTGAGTAACACGGCATATCACATCTGTATCTGTGGTGTCCTTTACCACCAGAAGAATAGCGCCGTCATCGAGCAGGATAGCGTCACCGGCGGATACATCCCCGACAAGCTCGGGCATGTTCACTGAGACCTCTTTACGGTCTCCACGAACTCTTCTGGTCGTCAGGACCAGTTGCGAACCCTTTCGCAGAATGACCTGGCCATCTTTGATCTCACCCGTCCGGTAGCGGGGGCCGGGCAGGTCCATGAGAATGGCTACCGGCACGTCCAGCTTCCCGGCTACCTCACG
The DNA here is from genome assembly GCA_020344295.1 of Dehalococcoidia bacterium. Classification (GTDB taxonomy): domain Bacteria; phylum Chloroflexota; class Dehalococcoidia; order SZUA-161; family SZUA-161; genus SZUA-161. The sequence continues at coordinate 132,506 of CP070819.1, read as the reverse complement.
GACAGCGAGAATCATAGCCACGTGCTGGCTCTCATCACCATGCGACATGTTAATACGTGCCACGTTCATTCCGGCACGTATCAGCCGTTCAATCATTTGGGCCGACTCAGTGGCCGGCCCTAGCGTGCACACTATCTTCGTTTTACGGCGCAGGTCTAAGTTCATTGCAGGTTACCTTGGGACTACGATTGGAATGCGCGGCAGTTTTACTTCAGGGTTTCTTTTAACACCTCATCGATCCGTTCAACAAAGGCGAAATCGAGGCCCTTTTTGATATGCTCCGGTACTTCTTTTAGATCTTTATCATTGTCTCTAGGCAGCATGACCTTCTTTATTCCCGCGCGGTTGGCAGCCAACACTTTCTCCTTGATACCACCCACAGGGAGCACCTTCCCCCTGAGTGTAATCTCGCCGGTCATAGCGATATCCTTGTTTACGGGCCGCTTGCTCAATGCAGATACCAGCGATGCCGCCATGGTTACACCTGCGGAAGGTCCATCCTTGGGGATAGCACCTGCGGGGACGTGTATATGTAAATCGTTCTTGCTGTAGAAATCCTTGTCGATCCCCAGGGACACGGCTTTGGAGCGGGCGTAGCTAAGCGCGGCCTTTGCCGACTCCTGCATCACATCACCCAGCTGACCGGTGAGCGTCAGACTACCGTTGCCCGGCATCAGTATCGATTCAATAAAAAGCACATCCCCGCCGGCGGGGGTCCAGGCGAGTCCCGTCGCCACTCCAACCTCGTCTGCTCGCTCGGCAACCTCATGCCGGAACTTGCGCTGCCCCAGGAAGTCCTCAAGGTTTTTCGGAGACACCGTTGCCTTTTTCTTATCACCTTGAGCTATCTGCCGTGCACTTTTACGGCAAATCGTGCCGATCTCCCTCTCGAGGTTCCTCAGACCCGCCTCCCTCGTATAGTTCCTGACTGTAGCAAGAATCGCGTTATCGGTGATCTTGAGCATATCGTTTGACAGGCCGTGTTCTTCGAGCTGTTTGGGGATAAGGAACTTCCTGGCAATGTGCAGCTTCTCCACCTCCGTATAACCGGGAAGCTCAAGCACCTCCATCCTATCCTGCAGGGCTGGAGGAATCGGATCGATCAGGTTGGCTGTGGTGATGAACATCACCTTAGACAGGTCAAACGGAACCTCAAGATAGTGATCGCTGAAAGCGAAATTCTGCTCGGGATCCAGTGCTTCCAGCAATGCCGCCGAAGGATCCCCACGGAAATCAGCACCGATCTTATCTATCTCGTCAAGCATGAAGACCGGATTGTTGGACCCGGCGCGACGAATACTCTGTATTATCCTGCCGGGGAGGGCACCCACGTAGGTGCGCCTGTGCCCGCGAATCTCTGCCTCGTCTCTGACACCGCCTAAAGATATGCGAATGAAATTTCGTCCCAGTGATCGGGCGATAGACTTCCCGATCGAGGTCTTGCCCGTTCCCGGCGGCCCGACAAAGCACAGGATCGGGCTCTTCATATCCTCACCCTTGAGCCCACGTACCGCGAGATAATCGAGGACACGCTCTTTAACCTTCTCGAGGTCATAGTGGTCCTCATCAAGGATCTGCTGCGCCCTATTGACATCAAGGTTATCCTCGGTACTTATCGCCCACGGCAATGAGGTGAGCCACTCAAGGTATGTTCTCGCCGTGGTATACTCGGCCGCCTGAGGCGGCATCTTTTCAAGGCGGTCAAGCTCCCGTTCGGCCTCTTTAATCGCCTCGGGAGGAAGCTTGGCTTCCTCGATCTTCGCCCTGATCTCGTTTACCTCTAACGTTCGCTCATCTACTTCGCCCAGTTCCTTCTGGATCGCCTTGAGCTGCTCCCTGAGCACGAACTCCCTCTGGCTTTTATCCATCTCGCTCTTGACCTGGGACTGGATCTTGCTCCCCAGCTCAAGTATCTCAAGCTCACGGTTAACAAAGCCGGTGAGTTTTTCGAGACGCTCTTTGACGTTAAGTGTCTCCAGTATCTCCTGGCTCTCCTCCGGCTTGAGGTGAGAATGGACGGCGATGAAATCGGCAATCATTCCCGGTTCAGTCATGTTTAAGGCAGCGAATGTAAGCTCGTCCGGCAGATGAGGTGCCAGGGAAACCAGTTTCTGGAAGAGCGCTAGGATATTCCTGATCAAAGCATCCAGTTCAGGTGTCTGCTCCAGTATCTCATCTACCTTCTCAATCTTCGCCTTTATATAGGGATCAACCTGCAGGATCAGATTCAACTTTATCCGTGCGATGCCTTGCAGCAGAACATGGACTGTACCATCGGGCATTTTCAGCATCTTAACTACGTTCGCCGCTGTGCCGATATCGTAGAGATTGGTAGGAGGCTGCTCCTCCGTATCCTGACGCTGAGCGAACACACCTACGATCTTGTCTCCAGCAACGGCATCATCAACCAGCTTGCTTGACTTCTCATTGGTAATCACAACAGGGACCATCATCGCAGGGAACACGGCGCCGGGCCCGCCAGGTATTATCGCGAGCTCGTCAGGGACCTGAACCTCTGCAAGTTTAGTCTCGGACTTTTCACTTATCGTCGTCATCTCTCTTCCCTCTGAACCATCGATCATTCGGTCTTGATATTGACCTTAAAGGTTCCGCCTGTTTTGGCTTTCGGGAGGATAATCTTCACCAGCCCGTCCTCATAAGAAGCAGTTATCTTATTGATATCAATTACCGCGGGTAATTTCATACTCTTCCTGAAGGGCCCACTGGTAATCTCCATTCGATGGTAGGCCCTTTGCTCACCGGCTCCACCGGCCTTATTCCTGACACCTTCTATGGTAAAGACATCCCTGTCTACGCTTAACCTGATATCAGACTCCCTGACTCCGGCTAACTCAACGATCACTACAAAACCGTCCTTGGTCTCATAAACATCTACAGCCGGCTCCCACACCAGAGGAGAGAACCGCACCTGAGGAGGTTTCGATCCGGCAAAATGATCCAGCAGACGATTCATTTCCTGTTGTATATAATCCATTTGATTAAACCAGTCCCGACGGAATTGGACCATGATGTCCCACTTTAACGCTCCCTCGAGATAATCAACGGCAGCATTATAAACCAATATCAAGGATATTTGTAGTACAGCTGCTTCTCCCGATCAACGCTAACAAACCCATTATTACTTCTCGGAATCAACAGCTTCGGTGGAAGGCGCAGCATACCCCGTCTTTTTGATCCCGGAGCCATTTCTCCGGTTATCCGTGACGTAGAAACCCGACCCGTTGAAGATTATCGGCACGGCGGAAAACAGTCGATGCGCCTTCCCGTTGCATTGAGGACATTGCGCTATAGATTCGTCATTGAATCCGCGCTTCACATCGAAACGTTTCGAGCAAATATTACACTCATACTCATAGACAGGCATGTTCTACTCCCACCGTACGGTAATTCATTAAATAACGATCTCCGCTCTCATGGTCTGTTCACCTCGAAGGAATACGATCGTTGCCCTGCCGCCGACAGAAAGATTGGACATTGACTGCTCGAGATCATCTGCGTTACGTATCGGCCTCATATTGATCTCGGTGATTATATCGCCAAGCTTTACCCCCGCTTTAGCACCCAATGACGAAGGATTCACAGCCCCCACCAGTGCCCCGAATACGGGAACCGCACCGACTTTCTGAGCCACCTTGCTGGCGTCAGCAACCTTAAGGCCCAACCGCGGACGCTTTCCATTCCCTCCTTTGGCAAGCAGTTGCTCCAGACGAGCGCGATCAAATCCACTGACCACCTCGCCATCCACAGCGATTACCGGTACACCCACCTGCCCCGTTAACCTGATCATTTCCTCCGCTGCCGCCCGGTCAACTGAGATATCATGCTCGGTGAAATCGACCCCACGCTCTTTGAGGTACCTCTTGGCCTGGTGGCAGTAGCCGCAGGTCAGTGTACTATACAGCTTCACGTTCATTTTCATGCCCCCTTACGATTCCATTTTATTAAGCGTCCGCTGCCGGCACCTCGGCCTTGCGGAATACGATCTCTTCATCAACTGCATCTACAATAATGGTATCTCCATCCATGAATGCACCGTCCAGCACACTAATCGCCAGCGGATCGAGTACCCTCCGCTGAATCGTACGCTTGAGTGGCCGAGCACCGTATACCGGATCGAATCCCTCCGCTACAATAGTATCCTTGGCCGCCACCGTCATCTCGATATTCAGATGCCTGTCGGCCAGGCGTTGCCCCAGCTTATCAAGCTGGAGGTCAACGATCCGCTCGATGTGCTCTCGGGCTAGTGAGTGGAATACAATTATCTCATCAACCCTGTTCAGGAACTCCGGTCGAAACTGGGCCCTGAGCACCTCCACTATCCTGTCTCTGATCTCGTCCTCCCCGCCAGGGGAGAGCTCGTTGAACAGGTGCCCACCGAGGTTCGATGTCATTATCACTACAGTATTCTTGAAGTCCACTGTACGCCCGTGACCGTCGGTTAAGCGGCCATCATCGAGTATCTGCAGCAGTACGTTGAACACATCTGCGTGAGCCTTCTCTATCTCATCGAAAAGGACAACAGAGTATGGCTTTCGCCTTATCGACTCTGTTAGCTGCCCTCCTTCATCGTAACCCACATATCCCGGTGGCGCACCGATAAGGCGTGACACCGTGTGTCTCTCCATATACTCGGACATATCCAGCCTGACCATCGCCTGCTCGTCGTCGAAGAGAAACTCTGCAAGCGCCCGTGCCAGCTCTGTCTTGCCTACGCCGGTGGGACCAAGGAAGATGAAACTACCCAGCGGTCGATTCGGCTCTTGAAGTCCCGCCCTGGCTCTCCGAATGGCGTTACTCACGGCAGCAACGGCCTCGTCCTGGCCGACAACTCGAAGGTGTATCCGTTCCTCCATATTAAGCAGCTTCTGGATCTCGCCCTCCATCAGCTTGCTCACAGGTATATGAGTCCAGCGGCTGACGACCTCAGCAACGTCCTCCTCGTCAACTTCCTCTTTTAGCATTTTATTCTCGTACTGTACCTCTGCAAGTTTCGCTTCCCTTTCCTTAAGCTGGCGCTCGAGGTCCACCAGCGTGCCATATTTCAATTGAGCGGCCTGCTCGAGGTCCGCTATCCTTTCAGCTCGCTCGATATCAATACCAACTTGCTCTATCTGCTCCATGAGCTGGCGTATATCCTGAATAGCCTCCTTCTCCTGTTGCCACTGTGCATTAAGACCACTGCTCTGCTCCTTGAGGTCGGCAAGCTCCTTCTCCAGGTTGGTGAGGCGCTCTCTGGACGCAGCATCCTTCTCCTTTTTCAGCGCCTCGCGCTCGATCTC
>CP070819.1:121310-127106 GCA_020344295.1 Dehalococcoidia bacterium | reverse complement strand
TCTCCCGTGAGAATCCAATCCCGTTGGCCTCTCTCTCCTTACGCCAGGCTTCGTCATCGAAGAAGCCGTACGTGGGGAAGTTGATGATACCGGAGAACCCAGTGTCGATGAACGTTTTCACCAATTCGGTCAGGTTCTTGGCAGGAGGATCTGTGGTATCGATACCGCCGATGATCGGCGTGTCCTGCACTATGTTATCTATCTCCTCGAACATCTCCAGGGTTACAGCATTCGAGTTCTCAACTATCGTTGTCTGAAAGCCCTGTATTCGTGATCTTCCCGAGCTGTAGACCATTATCAGGTCGGCCCCTCCAAGCTCGGCGCACTTGGCAATAATACCAGCGCTGCTGCCGGCGGCAATGATCGGCTTCCCCTCTTCCGTGACTTTTTTCAGCCGCGATAGAATCTCTTCCCTGGGAAATCTTCTTCCCATCCCGTAAGCCTCACTTCCGGGTCAGTTTGTTGAAGGTATCAACGGCCGCTGCTGCAAACTCGTTATCATTAATATGTGCTTCAATCTCAATAATATCTACGCCTTCTTGCGCTGTTTCTCTCACGACCTGAGCGAATGCGGCGTCAGCATCCGGGTCGTAGAAATGCTGTCCCTCTATATCCACGGAGGAGAATCCGCGAGTTGGATTGACAATAGCGACCGGCCCGGTCGCTTTGTTCGCTCTCCCAGCCAGTATTTTAGCCGCTTTCCCCACCTCTTCTCTTGTCGTTCTCACCAGTACTGTGTCGGGGCCATGAACATGAAGTATTCTCTCTTTGTATTCAGCAGGGACGGTCTCCCGGGTTCCCGGGAAGATAAACATGTCGAGGCCTCCGGGTATGATGACCTGTGGAAGTCCCCTCTCACCGGCCGGGGAGAGACGGCCTTCTGCCAGCACCTCCGGCAGATGGAAGGCCAGCGGTATCATCACCTCGAACGTTGTAAGGTCAATGATCCCGCTGATTCTGCCTTCTCTCACCAGTTCGTCCAGTATCTGTGTGTCTGTATGAAACGCTATGGACTCGTATCCCTGCGCTTCGAGCAGCGGTCTGATTTTCATAACTGCAGGTGTAGTGACTCCGAGAGCTGTAATTCCGACAAGGGGCTTGACCTCCACGTCCAATTCGGCCTCCACCATACCGACGATGGCTCCCGCTGCACTAGCCAGCGTCTGTTTCATAATGGAGTTAAGTCCCAATATGTCCGCCGGTGCCTGCAGGATAGCTATGTCCTTATGGCCGACGAACTGGAGCTCGAACCCTGTGCCGACCATGAGCTTGGGCACGCCAATGGGCAGTACGCTCATGGCCGATGTCCCGATAGCAGCCCCGGTTGACCCGCCCAGGGAGAAGATGCCATCGAGCCTGCCCGCGGAGTGGAGTTCCTTAACAGTCTTCTGCACTCCCTTTATCATTATGTTAGTGGCCTTTGTCCTGTCGGCCCCTTGCTCTGCAGCAGCAACCAGGTCGGGGAGGCTGCTACCACCCGCCCGGGCAATTTCCTCCCGGGAGATGTCGGCTTTCGTCTGAGGCACCCCCAGAACGCCGACATCGATAACTATAGTATTGTGACCCCTTCTCGCTATCTGCTCCTTTACGAAATCGGTCTCCTCCCCTTTGGTGTCCAGGGTCACCGGAATCACTATCGTTTTAGGCATGTCGTTATCCTCGTGTCAACAGCACATACAGTGCCGGTCGTCAGATCTGGCGTGCTGTCCACGCAGCGCTATGGACTGCCCCTCGTATCTTACCCGGCTCGACACAGTCACCAATCGAATATACTTCCGGGATTTCCACTTTCAGTTGTTCTGCAAGTCCGTCGTTGCACTTGAATCCCATCGCGAGCACAACCGTGTCTGCCTCGATACTTTTCCTCTCGCCGCTCATTGTATCGACTGCAGTTACACCGCTGGCAGTGATCTCTTCCACGGTGGTGAAAAGCAGTATCTCCACTCCGAGTTCCGCGAGTTCATCCGTGAGGAAGAAACGGCTAAACATGTTCATGTCATTGGCCACACCATAAGTCATCTCGATAACGGTCGCTTTCTTGCCCTGCTCGGCCAGGAACCAGGCCAGCTCGGCACCGATTTCGCCGCCTCCCACGATAATAGTTTTGTCACCCGCTCTCTTTTTGCCGAGCAGTATCTCGCAGGCTGTGGCGACGTTTTCACCTCGGACCCCGGGTATATCCGGAATGACGTCTGTGGCCCCTGTTGCCAGAATCACCACGTCCGGCTTCTCTCCCTTGATCGCAGCTGCGGTAGCCTCCTTCCCCAGTTCGGTTTTGATCCCGAGCTTCTTCACCTGATTCTTAAGGTACTCCATGTAATGCTTGATCGGCTGCTTGAATTCAGGGACGGATGCCGGGACCAGTTGTCCACCCAAATCACTCTTTTTCTCATAGAGGGTGACATCGTGGCCTCTCAGTGCGGCGATCCTTGCCGCCTCCATGCCCCCGGGCCCACCGCCGACAACGACAACCCGCTTGGCCTTCGCCGCCGGCTTGATCTCGTACTCCCGTTCTCTTCCCAAAGCGGGATTTACCTGACAGCTGACACGCCACATGTTGGACATATTGCCCGCGCAGGACTCATTGCAGTAGAGGCAGGGCCTTATTTCGTCCAGTCTGCCCTCAGCGGCCTTCTTCGGTATCTCGGGATCCGCGAACAAGGGTCTACCCATGGCGATCAGGTCTGCTTTTCCCTCTCGAATGACCTCTTCGGCCAGCAGCGGATTGCCAAGCTTACCAGCCACGATCACTGGTATATTGACGACCTTCTTTACTGCGGCGGCAAACGGCACATTACATCCCATGGGCATGCCTATCGACGGGAATATCTTGGTGTACCAGGGTGGAGATTCATAGATCCCCGCCGAAATGCTCAGGGCGTCTACTCCAGCAGCCTCCAACCTCTGTGCAATTTGTTTGGTATCCTCTATGGTCAACCCGCCCTCAACAAACTCATCCCCGCTAAGCCTGACGATAATCGGGAAATCCGGTCCTACAGCCAGTCTTACACCTTCAATGATCCTTAAGGGGAATTTCATCCTCCCCTCGAAGTCGCCGCCGTATTCATCGGTGCGCTTATTGGTATAGGGCGACATGAACTGTGTGATCAGATAGCCGTGAGCGCCTTGAATCTCGATGGCGTCTAATCCCGCAGTACGTGTTATAGTTGCACCGAAAACGAACTTGCCTATCAGCACCTCGATTTCCTCGATCGTCAGTTCGCGGGGCATCTCGGCACCGGTGGGCAGGCAGGGTATTGCAGAGGGAGCCACGAGCTGCTGCCCTTCGGCGCTGGTTAAAGAGGAGCCCTGTCGCCCGGTGTGCTGTATCTGGCTGGCGATCTTGGCCCCGTAGCGATGAACAGCTTCGGCCAGTTCGTGCAGGCCGTCAACGAACTTCCACTCGTCCGCTCTGATGGGATTCGTGCCCGCTTTGCCTACCGGCCAGTCTATGCATGTGTTCTCGATTATCATCAGGCTGACTCCGCCTTTGGCTCTCTCCACGAAGTAATCGATCAACCGATCGCTCACCGCACCGAACTCGGTTCCAAACTTGGTATTCAAGGCCGGCATAATAATCCGGTTCTTGAGCTCCATTTTATTGATCTTTATTGGTTCGAAGAGCTTCTCCAGTTTGGCCATTGGTAGTACCTCCTGAACTTAGTCCACCATGATTTGTCCGCCGTTGACGTGAATCGTCTGGCCTGTAATATAGCGCGCGGCATCGGTCGCCAGGAAGACTACGACATCAGCTATATCTTCCGGCTCTGCCAGTCTGCCCAGGGGGACGGTATTCTGGTAGTATATCTCCGCCATCTCCCATAAACCTGTGTGCATTGGAGTATTGACGATGCCGGGGGCGACGGCATTGACATTTATGCCATACGGGCCCAGTTCCATAGCCAGGGACCTAGTGACAGCATGGACGGCTGCCTTGGAGGCACAGTAGTCGGCGCCACCGCCGGACAGGTTACACACGGAAGCCCTTGAGGAGAAGGACGATCCAACATTTACGATCTTGCCGCTTTTACTCTCAATCATGTGTTTAGCCGCAGCCTGGGAGCAAAGTATGACCCCCTTGAGGTTTACATTGAAGGTCCTGTCCAGCTCCTCCTCCTGCATATCCATGACGGAGCATCTCGCAATTATGCCGGCATTGTTTACCAGGATATCGATCTTACCGAATGTTTCAATGGTTTTTTGTACCATTTGCTCAACATCTTTTCGATCTGTCACATCCGTTTTCGTAGCGATGGCTCTGCCGCCCGTTGATTCGATTTCTTTAGCCAACTCTTTAGCACCAGTAGAGTCTATATCTGCAGCAATTACGCTGACTCCAAGCCCCGCCAGGTCAAGAGCAATAGCTCGCCCTATTCCACTGGCTGCTCCTGTTACTATCGCCACCTTGCCGCTGATATCGAACATTTCGGATGCTCTACTCATTCTATCCGTTCCTCCTTCCAGCAGGTTTAATGGCCTCTTCTATACCAGGCCCTTCTTTGTGAAGTAGAGCGCGTGTGCGCCGACCATCATAGCCTGATCGAAATCACTCAACTCCAGCCCGAAACGGCTTTTGGTATATTGTCCCACTTTCCGGCCTATGGATTCTACCACCTCCCCCCTTTTTAGAGCATCTAGAATGATGTCACCGATGGCACGTGTGTTCTCCGCGGCAATTGAGATCAACGTATCCGGCTCTCTGCCAATTCCGCCGTGTGAGTAGAAAAGGATGTCGGCCCCAAGTTTCCGCAGCTTCTCCATTGTCTCCAGGTACAGCTCCTGGTCGAAACTTGGTGGGGCAACAGCCGGTAGAGGAATCAGCTCGTTGCCCCCGCCGGGTATACCTAGTGCCTCTCCACAGAATAAACCCTTAGTTCTCTTGTCGAAGATCACTATGTGGTGAGGCGCATGTCCTGGGGCGTAAATGATTTGCAGATCCCTGCTGTTGAGCGAGATTATCTCACCATCGTCGGGGGTCTTTATCCTGGATTTTGGAACGGGGCTAATGGAACCGAAGATATCCTCGAAATTCGGGCCAAGGGCATTTTTAGTGCTTTCGATGAGCCGGGAGGGGTCAACGACATGTTTCATTCCGGCAGGATGTACGATCACTCTAGCATCGGGGAAAATCTGTGCCAGGGTTCCCGTGCCCCCGGCATGGTCCACATGGATATGAGTAGGGATGATGTAGGTCAGTTCCTTCATCTCCAACTGGCCTATAACCTCGCGAATGGAGGGAACAGCCGCTGATGGGCCGGGCTCAATCAACGCCCCCCCGGATTCTTTTATTAAATATACGGCGAATACAGCATCCGTTCCCGATATCGGAGTTTCCAGCCTATATACTTTCTCAGCAACTTCCTCTATTATCAATCAATCGCCCTCCATTGCAGATTTGCCCCCTGCTCATGTTTACGGTGAGAAATTTTTTCAGTCCACACTTCGGAGAGTGGATTTTCGGGTTGACACATTATGCTACTGAAATGCCGCGTTGTAAAGACTCAGCTCTGGAGCTTGCAGGGAGATAAAAACAGGGTGGACGTCGTCCACCCTGTAGAATGTTCAGTTTCTATTCGGTTTCTATAAACCTTGTGTGATTTCTCCCGGCTATTTATGCCATAGTTGCATGTGTTTCCTGTGGGTCTCATTCAGTAGCTTATCGAGCCCGTATTTATCGTAGAACTCTTGCTCCAAGTGGTGGACCTGTATCCATTCGGGCATTACGATGGTATCATATGTGGCCGGGAATCTCCCGAAGGTGTCGAAAATATATTTGCAGTAGTCTTTCGTTATCTG
>CP070819.1:117988-121210 GCA_020344295.1 Dehalococcoidia bacterium | reverse complement strand
GCTGCCCTCCTTCACCGCCTCAGTAGGCCATTCCGAGTGAAATGTCTTCTTTAGGCCACCTTCCCCGAACTTCTCCAGTGTGATCAGCCTCGCGTTCTTCGCGTCCCTCATCGCCATAGGCAGCGAACCCGAGTGATCCATCTCCACATGGTTGGAAACTACGTAATCAATGTCCTCTAATGCCACTATCTCCTTCACCCTAGTCAGCATCTGATCGTAGAAAGGTGCTTTTACCGTATCTATAAGGGCTATCTTCTCATCCACGACCAGATACGCATTGTAGGTGGATCCCAGATGCGTGGTGTAGCCGTGAAAGTTCCTGATATTCCAGTCGATTGCTCCTACCCAATACACTCCATCAGCCAGTGTGACTCTGCTCATCGATAACAGCCTCCTTCAAAATATACATCTTTCCATTCGGCTCAGGTTTACTTCCCATCCTGGGAGCATTAAGCCCCTCAATTCTGTTTGGACTTCCGGACGTACACTCTGTACTCCCCACCATCCTCTTCGATACCTAGGAACTCATTTCCGGTAATATTGCACCAAGCGGGCATATCCTCCTTGATCCCTTCATCATCGGCCAAGACCTCTAAAACCTGCCCTTCCCCCATTTCATTCAGCTTCTTGGCAGTCTGGGCAATAGGCATCGGGCAGTACAGCCCCACACAATCTAGGGTATCATCTGCCTCCATAAAACCGGTCCCTCCTTAGATAAACAGGTTGATCTTCGAATCCCTGCCCTCGGAAAGGTACGTTGCCACACCACAGTAGCTGTCCACCCCCGGAATGAACGCCTCCTTGGAGATTCCCATAATCCCCATAGAGGTAGTGCAGGCCATAAATTTAACACCCAAACCCTTGGCCATTTCCATCATCGATTCAAGGGTCGGGATCTTGGAATCTTTCATTAACTTCGACATCATCCATCGCCCCAGGCCAAACATGTGAAACTTAGACAGGGGCAGTCTCCTAGTCCCACCACGGTTCATGATGTTGAGCATCTTTCTCATTATCCCCTTGCTTCGCAGCGCACCTTCGTTCTTCTTAATAATATTCAGTCCCCAAAAAGTGAAAAATATACTGACATCCATACCGCTGGAAGCGGCGCCTATAGCGATATTAAAAGCGGCCAGCGCCTTATCCAACTCACCACTGAACATTACCAGGGTAACCTTCTCGGCCATTGCCTACTCCTCACTTCCATTCCAGTTCACCGCCACACTGGGGACAGACCGTTGCCTCCCTCTTCACTGCCGTCTGGCACTTTACACAATACAGCAGGGTTACACCGCAGGGCTTACAGAACGGAAATCCTGCCTCAGTGATCTCTCCATCGCAATACGGGCATGCACGCTTCTCTATCTTTCTCTGTTCATTCATGATCGTTCTTCCTCCTTTTCCGGGGTTTCACCTTCATACCTTGTTTTCTCTGGTAATCGTCGATAGCCAAATTCAGCGCCTGTGCGCCCAGGTTAGAACAGTGGTATTTGTTCTTAGGCAATCCTCCCAGTTCCTTAGCCACCACTGAAGGCGTAATCTTCCTCGCTTCCTCAATCGTTTTGCCAATAGCCATTTCACTGACAATGCTGGAAACAGCGATAGCTGCCCCACAGCCGAATGTTTTGAACTTGACATCGCTGAGGCGGTTATCATTGACTTTTATATAGAAGGTCATCATATCCCCACATACGGGATTGCCCTCCTCACCGATGCCGTCAGCATCCTCGATTTCCCCGACATTGCGGGGGTTCATAAAATGGTCCATCACCTTTTCGCTATAAGCCGGCATATTAATTCCCCCTATTCCGTTCCTTAGAGTACTTTGCATATAATGGCGACATTGACCGCAACCTGTCAACAATGGGCGGCAGTATCTCTAGGACATACTCGATATCCTCCATGCTATTTGTCACACCGAGACTAAAGAGGAGTGAGCCATGTGCCACTTCATGGGGAATCCCCATTGCCAGCAGTACATGAGAGGCTTTTAGTGCTCTTGAAGTGCAGGCCGATCCACTGGCGGCGGCTATTCCCTGGTGCCCGAGAAGCATGAGCATAGACTCACCTTCTATAAACTCAATGCAGAAGCTTGCGTTTCCGGGAAGGCGCTGTGTCGGATGGCCAGTGAGGAAGGAATGCTCGATACGCGATGGCAATCCCTCGATCAGCTTATCGCGGATAGATGACAGATGTTCGATCCTGGATTTCATCTCCGCACCAGCCAGTTCAGCAGCCCTTCCAAGACCAACGATCGCGGGCACGTTCTCAGTCCCAGCCCTCCGTCCACCTTCCTGTACGCCACCCTCCAGGAACGGTATAATGCGTACCCCCTTTTTAATCCAGAGAGCACCGACACCTTTTGGCCCATAGAACTGATTCCCGGCCAGGCTCAGAGCATCCACTCCCAGCTCGCCCACATCGACCGGAATAGTGCCCACGGCTGCCACGGCGTCAGTATGGAAAATGGCTCCTGATTTCTTTACTACTCTGGAAATGTCCCCGATTGGCTGTATCGTGCCGACTTCAGTATTGGCGGTCATAATGGAGACCAGAACCGTATCATCCCTAATACTGCGTGCCACTTCCTCAGGATCAACTAGGCCGTGTTTATCCACCGGCACCTCCGTAAGCTCGAAACCCTGTTTCTCCAGCGATCGAATCGAATGCAGAACCGAGAAATGCTCGATAGCCGAAGCCACGATATGTTTGCCTTTCGACTGCTGCGCCATCGCCAGCCCCTTGACGGCGAAGTTGTTCGACTCCGTTCCGCTACCCGTAAAGATGATCTCATCAGAATCAGCGCCAAGCAAGGCGGCCACTTTGCCTCTTGCCTCCTCAACCGCCTCCCTGGCGTCATCTCCCCAGCTATGCAAAGATTGAGGATTGCCATACATATCCTTCAGATACGGCACCATCGCCTCAAATACCTCGGGTAGTAAAGGTGTGGTGGCTGCGTTATCCAGATATACCTTCCTCATAATTAACGCTCCCTTCCGACCTGTCACATCATACCTTACAACCACCCGCGTCGTCACTCACTCCAACATATAGGAAGTACAGCGCATTGATGCCTATTCTGAATTGTCTCCTCGACGAGGAGTCTACTTCTCCTTCTCTCAACAACCCGGTTCTCCAGGATGACCACAGCAATTCTGCCTCTTGCGTATTTTTATTATGTTATTCCGAAAAACGAGATAGAGCTTCCTTTGAAGTGGCATT
>CP070819.1:115144-117888 GCA_020344295.1 Dehalococcoidia bacterium | reverse complement strand
TCTTTTTAATTGTACAATTAATCTGGTCAGTTACACTTTGTCAGTACGGTATAGATGGTACAGGTGGGATACGTTGTAATATGGTGGCTGCTTTTAGCAGCTATTGGGCTGGCTGCATTCCCTCTGGTATCGAAGATCTGCGGTAGGCTGCCGGACAGAGGCTATTCTATCTCCAGGCTCCTAGGCTTGCTTCTCGTGACCTACTTCTCCTGGTTGCTAGGCAGCACCCACCTGATCAAGTTCGGCTATGTCAATATCGCCATATCGTTGTTGCTGTTACTGGCAGTTTCATTCCTTGTCGGCATAAGGCGTTTGAATCTAAAGGACCTACCACTCAAGTCTATAGCAGTGAGTGAGGCTGTTTTCTCTGCCGCTTTTGTGCTGTTCCTGGTTGTCTTGGCATACAAGCCCGACATTTTCTATGTGTCCTCCGAGGATTTTATGGACTTCACCTTTCTCAATTCGATCCTGCGCAGCGACTACTTCCCCCCTGCCGATCCCTGGCTTGCCGGCGAGCGCATACCATACTACTATGGCGGTCACCTCATAGCAGGGATATTAACCTTTTTTACGAAGGTGCCGTCCGGGATCGCATACAACATAGCTAAGGCGATGTTCTTCGCTTTCGAGATAGGCGCTGCCTACGGGCTGGGATTCAATGTTACAAACAGGAAGCTCTATGGCCTTGTAGCTGTGCTCTTTGTCTGTATAGCGGGATACATCTCCGGGGCGTTCAAGCTTTCCGCTTATATCTCAGGTGATGAGGTCATGGGCTATGGGCCTCGGCTGGGAACGGGTTTTATAGACTGGCTGTTTTCGTACGACCTAGGCGTCCAGGTTATACCGAGTACTGGGAACTCATATCCTTACTATGCTTTCCTGCAGGGCGATCTGCATGCCAACACGATGAGCATTCCATTCCAGCTTATGTTTGTCACACTCGTGTTCGCTCTATTCAAGAGGGGCAGCTCTGGAGACGGTAACTCTAGATGGGACTATCTGCTGAGTATTTTCGTCCTTGGAATCAGTCTGGGCTTCTTCCTGTTTATCAATCCCTGGGACTATCCAGGCTATGTGCTGCTCATACTACTTGCATTTATATTCTTAAGGATAAGCCTGGATATAAAGGGAGTCATCGGTGTCATCGGTCTGAGCCTTTTATTATACCTGCCCTATCTACTTACGAGAAGCACCAGCGGAGTAAATGGTGTTGGACTCGTGGATGTCAGAACGGACCTTATGGATTTCGTCGAGATTTTCGCCCTTTTTCTCTTCGTGATCTTCTCTTTCTACTTTGTGCTGTCGAGGAACAAGGTTGTCAGGGAAAGCACGCTCATCCTGATGCTGGCCATGCTGATTGTTACATCACTGCTCTCATACTTCTGGGGCTTTCAGCTAATTGTGATACTCGTGCCGCTGATTCTGGCGGCCGTCTATTACATTCTTAAGGCACGCCCGAAGGGGGATACAGAGTTCATGCTGCTCCTCGTCCTAATCGGATCGGTGATAGCGTTGGGTTGCGAGATAGCATTTATCGACGATTCACTGAGTGCGCCTAATGAGAGATACAATACGGTCTTCAAGCTCTACCTGCAGATATGGGTCCTGCTGGGTGTTGCATCTGCATACGGGGTCTTCAGGGTGCTCAGCAGTGCTAGGGGTGTGAGCAGGGGGATATGGTTTGCCATGCTCCTCGTCATGGTTTTTGCGTCCCTCATTCACCCCGTATGCTCCACGGCAGGGTGGACGAGCGACAGGCACACGTCGGTAGGGATAAACAGAGGTACGCTTGACGGATTGGCCTATCTTAAGACACGGGCTCCGGGAGAGTACGAGGGAATCCAATGGATAAACGATAATATACAGGGCTATCACATAATACTGGAAGCGCCCGGCGGGCCGAACGGCTATTCGTCCCGCGTATCGACAATGACCGGCCTGCCCACAGTGGTCGGGTGGCTGGTTCACGAGGTGATGTGGCGAAACTCGTGGGATGTTGTTTCGAATAAGGACACCGATACCGATACAATCTATCAAACGACTGACCATGGCGAAGCTTCAGCCCTTTTAAATAAGTACGACGTTGAATACATATTTGTTGGAGTTGTGGAGAGGGAGCGATACGAATCCGAGGGGCTGCAGAAGTTCGCCGATAATCCGTCGAACTACGAACTGGTATATCAGGGCAGCGGCGTGGAGATCTATAGAGTATTGCCATGACATACAGTAGTCGATCGCCTGTGCATTTATTGCATTTGCGGTATATGCCGGACAGCCTCTAAAATAGGCTTCAAGGTGTCAGGTGAAACCACTTCCTAATTTATTAGGCAACGCGAATCTGAGAAAAGTCGGCATCCCGTTATTAATCGTTGGACTGATTTTCGCCATTTATTTCTTGACAAATTCTACTCCTCTTCAGTGGTACAAGCATTATGTATACCAATCCGAGGCATTTCTGGATATGAGAACTGACCTGCAGGATGTCCCCTCATATTACCAAGACCTGGTGAACTACGAAGGTAAACAGTATCTTGCCAGCCCGCCGATGCCAGCGGTAATACTGCTTCCATTCGTAGCCATATGGGGGTTAGATACGGACCAGGTCCGCATAAGCATGCTCCTGGGAGCTGTCAATGTAGCCCTGGTCTGGATCCTGTTGGGCCGCTTGGGTGTCGATGGCTTCAAGAGGTGGCTGCTGACCATCCTGTTTGGCCTGGGCACAGTCCACTGGGAGGTGGCGGCGC
>CP070819.1:112059-115044 GCA_020344295.1 Dehalococcoidia bacterium | reverse complement strand
GGAACGACCGATGTTAGTAAATGGTACACACTATGGTGTTGTTGACTTTCATAGGCTTTGTAGCTAGACTTTTACCTGAATCTCTACGGAAAAAGGCATGTATCCAAATACGAAAAAGGGGTAGGCGATGCCAGATAAAGAGAGTGAAGCGGGTTTCCTTCCCAGGTATCGGGTTCTGGATCTGGCTGACGAGAAAGGGTCCTACTGCGGCAAACTTCTCGGCGACCTCGGTGCCGATGTAATCAAGGTGGAACCGCCAGGCGGAGACAAGGTCAGGTTCCGGGGCCCGTTCCATAAGAACGATGTTCACCACGAAAAGAGCCTCAGTTTCCTCTATTTCAATACCAGCAAGGGTTCGATCACCCTGAACATCGAGGACTCCACGGGTAAAGCTATCTTCAAGCGACTGGTCGAGAGCGCAGACGTGGTGGTGGAGAGCTTTCATGTAGGGTATCTCGCCGGCCTTGGACTGGGCTATCCGGCGTTGCGGAAGATCAATCCCCGTCTGGTTATGACCTCGATAACTCCCTTTGGGCAGAAGGGACCCCAGAGCGGATATAAGGCCACGGACATCAACATAATGGCCCTGAGTGGCTACATGCAACTGGTCGGCGAGCCTGACCAGCAGCCGCTGGTACTCGGAGGGGAGCAGTCATTCTACCCCGGAGCCCAGTATGCGGCAGTCGGTACCCTGGCCGCTCTGTTCTATCGCGAGGGCGGGGCAGGGAAAGGCCAGCAAGTTGACGTATCCATGCAGGAGGCCATGATTACCTATTGGCACGAGCAGACGCCGGTGGCCATGTGGAACAAGACAAAGGAAAACGTGGCCCGGGTGGGCTCCATGGATGCCATGGTAACTCCCTGCGGCCTCTATCCCTGCAAAGACGGGTGGATCTCCCTGTGCGTGGTGACGCCGCTGGAGTGGGATACGCTGGCACAGTGGATATATGAGGTAACGCGCAACGAGGAGGTCCTGCAGGAGCAATACAAAGGCGGGCTGATATCACGTATGCCGGTGCGCGATATGGTCAATGTGATGGTTATCGACTTCACAGATAGGCTCACCGCGCGTGAACTCTTCCTCGAAGGGCAGAAGCGAAAGCTGGTAGTCATGCCGGTGAACGACGTGCCGTCAGTCCTCAACGATGCCCAGCTCAGTTCACGCAACTTCTGGGTCGAGCTGGACCATCCAGCAGTGGGCAAGTTGAAATACCCCAAAGGCCCTCTGTATAGTGAAGACATCGGAGTTCCCCGAAAGGCTGCCCCGCTGCTCGGAGAGGACAACGAGAGAATCTACTGTGGTGAGCTGGGGTACTCCAGCGAAGACCTAGCCGTGCTACGTACAACAGGTGTTATTTAATACTTAGGTATAAGCGCGACAGAAAGGAAGGATAAGGCCATGGCGAAGAAAGCTCTCGAGGGCATCAGAGTCATAGAGTTCGGTCTTTATATTGCACTTCCTCTGGCCACACGATTGTTGGCATCCATGGGGGCGGAGGTTATCAAGGTTGAAACCCTCACCTCCCTCGATATGTCATGGTTCGGCCCTATCTATGCACCCGGTGCACTGCAGCTCGAATACCGGCCGCTCAAGCGGAACGTAACCCTGGATGTCCGCCAGCCCAAGGGCAAGGAGGTCATGGAAGAGCTGATCAAGAAGAGCGATGTTTATATCACCAACCTGGGAGCAGGGGCTTTCGCTAAATATGGCCTTGAGTTCGATCACATCCGGTCGCTCAAGAAAGACCTGATCATACTGTGGCAGACCGGACTCGGGAGCACGGGGCCGTATGGAGGCTATAAAGCCTACGGACGGCTGATGCAGCACGCATGCGGCATCTCGACCATGAGCGGAACACCCGATAATCTGGGCGTGGCCAATATATCCTATTCCGATTACCACACATCTGTGTTTAATGCTATGGCAATAATAGGGGCACTGGAAAGGAGACGCCGCACGGGCAAAGGATGCTTCATCGAGTGCCCGATCTATGAATCCGGTGTCGTTACCGTTGGCCCGGCACTCCTGGACCACCAGTCCAACGGTGTCGTCCCGGAGCGCAGGGAGAACAGGCATCGTTACTTCTCACCCCACGGCGCTTATCCCTGCAAGGGTGTTGACAGATGGTGCACCATTGCCGTGACCTCTGAGGATGAGTGGAAGGCCTTCTGTCGCGTTATCGGAAATCCAGCCTGGTGCAAGTCCGCTGAGTTCTCAACAGCCGCCGCCAGGGTCAAGAACGCCAAAGAGCTGGATCGCCTGGTGGGTGAATGGACATCGAAGCGCAATGCCCACCAGGTCATGAACAGAATGCAAAAGGCCGGGGTGCCGTCGGGCATTGTCTCTAAAGGAGAAGACCTTGCCCGCAGCGAGCACCTGAAGAGCCATAACTTCTACCGGGAGACCGAGTATTATTCGGCCGACTTCGAAAAGCCCGGCGTGAAGTGGCCTGTTGCCGGCAGATCACCAGTATTCACGGAGCCGATAAATTTCTCCGAGACGCCATGCATGTTTGGCCCCATGCACAAAGTCGGGCAGGACAATAACTACGTCTACGGTAAGCTCCTGGGCATGTCAAAGGAGGAAATCAGGAAACTGACAAAAGAGGGCGTTTTCGCCTGATAAAGAATAAATCGCTGGTAATTCAAATCATTCTCATATCTTAAGGAGGGCATTTCCATGGCCACGAGCCGTCTGATAAACCCCAAAGCTATCGATATGGAGTGCTTGATGAGCACCCAGGAAGGTGCGGTAAGCAGGGATCCCGCGATGATAGAGGCGTTAAAGGAGTATTTCAAGACATCGGGAATGCGTATTAAAAGCGAAGACGAACAGGCACAGGACTGGCGGGATGCCGCTGTTCAGGTAGTTATCCTCTGTGCCACAGGAAAACCATTCGGTTTCACTGAGTTCGAGCATGTAAGAGAGAGGCATAACTATGTCGCCCAACTGAAAAAGGACTATCCGGACGTGGTCCTAGGTTT
>CP070819.1:107905-111959 GCA_020344295.1 Dehalococcoidia bacterium | reverse complement strand
CGTTGTATACCTTGTCCCCCACATACCACAGGTAGTCTTCGCTTCCGAATTTGGGCACACCCAGAGCCGCTTCGAGCATCTTCGAAACGAGCCCCAGATCGAAGAACTGCAAATGGTGAGAAGGGAAATAGCAGACGACAGCCAGTTCGAGAGCAGCCGTCTGATCATGATTGAACTTGATTACGTCCCCCTGACCCTCATCTGCGGAAGGGTCCAGGAGTCGAGGGTTTGCGTCGCCGATCTCCTGCTGAGGCCAACCGTAGTTATGGTTGGCCCCCATGTTGCCCAAGGCGAAGTTCATGCCCATGGCTTTACGGGCACGCTGGTCGTACCCCGGCAGTTCTAGGCCCTTGACCTGCATTTCATAGTCCTCTGCACCTTTACCAATGCGGGCAGCGGCTCTCTTCGTACCCTCGGCAAGCAAGTCACCGAACCCTTCGCGGCGGGCGATCTTCTCAACCAGCTTCAGCATGGGCTCATGGTCTCCGTACTTGAGAACAAGGCCGTCCGTATCCTTCGCTGTCAGGATGCCCTTCTCAAAGAGCTCATAAGCGAAACCGATCGTGTTGCCAGTGCTTATGGTGTCGATTCCCAGCTCACAGCACAGGTGATTAGCTATCAATGTAGCCTCGAGATTTGTACATCCGGTAGTGCCGCTGAAAGCCCAGGCTGTCTCGAATTGTGGTCCCTCTGTAGTGAGTCCGGCATAAGGGCCGCTGGACATCTTCCTGACCTTTCCACAGACAAACATGCAGCTATAGCAGCCGACATGCTTCTGCGTGATCTTGCTATATGGCCACATACCGATATTCTCCGGCCAGCCTTTCAGCTCGGCGTAACGCCAGTTGAGCATCGGGATAGAACCGAAAGTGGGGTAGAAATAGTCCAGACCCTGGACACTCCCATATTCCTTAAAAACGTCGGAACCAAGCCCCTCTTTACAGTATTTCACCTGCTGCCGCACCAGCTTCTTAAACTCCTCGGAATTTGCCAGGTCCTCCTTCTTCTCCGCCTCCACTACAATAGCTTTAAGGTTCTTGGAGCCCATTACCGTTCCCGTACCGCCACGGCCGGCGGCGCGGCGGTCGCTGATTATCGGGGAATAACGGACCAGCTTCTCTGCTGCAGGCCCGACGCAGACCATGCGTGCCCTGGATCCGTGCTCCTTCTTTAAATAGGCCTGAGTTTCACCGGTGGTCTTCCCCCATATAGAGGTAGCATTACGGATTTCATAATTGCCGTTCTTTATATGCAGGTAGACAGGTTGTTCTGCCTTGCCCTCAAGGATTATTAGCTCCAGACCTGCCCATTTCAGCCAGGCCCCGAAATCGCCTCCCCCGACACTGCGACTGAAGGTCCCGGTAAGTGGACTCTTGGTGACAGCTACCCATTTGGAGAGGCCCTGTGCACTCGTCCCCGCCAGCGGCCCCACCGCAAGCAATAGCCTGTTATCCGCACTCAGCGGATCGATACCCGGCGGAACCTCATCATAAAGGTATCTGGCGCAGAAGCCGCGTCCTCCAACATAATCATCAGCAATATGCTGCGGGATATTCTCGGCAACCACAGTGCCGCTGGAAAGATTGACTCTCAACAGCCTGCGCATTCTTTCCTCCTTTCACCTACCCGTTCAAGTGACATTTGCTGCGCTGTAGCTCACTATAAATGTATTAATTGGACGCCAGCTCTGTGCGAGAAATTATGTGCTATTCCGGCATCGACGTCAATGCCGTTGTGTTACCGGGCTGTTCAGCAGGGGATTCCGGAATACAGGATCGAGATGACCGGTCCCTTCCTGTGGAGCCAGTGCTTTCAGTTATAAGACTTAAGGGGATATTACGAGGTTATTTGCCGAACCTACTCCAGGTACAGCTCTAACACCGGAGTAGATGAAGCTGATGAACTGGCATGGTCAGTTGTAGGTATGTTTAACCTTTTTAACATCCGGTCCAGATACAACAGGAAAAATATCAATCCAACACAGGCGATCAAACCGATAACCAGAGCAATAGTGAGCCACAGATTTATCCCAGGCTGAGTTGCGGTGTTGTATATCGAAGACGTGCCCGTGCGGTATTCATCTCCTTCAATAACGGATTTAATCCCACTACTATCAAGCTCAGCAGCACTCGTACGCTGATAAGCATCTAACCTATCTGTAGTAGCACAACCCGTGAGTGAGGCCAGTATCAAACAGGCCAGCATTGCTATTGGAATCGCCACCCTTATTACCTGTAGTCCTACCATGATCATCGATACCCATCAAATACGGGCAAAACCAGCGATCGAAAAGACATCGCTCCCTCCAATTGTCCAGCTTAGGACTTCCCCGGCAGCATGTTAATAGCACTATAGTGCCGGTTTAGGTGGCTACATAGTCCGCCCCCGCGGCATGCTGGTGTATTCGGTGATACCCGCCATAGAAAGATTACCGCAAAATGTAGGGGGAAACCGGTTGGGTTCAGCTTAGACTGGGGTAAGCATTGTAGAGACACATGGGGCCGGACTTTAGTCAGTAATCTGATAAAGGCTCGCTGTGAGAGGTTGTTTAACGGAATTCAATGCTGGAGCTCACAGTAAAGCCGGAAATTATGATAGGGTGTTCGCTAACGCTACGAATATTCGCGCTTACCGCCACTATTCCCGACACTTACTATAAACATCTATTGATTATGGCCTTTTATTGACGACGCCGCGCGTTTACCAGTTCGTTTTCCTTTTGACCCTGCCCATTACCCGTCACTGCCTCACTTGATTTTGAATACTGGTTATCGAATTCCCTGGTCGCACCACACAGCTTGCATATACCCATGCTTGTCGGCCCCTGAGGCGGATCGATGAGCCAGTGATGCGGGCATTTGGCCTTCGGTAAACTGCTGCCGGGCACGTTTTCATTATTATCCACAACTGCCCTCCCCTGCCTGTACAGGAGCCTAAAACTCCTGAATACTCAGCATAGGATAGGCTGGTTCGCCAGTAATGTGAATAGCCCATTAGTTACTTAATTGGTGAGTAAATAGTACTTTCCTCATGCTGTGAATATTCCGACAACATCCAACCTTACGTCCAGCTACCTCGAAATATTACCGGTAACCGACGCAGATCCCATAGGCACAGGGGTTGATGAATGTATCGGGATGATGGTATCCAGCGGGACAGGTTTACCAGAGGTGAAAGATGATATGGATAGTGAGAATCAGGCCCGGTATCCTCGTGTAGAATCGATTCAATCCGACCGGATTGGTACAGATCATAGAATTTGTATTACTGTCTACCTCTGCTGAACATACCGCCGCCTGCCACCAGAAAGGCCCCAATCAAGGCTAGCACCGAGCCCGCAGCAGCGACGTTGTACACCTCATCTGTATTATCGTATAGCCAGTAGATGAAATAGCCTGCGTCCCCCAAGACGCACAAGATCGCCAGTTCTCCCAGCAATATCCAAAGTGTTTTTATAATTCTATTTGCCAGAACAGAATAGACTACTGATATCAGGACTACGCAGGAAGCTATGATTATGAGGACGATGGGAAGTCCCATACCCGCCCATAGAGGCTCTCCTGGGCCCTGCTCAGACAATGTGTCCAGCAGATCTCCCGCGCTGATATCCGAGGACAACCCATTAGGCCACCTCACTGTGTACCATGTTACCCCCATGGAGATGAGCATCAGGAGGGCCCCGATGCCGGCAACCACGGCGCTGGGCCGCACGTAGAAGCCGATCCCTGCTCGAAAGCCGGCTCGAGGGCTTGCCCCGGGAGCTGGACCCGCAACGCGCAGGCACGCACCTTGACTCAGGTCGTTACCGAAAGTATTACAGAAGCGCTGGCCGCCGGCTGCTTCGGTACCGCAACGAGGACACGTCATTACCAGCCGTGCCCCGCAGCTGTTGCAGAACTGTGATCCCGCGCCGATCTGAGAGCCGCACTGAGGGCAGAACGTGGTCGGCCCTGCAGAAGGCCCCGGTAATTCTATTTTGGTGCCACAGTTCATGCAGAACTTGGTACCGGGCGGATTTTCAATTCCACAAGCAGAACAGCGCATCACTCTCCTT
>CP070819.1:102355-107805 GCA_020344295.1 Dehalococcoidia bacterium | reverse complement strand
ATGTACTGCGGCGGCCAGGGTATATACGTTCACTATCTGGCAAAGGCCCTGCATAAACTAGGGCACGATGTACATGTACTGTCGGGGCCTCCATATATAACAGTTCCCGATGGAGTGAAGCTGCACAAGATAGACGGGCTCAATCTCTACGAGACAGACGGTCTATCCTCATTGGGAAACCCCCTTCAACTGCTTAAGCCCCTTAACTTCTATGAGGTAATGGCTACGCGCCTCGGCATGTTCCCCGAGATATTTACATTCAGCATGAGATCGTATATGAAGTTACGCGAACTCTTATCGCAGGAAAAATTCGACATCATCCATGATAATCAGACCCTTGGCTATGGTATGCTTCTGGCCAAAGGATTGGGTGCTCCCGTGGTTGCCACCATTCATCACCCCATTTATATCGACATGAAAGCGGATCTTGCCCAGGCGCGAAGGCTGAGAAGCAAGCTACGGCGGACCATGTTCTACTCTTTCCTTATTATGCAGCATCTGGTGGCCAGGAGAATGGATAAGGTTATTACCGTATCCCAGATATCAGCCACCGATACGATGCGTGTATTCAAGCTGCCCCGGGACAAGGTCAGGGTAGTGCCCAACGGTATAGATACCAATGTTTTTCGCAACTGCAATCACGTTCCAAAGGAACCAAATAGCGTCGTTATGGTCGGTAATACCGAGGACAGAAAGAAGGGTGTTATATTCTTACTTAAAGCAGTAAAGCTGTTGAAAGATGACGTGGACGTAAGGCTAAGCATTGTTGACAGGCGCGGTGACCATACCAAGTATGCACCGAGGCTGGTTGAGGAGCATGGACTTGAGGATAGAGTCACCTTCACGGGTCGTCTGAGCACTGATGATCTGGTTAAGCGATATTCGCTTTCAGAGGTAGCTGTTACCGCTTCGGTCTACGAAGGCTTCGGTCTTCCCTGTGCCGAAGCAATGTCCTGTGGTACACCGGTTATTGCTACCAGGGCCGGAGCGCTTCCTGAGATAGTAGGAGATGATGGCGCGGGTATACTAGTTCCACCTGAAGACCCTCCGGCGCTGGCTACAGCATTGAAACGCCTTCTCGCTGATAAACCTCTTCGTCAGAGCATGGGGGCAGCGGCAAGGAAACGGATCGAAGAGTCCTTTAGCTGGGAAGTAGCAGCCCGTAAGACATTGGAGGTCTATCAGGAGGTCCTGTAGTTGCTCACCGTAGATTTTAACCTAATACCGATTAATGGTGGTGAGCGAGTTTTGGATCTGGGATGTGGTACGGGAAGGCATAGCTGGTATGTCTCCAAACTTGATCACTGTTCCGTGTATGCCGTAGACTACGACCTTGAGTCTCTCCAGAAGGCGAAATACATGCTCGGCATGATGGACGCCGACAATGAGACTAAAGGATTATGGACTGTACTCCAGGGAAACGCCCTGACGTTGCCCTTCTCCGATAAATCTTTTGATAAGATCGTATGCTCAGAGGTACTGGAGCACGTACTCGACGATGATCTGGCAGTAAAGGAACTGTTTAGGGTATTGAAAGACGACGGCGAGTTAGCTGTCAGTGTTCCGACCTATCTTCCCGAGACTATTTTCTGGAAAATATCCGAGGAATATCATACTAACCCCGGCGGACATATCAGGATATATAAGGAAAGACAGTTGGTCGACCTCTTAACACAAAACAGATTCAATGTCTATGCTATTCGGCACAAGCATGCTTTCCACTCAGTATATTGGCTGCTTCGCTGCCTATTTGGAGTAAGGAAAGAGAAAGCGCTGATACCAGCGATCTATCATAAGTTCTTAGCATGGCAGATCGATAAGGAATCGGGGTTGTTAAACCGCGTAGAAGCCTTCTTTGACAGGCTTTTCCCCAAGAGCGTAGTCGTCTATTTGAGGAAAGCCCCTCAGTAATGACAACAGCTCAGGCTACGCCCACCTCCACACCAGGTGTCCATCTCTGGTTTCGTACTTCAATAGTCCCTGATCAATCCAGCTAGTGATATTTTCGTCGATCTGCTGACGGCTGTACGGTATCTTCTCAGCTATTCTATCAGCCAGGTCTTCCTTAGGCCCGGCCTTTGGTTTGATACTGCCCAAGCTCTCTATCACATCATTACTCACAAGAGCCCAGGCCAAAGGGCTGCGTCTCTGAGATTTCTCCAACGCCTCCCGATCGACTTCAGCAACCTCCTTATCATCAGGAACAATTCTGAGTCCCCGATAATACTTATGCAGGGCGGCAGTTATATCCGCTGGGCTGGCGCCCTTTGTCCTGCTAACCGGCCTGTTGGCATCATATTTACCCCAGTCACTCGTCAATATCTCTAAGCCGTATTCATCCGCATGCTCACGCACCTCGGTTCCGGGAAAAGGAGCAAGTACATGGAACCCGTAGTATGTATCCAGTTCACAGGCGAAGTCCATTGTCTGCTGAAGGGTTTCCTTAGTCTCACCCGGGAGCCCAAGTATAAATGAGGCCAGCACGTTGACCCCCGCGTCCTTCGCCATTTGCACGCTTTCTCTTATCTTATCCAGTGTTATCTTCTTCTTGACGATATCGAGAATCTCCTGATTGCCGCTCTCGATTCCATAACAGAGCCAGTCACATCCAGCTTTCTTCAGCTTATCCAGAACTTCAGGATTCACAGTATCGACGCGGGCGAATACGCTCCATTTGAAGTCGAGATCCCTCGCAATTATTTCATCACAAATAGCATGAAGATGCTTATGATTAAGGGTAAACAGGTCATCCTCAAAATTGACCTCTTTGAATCCGTAGGACAGGCCTTCTTCAATTTCGTCAACCACAAGCTTCGGATTTCGAAACCTGGCCCTCCGACCCCCCATCTTGGATCCTACACAGAAGATGCAGTTAAACGGGCAACCTCTGCCCGTTATCAAGCTGCAGTGGGACGCCAGCGCATGGTACCGCGAAGTAGGGAACAAATGTCTCGCCGGCAGAGGAAGCTCATCCAGGGCCTCTATCAGATCCCTTTGAGGAGTTATCTTTACTCCATCCGATCTATATGCGATGCCTGGAATGTGCTCGATCTTTTTACCCCCCACTATGTCCAGCATCGTAAGCTCGCCCTCACCCATCACCACAATATCAATCCATGGATCTTCGTTAAGTGTCTCCGTAGGAGCGAAGGTTACATGAGGGCCGCCAATAATCGTTATAATGTCAGGATTAACGGACTTGCAATACTTAAGGATGTCCGACGCAGTGGGGTAGTTCATAGTAACTGCTGTTACGCCGACAATATCTGGCTGGTATTGTTCCAGCTTGCGCTTGATCTTATCCTTCGTATATCTGGATACCAGGAGATCCAGCACATCAACTTCGTAGTCGTTTTTCTCTAGTATCGCAGCCAGATAGAGCAGACCCATGGGTATGATAGGAAATTCGAGAAACGGATAAGGCGGATTAATTAGCAGTGTTCTCATAATTAAAGGTATTAGATTATACTGGTTTTCGCGAGCATTCGACCAGCACAACATCACTTATACGGGGATAACGGCGTGCCAGCCTATCGAGGATGCTCATAATGAAAAACGAAATTCGCTGTGGCATAAAAGAGGTTATCCGGTCCCACAGCGGCGCTCCCCACAGCAAACAGATGCCAGAGCTCTCCTCAATAACGAGGTGCGAACCAACCACTTTCCGAATTAAAGGATAATCGAACCGCAGTGTATGGTCAGGCGGCGTCTCCCAGGCCTGCCTTTTCTTTGGCCCCCTCCGTGGCATGAACTGGGTCAACCGGTGGGCATTCCTCCCGAGTCGATGACCCAGGCTCTCAAAGTTAGCGATGGATATCACGGCTCTACCTTCAGGTTTAAGGACGCGCGCTATCTCCTCCATCGACTTATATGGATCGGGGAAATGATCCAAGGCTCCCTTACACATAACCCAGTCAAAAGAATCGGACTTAAATGGAAGCCTCTCACAGATGCCCTGTATCAGCTCGACACCGGTACCGCTCTCGGCTACACATGTCTTGCTGTGACCCAGCATTGTCCTCGACGGCTCCAGTCCTACCGCCTTGCCCCCCTTTTGGGCTATCTGTATTGTATCAACCGCCCTGCCGCATCCGACATCCAGAACCCTGTCTCCTCTCTCCGGGGCAATCTTCTCTATGGTAGCCTCGATCATCCTATCGAATAGAAATATCAGGTCAGGGGTGACATTGTCGGGAACAACATCGTCATCATTCCAGTCCAGATCAACCCGCACCTGAGCTTCACTAATCAAAGCTATGAGCCTGCTTTCTCCGCAGGAATTCGATACTTCGCCTTCCCTTCCTGGTATAAATCCCCGCCGTAAGCATCGTTGACCACAACCGCCGGAAAGTCCTTTACCTCGAGCCGCAGTACAGCCTCGGGGCCAAGTTCTTCATAGGCAACAACGTCGGACTTAATTATGCTTTTTGATGTGAGAGCTCCGGCACCACCTACAGCGGCTAAATACACCGCCTTGTACTGCTTTATCGCCTCTTTAACCGCCTCTGTCCGTGCACCCTTGCCGATCATCGCCCTGAGCCCGACCGAAAGTAAACGCGGCGTATAGGCGTCCATTCTCCCGCTGGTGGTCGGCCCGGCTGAACCGATAACATGTCCCGGCTTCGTAGGTGACGGGCCCATATAGTATATAGTCTGCCCCGCAATGTCGAACGGCAGTTTGTCTCCTTTATCCAGTGCTTCGACGAGTCGTTTATGAGCCGCATCCCGGCCCACATATACGACGCCGCTTATCAACACCTGATCGCCAGCCCTAAGCTTCTCAATTACCCCCGCATCGATCGGCGACGTAATACTTTCGGTCATCGACTCACCCCTTATAGCTTGCTTATATTCTTTTGGTCTTTATCTCAGCGTACCGACATAGTGGGAGGTAAGCTGCCTTTCTCTAACTCTGCAATCTGTGTAATCGGGGAGAAGCATAGGCGAGACCCTGTCGCCCTCGATTCCCGCTGTTTCCACTTCCCTGTTATAGGCTTTAACATGTTCCAGGCTCAGCTTTCCATCCCGCGCCTTTTCGCGCGCAAAGACTGCAGCGTTTGCTCCGGCGATCCTTCCGAAAACGAGGATATCCAGAAGTGAGTTGCCCATGAGCCGGTTTTCACCGTGAATCCCTCCACCAACCTCACCGGCGATATACAGTCCAGGTATGCTTGTCTCGCCTGTTGCCTGGAATTCCACCCCACCATTTTGATAATGCAGTGTGGGGTAGACCAGCATCGGCTCCTGTGAAATATCAATGCCATGACGCCCGAACTGCTTGCACTTACCGGGAAATTCCTTTTTTACATATCCTTCACCGTACAGTAAGTCAAGCATTGGCGAATCGAGCCAGATGCCCAGCCTTCCTGTAGGTGTGGGTACTCCTTTAACCCGATCCACGCACTCTCTGATGTATGCCGCTGCCTCCACATCACGGGGTTCCCGCTCGT
>CP070819.1:94729-102255 GCA_020344295.1 Dehalococcoidia bacterium | reverse complement strand
TCCGGCAAGATTTTCCTCCTTTATTAGTAACATTCCTCATCTTCATACCTTGTCATCGTCATCGTCGTTGTCATCGTCAGCTTCTTTCTGGGCATCTGATTTCTCTTCTGGTGCGGGGTCTAGAGCGTTACTGGCCTCCCTGGCCACGTCCTTTATTTCCTTGTCCATTCCCCTGAAATCCTCGGTCAACCCCGTATCAAATCTAAGGGATGTGTCTATCTCCTGCTTAACATCCTTGACTTCCTTGGCCATCTCTTTGAAGTCCTTAGTCAATCCCCCAGTAGGGCCCAGAGCAGTGCTTACCTCCTTCTCCACATCCTTTACCTCCTCTGTCATTTCTTTGAAATCCTTGGTCAGCTCTCTAGTTGCTTCTCTGAACTTGCGAATGCCTCTCCCTATAGAGCCGGCGACTTCTGGCAGCTTGGCAGGACCAACGACTATGAGGAGGACGACAAGAATGAGTATTAGCTCTAGGGGGCCTATACCAAAAAAGTCCATCTTGTAATCACCGCCCCACCCACTTCCGGACTGATGAAGATGTTCGGTCTAGTCTTTTTGCCTCAAATACGTAAGGGAAGATAAGGGTGTTAGTCTTTGCTTTCTTCTTTGGATTCCGCTTCTGGCGGGGTACTTTTTTCCTCTATCGATTTCCTTTTGGTCGACTGCTGGGTATCGTCTACTGTATCCTTTTCACCACGGACTTCCTTGCGGAAATCCCGTATACTTTTCCCCAGAGCGCCGCCAATACCAGCTAACTTCCCTACCCCAAACACCAGAATGACAGCGATCACGATAAGAGCAATCTCCCATCCGCCTAAACGCATAATCCACCTCCCATGTTATGTTGTCCGGGATTCTCCCCTTTTTGACTCTCGATGAGGCCATACCCGGCCATCTTCCACGCCTGTAGCGATTGTAGCCCTCCTTAACCTTGGCTGTCAAGGCTGGTGAGGCTCCGGCTCTACACTGTTTTGTGTGAATAGGCATAGTCGAAGGCTTGTGCCGAGTGGGCCCATGAGTCATAGTATTATCGACGTTCACCCAGCGGATCAATAGATGAC
Organism: Dehalococcoidia bacterium; assembly: GCA_020344295.1. Taxonomy (GTDB): domain Bacteria; phylum Chloroflexota; class Dehalococcoidia; order SZUA-161; family SZUA-161; genus SZUA-161. The sequence goes on along the minus strand of CP070819.1, from coordinate 101,194 downwards.
TTGCCTCAGGTGAGTCCAAAAGCTAAAATAATAATCGACATTCGCCCAGCAGGCCGATTTTACCTATCGTTGAGGTGATGAGATGAGGGAGAGAAAAGCACGTGATATCATGACAGGAACCGTCATCACGGCAAAGCCGGACACGATCCTGACCGATGTGATGGCTCTCCTCTTGCGCTGGCACATCAGCGGGTTGCCCATCGTGGATGACAACGGAAAGCTCTTGGGAATTATTACCGAGCACGACATTGTGAATTTTTCACTTAGCGGCCGTGCGGCGCGCACGACAGCGTCAGAGGTCATGACGACAACTGTGGAGACGTATGACCCGGACACTCCGGTTGAGGAAATAATAAATCACTTCGCCGCTCGTCGCATACGTCGGGTTCCGGTCGTGGAGGGTGGGGAGGTGGTGGGCATAATCAGCCGGCGCGACATCCTCCGGGAGATGCATCGAATCTATAGTCGGCTAGTAGTGACGGAAAACAGGGAGTAGGGAGTACACAAGAAGCTGGTCAATGCGGCGACCCTGAATGAATGGGTTGAAGGCCTCATCGAGAAACAGAAGGTCATTGGGGTTCAGGCCAAGGGCGACCGTTTTGCCTTTGGTCCGTTGACAAAGGCGACTAATCTGCGTTTGGACTATGACGTGACTATCCTGCCCCCGAAGTCCTTTTTTCAGCCACAGAATGAAACTCTCTTGTCTTTCCAGAGAGGCAAGGGATACAGAAGCGTAATTGAGACGGAGCCCTTTTTGCTTCTTGGCGTGCATCCCTACGACATGGTGGCCATCACACAGATGGACGAAATCTTCTCTCAGGGCAACGGTGATGTTCACTACGTGTCCAGAAGACAGAACGCGACTATCGTCGTTGTAGATGTTGAGAACGTTTCGCCAGACGTGTTTGCGGGCCACATGGGGACATACAAAGTTGAGGAGGGATGGGATGTCCTGCTCACAAAAGTCGCTGATCAGTACCTTGTAGAATCCAAGACGGAGCGGGGTGCGGCACTGATGTCCAGTCTCGCAGACGTCCCGGACGCGGATCAGGGTTGGCTTGAGATGCGCCAACTGGTTTGGGAGCGCAACAAAGGAAGGCTGCGGAGGCATGAACTGGAAGCCGAACCATCAACATGGCCGGACCTATTGGAGGAGGCATATGACCATCCTATATGGGAAGAGAAGGCCAAGCTCTGTTTTTCCTGTGGGTCGTGTAATCTTGTCTGTCCCACGTGTTACTGTTTCGACGTTCGCGATGAAGTGCACTGGGACCTCGTAAGTGGAGAGCGTTTCCGGGTTTGGGACGGCTGCATGCTGGTCAATTTTGCCAAGGTATCCGGAAACCTCAATTTCCGCAAGGACGAGGCTGCCCGGTATCGCCATCGCTACTATCGAAAAGGAAAGTACGTGCCCTCAAAGATCGGCGGGCAGATTGCCTGTGTTGGATGCGGGCGGTGCATTACGGCCTGCGTGGCGAAGATTGCGAATCCAGTCGAAGTCTTCAACCGACTGGCGGGAGGCAGGTAATGGATAGCACAAGCACAGGCTGGAACGACATCTACCTACCTGAGATGGCAACGCTGTTGAGATCGGAGCCAATGACGGCTGATGAGCGCTTCTTTGAGTGCAAGCTGGATTCTGGAAAGGAGCTGGGGCACATGCCGGGCCAGTTTGTGGAGGTCTCCGTGCTCGGAATTGGCGAGGCTCCCTTTTCCATTTCATCATCACCAACTCAGACTGGCTCTTTCCAGATGGTGGTACGGAATGTGGGAAATGTCACGCACGCCATGCATGGTCTCAAGTCCGGTGACAAGATAGGAATCCGCGGTCCGTTTGGAACCCACTTCCCGGTTGAAGATGAGATGAGGGGAAAAGACATTGTTTTTATCTGCGGCGGCCTGGGTCGGGTACCTGTCCGTTCAGCGATTAACTACGTCCTGGATAATCGTGATGACTACGGCGAGGTGACGATTCTCTATGGCACCAAAAGCCCTGCAGAACGGCTCTTCCTCGATGAGGTCGAGGCGATAGTGTCGAAGGAGAATGTGAAATATCTGGAGACCGTGGACCGGGGCGATGAGGAGTGGACAGGGAACGTGGGGGTTATCACTACACTGATGACGGACATGATGGTCGATCCCAGGAAGACGGTGGCGGTCATATGCGGCCCGCCGGTGATGTTTAAATTCGCAATCATGTCACTTTATAAGATGGGGATGGTCGATAAGAACATCTTTGTGTCGCTTGAGCGCCATATGAAGTGTGGTGTCGGTAAGTGCGGCCACTGTCAAATTGACGGGCTTTATGTCTGCCAGGACGGCCCCGTGTTCAGATTTGCCGATATAGCTGAGGTACAGGAGGCCATTCAATGAGCAAGCCGAAAGTAGCTATCTTCGATTTTGCCTGCTGCGAGGGGTGTCAGCTCCAGATAGTGAATATGGAGGAGGATCTGCTGGAGCTTATCTCCGTGGTCGATCCTGTAGAGTGGCGCGAGGCGATGTCCGACCACAGGGATGGATATGATATCGCGATTGTCGAGGGTTCCATTACCCGTCACGAGGACGAGGAAAGGCTGCAAGAAATCCGCTCGCACGCCGGTATGCTGATTGCATTGGGTTCCTGTGCGACGACCGGCGGCGTGAATAAGCTGAAGAACAAGTTTGACCTTAATGACGTCAAGCGCTGTGTGTACTGTGATTCGGCCCATCTGCCGCATCTGAATACTGCGCTGACTAAAGCGCTGGATGAGGTCGTCAAGGTCGATTACAAGGTACATGGCTGTCCTATTAATAACAAGGAGTTCGCCTATATCCTCCGCTGCATCTTAATGGGTAAGAAACCTTTCATCCCAAACTATCCGGTATGCGTGGAATGCAAAATGAAAGGAAATCCCTGCCGGTACGAGTACGGTGAGATCTGTCTCGGGCCGATCATCAGAGCAGGATGTGATGCGAAGTGCCCATCAGGCGGATTCTGGTGCTACGGCTGCCGGGGCTATGTTGATAATCCCAATGTAAACGCGGCCAAGGAGATCATGGCGCAGTACCATAAAACGATAGATAATCTGAGAGGCCGAATGTTCCTATTCGGCAGCAAACAGGAGCAGACGCTATGAGTAAGTCGATTGATGTCAATGTCCACCACATAACGCGGGTAGAAGGGCATGGAAATATCGTCCTTAACACCAGTAACGGTAAGATAGAGAAGCTGGAATGGCAGGTGCCGGAGGCCCCGCGTTTTTTTGAAGCAATGGTGCGCGGCAGGATGTGGGATGAAATCCAGCCCATCGTCTGCCGCATTTGTGGGATATGTTCGTTCGCCCACTCGCTGGCGGCTTTAAAGGCTGTTGAGGGGGCGCTAGGTGTAGAGATTTCGGAGCAGACCGACAAACTACGCATCTTGGCGTATTACGGGGAGCAGCTTGAGAGCCATGTTCTTCATGTAGGATATCTCATCGCCCCTGACCTGCTGGGAGTGAAGTCGGTTGTACCGCTTGCCTCCTCTCATCCCGATGCAGTGAAGACAATCGTCGCTGCCCATCGCGTCGGCAATCAATGGATGGAACTCCTGGGCGGGCGGATGACCCATCCCGTAAGCTTCAGAGTCGGCGGCTTCGGCAAACTGCCCACCGACGAGGAATTGAAAGAGCTTAGGAAGTCGCTGGTGGATACAGTACCCAAGCTGGAGATAATAGCGGAACTCGTTATGAGCCTAGCTGATAAATTACCCGCTTTTGAACGGGATACCGAATATATCGCTCTGATGGAGCCGGGGGTCTATACCTTCTACCACGGCGATATCGGCAGCACCGATACATCGGATAAGGTGAATATCCATGAGTTCGAATCGGTTGTCAACGAATATATAACGAAGCAGTCAACGGCTAAGTGGGCGAGGTGGCACCGGGATTCATACGCGGTGGGGGCGCTGGCCCGATACAACCTCAACGCAGATCATCTGCTGCCTCTCGCGGAAAAGACAGCGAAGGCATTTGGTCTGGAGAAAGGGTGCTGCAACCCTTATATGAACAGTGTGGCGCAGGTTATCGAGAGTGTGCAGGTAGTTGAGCATGCGTTACAGTTGATTGACGAGCTTCTAACGGCGGGGATTACCTATGAGGTGCCGCATGTAGAGGCGAAGGCAGGTATGGGAGTAGGAGCAATCGAAGCCCCCCGCGGCATTCTGTTCCACAGGTATGCCTTTGATGATGATGGCAGGTGCGTGTCGGCCAACTGCTGTATCCCCACAAACCAGAATCACGGGAACATTCAGAAGGATTTTGAGGCTCTGGTACCGCAGATTATGGATCGGGGCCAGGACGAGATTCGGCAGATGCTGGAGATGCTGGTTCGAGCTTATGATCCGTGTATATCTTGCTCCACACATTTTCTGAATATCGAATTTGTGTAAATGCGCAAAGCGGTTTTCCATCAGCTTGTTATAAGGTGATCCGAAGAGGATTATATGACGGAGCGAAACAGCACTGTTGTAGTAGGACTTGGTAATCCGTTGATGGCAGATGAGGGTATAGGTCTCTATGTTGTTCGCGGATTATTGGAAGCGTCGGAACAGTTGCCGGATACTGATATCGTCGAGCCTGGTACATCGCCGATGGGCGTGGTCCATGCGATAGCCGGGAGGAGGAAAGCGATACTGGTCGACTGTGCATATATGAGAGAGCCTGCGGGAACAATCCGTCGTTTTCATCCTGATGAAGTTGTGTCCACAAAGGAGATGACGCATCTCTCACTGCATGAGGGGGATTTACTGGATGTACTGGAGTTATCAAAGAGACTGGGGGAATATCCGGAAGAAGTCGTAATATTCGGCATTCAGCCTGAGCTTATAGCTCTTGGTGAAGGTCTCTCATCTGCGCTACAAGAGAGATTACAGGACTATATCGCTATTATTAACGCGGAAGTGGAAGGCTCCTTGGTACATTAGGATTAATGAGATTAGCGCAATATCTAAAAACATCGTAATTCGGCTTTGAATAATCTCCAGATTGTTATTATATTTCTTTTAGCCGCACAGAGTGATTGTTTATATACATGGATATCGGTTGGTAATTCGATAGGGGAGATAATTAACAGCGTTGATATTCGCCGGATGTGATTTGGGGATTCTTTCGGCAAAGGTGGCTGTTATCAGGGGCTCTGACATCCTTGCCTCGGAAATCCTCCCCTATAAGAACCATCCCCAGCAGGCAGCAGTTGAGGTGATGGATAGGGCTCTGGCTAAGGCAGACATATCCAGGGAACAGATAGACTACTGTTTGTCAACCGGATTTGGAATGAGAGCTGTTACCTATGCCGATAATATTGTACCGCCAACTCTCTGCCTCCACAGAGCTATAAGAGAACTCAATCCGAGAGTAAGGACAGTTATCGACGTTGGCGGGCATAGTTTCACTGCCTTTAATATCGACGACAACGGCAAGGTATCCGAGTCTGCCATTACCGATAAGTGCGCGGCTGGAACGGGGAGGTTCATCGAGGTCATGGCGGAGGCTCTGGAGATGTCAGTCGAGGAGTTGAGCAGGGTCTCGCTTACCTCCAACAGTCCTCTTCGCGTAACGGGTCAATGCGTGATACTTGCTGAGAGCGATGTGATCTCCCATGTCCATGATGGCAATGATCCTGTTGATATCTTTGCCGGCATCGCCTCCGCTGTTGCTGCCAAGATAGCAGGTCTGGCCAGAAGGATAAGCGTTAACGAAGAAGTGGCGATGACAGGTGGCGTGGCTAAAAACTGCATCGTTGTCCGGGATTTTGAAAAAGAGATAGGAGTGAAGCTCGCCGATCTGGACGGGATCGATCCTCAGCTTGTTGGAGCATATGGAGCCGCACTCATGGCTAGGGAGAGCCCCCTTACTACATAGTCTTTGTGGAGTGACACAGATAATGGTTTTTGCCGGATGCGATATCGGCTCTTTGACAGCGAAAGCAGTGGTCATGGAGAACGGTGCAATCCTGGGATCCGAGCTGATTCAGTCGAGAGCCAGAGCGGTTCAGTCGGCTGTCGATGTCATGGATAAGCTTCTAGGGAAGCTTGCGCTCTCCTATGATGATATCGATTATTGTGTGAGTACCGGGTATGGGCGTAATATTATACCCTTTGCCCATGATAATGTCAGCGAGATATCCTGCCACGGGAGAGGCGCCAGGTGGCTCGTTCCCAGCGTTAGGACAATTATCGATGGCGGTGGTCAGGACTGCAAGGTTATAAAGCTGAATCCTGATGGTGTTCTGGAGGACTTCCGCATTAACAGGAAATGTGCCGCTGGAACAGGACGATCCCTGGAAATCATGGCCCAGAGTCTTGGTGTTGAAGTCTCCCAGCTCGGCCCTTTGTCACTTGAGGCGACCGATCCCGTCATTCTACAGGAGCCCTGCTGCATAATAACTGAAATTGAAATCAGGCATCTGATTCTGGAGGGAAGAGAAAGCGCGGACATCGCGGCC
>CP070819.1:88908-94629 GCA_020344295.1 Dehalococcoidia bacterium | reverse complement strand
TTACCAGTTTGCCCTTGCCGCCGGCTACACTGAAGTACTCTCCCTTGCAGTAATGCAACCTGTAGCCAGCCTCATCTACATCAATTCCGGCGAGCCGGGCTATGTTGCAGGACTGCATGCTGGCACAGTTAATAACGATTTCTGTTTTAAAAGTAAAGCCTCTTGATTCGTCCTCTACAGTAACTTCGTACGCGTCGGACAGCCGCTCGATCCCAACCACTTCCGACTTATGGACGATCTCGGCACCTTTTTCCCGTGCCCTGCTGAGGAAGAACCTCATCAAAGCATGGGCATCAATCACCCCGCTGGAAGGTGAAAGGACAGCGGCAACCGCCTTGATATTGGGTTCGAGCTCCTCGATCTCATTGCCAGCGAGTATCGATAGGTCATCTACTCCGCTTTTCTTTCTCTGCTCAACCAGCAACTCCAATTGCTCGACTTCTTCATTTACTGTCGCAACCAGGAGTTTGCCTGTCTTCCGACAGGGTATACCATATTGTCGGCAGAGCTCGTAGATGAGAGCATTACCCCTCACACAGGTCTTTGCCTTGAGCGATTCCTCAGGGTAGTATATGCCCGCATGAATGGTCTCGCTGTTTCTGCTACTCGTTTCCTTTCCAAACGTCTCGTTCTTCTCGAGCATATATACTTCATGGCCTTTTCCAGCTACTTGAGCGGCTATAGCAAGGCCTATAACTCCCGCTCCGATGATGGTTATCACGGCTGGTATCGCATCACGTTGCTAGATTTCCACGGGGATGCCCTTCCCCGTGAGGTACTGCTTGGCCTGAGGAATGGATATTTCCCCAAAGTGGAAGATAGACGCGGCCAGGACGGCCGATGCTTTCCCTATAGCTACGGCATCGTAGAGGTGCTCGAGCGTGCCAGCACCGCCCGAAGCGGTGACCGGTATAGTTACAGCTTCGGCAACTGCTTTCGTCATCTCCAGGTCATAGCCCTCTTTGGTGCCGTCAGCGTCCTTGCTCGTGAGCAGAATCTCCCCCGCACCCAGACCTTCTACCTGTTGAGCCCATTCCACGATCTCAATTCCTGTTCCCTCGGTACCGCTCTTGATGACAACCTCCAGCCGCGGCAGGCTGCTCTCCGGGGAATTCTTACGCCCATCGATGGCCACGACTAGCTTCCCTTTGCCGAATTCAGCGGCTGCTTTTCTTATTAACTCGGGAGTCTTCACAGCAGAAGTATTAATCGAGACCTTGTCAACGCCAAGATCGAATAGCTCCTTCATGTCATCGATACTCGCGATTCCGCCCCCCACGGCGAAGGGGATGGTGACAACGTCACAGACCTTCTTAACCCACTCCAATCTGGTCTTCCTGTTCTCCACCGTGGCGAAAATATCGAGGAAGACAAGCTCGTCCGCGCCGTCCCGGCAGTATGCTTCTGCGGCCTCTACAGGATCGCGGGCGTCCCTGAGGTTGATGAAATTCACCCCCTTAACCACTCTGCCTTCTTTGATATCCAGACAGGGAATTATCTTTACTTTACGCATCTATAATAGCTCCTTGAAATTGGTCAGATCCTGATATTCCATTATTGTGCTCATAGCCCGATTCTCCGCTTCGATACCTACCTCCACCGCAGCAGCCACCGGATTCAATCCACCCATCAGAATCATACCGATCCTGTTGAGCTCTACAGGCACCTCGCAGACAGGCTCGCTGGTATCCCCCATCACCAGTACTCCACCCAGTCCGGCTTCCTTCAGTTTGGCCACGGCCCCTTCTGCTATACCGCGACAGATGGATGGTATTTCGCGAAAATTGGCCAGCAGTTTCCCGTTTCCGACCTTGGCTGCCTCTCCCACAGTGGTCATCTTGGCTCTAATGAACACCTCTGAGGGATCGAGCGATGAGCCTGCATAGTGAATAAGTTCCACGAAACGAAAGGGTTTGTGGTTCCTTATCTGAAGTATGCCGCCGAATCTGGAATCCATAGGAACACCAGCCTTGAGTAGAACGCCGTTGATAACTATGCTGCAGACGGTGGCGAATCCTATGCTTCCCTGGGGTATGGTCAGTTCGCCTAGTGTTTCCCCCTCTTCGGCTATAGCTACCAGATCACTGACACAAAGCCCGCTTTCGAAAGCGGGCTTCATTGCATGCAGTGCCTTGTTGAACTTTTCCTTGGAGAAGAAAGAGACGTTGGCAGGAATCAGGCCGCGCCTGTTTTCGAAATCAAAGTCGGTACGAAAAGCAAGCAGTTCGATCTTGGAAATGGCCAGGCCGACTTTATCCTTAACGAGGGCGCTCTTAAGTTCCTCTTTCCCTTGCTCGGTTAGCAGCCGGCCGTCTCGACCCACAAGCCTGGTTAACCCCCGTTCATCCATCAGCTTGAGGTGGTATCTGACAGCACGTTCGCCCAGTTCAATCCCATAGTCCTTCAAGCGATGTGCGATGACCCTGGCTCCCAGGGGCTCGGATGTATCATTCAAGATTCTAATTATTGATATTACCTTGCGCTCGACGTCCTGTGATTCAAATCCCATATCTTGTTTCCTACATAATCCCAGTTATTTCAAATGTATTGCTTTAATTGGTTTGGAGGCAAGTCCTGCGGCTAACGGTAATAGGTTACCGTATGTCATATATTATTTTAATTATTGTTTCTTTGTCAATCCGTCGTAATTACATTATTGTTACGAACCTGTGATCGACTAAGTGCTTGATTGCGTTTAATTTCAATATGTGCCCAGACTGAAGTTTACGCGTACAACTGCTTCTAATACACGGGCAGCAAAAAAACGAAAGGACGGTACACTTATATCCAAGGCTGATGGATTAAGAGGGTCTCAAGAGGGGCTTATTAAAACCTAAGGCAGTTGAGCTTTCGATATCTACAGGTTGAAGAGCTTGACTGCATTCTCACGCAATATCATTTGTTTGGCCTCGTCGCTCAAGGGCAATTCCATGAACTGCTCTTTAAATGCTTTGAGGCCCATACTATTGGTGCCGAAGAGGGTCTTCTCCTGACCGGCCCAGAATTGCATAAAGATCATTAATTGCGGGTGCAGTTTGGGTAAGAGCTTGGGCATCCATGCAGAGGTATCACAGTATACATTTGGATGTTTCCATGCCATACAGACTAGCTCATTAACCCATGGCCAGCCGGTGTGTGATCCTATGATGGTCAGCCCCGGAAAATCCAAAGCGATTTGATCCATATACATCGGATATCCTCCTGAACTGGGCAGGAGTTCCGCTGCATGACCGGTCTGCATTCCCACCGGTATTCCTAACTCACTGCATTTGGCATAGCACGGGTACATCCTGTTATCGTTCAGGCGGAGGTCAAAACAAAGAGGGTGAACATAGCAGTATTTAACGCCATATTCCTTAACCGCCCTGTCTATCTCAGCGAGGCTTTCCTCAATGCGGAAGGGGTTGTAACTGACGGCAATCTCCAACCTGTCCTGATGATCCTTTATATTCTCGTAGACTTCGTCTATGGTGTAGTCCCAGATAAGTTTCTTCTCCCAGTGAGACCACATCTTGAGGGCACAAATAAATACCTTGTCATAGTCATACTCATCCAACTGGGCAACGAATTTATCGGGAGTACACGTAGGAACAGGCATTCTCCCGATCGGCTTTTTCATAGTATCCATCAGGATATTTTGCGTAGATAATCCCGCTTTCGATTTCACCAGGGTTGCTCCCAGGATCTGAAACTCCCTGGCCTGCCACTGCTCGATATCCCAAAAAGGGTAGTTCATGATATCGATCGCCCTGATATCTGCCACTCTTCCTTGTCCTCCTTCTCAATCAGTAATAAACGTTAAAGTAATGATGACAGCCACTCTTCCTGATCTTGTTTCCTTGCAACCAGCTTCTTGATGTATGATCTTCAGCGACTTCAGTGCTTACATAAGTAGCAGACCTGCGTAATTGGATATATTAGTACAACGGGGGGTGAAACAACTAAGGATACCAGCATCTATTTATTTACCGATATCCGATGCGATGACGTAAAGTGGTGGTCCTTTCTTCATCTCCAGGGCCAGCAATGTCTCACTTGATCTAACACCTTCAACTGTTAAAATATCATTTTTGACAAAATCGGCTAATTCCTTTGATGAACCAACAGCTATGACAGCCACAATATCATAACGACCGGTCACCGTGGCTAGCATATGTACCTGTGGTTTGCGCTCCAGTAGTTCAAGAATTGGATAGGTTTGTTTGGGTTCAACATTCAGACCTATAAGGGCAGAGGTGTTGAGCCCAATCATGTTAGCATCAACAGCAGCAACTATACGCACAACCCCGTTTGATATCAACCGCTTTATCCTTCTTGTCACTGTGCTCTTGCTAATACCAAGCGTTTGAGCCAGTTCGACATGAGCACGATAGCCGCCGTTTTGCAGCTCATTGATCAGCTTCATATCAAGGTCGTCCAGTTCCACCATCGAATTTCCTTTTCTATTTCATACCTAACACAAGAGAAACGTATTTAGTTTTCAAGCCTCATAACTATAAGGTAACAGTCTATGTCTGCTTAGTATGATCTTGACCGGGGATTGGACAATTCTACGCCGGGAAATACTCAGTTCTTAGGTCAATATTATCACATATCATACAATTTTGCAACAATGAGTCAAAACAATTGACATTTTCGGGCCAATGGATTATAATCCATCAACAATCTTGGCCGTCAAGTGAAATCAACCACCCCTTATCAGTGGTTCCGGTTTGCGATTACAAGAAAACCACGTATATGCAGCAATCTCGCTCCTATATTCACCCAACCCTCATGTTAAGGAGCAGGATACTTGAGAAGGCTATTCTCCCTTCTATCACAATAATCGGCCTGGTAGGTAAGATTTACTTCGGAGGTATATTGAGTGACACAGAAAGCCGAAGTGACTTTCGGTAAAATAACAGAAGAAGGTTTGGCCAAGCTGAGTGCTACATTCGGTAAACCATACTACATGATCAGGCAGAATGAGGTGGCTTCAAAGGATGCCATCAGGCAGTTTTGTAATGGCATAGGTGACGAAAATCCCATGTTCCGTGACCCTGAATATGCATTAAGAACCAGATGGGGGCACATCATTGCGCCTCCAATGTTCTTATATTCCGTAGCTGCCCCCCAGGGTATGGAAGGTTTGCCCGGAGTACACGCCTTTCATTGCGGCTGCGCCTGGGAGTGGTTCAAGATTATACATATAAATGATGAGCTTACCTGTGTTGACATACCCCTTGACCTAGAGGAAAAACATGGCAAGATGGGTGGCCGCCAATTCCTGCAAACAGGCAAGGCAATATATTACAACCAGCATGGTGAGGTTGTAGCTGTTCAGAAAAGAGAGACCATGAGGATTGAGAGAGGGGAGGCCAAGGAGAGGGGCAAGTACCAGCAGATAACGAAATACAAATACTCCGAAGAGGAACTGCAGAGGATCGACGAGGCTTACGACAGAGAGGAAATCAGAGGAGCGAATCCCCGTTTTTGGGAGGATGTTAATCCAGGTGATGAACTGATACCTGTTGTTAAAGGCCCGCTGGGCCAGACAGATATGGTGGAGTTCTGGGTAGGCATCGGAGGAGGTCAGGGCGCACACCGTATACGACGCAAATACATGAAGCGCCATCCTCTATGGGGAGTTAAAGACCCTGAGACGGGTGTGCTTGAACCGATGGCCGATGTCCACTACGAGTCTTCTAAGTCGGATGCTATAGGCGTACCTGTAGCTTATGA
>CP070819.1:84223-88808 GCA_020344295.1 Dehalococcoidia bacterium | reverse complement strand
GCGCCCGCTGCCAGAAGCCACTCCATCTCCCAGCCCCCGACGATCGACATGACCTTCAAGCCAGCGATCTTCTGTCGGATGATTTCCCTGATAATCGCCATTGGCTTATTGCAGCTCCAGCCTCCCCCAATAGCGACGAAGCTTCCATCTTTTATGAATTTGCCTATATCGCTTAGCTTCCCGACCTTGTTGTGAATAGTCATATTTTGCCTCTTTCCTTGCGATTTGGCGGCAGGCCGCTGGCCTCGTCTGTGCTGTAAAGCTTGAGGGAGTACACTGGAAACGATGGTATTCTAGGCGATTCATAGCTAGCTGTCAATTCAAATTCTTTTAAACCCCAGTGTACACCCTCCTATTCATTACCGGCGCTATCGAACCAAGAATATCAAACATTGACACGTGGTAGAGCCCAAACTTATACTATTGGCTGGGCTCCCGTATAATAGTGGGAAGCTGCAAGCGGGCATTACCCGGAAGAAATCTGTTAAGGGGGTAGTAAAAATTATGGAGACGAAACCCGGCGATACCTTGGGGAGTATATTGGACAGGGTGGGAGCCAGACACCCAAAGCAGGAGGCTATGGTCTGCGGGAAAGAGCGTGTAACATACGACACGCTGTTAGACAAAGCGAACTCGCTGGCCAACGCTCTGCTGAAAATGGGCGTTAAGAGGGGGGATAAAGTTGCAATCTGGATGAGCAATGTGCCCGAGTGGGTTTATGCCCATTTCGCCTGCGTTAAAATAGGGGCTCCTGTTATCCCGCTTAACACACGATATAAGGTACACGAGCTGGAGTACATCCTCAGGCAGTCGGATTCAACCACCCTATTTATGATGGACCATTTCCTGAAGATCGATTTCATGCCCATGATATACGAGGTCTGCCCCGAGCTGAAACAGTGCAAGCCAGGCGAGCTGCAATGCGAGAAGCTGCCGTTACTCAAGAGAGTCATCATACTTAGTGAGCAAAGCCATCCGGGAATGCTCGATTACAATGATGTGCTGGAATCAGGGAAGGACTACGCCAGCAGCGATACGGTGAGGAAAGCTCAGGAGGCGGTTACGCCTGAGGATACCTACATTATTCCCTTCACCTCGGGCACGACAGGCTTTCCCAAGGGCGTGGTAACGACTCATGACCAGTACATCAGGGTTGTCTCCGCTTTTAGTGACAGATTTCAAATGACGGAGGAGGACCGTATTCTCGTTGTTTCCCCCTTCTACCACAACATGGGCAATATGACGGGAATGACACTGGGAGCCGGCAACGGGGCCTGCATTCTCCCGATGGAAGCTTTCGATCCCGGGGAGGCCCTGCGGCTGATTGACGAGGAGGAGGTCACCAATTTCACCGGCTCGCCTACGATGTATATCATGATGCTGGACCACCCTGATTTCCCCAACCGCGATACGAGTGTTATCAAGAGCGCCGTTATCGGCGGGGCCGATGTCTCCCCGGATCTGGTGAGGACAATCATCGCTAAGATGGGGATCAAGGACCTGATATCGGGCTATGGAATGACGGAGAACACCGGAATCAGCACTAACACCCGGCGTGGAGACCCGCCGGAGCTGGTCGCCAATACCTGCGGGAAATTGATCTTTGAGGACTGCGAGCTGAAGATATTCGATCCTGACACCGGTGAGGAAGTTCCGCGGGGCACACAGGGGGAGATCCGCACCCGCGGCTGGTTCGTTATGAAAGAATACTATAAGCAGCCCGAGGAGACGGCAGAAGCATTCGACAGCAATGGATGGTTCCATACCGGCGACCTGGCGACGATGGATGAAAACGGATACCTGAAGATTACCGGCAGGCTCAAGGACATGTTCATCACCGGAGGCGTGAACGCCTACCCGGCCGAGATAGAGAGCTTCCTTATGACGCATCCCAAGATAGCCTTGGTAACAGTGGCGGGCGTTCCCGACAGGAGGATGGGCGAGGTGGCCATGGCATTCGTCAAGTTAAAGGAGGGTGAATCTGCCACTGCGGAGGAGATCATCGAATTCGCTAGGGAGAAGATGGCGAACTACAAGGCGCCAAAGTATGTCAAGTTCGTGGATGATTTCCCCATGACGGCCACGGGCAAGATACAGAAGTTCATCCTGAAAGATGCCGCTGTAGCGGAGCTGGGAGTCGACAAGCAGTAACCGCCGTGATTTGACCAGCAACTCGGGAATTGTTCATAATATGGGTGGGTCAACAGTATAAGGAGGATAGCAACTGTGGATTTCAATCTGACCGAGCAGCAGGAGATGTTTCAGAGGCAGGTAAGAAGGTTCGCTGAGAATGAGCTGACGCCCGTAGTTGACATAATGGATAAGGAGAACAACTATCCCTTCGAGATACGGCCGAAGCTGGCGGCGATGAACCTCCTCGGCATTCCCTTCGATCCTAAATACGGCGGCGCCGGGGCGGATCACGTATGCCTCGTCCTGGCCATGGAGGAGGTGGCGAAGGTTCTGGCCCCCATGGCGATAAGCATGCAGGTGGGAAACGTCACCTGTGACCGGTTCAATAAACTGGGCACGGAAAAGCAGAAACAGGAATATATGATCCCGATCTGTGAGAATAAGAAGGTGGTTTGTTTCGCCTTTACCGAGCCCGATACGGGCTCGAACCCGAAGATGATCACGACCAGGGCCAAGTGGATTGGCGATGGCTATGTTATTAGCGGCACCAAGAGGTTCATCACACACGGGACCTTCGCTCATGCCAGCCTGATCTTCGCCAAAGACGATGACGGAGACATCAGCCTATTCATCGTGGAAACGGACCGGCCGGGTTTTTCCATCGATAAGAAGATGGACAAGCTGGGTCTTAGGGGCACGGAGCTCTGTGATCTAATAATGGAGGACGTAAAGATACCTGAGGAAAACGTGCTGGGCGGTAAAGGCGGGAAGTTCGATGCGCTCAAAGACGCAATGACCATTGGCAAGATGTGTCTCAGTGCCCAGTGTGTGGGCCTGATGCAGGCATCCCTGGATGAGGCTATTAAGTACTCCATGCACCGCATGCATTTCGACGAGCCGATCTTCGACCTGCAGGCTATCCACTGGCTGCTAGCCGAGATGGCCTGCGGCCTGGAGGCTGCTCGGTGGCTGACCTACCGGGCTGCGTTCCTCAAGGACCAGGAGATCAACACGCTTAAAGACATGGCTATAGCAAAGCTGTTTGCAACCCAGACCGCTGTGGATGTCTGCAGATGGGGCATGCAGGTCCACGGTGCCTACGGCATCAGCAAGGAGTACAAGATCGAGAGACTATAACGGGATGCTAAAATGTACGAGCTGCTCGAGGGTACGTCTGAGATACAGAGGGAGCTGATAGTCAAACGCTTACCACGGTAGCGAAACCCGCTATTCATTGCCAGGACGGACCCCTTCGATAACTTCCAGAATCTCGGGGTCTACCATCAGCATTTGTACCCTGTATGTTGGATGGGTCAGAGAATATTCAATGTAGGAGTCAAAATCATCTTGTTCGACCCAGTTTATTGTCTCCACGTTTTGTTCGATTATCTCCAAGGCCGTGTCTTCATCCTCACGAAAAGCTGCCTTGTGGAACTCGTAAACCTTGGGCATGACATCGTTCACAATAGTATCCTGGACGTCAGCCGGTAGGCGTTCCCAGGAATTGTTGTTTATACACAGTACCCCTACAAAGAATAGCGAATAGCGACATAGCATATGCTTACCTGTCTCATATAACCTTAGATCTTTGATCGCCGTAGGGGGGAAATGTACGGCATCGATAACCCCCTGGATAAAAGCGGCAGGGGTTTCCTCATATGAAATCGGCACAGCTGCCATGCCAGTATAGTCGTATAGGGGAATAGAAGGAGTCCCGGGGCTTGATTGAGTCCTTAAACCTTCGAGATCCTTGAGGCGTTTGGTTTCTCTAACGCTGTTGGATACACACATGGCCATTGCTCCCGGGTGGATACCCAGCGTCTTTACCGGCCCTGCCTCCTCGATCTTTTCCGCCAGAATGCGGGGGAACTCGCTTTCTTCCAGAACAGCGTAGGCGTGCTCATAGGATTCAAACACACCATCTATGTAGGAGATCATGACATCGGGGACATAGGGCGAGACATAGTAGGTGGAGTCGGCTAATATATCTACGGCTCCGGTGACCAGTGCTTCCCACTGCTCGGTTGCTGGAAAAAGCTGGCTGCCGGGATAGATATCTACCACAACTTGTCCATTAGTGTACTCCTCCACTAGATCAGCGAAATAGGAGTGGACTATGCCCCCTGTACTGTCAGCCGGCTGAGAGTTGATGAGTTTCAACCTTATCTGTTCCGGCTTAGGGGTCAGTCCGTCAGTTGGTCCTGGAGATACCTCTCCCCCATCACAACTACTGGCGCCCAATAGAACCGCCAGCATCAGGCCTGCTGTCAGCAACCTTGCCAATCTTCGCATCACAGCACCTCCCTATTTACGATTCAATAGCAGTTGCCAAGTATATATTCCAGAGTTTAACGGGGTAGGTGACGCTGGTCAATGATCTCCTCCGGACTGCCGAATTGCCGAAAGGTAGAAAGCAGTTAAAGGGGGAAATTAGAGGAGGAACAATCATTGG
>CP070819.1:80508-84123 GCA_020344295.1 Dehalococcoidia bacterium | reverse complement strand
GTACTCCAGACCCCAGTGACAGGCGAGGTAGAGCATCAGTGTCCTGACACGCTCATTTTCGAAGAGATCGAACACTATCTCCTGTGGGCTCCTGGGCTGATACTCGGATATCTCTCGGCCGATCTCGGTCTTTTCCAGTCCGAGCACGGCTTCCAGAGTTGGCAGCGGTTCCACGTAGGTGCCCGGAGCAAGGAACTCGTCCATATAGAGCCTGAACTTATGGTAGGCTTCCCTGTACGACTCAGCGTCTTTCGTGGAGAACTTTGCTATCGACTGGCACGATCTCTCCACATCGGAATAGAGACAGAGCGCCTTGCTGTCGGAGAAAGGCATTACGACCTGCAGCTCCGGGTAGACATAGTGACACCGGTATTTCTCAAGCTCGAGGTCCTTGTACGGAGGAGCATAGTCGACCATCATGTGATATATGGCATGTGTATTGTGAATGAAGCCGCCCAGTGTCACCTCTTCGGTGGCCAGCCCTCCTCCCACTTCGAGGTGCCTTTCCAGCACGAGAACTCTCTGGCCCGCCTTGCTCAGGTATGCAGCTACGCAGAGGCCGTTGGGGCCGCCCCCGATTATGATGAAATCGTATTTCGTCATTTATCTATCCTCCGAGTCCAGTTAGTTTCCTGCTCGAGGCATGCGCTTCCTAGAACATGCGGCCCTGCTCCTCCCAGGTCTTCCTGAAGCCGAAAACCGGCGCCATTCTCTTGTAGCAGTTGTATGCCGAGAATCCCAGGGTTCCGGTGCCGCCGGTATGCTGAGAGCCTGATGCCATCCAGAAGTCCTCTATCCCAGGGACCTGGTACTGGGCGAATTCTGGTATAGGCCGGAAGTTGCACCACTGGCTTGGGTTCTGGTTGGTGGTATACATGCAGCCGTCCACCCAGTTGGGATTATGCCCTGCTATGTCCATCGGGGTGGGGATGTTGACTTCAATCACATTGTCCCAGGTCATGTTCGGGGCGTACTTCTGCCACTCCGTGATGAAACGTACTCCTACCTCTTCTCGAAACTGAAGCCATTCTCTCTCGGTCAGGTAGCTGGCCGGAGGCGGGTGCCCTTCGGCTACAAGGGGGGCGTACTTCCCCGGAGGGCCGGCGTTGGGGTCCCACTGGGGCAGCTCGGACATATAGGTCCTTTCCGGCCATCTGCCCGGCCTCAGGTTGTGCATCTGATACCCGTAGTGCCGGTACATGTACTCGGTATCGGCATCTCCCAGGAATACCCAGCGTGCCTTGCCGCAGTCGGGATTCCATTCCGCAGCACGGTACTGCGGCGGCTCATGGAAACACATGTGACCCCAGAAAAGCTGTGATCTGTCGGTCATCACGTTGTCGATCTTGCGGCGGATCTCTGGATCGATATCGACATCGCGGAGGTGCCTGCGGACGGTCTGCTTGATCTCTGCGGTGTCAATCACAAGCTTCTTGGCCTCGATTTCGGTACCGTCGGTAAGCCTGATGCCGCAGGCGCGGCCATTCTCCACCATGACCTGGTCTACATCGGCACCGACGAAGAACTTGCCGCCCTGCTCGCTTAAGGCCCTTTGGAGTGCGTGGGCGACATTGTGAAATCCTCCTTTTGCCACAGCAAAGGCCTGGAGTCCCGCAAAAGAGGGATACGGCAGCAGCGCCTGCAGCGGTGGGGCAACATCATCCGGCGCTATCCCGTTCATTAGCTGCCACTGCAGCGCCATGGACCGCATCTCCGGGCTGTCATAGATGTCGCATACTATCTCATACTCCGTCATATAGGGATACCTGGGATCGATCCCTCCCTCGGGGTCATTCAGCAGGACCTGCATATAGTCCATCTCGCCCGGGAGAGGAGGGGGATTGAACAGAATCTGGCCGTGTGAAAACATCCAGTTGTACAGTTTCTTCTCTAGAGCTTTGGAGACCCTCTCGGCATCCCGGGGTGAAATCCGCTCCAGCTCCCTGAGGTTTTTATCTAGTATCGCCGGGTTGGGCAGAGCCTGCCCGGTGTCCTTGTCCCAGTCCAATGCTCTATATACTACTATGCATCTCCCGTCGGGGAATATCTTGGACATCATGACTTCAGGGAAGATGAACTCGAGTCCCTTGTCACCGAGGTTGAAGTCGTAGTACGCCGGGCTCATCCAGAATGCGCAGATCTCGGCGTGCGGGTTGCCCAGGAAGCCGGCTGCCGGCACCGGGCCCGTGCAGGCGGAGCCGCCCAGCTCGTTCCCCTGCTCGAAAATGCCCACCGTCATACCGTTAAGGCCCAGGTAGCACCCCATCACCAGCCCCTCTTTGCCCCCGCCGATGATCACTGCATCGAAGCTTGCATCAGCCATAGTATTCCTCCTTGTCTGTCGCCTTAACCGCCGGGTTATGTTTCGGCTTCAGGGATTGATAGACGGCGTCAATATGTCGGTCGTCACAAGTCTGAAAGGAAAGTGCTTGATCAGACCTAAATTACTCAAGAACGTTTGTATTCCAGAATCCTCTCGAGCAGCGGAAAGACCATCTCATATATCTTGTCGGAGACCATGCTGGCGACCGACCGGATGGAATCGCCGGCGAAGAACAGCCCCCGGATATTGGGAGACTGAACATCGATTTCCACCGGCACTTTCGCCCAGGCATATCTGCCCCAGTTGAGCTGCAGCGACATCCCTTTCTCTTCGATGGCCGCGTTAAATCCCGGGAATGCCTTTTCCACGCCCTCCTCCCATCTTCTTATAGCCTCGTTTACTACCTCCGGCGGTGTGGTCAAGCCGAATTGGGTGTCAGTAAGCCCGCCGGGTATGTATGAATAGATATACTGTTTCCGCGGTGGTTCCTTGACGTTGAAGAGAGGGTAGCCCAGGCATAAGTCCCCGATATATGTAGGCAAACCGTAGTCCGGATCGAAGAAGTGTATCCAGCCGTAGCCATCCTTAGGGACTATTTCCTCACGAAGCAGGTAGAATACCGACAGGTCTTCATAGGTCAACCTTCCGCATAGCTCGATGGCCTCGGCCCAGTCATCCGTTAGCAATTCACGTCTCAGGATATTTCGTGCCAGTGCTTCGAAGATTGGAATAGCGCAGATGACGATAGGCGCTCGGTATTCTTCAAGAAAGCGGGTCTCGTTATTGTGAGCAATTGCCCCCTTCGCCTCTCCATTTTCAATAAGAATGTTTTTAACTCTCCTGTTCGTCAGGACCGTTCCCCCATGCTCTTTGTAGTATTTAGTCAATGGGGTAATGACCATGTCTTCCATTGTTCCCTGAGTCGGATACCAGAACAGAAGTGCTCCCGATTTCGGGAAGGCGCCGAGAACATGGGCAAACCCTCCATAGTTCACGTCCGTGGCTTCTGCGCCCATGAGCGGCGAGGCTAAATGAAGGACAGCATTTGCAATCGGATCTTCAACATTTCTATTTATCCAATCGTCAAAGCTTACATCGACTAGCTTGCGGCATTCCTCTAAAGACGTATCTTCCATGATCCGGAAAGCCTTGCTTAGTGACTGCCGAGATGGCTCCTCCATAGGCAGGCCGCTGCCGAAGGCGAAGAAGTCGAAGAAATTGTCTACGCCTTTGCTCGGGTCCATCGCAAAATATTCGATCCTTTCGGGACTGTCTTTCCTGATCATTCCCAT
>CP070819.1:74141-80408 GCA_020344295.1 Dehalococcoidia bacterium | reverse complement strand
TTTTGACAACCGTCAATCTCCGTGGTAGGATTTTCCAAACTCTGGTGGGGCATGTACCTGAATGGGCCAGGCACCGACCTTTATTGAAGAGGAAAAGCTCTGGGCGCAGGGCTATCGGCTTATCGCCGGTATCGATGAGGTCGGGCGGGGGCCGCTGGCTGGACCGGTGGTAGCGGCAGCAGCGATTCTTCCACTGGAGGCCCGTCCTTCGTGGCTTCATCTTCTTCGTGACAGCAAGGAGCTGTCGCCTCAACGACGTGAGTTCCTTTACGAATGCTTCCGGCAGGATGGGATTCTTTTCGGGGTGGGGACAATCCCCCCTGAGGTAATTGATGAGCGGGGTATCGTGCCCGCTTCAAGGCTGGCGATGCGCCTTGCGGTGGATCAGCTTCCCCGCCTTCCGGATTTCCTTCTTGTGGACTACGTACGTCTGCCCAGTGTACGCATTCCTCAGAAAAGTATCACCAATGGCGACAGACTCTCTCTATCTATCTCTGCGGCATCGATAGTTGCTAAGGTCACCCGTGATCGGCTCATGATCGAGCTGGACAGTCAGTACCCGGGATACGGTCTGGCGCGGCACAAAGGATACGGCACCCCCGAGCATTTAGAGATATTGCAGCGCCTAGGACCGTGCCCGTTACACCGCAGGACGTTTGGGCCGGTACAGGCAGTATGCTCCGAGGCTGGTAGAAAGTGGCAGAAGGTATTCAGTTAGTGTAGGTGCCTTAGGATGTTATTATCGCGGCGGTAATCATCCGTTTATGGCGGGCATTTGGCGCAGGTAGACATGAAGAGGCAGGTGCTCAGATAGCGGTCACCGCGATCCGGGAGGAGCACCACTAGCGTACCGGAGCTCATCTCCTGTACCACTTTAAGCGCGCCCGCCAGCGCCGCCCCGCTGGACATGCCCACGAACAGGCCCTCCCTCGTTGCCAGCATCCGGGTGGTATCGAACGCCTCTTCGTCCAAGACTGTAAGCTCGCCATCCAGCGCCTGCCTATTTAAGATCCCGGGGACCAAGGACTCCTTCATATTCTTAAGTCCCTGGATCTTGTGGTCCAGATCGGGCTCTATACCAATAACCTTCACTGATGGCCTGTGCTCTTTCAGATACCTGGATACGCCCATTAAGGTCCCGGTAGTTCCCATACCGGCGACGAAGACATCTACTTCACCACTGGTCTGCTCAAAGATCTCCGGTCCCGTCGTCTCATAGTGGGAGAGAACGTTGTTCTCATTGTCAAACTGATTTGGCATGAAATATTTATCGGGATTTTCCTGGATCATCTGGTGTGCCTGTACGATAGCGCCGTCTGTCGATTCATCCCCGGGGGTTAGATGGATATAGGCGCCGAAGGCTTCGATAGCCCGCTGTCGCTCGATACTCACGCATTCCGGCATGGTCAGCTCTACCCTGTAACCCATTGCTGCGCCCAGCATAGCGAGGGCGATGCCGGTATTACCTGATGTTGGTTCGAGAATGATCTTGCCCGGATTCAGCTCGCCTGACTCGATGGCTTTCTTCAGCATATAATATGCAGGACGGTCCTTAACCGAGCCTCCGGGATTGGCCCCTTCGAGCTTGGCCATTATCCTTATTCTATTATTGCCATTGATGTTAGTCAGCTCTACTAGAGGCGTGTTCCCGATAGAATCGATAATGCTCATCTATATTCTCCGCATCAAGACCGTGCATGCTTATCGCTATGGTAGTGGTCTATACATATATTATACGCTGTAAGCCAACTGTAAATCAAAATAGAAGTCGGTGACAGGTTAATAAGCTTTGTACCTTCCCCATCCGCCCGCCCTAATTATAGTTACGGGGGCTGACACCCCCGAACCCCCGAAATAGTTAAACCAAGCCTTAAAGGGTAGGCCTGCCTCTGTGAAAGCGCTAACCAATAATCACGGTCTGCTGAGATCTCGGTAGCTGCTCAAGGAAGAGTATCAATAGATTGCGGATGAATCTAAATACTGAAGATGTTACAGTCCCGGCAGACCTCGCACTCGGTTCCTCTGCCTGCCTCATGCATGGTTACATAGTGCTGCCGTCCCTCTGAATACCACACTCCAGCAACAGTCTCGTGGTTTAAATCTCCGAAGAACGCTCTTCCCAGCGGGTCCATGCAACACAGGTTCACCCTGCCGTCCCAGAGAACGGTCATGTGGCTGGTGGCGTGGATGCAGCGGCTGAAGTTATTCTCATCGCAAATACAGGTTAGCCCGGCGAAATTAAGGTGCTGAAATACGTACGGCGTTCTGCTGGATGAGCTCGATGTGACTTCTCCCCATGTACGGTTGAATGACTCCTCTTCCTCCTCGGTTATGGAGGAATGCTGCACCAGCGATACCGTATGCGGTATGTGGAGTGCGTCAACGTAATCTATCATCTGGGCCACGTTCTCATAATCGTCCAGCCCCGTCAATCGCCTCCTGGTTTCCGGAGATGCTCCATTCGCCGAGATATTCAGGTGGAAATCCGGTACTTCTGCGAGCTGTTCTATTATCTCCCGAGTCAGAAGGCTGCCGTTGGTGTACAGATGGATCTCGGTCGCGGGCATCGCCGTGCGTGCCTCCCTTATGCGGTCGACTATTTGCGGGTCGAGAAAGGGCTCGCCGGTGAGCATAGGGATAAACGTCCGGGGATGAGGATCGAGCCTACAGGCATCTCCAATGATTTTGGAGTAAAGCCTGTCAGACATGGTTCCGTGTTCCTCTATTCGGCCGTGGGCGCA
Organism: Dehalococcoidia bacterium; assembly: GCA_020344295.1. Lineage (GTDB taxonomy): Bacteria > Chloroflexota > Dehalococcoidia > SZUA-161 > SZUA-161 > SZUA-161. Next base: position 77,667 of record CP070819.1, on the reverse strand, counting down.
GAAAATACAGCGGGCGTTACAGCGGTTGGTTGTCTCGACCTGAAGTACTTCGAGCATGTCTATACTTATCCTGCGGTATATTTTCTTTTACTCACCATTAAGATGTGCTTGTCCTCTATCTCTCGGACTTCGCTTATCTCATTTCGATGCTCGTCTATCAGCCTGTTTACACTCTCCGTTACATCCGGGAGGTCGAAGTTATAATCGTGGAAGCCCACAGTTCCTCCTGGGACGAGGTGACGCCATATTAAATGAAAGTCGTTTTTCACATAATCAGGATCGTGATTGCCATCGATAAATCCGAAAATGAAAGCCTGTTCTTCGGGAAATTCAACGTCTTTAGAGTCCTTGTCGATAGTTACAATATTATCAAAACCTTGCGTTGTCTCTCCGTAGATCTCCCGCTGTGAACGGCCCTGGAGGAAGGCCTGGTAGATATCGCACATTCTGGTTCCCCCGGTGTCCCGGGTCTTGTCACAGCCAGGATCGAAAATATCTACAGCAAATACCCTTTTACCGTACCTTTTGCCGAATCGGGCCAGTTTCACCGTCCCCCCGCCGAGGAATGCACCGATTTCGATAATATCCCCCTGCAGCTTGTACATAGCCCGGTCCGTCATGAAATCTATAAGTACTTCATAGCCGACGAAGTCGTTTGTAATTCCTTCCTTTGGTTCCATCTCCGCCATCACATCCCCAATGTAAAGAGTGCGTATATATTTTAAACCTTGGACATAGCGGCTATCGCCATGATCAACGCCGCCGATGTCCATGTGGCTCTCTCATCATCGCCGGGACAGGGTTCCTGCTCTGGAAGCTTTATCCCCCGGCAGAAGCCTCCCTTGTCGTCCCAAAGTCGAAGCGTCCAATCCAGCAGCTTCGCTGCTTTCTCGTGCTCGCCGATCAGACACAAGGCGATGATGAGTTCGCTGGTCTCAGCCACTGCGGTGACATCGTCATCGGCAGCAACCCTGCATCCCCATCCGTCGATAACCAGATCCGACCATTCCCTCTCTATATGCTCTTTTGCTTCCTGACCGGTGAGGACTCCGGTAAGCACAGGATAAAACCAGTTCATGGCATAGCGCCGTTCGTTCTCTCCCATCTTGTCGAACAGATCGGGGTTCTGTGTCGCCTGGAATAGCCTTTCACCTGACGATATCCAGTCCGGCTTATCTATTCCGAGCGTTTGTGAGATATTTATGCCGTTCCTGATGCTGTGCCAGATACAGCACGAAGAAGTAAGGATGGCTCCCGGCCAAGGCTTCCCCTTTTCGCTCAGGGCCCATGAGATCGCCCCTGTGGGCTGCTGAAGGCTTAAGGCAAAGTCTACCCCCTTCTCAACGGTGGGCCACATCTCACGGAGGAAGTCTAAATCCTGGGTTGCACAATAATGAAACCACATCCCGGTTGCTATATATGCGGCGAAGTTGGCATCCCTCACCCGTTCCTGGGGCTCGTTGTCCAGGTAGCCGGAATACCAGCTTCCGTCGGGATTTTGCATGGTGCGCGACCAGGTGTAGGCTGCGGTGGCTTCCTGGTACCTCCTGCAGAGGTCCAACGCAATAGCCCCTTCTATATGATCCCATGGATCCGTGATGCCGCCTTTGTACCATGGGATTGCGCCGAAGGGAAGCTGACAATCTATGATGAAGTCCGCTTGACTGTCTACCAGCTCCTGAAGGTCCTCAGAGGTCTGTTTCAGTCCGGATATCATTAATTTACGATGCGTGAGCTCAGTGGGGTCGATTCATAGCGTAGCAAACAGCAGCTGCGCTGTCAACATATCTGATATGTGATAGGGAGAGCTATGCTGTTGCCATGGAGCAGGCATTGTGTGCTGTGAGGCCCTGACCTATCGGTTCGGCAACTATTGTAGACTGACCTCTTTGAATATTAGCTTCTGCATATCTTCCTCGTTCGTAGTGGATCAGGACTTCTCCCTCATCATCCGGCCTTAGTTTGACGGTGAAGATACACGAGCCATCTGCCGTACTGGCGCCTTGAGAAAAGACCTTTAGGCCCCGGTAGCGGCGGCCGGTGTTGGTTACGTCCACATAAGGATAGACTAGCCCCCAGCCTGGCTTGTCTTTGAGAGAGAAGGTAAGGAAGGGGCTGACATTATAATCTCCAGGTTTCTCTGCGGGCCTCATGTTGTTAATACCTGCTACTCCGCCAAGTAGAAAACTGCGTACCAACTGATATACCTCATCATCCTTGTCCCTGATACGATTGATGTTGATATGTGACCTGTTCACGCCGGCAAAATAGTGACTTCTAGCGATTGAGCCATCGTGTTTCGATTCTATCAGGCTGGAAGAGCCCATCTCTATTAAACCGTCCGTATGTCCCCATGAATACCCGCCTATAGCAGCGAACTCAGGGGCGGTAGAGGTTTCAACATTGGTGTTCAAATCCCATAGCAGTCTACTGTCCGGTCTCAATTCCACTGCGGCTCTGGGAAAGATCTTAGTCGCCCATCTGAGATTGAAAGGTTCGAATCTTAGCGTCCCCAGGTGTGGTGTCGCGAGAGTCAATAATTTATCCACTTTGGATCTCCCGCCTGACATGATATACTGCCGGGCGATAATACCCCCCATCGAATATGCAATGATCGAGCATGCATTATTACCCGTAATATGGCAAATCCTTTCAACCGCTTCACCCAGTCTGGCAGCATATGTTGCAATATCATTAGGGGTGCCCCAGAGGCTGCTCGCATATTCAAATTGCCATACATTGAAGCGACTGTCTTTCGACTGAAGTAAGTCGTCCAAATCTGTGAATTGCCGGTTGCATTCTCCTTTCTTAGGAGCCAACGGGAACCTGAAACCGTGTATTAGAACGACGTTCTCTCTATCGAACACGGGGCCTTTGTGCCAGAGATACCATAAGCAATTATTTGTTCCATAGTTGATAAAGTTGTCATTTGTCATATCTTTACTGTCACCTCGACTCTTCTGAAGTAAGGGATACAGCTTCAGGCAGAGATACCTTGGTGGCCGATCTGCCACTGGGCTGAGATCCGGCTAGGCCGATGTTTCACATGAACTGCACGACAGCCTTGCCGAATAGCGGTGAAACGAAGTAGCGCATGAACGGCAGGAAGAGGGCAGTGTAGCGCCTGGTCAGACCTATTGAGTAGTCCCTGAGATAGTCGGCAAATGACTTCCGCTGGAACTTGAGAAGCTCCTGGGACTTGGTGGTGTCGTACCAGTCAAGGTAGTACGGTTCCTTAGTGAACCTATCTGCCGGTGGTAGTGGCAGACCCATAACTTCGAGAACAGAGCCTACCATATCCTTGTAGATCATTCTCTGGGCAGGCCCACCACTGATAACCAGAGTGTTTCCCTTTATCGTTTCAATATTCTTTACAGAGTTGAGTATAGCTACAGCGAGATCGTCGGGATGGCAGAATTCAACCCGATTGTTCAACGGCACAGAGAACATGCGCTTAAGGTCGCTCACGTCATGTGTGAAATACATGACTGCTGTAAGGCTCAATATGAGGTGGTCGAGTCCTGAT
>CP070819.1:71289-74041 GCA_020344295.1 Dehalococcoidia bacterium | reverse complement strand
TGCACAGTAGGACCCGCTATCCTTGATTATCAGACAACCGGGGCGATACCGGACCGAACTGAAAATAGAAACCCTTTTGCTGCACCACATGGGGCCTACCCTTGCAGCGGGCAAGACGAATGGTGTGTCATCGCTGTATTCTCGGATGAGGAATGGCAGAGCTTCTGCAACGTTATAGATAACCCTGCCTGGACCAAACGACTGGAGTTCCAGACTCTCGTCGATAGGCTCAATAATGTCGTCGAATTAGATACGCTAATTGCAGAATGGACAGTAAATCATACGCGCCAGGAAGTTATGGAGAAAATGCAGAAGGCAGGAGTTCCAGTGGGAATTGTGGCAAAGGGACAGGACCTTGCAGAAAGTGACCATCTAAAACACCGTGAATTCTACAGAGAGAGTACGTTCATTGCTCCTGAGATTGGTAAATCGGGTATGGAGTGGCCCCAGTCTGGTCCAGCTATCATGTTTTCGATACCCATAAAATTCTCTGATACGCCCTGTCTCTTTGGGCCCATGTCCAGGATAGGCCAGGACAACAACTATGTATATGGTGAGCTGCTTGGCATGTCCGAGGATGAGATCAGTTCTTTAACGGAGGAGGAAGTGATAGTCTAGTAGATTGGGCATAGCCACGTATCCACTATGAAAACCTGATATTGAATACGATTACCTAAATCAATTGATAAAGGAGGACCGGTATGGAAGAGCTAACTGTGCTGAATCCGATTGGGATTTTCAAACCAGAACGAGTTGTGCCAGCCACCCGCCCGAAAACCCTAAACGGTAAGCGGATTGGTCTACAATGGAATGAGAAGCCAAGAGGTGATATTGCGCTGCTGAGAGTTAAAGAATTACTTGAACAGCGTTTTACAGGCGTTAATATTGAGTTTCTGCCGTCGACGAATATTGTTAGGCCGTTGACACAGGAGCAGCTTGATGAAATACAGGAATGGAAGCCTGATGCAGTAATTGGGGGTACAGCGGACTGAGGGAGTTGCAGTTCCTGGGTTGCCAGGAACATGTTTACCCTGGAGAAAATGGGAATCCCTACTGTAGGAATTACAGCTAAACATTTTCTTGCTGATTACAGGTCGACTGCCCTGTCGACAGGATTACCAGAATTGCCGGTGGCATTGGCTGAAGAGGCCTACAGTAGTATTAGTGACAAAGAAGTGCAAGAGGATGTTGACAGTATGATCGATGAGATCATATCTGCTTTAACAACACCGGTGGAAGCAGGAGTGGAACAGTTAGAAATGCCGATAACCACACCAGGTGGACCAAGTCCTCTAACTGGGGAGACAACTAGATTCACGGCGGAGAATTATGACAAGCTTTATGACAAGTTTAATGCAACATTTCTGGAATATGGATGGGGCGATGGATTCATGCTCACACCTCCGACAAGACCACGCGTGGATGAGATGATGAAAGGAACATCCCATCCTGCTGATGAGGTTGTAGTCAAACACTTTGAGCCAGCAAAAGGGGAAGCCACTGTGGAGAAGATAGCTATAGCGGCGGTGATGGCGGGATGCAAACCGGAGTATTTACCTGTTGTGCTGGCGGCGATAGAGGCTCTCTCTGATCCCGCATTTGACCTTATACAGGTTTCAATGTCCACAGGCGCTCATACTCCATTTCTATTTGTAAATGGACCTATACGGGATGAGATCGGCATTAACTATAAAGCAGGCCCATTAGGACCGGGATCCCGGAATCACGTCAATGCCACCATTGGGCGTGCTGTTAGGCTTGTAATGATGAATATCGGGGGTTGCTATTTAGGTATCAAAGATATGGATGTGCTTGGAACATCAAACAAATTTGGTATGCTCATTGGAGAAAATGAAGAGGCAAATCCCTGGGAGCCCTATCATGTGGAAATCGGTTATGATCCGAAGACAAGTGTTATCAGTGCACTTGGTATGGATTCACAGAATGAGACTGCACTTGCGTCTGTTGAACCTGAAGTCCTGTTATATTACTATGCCACGGTTATGTGCGATTTTGGTGGGGGTGCGCTGGCGTGTGCACACTTTTTTGACGCGGACACCTTGATATTGATGAATCCAGATCATGCTAAAACAGTAGCTGAGAGTGGTTGGTCGAAGAATGATGTAAGAGGGTTCTTGTTCAAGACATGTGGTGTGACCGAGCACGAGCTGACAGCAGGTGGAAGGGCTGACATTATGCCTGCATATCTTGAAACGTGGCAGGCGCTGGGCCGTCAGGCAGGGGAAAAACTACCATGTGTTAAGTCATCCGAGCGAATAAAGATCATAGTTGCCGGGGCGGGGCCCCTGAAAGGATCAAATATCAGCGGTATCGGGCGTCTCGTTACGAAGGAAATCGACAAGTGGAAATAACCCTCGTAGTAATCGCATAACTATTGAAGGGTTCCCTTTTGATTATCGAGGATATAGCAGCGCTTAAGTTTATTAAGAAAAACGTCCGGTAAGAATTAAATGTAGGCCCCAGCTTCAGGGAATGCCGTTAATATCGGTCAGATACGCCCGGTTTTAATAGTTACTATGATTTAGCATTGCCTCTACTAGTTCCACCATATCGGGTATCGCGGTGTCGACTGTTTGCGACGCTTTCTCCTGTCTTTACTTCCTGGGGGGCGGCCGAGTATTTTGCCTTGTGCCCTGGCCCGGGCAAGCCCGGCCTTTGTCCGTTCACTTCGACGCTGGCTCTCCATCCTGGCGACCCATCCAGCTATTGCGAAGAGGAGTTCTCCCAGTTC
>CP070819.1:67767-71189 GCA_020344295.1 Dehalococcoidia bacterium | reverse complement strand
TGATTCGAGTTCATTAGCGATGTCCTGCAAAACCTACTCGATTATTTTCTCCCGGTACATGCGATCGAGCTCCTCTTCGCTGAAGCCAAGTAGTGTTCCCAGAACCTCCCTGGTGTTTTCCGCCCACAGCGGTGGTCTGCTTCTAACCTCCGCTGGCGTCTCGGACAGCTTGAACGGAGTATTCAGTAGCTTTATCTTTCCCAATTTGGGGTAATCCATCTCCACCACCATCTTGTGATCTTGGTAGTGAGGATCGGAGAATAGACCTTCGAAATCATGTACCGGGCCTACCGTGACATCGGCTTCGTCCAGCAAACGGAGCCACTCATCCCTATCCTTAGTGGCGAAAACCTGCGAGAATGCCTGATAAATCTCCTTCTGCTTTTCAACCGGGCTGAAATGGTGGGGAACGAAGTCCTCTCTGCCCACCAGCCGACAGAGACTGGCCCACCGAAAGGATTCAGTGCAGCCCACCGTGAAATATTTGCCATCCCTCGCCTGGTAAATATTCATCCAGGCGACATCGCTACCTGTTGGTGAGTCTACACGCTCGGGGAGTGTGCCGTCCAGTAAATACTGGGCACCATCGAGCCAGTGATAGAATAGTGCCCCGTCCGTCACGGAGACATCGATGTACTGCCCTTTACCCGTTTTCTCTCGAGCAAAAAGAGCAGCAATAATGGCGATAGCAGCTTGCGCAGTCCCCCCGAGGCTGCCAGCAATCGACGGTGACTGCAGATATGTCGGGGGCCTATCGCTATATCCTATGGAGCACAGTAATCCTGCCGCCCCATCGAAATTGATCTCGTGGCCTGACCTCTGAGCGTAGGGGCCGTCCTGGCCGTAGCCTGTTATAGCGCAGTAGATCAGCCGCGGATTAAAACCACGCACTGTCTCATAGTCAAGACCCCGTCGCTTGAGCACGCCGGGCAGGTTGCCCTCTATCATGACATCCGCTTTCTCGACAAGTCGATAGAAAATGTCCCTTCCTTCATCTTTCTTAATATTGAGAGCAACGCATTTCTTATTGCGGTTCTGTCCAATATATAATGCAGCCGTATCATCGACCAGCATGCTGAACACCTCCGAGATGCCCTTCGGCGCCTCCACCATAATGACCTCAGCGCCAAGGTCTCCCATGATCATGGAGCAATACCTTCCCGGAGGATACCGCGACAAATCCAGCACCCGAATTCCTTCCAATGGACCCATGTATCTTCACCTGCCTAATTAAACTTGCTCCGCCAGTATAACATCACCTCGAGAACAGCAGCAAGGAGGTGAACTGCCTCATTTAACCGGTGATATTACTATCCATTTGGTTCGCCTTAGGTTTCTTTAAGGAGTAGTTCCATCAGATAAATTAGTGAACTATAGATTGATGAATGTATATTACGTCAAGTTTGAGAATGGTACCAAGGGGTCTGCCGCCTGATCAGATCACAGTACGAAACTACCCACTTAAATAGTACGAAAACAGTATTGTCAGGGGATAGGTACACAGTCACAATCAAAGCATCATATATATGTGAGGGAAATACAGGATAATGAAATGATTTCTAGAATCCGGAATCACTTAACTGCTACAACTAAACAGTGGTTCGGTGTTGAATGGGGAGGTTGAAATGAGAACAGGAGGAAAGTATCTAGCCGTCATTATCTCAACAGCACTTATACTGAGCCTGCTATCTGCGGTTATAACAATTTATACGCCGTTAACGGCGTTCGCTGCGATGAATATATGGTATGTAGACCAGGATGCCGCCGGTACCGACAACGGCATGAGCTGGACCGACGCATTCAATTACCTGCAGGATGCCTTGGCTGCGGCCACCGAAGGAGACCAGATATGGGTAGCAGCAGGTTCCTACAGCCCTGATCAGGGTGCGGGCAATACTCCAGACGACCCTGCGGCAACATTTACATTGAAGAATGCCGTGGCCATCTACGGCGGGTTTGCCGGCTACGAGACCACTCTCGAAGAGCGAGATTGGAAAGTTCATAAGAGCATATTGAGTGGCGATCTGGGTGGTGGCCTCAACAGCTACCACGTTGTTACATGCAGCAGTATCGGTGAAACGTCCATATTGGATGGTTTCACTATCACCGCCGGCAATGCCAATGGTTCTTCATCGCCAAACTATCATGGGGGAGGGGTATATAATAACGCAGGTAATCCCTCTTTGATCAACTGCACTTTTAGTGGGAACACTGCCAACCGCGACGGAGGCGGTATGTATAATCACTCAGGTAGTCCCAATTTAACCAATTGTACATTCGATCAGAACACTGCATTGCGGTACGGGGGCGGTATATATAACTATGCAGGCAGTCCCACCTTAACTCATTGTAATTTCAGCGGAAACACAGCCCAATCTGAAGGTGGGGGGATGTTCAACTTCTCTGGCAGCAATCCTGATTTGAAAAACTGCACTTTCAGTGACATTTACGGCTATACAGGTGGTGCAGTACTCAATAACAGAAGCAGCGGGACATTTACTAACTGCATCTTCACAGGTAATTCGGCAGAGATCGGTGCTGGTATGGCTAATTTTCATATCTGTAGCCCCATTTTGATTAACTGCATCTTTACAGGGAACTCAGCCTCGAGCTACGGCGGTGGTATGTTCAACTTCGATAGCGACCCTACCATGGTCAACTGTACTTTTAGTGGAAACTCCGCAGTTTATGGCGGCGGGATGGACAGCTATGACAGCTTGCCAGCAATAACCAATTGCATTCTCTGGGATAACACCAGCCCTAACGGGGCGCAATTGGCTGTGGGGGCTGGTAGCATATTGGCTATAAATAACTGTGATGTACAGGGCGGCATGGCGGGAATACGCGTAACAGGTGGCGGCATTGTAAACTGGGGTGCTGGCAATATCGACGCTATTCCAGAGTTCGCGGATCCTGATGGCCTAGACAACATCCTCGGGACAACAGACGACAATCTAAAGCTTATGGTAGGCTCTCCATGCATCGATGCCGGTGATAACGCTGCTCTGCCTGTCACTATCGCTACTGACCTCGACGGGAGCCAGAGAATCATCGACGGTAATAATGATGGCACAGCAACTGTCGACATGGGAGCGTATGAATGTGAAGCAGCGAAAATGGAGCTGCCGCCTCCCGAGGACCAGATTGAGGATGTGATTAGTGAGGTTGAAGACCTTGTATCGGATGGCGCCCTCAATAAGGGTCAGGGCAATGCTCTAGTGTCCAAGCTGGAGAGCGCCCTTAGTGCTCTTAGTAAAGGAAATATTGGTGCTGCGGTCAACAAACTCCAGGCATTCATTAACCAAGTGAACGCTTACCAAGAAGCTGATATCCTGATAAAAGAAGATGCTGACTCGCTCAGGCAAGCAGTCGAAGATGTGATTAATAGTATCATTTAAGAGAAAAAGGTTCTTTTTTTCGTA
>CP070819.1:64913-67667 GCA_020344295.1 Dehalococcoidia bacterium | reverse complement strand
CGTAGAGATTTCTCGTGTGAGGTCCTGGACTGGAGGCCATGTGTCGAACTGAGCCATAAATACGTAAATCCGGGATATACGTTGTTCAGAGCCGTATGCCCTTCCTGGGACAATACTCCGAGACGTAAGAATTTTAGCCGGGTATTAGTTAATTGTTCACCGAGGGGATATCATGAATGGTTGCTCAATGCCATATACGAGACCCGCATCCGGTTTCACAATCCTGATGAGCAGATTGTATTTGCTAATGCTTGGAATGAATGGGGAGAGAGTGCCTATCTCGAACCCGACGCCGGATACGGTTATGCGTACCTGGAGGCCACTCGGCTGGCTCTTGCCGGAGCAACTTATCTCCCGCTATCCAAAGACGGCGCCACATGGATTACCGCTTATTTGCAGGGGCAACTGGAATTTATTGAAGGACGGCCTGTCGTCCTGCTGTGCGCACATTATTCCGGGATTCACGTGTTCGGAGGCGAACGAAGCTTCTTGGATGTTCTCGATGGTCTTCGCACTATTGGCGCCAACGTTGTCTGTACCGTACCGAGCACCGAGAACTACAATTATATCAAGACCCTACAAGAACGTTCATTGGGGGTCTACATCCTGCCCTACCAGCAGTGGAGCCCACACCGTGAAGACAAAGCCATAATCGAGAAATTCGTTGAAATCATCCAACAGCATAGCGTGAACATTGTTTACGCCAACACGATAGTGCTCCGCGAACCACTGACTGCAGCTCGCCGGTGTGGCGTCATGACTGTGACTCATGCCCGCGAAATCATCACTCATGACAAAGACCTTGCCAAGCAAATCGGCCTTGCTCCCGGTGAGATCATCAGAGAGGTCGTTTCTAGGTCGGACTACATCATTGCTAATTCTGAAGCCACTGCGGAGTGTTATAGACAGTCCGAATCGGTGACAGTTGTTCCCAACATGATCGACGTCGACCAGATGGATTTGGCCAATGAAGTAGATCCGTCAAGTATACGCTTTGCACTGGTAAGCAATAACTTGCCCAAGAAAGGCCTCAACGATGTTATCGAGCTCGCCAGACTCTGCGAATCATCTATATCTAACGCACGCTTTCTGATAATCGGCCCCGACAACGCCTATGTTAATGCCCTGAAGAAAGGACTGCAAAAAGGGGAGGTCCCCAACAATGTCGAGTTCTTGGATTTTAGAGACACCCCGAGGGAAGCCATGGCTGAAGCCAACGTGGTCCTTATGCTATCGCATTTCAAGGAGTCCTTCGGTCGGACAGTAATCGAGGCAATGGCGGCCCGGCGCCCTGTCATCGCCTATGATTGGGGAGCCCCTTCGGGACTGGTTCGAGATGGAGAGACCGGCTTTCTGGTGGACTTCCGGAACATGGACCAGTTGGTGGACCGCGTTAGAACATTCTGCGAAAACCCCGAGCTTATTTCCAAGATGGGCGCCCCGGGGCGTGCGTTCGTCAGCCGCCACTAATCCAAGGAGAGGTTCACAGAGCGCCTCAAGGAGGCCTACTCCAATATCATACGCGACGCTCACTCACGACGAAATCTCTGCAACCTCAACCTTCTGCGTGAAGCGTCACCAACTGCCATTATTATCCCGGTCTATAACACCTACGAAGAGCTCCAAGAGTGCATAGCATCAGTGCAAAAGCATACCAATCTTGCGGAAAACCGCCTGATCATAATCGATGATGCCAGCACTGATGAAAGGGTACGTGAATTCCTCGAGGGCCTCAGTAACATAGAGTTTATATGCAATGAGCGGAACATTGGCTATACCGAGACCTGCAATAAGGGGATTTCCCTGGCAGCTCCTCGTGACGTTGTCCTGCTGAACAGTGATACTATCGTAACTCCAAGGTGGTTGGAGTCATTGCGCGTTGCCGCATATTCCGCTTCGGACATAGGAACTGCAACAGCTCTGAGCGATAACGCCGGAGCATTTTCAGTGCCGATACCCAACCAGCAGAACAAGAAACCTGACGAAATTGACTATCCAGACTATGGCCGCCTGATGCGGCAATTCTGCGGCGGCTGCGAAATCCCCGACGTGCCCACTGGCAACGGCTTCTGCATGTTCATCAAGAGAGAGTTAATCAATCAGATCGGGGACTTTGACGCAGCGGCTTTTCCCCGTGGCTATGGTGAGGAGAACGATTTCTGCATGCGGGCGTTGAACGCCGGTTGGCGGAACGTTATCGCGCCTGCCGCTTTCGTTTTCCATCGCCGAGCGTCGAGCTTTGGGGCAGAAAAGGAACGCTTACTTGCCGCAGGCATGAAGATTATTAAGAAGCGCCATCCCGACTACATACAGCGCGTAAGGGATGCTTTTTCGTCGATGTCGATGCAGAATCTACAGAAAGCTGCACAGCACGCGGCAATAGCGGCTGGAGCCCGGGCTATTGAAACGCGAGTCGGTATAGTAAAACGTGCAGGTAGTCCGTCTATTATCGCAGGTGACGGAATAACCCGCCGGGTCTTCATGCTTCTGGAGGGGGATAGAATATCCTTACCGCAGAATGATGCGACCCTGACTGATGAGAGTATCCTAGTACCGGTGACACAGGATGTTGGGCAGGAATTAGCCTAGTGGCTGCTAAGCTATGGCATAGACCGCGTAGAGATCAGGGACACCGCTAACCCTACATTTGACATTAAAGGAGTCTGTGATCTTCTGGGTATACGTTATATATTTGAGCACCCTAAATAACATGAAGAGCTCTGATATTATGAGTGAGCAAACGACGGCACCCTT
>CP070819.1:60405-64813 GCA_020344295.1 Dehalococcoidia bacterium | reverse complement strand
CTGTTACTAATACACGCATTCAACACCTCTCGCAATTTGAGTTTTATCGCTACCACCCCTATCATATGTCACAATAAACGATGGGGCGGGAGTGTACCTGCTATTCTGCTGCGCACGATGATAGACGCTGTTCATCAGCTCAGTTGGCAGGGAAGCGAGCAACTCCGCGAGGTCATCGGGCGAGAACATTTCAAGTATATGTAGGTCTCCCCGCCTTATGGCCTGTATCACGGCTTGCGTCCGGTTGTGCGCCCCCAGCCTGACACAAGCGCGGTGCAGTGTGCACTTAACTGTGCGGGCGGAGATGAATAGCTCATCAGCGATCTCCTGATTGGTTAGGCCGCGGCCCGCCAGAGCGAGGACATCCTTCTCCCTTCTGGTCAGGGCACTAGTCCTCGAACTAACCATCTTGACCATGCTCCTTCCCATCCCTCTGTGTCATCTCACCAGCCTGTAAAATGGCTGCAAGGGCGTCGGTAATCAACAACAACTGAGAGGTGGATAGAGCCCGCATCAAGTCACCGAGCCGGTCGCGGGATAACTGCCATAGACCGCTGATCAGTCCCTCTCCTTTTTCCGAAAGCCGGCACATGACCACACGCCGGTCGTCAGGTTGTCCCTCTCGAAGCACAATATCACGCTCGACGAGCCGGTCTACAACGCCGGTTGCCGTGGCCAGACTCACTCCCAGCGCGGATGCTATTTCGCTCATGCGAGATGGACCGCTCATATATAGAAGCAGGCTGACCTTGAGCTGGGGCATTGTCAGGTTGAGGTGAAGCCATTCCTTGGGCACCATGGGCAACAGTTCTTGGAACGCTTTGTCTGAAAGCTGAAGGATATTCTCGATAAGCTCCTCTTTTTGTGGCTCCTCTTTCATTTTCAAACGCTCCGATTAAATTTGGGTAATGCGTATGGTACATATTAAGCTATTATTTAGTGCAACACTAACTATTTGCATTATAGCAGGTAAATAATGCAGATGTCAACACCTTTTATTGAATGAGTTCTTGGACATCGTTATTCTGTCACCACCCACCCACCCTCGGAGCATGGCTCTTGCATAAGTTGGGTGGGCTTGCCATACACACCGGATATCTTCAGCGGACCGCGGGGGCGGTAGCCCCCGAAATCAAAACCCGTGCGGGTGGGAAGGGAGCAAATATTGATTGAAAATTTTATGTGCAACCACAAGCCAGAATTCAGAGGATTAGTTAAAAAAGGTGCGGTTCGTAGAAGATAATATGAAGCAGGCATAGCAAGCAGACCGGTTGCGTCGTCAGTCTAAAGATGTTGGCAGCTACCTTGACAAGCTGAAGCTATACTCATATCATAAATTCGACTTTTTATTGGGTTCCAAGACTTGAGAGATATCAGCAGCCTTCAATCTGCCCTAGGAATCAGCTTTCGAGATATCTCCATCCTTCAACTATCCCTCATTCACCGGTCATATCTAAACGAAAACCCAGACCTCAATTTGACCTCGAATGAACGGCTTGAGTTCCTCGGGGATGCAGTGCTGGGTTTCGTTGTGGCCGAGGAGATTTATCGCCGGTTCCCCGATTTATCTGAGGGTGAGCTGACGAAGCTCAGATCTGCTCTGGTACGTGGTGAGACGCTGAGCCGGGTAGCCATGACGATGAAGCTGGGGGAGTATCTTTATCTGGGTCGTGGCGAGGAAGAGAGCGGAGGCCGAAATCGTCCACGGAACCTTAGCTGTGCGCTGGAAGCGGTGATAGGGGCCGTCCTCGTAGATCAAGGTTTAGAGGAAGCTAAGGGCTTTATTATTAGATTGATCGGCGACGATCTTGAGCGTGCGATTGAAGATAAACTCGTCGCTGACTTTAAGTCGAGATTACAGCAGACCATACAATTCGAGCGTAAGATCACACCTGTTTATCGCACGATAGAAGAAAATGGGCCTGACCATGCCAAGGTTTTCACCGTAGAGGTTAGTGCCGGAGACTTGATATTGGGTAAAGGTTCCGGCCGCAGCAAACGTGCAGCAGAGATGGAGGCAGCACGAGAAGCGCTTGAGTCCCTGAGCGGAGAATAATAGGAAATGCGAGGTTTCTTCAAGAGGTCCAGGGAGAAGAAAACGGAGCAGGGTGTTAAACGCACCCGCGATGCCTGGTGGGGCAGGGTAGTCCATCTTTTCGACAGTTCAATGATGGGAAACGATCTCTGGGATGAGCTGGAGGAGCTTCTGATCTCGGCTGATGTGGGTATGAACACGACAACCAAGCTGATTAAGCGGCTTAAAGAGCGCGTGGAAAAGGAGAGGATCGGAGAAGCAAGCGAGGCTAGAAGTATCCTGAAAGACGAGATAATCTCCATGCTCACAGTCAATAAGCAGGAGCATCCCGCTTCGCCGAATGGACGTCCTGGGGTAATCCTGGTCGTGGGAGTGAATGGCGTGGGCAAGACCACCACTATCGCCAAGCTGGCTTATGGACTCAAGGAGGAGGGGAATAGGGTGATTCTCGCAGCGAGTGATACGTTCCGGGCAGCAGCCATAGACCAGATCAAGGTCTGGGGCAATAGAATCAACGTGCCCGTGGTAGCCCACCAACCGGGAGGAGATCCCGCTGCGGTAGTCTACGATGCCATCGAGACTGCGCGGAAGAACGCTGACTACGTAATTGTCGATACGGCGGGCCGCATACATACCAAGTCCAACCTCATGGAGGAACTCAAGAAGATAAGGCGGGTAGTGGACAAGGCTGACATCAAGCCCGAGGTCTTACTGGTTCTCGATGCTACTACGGGACAGAACGGATTGAGCCAAGCCAGATATATAACCGATGCGGTTCAGGTCGACGGCATATTGATTGCGAAACTGGACAGCACTGCCAAGGGTGGTATCGTTCTTGCTATTTGCGATGAGCTTAATATACCAATACGCTACATCGGCACAGGACAGGAACTGGAAGACCTAGCCCCGTTTTCCCCCGAGAGTTTTACCGAGGCTCTCTTCTCCACAGAGAGCTAGAGTAGTGGCGCTGACAAGTTCAGCCGACGTACCTAATAAGGCATATGGGTCATCCTGCGACCAGTTTCCGCCGTATAGAACCTCTCTATTGCTGTTGAATTAATCCTTCTACCTTCCTAATCCATTTCCGTTCTGTTAGAATGCGGCATGAATCGTGCTCTGACCGATGAGCTATAGTTGGTAAGCACTAAATCTTATCAACTGTTGTAGGTTCGGCGTATGCTGCTGTGCAACGTGGATTTGAGTCGAACAGCCAGTATAATCAGGTATCAAGCGTCCCATAATAAATGGTTACAGGCTACTGGCATAGCAGTCCTGGTTTTCATTATCTACTTTGTCACCAGTCACGGTTCAACTGACTTCAATCACTTTGTTCGCCTTGCGGATGCTTTTCTTAATGGCCGCCTGTACCTCGTAGATGCGCCTGCGAACCTGGAGTTAGCCAGATACGGCGAGAAGGCGTTCGTTATCAACCCGCCTGCCCCAACACTCTTTGTTCTACCATGGGTCGCAATCTGGGGCATCAGCACCAATCAGACAATTGTGTCCATGATGGTGGGAGCAGCGTCCATAGGCTTGTTTTGGGTCGCCGCCACTCAAATGCGCTGGAACCTGCCCATAAAAGCTGCCATAACCTTGCTGATCGCCTTCGGCACCAACTTCTGGTGGGCTTCTACTGACGGGAGCCTCTGGACCTTCGCTCACGTGTCTGCCGTTTTTTTCCTTATGGCGGCCCTGGTGGAAACAACAGGCCGTAACCGGCCCTGGCTCGTCGGTATATTCGTCGGATTAGCTGGGCTATCGCGGCTGACTACGTTTCTTATCTTCCCTTTCTTTGCCTATACAGTCGCTCATGGAGCGGAGGGACGTCGAATGATCATTCGACGTTTGGCTTTGTTCGGGCTAGCTCTGGCTGCAATGGTGGGCGTATATCTGGCATATAATTATGGTCGTTATGAGACATTCTCGGATCAAGGGTACTACCATCCCCAGTATCTATCCGAACCGTGGTTTTCCAAAGGGCGCTTTGATATAAGCTACATACCCCGTCATTTAGAAGCTATACTATTTAAGGGCCCAGTTGTCATAGAGGAATTCCCGTTCCTAAAGCCGTCATCCTCTGGGCTAGGTCTTTTCTTTACCACTCCGGCTCTGCTCTACATTTTTAGGGCTGAGTTGCGCGGCTTGTCCCTAGCAGCCCTGGTGGTCGTGCTATTAACCGCTGTTATCTGGATGATCCACGGGACAACCGGCTGGGCTCAATTCGGATATCGTTATAGTATGGATGTCCTTCCATTTATGGCCATCCTCGTTGCATCCGGCGTGAGCCATAGGCTGGACCGCTTTAAGATTGCGGTTATTCTGTTGAGTTGCGCGATTAACCTGTGGGGTACTTTGTCATTCCACAAGCTCAAT
>CP070819.1:56719-60305 GCA_020344295.1 Dehalococcoidia bacterium | reverse complement strand
TTAATGCTATCTATGAAACCCGATGAGGTCGAGACCTCTGCGATCATGCCGAAGATATTTGCAACTGCGAATTCATGGGCTTCTGCAGTAATGCTGGCACAGCAGTCTTCCAGCACAATAACACGGTAGTCGGCATCGGCAGCATAGCGTGCCGCAGCTTCTACCACAAAGTTGGTAGCGATACCCATAAGGACCAGGGTATCCACCTCCAATGAACTGAGTATTGCTTGGAGATCTGAGTTATAAAAAGCGTTAACGCGCAGCCGACTCACGATAATATCGCCCTTTTCCGGTCCAAGCTCCTCGGCTATCTTGGTCTCCTCTTTCCCCGCGGTAAACAGCCCCATCTGCTTCATAGCACCGAACATCCGGTTGCGCGGTGAGACCTCGGGATGGCCTTCCCTGAACTGCAGGATCACATGGATTACGGGCATACCGGCCTTTCGGGCAGCTTCGAGAACGGGCTTCGCTTTCTGAACCACATTACGTTCCTGGGCCATCGGAATAGTGGATACTACCCCGTTTTGAAAATCCATAGCCAGAACCGCTGTCTTTGCCGGATTTAATTCCAGGTCTGCCATATTTTACCTCCTGTTATGCTCCGTTTCGATCTTGTTCGCTGGGATACCTGATTACTCGATCGCCTCTTCCTGCTTCATGCGTTCGATCTCTTCATTACTGTAGCCAGCCAATGAGCTTAAGATCTCTCCCGTATGTTCCGCATAGAGAGGCGGTGCTGTTACTACCTCCGCGGGTGTATCGGAGAGCCGGTAAGGCGTATTAAGCAGCTTCACCTTCCCTAGCTTAGGGTGTTCGACCTCGATAACTAGCTTGTGGTGCTTTACATGAGGATCGGAGAAGGTCTCTTCATAGTTGTATACCGGTGCAACGCAAACACTGTTCCTATCCAGTAAATCTACCCACTCATCACGATCTTTGGTAAGGAAGACTTTCGAGAACTCATGGTACATCTCAATCTGTTTCTCCTTAGATCCCCAGTGATGCTCGATAAAATCGTCCCGTCCTGCTACCCGGCACAGGTTTTCCCAGAGCCAGGGCTCGAAACAGCCCACTGTGAAATACTTACCATCTTTTGCTTGATATACATTCATCCAGGCCATATCAGAGCCTGTTGGCAGGTCTGATCGCTCGGGATTTATGCCGCTCTGGAAGAACATCATAGCATGCGTCCATAGATAAAAAATAACTCCATCTTGCATAGAGACATCTATGTATTGCCCCCGCCCGGTCTTGTCACGGGCCAGTAAAGCAGCCAGTATTGCAATAGCAGCTTGAGAGGTCCCTCCGGCCAGATCTCCTATCTGAAAGGGGAGTTCCATCGGCGGACTTCCTTTAGGCCCAACGAGATTTGTTATACCGGCCATCGCCACAAAATTCAGATCATGGCCAGCCCGCTGTGCGTAAGGGCTGTCTTGCCCCCAGCTCGTGATCGCACAATAAATGACCCTGGGATTGATCTTACTTATGGTCTCATAGTCCACACCCAGGCGCTTGACCACGCCGGGCCGATATGTCTCGATGATAACATCCACCGTCTTTGACAGACGATGAAACGCTTCTCTGCCGGCGTCTGTTTTCAGATTGAGCGCGATACTCTTCTTGTTGCGGTTCTGTCCCAGATATCGAGGGCCGGTGTCGTCGGTCATCAACGAGTGAAGCCTGGAAGCGCCACGTGGTGTCTCCACTGTTATCACCTCGGCCCCGAAGTCGGCCAGGATCATTGAGCAGTATCTGCCCGGGCCATACCTCGATAAATCCAGTACTCTGGTTCCCTCTAGCGGTCTCATAGCTTACCCTCCAACTCAGTTTTAATGATATCTCATAGGCTTAGTAACACGCAACAATGCCGCTGCAACATATGACTTACACATTGCCTGCTATGAGAGCGAATACCCCCCATCAGCCACGACAGTGCTGCCGGTCATATAATCCGCGGCCGCGCTGGCTAAGAAGAGCACGACTTTGGCTATGTCATCGGGTTCCCCAACACGTCCCAGGGGTACACGTGCCATGAATCTCTCTGTTTGCTCCTCTAGAGGTTCCCCCAGAGCCTCCAGAGTCGTCGCCTGTTTTAATCCACCGGGGGTCATGACGCCGCCTGGAGCCACAGCGTTGACCAGGATATTGTGAGGTGCTAGCTCGAAAGCAAGGGACCTGGTCAGCGAGACAACACCTCCTTTGGATGCGCCGTAGTGCGACAGATAGTACCGGACCGGCTGCTGGGCGTTCAAGGAGGCCATGTTTATGATCTTACCCCCACGCCCGGTCTTGATCATCGCATCGGCAGCAGCCTGGCAATAGAAAAAGACGCCTTTGAGGTTAGTGTTCATTGTGGTATCCCATATCTCCTCGGTCATCTCTGAAACCGAAGAAAAGGGATAGACCGCCGCATTGTTTACCAGTATGTCCAGCTTGCCGTAGGCTGCTACTGCGGCCTGTACCGCTTTACGGGCGTCACTCAATCTGCAGGCATCGGCACGGACAGCCTGTGTGATACCGCCATCAGCCTTTATCTGACTGACTGTCTGCTCCACCGCCTCCAATTCGATGTCTGTCACCGTCACTCTTGCTCCTGCCTCTGCGAGCCTGAAAGCAATGGCCTGGCCGATTCCCATACCGACACCGGTCAAGATGGCACTCTTCCCCGTAAGATCAAGAAGCTCGGTTATGCTTTGCGTCATATCGTTTCATCCTCCGTTTAGATTTACTGTATTTGTCGATTTGTGCCCACCATTTTACCATCATTTACCTCAATACCAAGTACGGGGCGGATAGAAGTGAGTATTGCTGACTGATGAATAACATGATAAAATCCGCACCACCTGAACCTGTCAGAAACATGGTTAGCTTTTGTTAATTAGCCGCTGGGCAAGATAGGAGGCTGCTACGATGGAGACCAAGACTGAGCATGAAGACCGGTGGGTACGCACTTGCTGCAGTGAGTGCTATGCAGGACATGATCCCGTCAAAGTGCGGGTAGTCGACGGAGTAGTCGTAAAGATTGAAGGTGATCCCGATCTGCCCCTTTTCGAAGGCCGAGTCTGTGCCAAAGCCAATTCGGCCATGATGCGTCTTTACGATCCCTATAGACTTAAGGCCCCGATGAAGAGGACAAATCCGGAGAAGGGAACCGGTATCGACCCGGAATGGGTGGAGATAACCTGGGAAGAGGCTTTCGATATCCTGGTGGAGAAGTTAAGCAAGATACATAAGAAGAATCCTCTGCAGCTGTATGCCGGCAGCATGGATGTTCATGTTTGTGGGCTGCAGGCCCTGTTCACATCGGCTTTTACCGGTGGTGATCCCAGGGTCGGCTATTTCGCGGGATATGGTGGTTTCTGCGGCGAACCAATACACCGCATGGGAACGGCACTGCATGGCTCCTTCCTGGACTACCCGGAGACACGGCACAGCAAATATATAATCGTAACAGGTGGCTCTATGGGCGAAGCCTGGATGGCGCCCACCATCCTCGCTCAGTTAATGGCGGAGGGCCGCACGAGAGGGGGGCTCAAGGTTGTGGTAATCGATCCCCGCCAGACCCGTAGCGCTGCCAAGGCGGATG
>CP070819.1:54071-56619 GCA_020344295.1 Dehalococcoidia bacterium | reverse complement strand
ATTACCCGAGCCTGTATTAGCTACCTATAGTTTCTTTACTATCGGCATGGCATAGGACACGGCCATTCATTGTTGTTCCATCTGTCTCTTAAGCGAAGACGCATCTTTTGACCACAGTCCTGAAGCACGTCTGGCATACTCTGCTGCCATTCCCGAATCTGGTCAGCCTCTTGCTTGTTAATGCATTCGTTATCAAGAGCATGTTGTAGACATCGCTCGAAGAACTCCGCTTTCATCTCCTGGTGAGCTTGTTTAAATGCATTAACCAGTTGCTCCTCCTCAATCCCAAGAATATTTGCCACCTTGCTGATAAAGGTCTGCTTAGGGTTTTCGGCTATATCAACTTCCGTTTCTGCAGACTCCTGAGCTAATACAAAAGTGGTGAGTCCAACTGTGATTAGAAGGAGCATTGCTATAGTAATTGTAATAATCTTTGCACGTCTGCTCATCCGCTCGTAACACCTCTCTAATTCAATTCTATCTATTCTATGGTAATAACTATTATACCATAAGATCCATCAGTTGAGGAACCCGTTGTGTGAAGCTAATAACGTTAACAAGAGTTAACCAATTAAGCGGGGAATCTGACGCTAGGAAGGAAGCTGGCGGGAGCGAATGGGAGTCGAACCCACCAAGGACACTCTTAATGCCCCACAACGGGTTTGAAGCCCGCGAGGCCCACCGGGACCCGGTCGCCCCCCCCATCAAACAAGCTTAACCAGTATAAACCAAGGTTATGCGCGGCGCAAATCGGGGCCCGTACGGACAGCGCGCTTATCTCTCAGTCAGTCCACTGGTCCGACTTCGATTCTCCCAGTCTATCTCCAATAACTCCTTCATAGTCTAACGGAGTTCCCAGCTCACCATGCAGCTCAAACCTGAGTTTACAGAGCTGAAAACGTATCATCAGGCTGGCGCTGCGCTCAAAGAAACGCAGTAAAAAATCCGTTAAGAAAACCATTACACCAATTGCACCTAGGCCGACGCCAAGGACAAATCCTGCTACCCCCTGACCTTCGTTGTCTCCATAGTAGAGGATGACTCCTGCAGCAGTAATGGCAACGCCGAGTATACACATGAACAGACCGAAGTTCCGCATTATATCACCTCTCCTGTCTTACTGCGCCCTCAAGCTCGTGTGCAACACCGCACGCGGTATTAGTTGAGTAGATATAATAGCAATAAAAAGTCTATAGTTCCACCATCTTGCTGATTCCAGAGGGAATTAGCAGATTCGTGGGAGCTGTTCACCGACCAGCATGTCCACAATCCTCGACGCACCCATGCCGGTCTTCATCACAACACGCCCCGGATGCTCCGCAACCACGTCCCCGATAATAGCCGACTCAGCACTGTAGTGGCCGCGACGCATGGTATCGAGCAGTTTCTCCACCCCATCCGCACTTACTACCGCAACAAGCTTCCCCTCGTTAGCCACGTAGAGCGGGTCGAAGCCTAGAAGCTCGCAGGCGGCTTGAACGGATTCGCGGACCGGTATGGAGTCCTCCGTGATCTCGATGCCCACATGTGAACTCACAGCTAACTCATTCAGAGTACTGGCCAGACCGCCTCTCGTGGGATCGCGAAGACACCGGATCTCAACGCCGCTGCCCAGCATCTCAGCCACGAGCCGGTTCAAGGGGGCGCAGTCGCTCTCGACAGGGGAGGAAAACCGTAAACCCTCGCGCTGGCTGATAACGGCGATTCCGTGATCGCCGATAGACCCGCTGAGTATGACCTTATCACCGGGGCGGGCGTTCGAGCCCGAGATATCCACACCCTGGGCGATCATCCCGACTCCTGTGGTATTGATGAACAACTGGTCAGCGCTGCCCTTGTCTACCACCTTGGTATCGCCGGTAACGACCTGTACTCCAGCCTCCTCAGCCGCCTTCTTTATTGAGGTCATTATCAAACGCAGATCCGAGATGGGAAGACCCTCCTCGATAATTAGGGATATGCTCAGGTACTTGGGAACAGCACCGCTCATCGCCAGATCGTTCACCGTGCCGCAGACCGCCAGCTTCCCGATATCGCCTCCGGGGAAGAAGATAGGGCTCACTACATAGCTGTCGGTAGTGAAGGCGAGGCGCCCCTCCAGTTCTAATACCGCCGAGTCATCCAGTTTACCGAGGAACTCGTTATCGAACAGGGGGACAAAAACCTCTGTAATAAGCTCGTGGCTGAGCTTACCTCCGCTGCCGTGGGCCAGCAGAATCCTATCCTCCATATCCGTCTCCATACTGATAGTACGCGGCACAACTGCCCTCCGACGATACCATACACGGACCTACAGGGTTCTCGGGATTGCAGACTGCGCGAAACAGACTGCACTCCGGAGGCGTTCTCACTCCGCGCAGTATGTCGCCGCAGATACAACCCCGTGGCTCGATGGGTTCGCCGGTATCGATCTCAAACACTAGCTCGGCGTCATACTGTCTATACTCGCTTCTCAGCCTGAGCCCGCTATCTGGTACAATACCGATTCCACGCCAGTTCCCGTCGCATACCTCGAAAACCCTGTAGAGGAGCTCCAGGGCTACCCGGT
>CP070819.1:46413-53971 GCA_020344295.1 Dehalococcoidia bacterium | reverse complement strand
CGCCTCTACCATCCTTTTCCCGATACCCCTCTTCTGATATTCCGGATGGATGCCTATCAGCTCGATCCAGGCGACATCGCTTAGCTCGACCGGCGAACGCACAATCCTGCCGAGCACAAAGCCGATAATACGGCCGTTCTCCTCGGCAACAACGCTGTTACCGATCTCGCCACCAACACAGCTATCAGGCACCGGCGCATAGGTCACCGCCCGGTTGTCCTCTTTGACCTCCCTCTCAATATCGAGAATGCCCTCAACATCCTCTTCACTCATCTCACGGATATTGATGGAAGTATCCGCCATTTCTATCACCCCTCTTCACTAAGTCGGCCCCTTCCCAGGCCCTAACCAGAAGCGCAAAAATAAATCCTGAGCCCAATCCGCTGACTGCCCGTAACGCCAAGTAAACCAATTATGCCAATCAACTCTTGATTTCTTCCAACTCGAATCTGAAGTCCTCTATGACTGGATTGGCCAGGAGTCTGTCACACATCTCATTTACCTGCTCTTCAGCCTTAGCACGGTCTGAAATATCAACACGAACCTCAATATATTTACCGGACCGTACACTCTGCACGCTGTCAAAGCCAAGTGTGTGTAACCCTCCTTTTATGGTCAATCCCTGGGGATCGTTTACTGTCGGCTTAAGAGTAACATAGATCTTGGCAAGATACATTTACAGTTCCTTTCCAGTAATCCTGCGATATGCTTCCCGATATCGCTTTACCGTCCCCTCAACTACCTCAGCAGGCAATTCCGGAGCAGGTGGCTCCATGTTCCATCCCGAGCTAGTTAGCCAGTCCCTGAGAGGCTGCTTGTCAAAGCTGGGTTGTGGCTTGCCCGGTGAATAGGTCTCTGCATCCCAGAATCTGCTGGAGTCCGGAGTAAGCAACTCATCAATTATAATGAGCTTGTTATTTATAGTTCCAAACTCGAACTTGGTATCCGCGATAATAATCCCACGGCTGAGAGCATATTCTGCAGCATATTCATATATAGCTACACTTTTCTGTGCGATCTCTAGTGTCCTGGCCTCGCCGATGAGATCCTTCATCTCATCTATAGTTATGGGCTCATCATGTCCGCTCTCCGCTTTGGTTGTGGGGGTGAAAATAGGCTCGGAAAGCCTGTCGGATTCATTGAGTCCCTTGGGCAACCTTATGCCGCAAACTGAACCGCTCTTCTGATAATCAGCCCAGCCCGATCCTGAAAGAAACCCACGTACTATGCACTCGACATCGATACGTTCAGCCTGTCTTACTATCATAGAGCGCCGTGCCAGGTATGGAGGGTAGGAATAATAGCCGGAGCATACCTTCTCTCCATAGGTACTGTTCAGCCAATTGACATCGTCCACCACTTCGATAAGGTGATTGGGCACTATATGTGATGTCTGTTTGAACCAGAATGCTGATAGCTGGTTCAATATAACTCCCTTGTCAGGGATGCCTGTCGGCAAGACCACATCGAAGGCAGAGACACGGTCTGTGGCTATCAGCAGCAACTGATCCCCGGGCATCTCGTAGGTATCGCGGACCTTGCCCCTGTAGTATAAATCCGGCAGGTCGGTGTCAAGTAGTACTGCCATCGAATTATTCTCCTTGTTTCTTAGCTGTACTCTTAATAGAAGTTCTAAACACCCTATGCTACGCCAATCCAACACGTTCAAATGACTCGTCTACATAACGAAGGAAATATCCGTAGTCGAAGATACCCTCCAGCTCTGATCCCGAGATGCTATTAGTAACATCGGGATCGTTCTTGAGAAGATCTAGGAAGCTAATCTTCTCCTTCCATGATTTCATGGCATTTCGTTGAACCATCTTGTAGGCCTGCTCACGCGATAGCCCCTTTTCGATCAATGCCAGCATCACCCTCTGGGAGAATACCAGACCCTTGCTCAGATCCATGTTCTCTCTCATCCGTTCGGGGTACACCTGAAGGCCCTTCATAACGTAGATGAAAATATTAAGCACATAGTCTAACACCAGACAGGAATCTGGCAGAATAACACGCTCCGTGGAGGAGTGGCTGATATCGCGCTCATGCCAAAGCGCGATATTCTCCATAGCTGTAAGTGAGTGACCCCGGACAAGCCGTGCCAGCCCGCAGACCCTCTCACATAGCTCCGGATTGCGTTTATGGGGCATCGCCGAAGAACCGGTCTGCCCCTGCTCAAAGGGCTCCTCGGCCTCCATTACCTCTGTGCGCTGTAGAGCCCTTATCTCCGTAGCAAATTTCTCGAGGGAGCTCGCCAGAATCGCGAGTGTAGTTACAAATTGTGCATGTCGGTCACGCTGCACGACCTGGTTCGATACAGGAGCCACCTCCAGCCCGAGGTTGGCACAGGCAGATCTTTCTACCTCCGGCGGCACTGTGGCATGTGTACCCACTGCACCGGAGATCTTGCCCACGGCGATCGCTTTTCTGGCCTCGGCAAATCTGCTGGCATTCCTCCTCATCTCCTCGACCCAGAGCGCCATCTTGAGGCCGAAAGTGATCGGTTCTGCATGGACACCGTGTGTACGCCCCATCATGATCGTATGTTTATGTTCCCGTGCCCGTTGTTCCAGAACTTCCGTGAGGTTTGCAATGTCTTTGGCTAGGATATCTGCAGCCTCCACTAACTGGAGTGCGAGCGCAGTGTCGATTACATCAGAAGACGTGAGACCTAGATGGATGAATCGGCTCTCCTCGCCAATGCTCTCCGACACCGATCTCAGGAACGCTGTAACATCGTGATGTGTTTCCTTAAGCACCTCCTCCATACACGCTAAATCACACTTCGCTTTCTTTATCTCGGGGATAGCCTCCCTGGGCACGACTCCCTGCGCAGCCCACGCTTCGCAGACAGCGATCTCTACCTGAAGCCATTTATCGAACTTGTTCTCCTCCGACCAGACCTTTTTCATCTCCGGTCTGGAATAGCGATCGATCATTTCCTCTCCCTCATTCTACCTTTGCACTGCACGCACAAGCCTAAGCGCTGCTCAGCTCTTGTCTGTATTTCTCGTAGCCCTCTCTGATTCCCTCATATTTTAACCCCAGTATCTCAGCAGCAAGGTAAGCAGCGTTCTTGGCCCCCGCTGAACCCAGCGCGACGCAGGCCACAGGAATTCCTGCTGGCATCTGAACAATTGATAATAAAGCGTCCAGGCCTTTGATCTCGCTCGTAGGTATGGGAACACCTACCACAGGTATCGTTGTCCAGCTCGCGAGGACGCCAGGTAAATGCGCAGCGCCGCCGGCACCGGCTATGATAACCTCCAGTCCACGTTCCCGGGCACCAATACCATATTGTCGTGCCTTCTCGGGTGTTCGATGAGCCGAGATCACCGAGACCTCATACTCTATGCTAAGCTGATCCAGCACATCCAGCGCCGGTTGCATCACCTCGGCATCGGATTTACTTCCCATTACTATACCGACCAAAGGCATTTCTACATCTCCTCCGCTGCGATGTCTTTTCGGTAGTGGCAGCCTTGAAACTGAATTAAGGGCAGACTGTTATACACTTTCTGGCGTGCCTCCTTAACTGTCTCCCCCGTAGCTGTCACAGTCAGCACCCTGCCCCCGGCAGTGCATATGTTCGCTCCATTCACCTCGGTTCCGGCATGAAAGATCAGGAGATCGGAATCAACACGATCCAGCCCCGTAATAGGATAGCCAACACTGTAGCTACCGGGGTATCCTCCGGAGGCCATCACTACACCAACGCATGATTCATCACTCCACTCAATTTCCATGTTGTCCAGGGTTCCATCAATGACCGCCATCATAACATCCACTAGATCGCTCTGCAGCAAGGGAAGCTGGACTTGAGTTTCGGGATCACCAAAACGGGCGTTAAACTCCAACACCTTAGGTCCATCCGAAGTGAGCATCAGCCCGGCATATAGTACGCCTTTATAGGGTTTGCCTTCCTGCTCCATCGCTCGCACAGTAGGCTCCAGAATATTCTTGGTCAGTGTGTCAGCTAATTCACTGTTGAAGAATCCCGGAGGGCTGTAGACCCCCATACCACCGGTGTTTGGTCCGAGATCATCGTCATATACTCTTTTATAATCGCGGGCGGGTACCATCGGGACAACGGTTTTACCATCGGTAAAGGCAATAAAACTTGTCTCCTGTCCCACGAGGCACTCCTCGACAAGCACTTTACTACCCGCATCTCCAAATATCCTCGCCTCCATGATGTCTGACAATGCTTTCAGCGCCTCATCGGTTGATTGCGCTATAATAACCCCTTTACCCGCCGCTAATCCATCAGCTTTTATAACCATAGGTGTGCTCTGCTTCTTAACATAGTCACTAGCGAAATCGAATGAAGTGAAAACCTTGTCCCGTGCACAGGGGATGCTATACTTGTGCATGAGCTCTTTGGCAAAGACCTTGCTCGACTCAATAAGCGTAGCCTCCTTGCTTGGCCCAAAAGTGCGTATCCCCATATCATTGAAAATATCGACTATACCCGCAGCCAATGGCGCTTCTGGGCCAACCACAATCAGGTCGATCCTCTTTTCTTTTGCAGCGCTTGATAAACCGTCCAAGTCACTCGAATTAATATCAAGGTTCTCAGCCATAACCGCGGTCCCTGCATTACCTGGAGCAACGTAAATCTCGGCTACCTTTTTACTCTGTCGCAGCTTCCATACGAGCGTATGCTCTCTGGCCCCCCCTCCAATCACCATCACTCTAAGCACTTGAGAATCCCCTCATTAAAAATCACTCCTATTGTCGATTACCCAGATACCGTACTGTTACTAAGGAAACTGGACAATTCAGCTTTAGGTACGACGTGGGTCATTCCCATTCAATGGTTGATGGGGGTTTAGAGGATATATCATAGACTACCCGGTTGACTTCAGGCACCTCATTAACAATGCGATTAGAGATACGGGCTAGTAGCTCATAAGGCAGCCGCGCCCAGTCCGCAGTCATTGCGTCTTCAGATGTTACAGCACGAATTGCGACCATATAACCGTAGGTTCTTGAGTCTCCCATCACACCTACGCTCCTCACCGGCGTAAGCACCGCAAAGCTCTGCCACAGTTGCCGGTACATGTTGGCATTCTTAATCTCATTCATCACAATCCAGTCGGCAGCACGTACTGTCTCCAACCTCTCTCTAGTCACTTCACCGATAATACGAATGGCGAGCCCTGGGCCTGGAAAAGGCTGACGATACACCATCTCCTCGGTCAATCCCAGGGCCAGCCCAACCTCCCTGACCTCATCCTTGAATAGGAAGCGTAGCGGCTCAACCAGGGAAAGGTTCATTTCACTCGGCAGGCCGCCCACATTGTGATGGGTTTTTATGGTCGCCACGGTACGACTTCCAGTTAATGCGCTCTCAACAACATCGGGATACAATGTGCCCTGTGCCAAGAAATCAACGCGGCCGATCTTAGCGGCTTCCTCCTCAAAGACCCTGACAAATTCCTCGCCTATTATATGGCGCTTCTCCTCAGGATCAACTACGCCCGATAATTTCGCCAGAAACCTGTCGCTCGCATTAACATGGATGAGATTCATATTCATGTTCTTCTGGAATGTATTGTTAATCCTCTCTGCCTCTTCCCGTCGCAGTAAGCCAGTGTCAACGAAAATGCAGGTAAGCTGGTCGCCAACGGCGCGATTAATCAATGTGGCTACTACAGCCGAGTCCACCCCACCGGAAAGAGCGCATATTACCTTCCCCTTTCCAACCTGGTTCCTGATCCGTTCGATACTCTCAGCAATGAAACTGCCGGATGTCCAAGTACCACTACAGCCACACACTTCGTAGAGGAAATTCCGTAGAATATTTTTACCCTGGGGGGTGTGGACTACTTCAGGATGGAACTGCAGGCCGATAATTCCCTGATCATTGCCCATGGCGGCGATAGGGGAATTATCGGTATATGCCAATGAGTTGAATCCCGGCGGCATATCCTCGATTCTGTCGCCATGGCTCATCCACACTGGAATATCCGGAGGAAGGCCTTCGAACAGAGGCGTGCTAACGGAGTTCTGGTGCAAAACGGCGAGCCCATACTCCCTTTTAGCACCGAGAGCCACTCTGCCCCCAAGCTGATGGGCTATAAGCTGCATCCCATAGCATATGCCAAGCACAGGAACCTGGCTCTTATATACATAGGCAGGAGCCTGGGGCGCACCCTCGTCATAAACGCTGCCAGGACCGCCAGAGAGAATAAAGCCCTTGGGCTGTAGCGAGGCAATGCTTTCCCATGTAGCATCATGGGGTACCACCTCACAATAAACGCTGCATTCCCTAACCCGGCGAGCGATCAGCCAGCTGTATTGGGAGCCAAAATCTACTATCGCCACCGCCTCACGCTCTTCCCCCAATGGCTTCGCCGGTTCTTCTTGCGGCTGCTCGTCTCTTCTTCCCTCAGCGATCTCCAAATAAGCAGAGACCTCAACATCCCCGCTAACGGCAACACGGTGGCTACCCTGCCTTCTCTTTTTCTCTGTCAAAACTTACTCCTAATTCTCGACCAAAGATTACCACCGTGGTATACTGAAGTCAAGCTAATTCGCTATGTCAGCATTGCGATTTCGGACTATCAGACGTGTCAACTTCCCCTTCTATTAATCAGCAGATCGAGCGTGCGATTGAGATACTTAAGAACGGTGGTATAGTCGCCTTTCCCACCGATACGGTTTATGGTCTAGGGGGGAATCCCTTCATCCAGGAGACAGTCGAAAGGATCTATAGAGTTAAAAGGCGGGCCCACAGTCTTCCTCTGCCTTTGTTACTAGCCGAGCAGTCCGATATTGTAAAGATTGCTGCAGAAATCCCTGATTCGGCAAGTTGTCTGGCCGAGCATTTTTTCCCCGGCGGCTTGACCCTAGTGTTGAAGAGCAGTGCCTGGGTGCCCAATACAATTAGGGCCAGTGGAGATACGGTTGCTATTCGTATTCCCGACCACCACGTCCCCATTGCCCTTATCCACGGCCTCGGGCTGCCCCTTGTAGGAACTAGTGCAAATGTCTCAGGAAATCCAAGCCCTGTTACCGCCGAGGAAGTCAGCGATCAACTCGGTGGCCTGATAGATATGGTAATTGACGGGGGCCGCTGTCCTAACCGTTTGGAGTCCACAGTAATAGATACCAGCATCGACCCCCCCGCTATCATCAGAGAAGGTGCTGTATCTCAACAGGAGATATCATCAGCCTGCGGCTATATTCTTCGTAAGGCCTGAATACTTTTCAGTTCCCTTAGACAAACAAGATAACCTTCTTATTACCATCACCTTCACGCACCGTTTAAATTTGGAAGAGATAAGCCTGCAAATTCGTTACGCAGCTTTCGCCAATTGCCTCGCTGTGTTAGACTATGTATGTTGTAGAAAAGCTATAAATGGCATCGACAGCTAACATCAAGGCGACAAAGAAAGGCTAGTCTCTAGGGGAGATGCCTGCAGGTCTGAAATCAATATTAACGACTATCCGAATGCGGCTTAACCCCTCCCGGATCATGGGAGCAATCAGTGATCGGTACTATTAATCATCATTTATGATCTAGGAGGCAGAGCGTGCAAATCGCCGTCGG
>CP070819.1:43531-46313 GCA_020344295.1 Dehalococcoidia bacterium | reverse complement strand
GTTTGTGCCGCATCATATGATGCTTACCGACTCGTTTACGCTAGAGTTCTATAAGGGGCTCTATGAGGAGCTCAAGGAGAGAGTGGACAACAAAATAGGCGCCATTGAAGACGAGAGGTTTCGCCTGCTCTGGGGCGTCGGCCTGCCGCCGTGGCATACGATGAGTATACTTGACTATTTCATCAATCACGGGGCGGTGTTCGCTGCCGAGACAGCCTATATGGTTCCTGAGCCTTTCGAGATACCGTCCGATGTCACCGATCCGGTCGAGCTAATCGCCCTTCGCGCTTTCCAACGGAACACTAGTTTACAGAAGAGCGGTCAGGAGGCGGGCGGCGTTCCTCCTCTGGCTCAGGCGCACCTTGAGAGGATAAAGGATTATAATATCGATGGCGTGGTGATGCACATCACGCGTTCCTGCCGGGCTTCCACAATGGGCCAGATTCTCGTCAGAAATGTCATTCGTGACTACTACCCCAATATGCCGGTTATGTTCATGGAAAGCGATATCATCGATCTGGATACCTACTCTGAGGACGAGACCAAGAACAGGATAGACACTTTCATGGAGATGGTGGAAGCCTACAAGAAGTCAGTTGGCTAGCGGAGCGGTTACGCTGCTGCTAGAAAAAAACTGATAAAGGAGGCCGAAATGCCCAAACCTCTGGATGGTATCAGGGTACTTGACTGGACGGCTTGGCAGCAGGGGCCGGTAGCCGCAGCGCTGCTGGCAGACATGGGCGCCGAGGTCATCAAGATAGAGCCTCCCGAAGGCGAGCCCGGTCGGGGGATGCTGAGGATGTATGGCGCTGAACTGCCGCTCAACTTCTATTATCAGAACCAGAACCGGGGCAAGAGGGGGATCGTGCTGAATCTAGCGATCGAGAAAGGCAGAGAGGTCCTGTACAAAATGGTGGAAAAATCGGATGTCTTTGTGACGAACTATCGCGAGAGTGCCGCCAGGAAACTGAAAGTGGATTATGATACTCTGAAAAAATATAATCCCAAGCTTATTTATGCCCTTAGCTCCAGCTTCGGTCCCAAGGGCCCGGATGCAGATAAGATGTCCGCTGACTTTGGCGGGCAGGCCAGGGGTGGTATCTGGAGCATCACCCAGTCAGAGGACCTGATACCGACACCGATCGGTGCCGGCTTTGCTGACGAAGTCGGTGGTGTGATGACTGCCTATGGTGTACTGCTGGCAATAATCTCCCGGGAGCGCTACGGGATTGCCCAGAGGGTAGATGCCTCGCTGCTTGGCGGACAGATCGAGATGGGGCGTTTACAGGTGCAGATGTATCTGATGATGGGTATACCGCCGCCCGGTTCCATGCTTAAGGCCATGAGAAATCCCCTATACTATCCTTACCAGGACTGTGACGGCAAGTGGTTTGTTTTAGCCGCTCTTCAGGCCGACCGGTTCTGGGCCGATTTCTGCAAGGTATTCGGCATCCCGGAACTTGCGAAAGACCCCAAATTCGAAAACCAGGGCGTGAGGAGCCAGAATTTCGATGAGCTCATGCCCAGGTTGAAGGAGATAATACGCACCAAATCGAGGGACGAATGGTTGAAGGCCCTCGATGAAGCGGGGGTGCCATGTGCGCCGGTAAACGACTATGTCGATCTGGCCAACGACCCACAGGTGCTGGCCAACGATTATATCGTGGAGGTCGATGATCCCATTCACGGCAAGGTCAGGGTTCCGGGCATTCCGGTGCAGTTGAGCGAGACCCCGGGCAAGGTGGAGAGACTGGCACCGGAGTTGGGACAACACACTGAAGAGGTGTTGATGGAGCTTTGCGGATATACATGGGATGATCTGGCTAAATTGAGAGAAGAGGGAGTGTATTAATGGCAAAAAGAATCCTTGCCGAAGGCAATGAGGCTGTGGGGTGGGGAGCGCTCAGTGCCGGTTGTCATTGCTTTTTCGGCTACCCGATAACGCCACAAAACGAGATCATAGAGTTTCTCTCGCGGGAGCTGCCCAAGAGAGGCGGCGTCTTCGTTCAGTCGCAGTGCGAAACGGGGACGATAAACATGCTGTTTGGCGCGGCTGCGGCAGGCGTCAGAGCTATGACCTCGACGTCAAGCCCGGGCTGGGGCCTCATGCTGGAGGGTATGTCGAACCTGGCTGCCGCCCGTTTTCCCTGTGTCGTCGTCCTTGTTCAGAGGGTGGGGCCGGGGGTGCAGCGGCTCACACACAGTCAGCAGGACTACAACTCCGCGACCAAAGGCGGAGGTGGTGGAGGTTACAGGAACATCGTCCTTGCACCGGCTTCGGTTCAGGAGACTCACGACCTAATGCAGCTCGCGTTTTACCTGGCTGATAAGTATCGCAATCCGGTAGTGGTGCTCAGTGATGGCCTGATGGGCCATGTGGTAGAGCCGCTGGAACTCAAGACGCTCGATTTCGGGCCGCTTCCCGAGAAAGACTGGGCGGTGGCCCGTCGCGGCAAGCACGCGGACGGGAAGCACCGCGCCCTGGGCGCCAGCTACAACCCACTGAAGGGCGAGTCCTTTGTCTCGTATCTCTCTGACATGAGAGATACGTATCAGACGATAGAGGCAACCGAAGTAAGATTCGATGAGTATAAGACAGAGGACGCTGAGCTTATCCTGGTGGCCTATGGCTACTGCGCGCGGGTATCGGAGGAGGCAGTGGACGCTGCCCGGACTGAAGGGCTCAAGGCGGGCTTATTGAGGCCGATCACACTCTGGCCCTTCCCCGATAAGGCAGTACAGGACAAGGCGGCCAAGGGATGCAAGTTCCTGGTTGTTGAGG
>CP070819.1:33666-43431 GCA_020344295.1 Dehalococcoidia bacterium | reverse complement strand
GCCGACTCTCCGGCGATCGTGACATTAGCGGGGTCCCCGCCGAACGCTTCTATATTGCGCTGCACCCACGTCAGGGCTCTTATCAGGTCGAGTGTGCCGTAATTGCCGGAATCATCGATTTCACTGTTGGGATCGCCGCTCATCAGTGCACTGTGCGTGAACCACCCCAGGGGCCCCAACCTGTAGTTCACAGTCAAGACGACCATATTCGATGTGGCGGCGATATTGGCTCCGTTGTACATGTCGTCTGAGGCCGTTCCTATACTGTTCCCTCCACCGTGTATCCAAAAATATACCGGCAGATCCGTCTCCTCCGACTGTGGTCGCCATATGTTCAGGTACAGGCAGTCTTCTCTCCCGACGACATCGCCGCCGATATCTAGCTGGGTGCATTCGCTGCAGTATTCCGTTTCCGCAAGCACTTCGTTCCAGGGATCGGGCTCCAGCGGCGCTTTCCAGCGCAGCTCATCCACAGGCGGCCTGGCGTAGGGTATGGCCTTCCATACCCAGGTGTCGCCAGCATCTTCGAAGGCCTGAACCTGCCCATACAGGGTCTGCACTGTCTCGTCCCCAGTCCAAGTTGACAGGGTGAACGATTGATTCGTCGTTTCACCGGCACAGCCGGTTAAGACCATGAGGAGCGAGAGCGTTAATAGTATCGTCAGAACGCTTATCAGCTTGTTCAATAGACCTCTCCAAACCACCTCTTTTTTTCCCCTGAACGGATTTGTAGGTGATGAATTTGTGTATTCGTAGTATAATAGTACCATAGTACGTGACAATAGTACTAGGAAACGCAGGAAAATACCGGAGGAATCGGACAGGACAGCGAGATGGCGGTTTGGGATTATTTACAGAATAATAAAGAGTTGGGCATGGAGCTGGTGAAGGGCTCTTTCATAAGCCATGAGGATCTTGTGTCGGCTGAGGAGATAGCTGACAATACCAAAAAGAACCTCATTAGCGTCCTGGTGGAGCATGGCTTCATCGACTCCGATGTATTAGACTCAGTGGTTAGTTTGAAGTATGGTATTCGTATAGTGAACCTCTCGCGCGTTGAAATAGAGCCAGAGGCTACGGCTCTGGTGCCGGAGCAGGTGGCCAGGGAGCTTCATATCCTGCCCATTTCAATTGACGATGAAATGCTGACCGTAGCCATAAATGATCCCGATGATTTCCGTGCAATTAATAATATAGCTACACTAACCAGGAAGAAGATAGAGCCGGTTATTCCGGTGGGCATGAATCTTGAGGATGCTATAGACAGGAGCTATACGCTCAGGAATCAGATTGAGCAGCAGGCAAACCTGATCAATGGAATAAGCGAGAATCCAGTCGCGGAGGCAGTTAAGGGAGCAGGAGCAGCGGCAATCCGGCATTCTCCAGTCGTGCAAGCGGTGGATATGATGCTTCGCCAGGCTGTACGGGATCGTGCGTCTGACATTCACATCGAGCCCCAGGAAGATTGCGTATTAGTACGTAACAGGATAGACGGGGTACTACACGAAGCAGTTCGCCTGCCGATCGGAGTCCACAGCGCAGTTATGACCAGAATAAAGGTGCTGTCGAACCTGAATATTGCAGAACGACGCCGTCCTCAGGACGGGCAGTTCAGTGCTGAAGTGGGAAAGAAGAAGGTTGATTTCAGGGTGGCTACCGTTGAGGGTAGCCACGGGGAGATGGCGGTGCTAAGGGTGCTGGACAAGTCTATGTTGGTTATGAAGCTATCGGAGCTGGGGATGAGCCCTGCGGTACTGCAGCCGTTTGAGAACCTGCTTGCCGCGCCTTTCGGGATGATTCTTGTCAGCGGGCCTACAGGATCAGGCAAAACAACCACGCTTTATGCTGCGCTACAGCAGCTCGATGCCCAGCAGCGAAACATTATGAC
Organism: Dehalococcoidia bacterium; assembly: GCA_020344295.1. GTDB lineage: Bacteria > Chloroflexota > Dehalococcoidia > SZUA-161 > SZUA-161 > SZUA-161. The sequence continues at coordinate 41,543 of CP070819.1, read as the reverse complement.
CATTGAAGATCCCATAGAGTACGGCTTCAAGGGTATCAACCAGATTCAAGTCAACAGGCAGGCTAACATCACCTTTGCTGTAGGATTAAGGGCGATCATGCGTCTGGATCCCGATATAATCCTGGTAGGTGAGATACGGGACAAAGAGACGGCGACCACTGCTGTTCAAGCTGCCATCACAGGACATCTCGTCCTAAGCTCAATACATGCCAATGACGCTGTGAGTGCGCTGATACGTTTGATAGATATGGGTGTGGAGCCTTTCTTGGTCTCTTCGGCGGTGGTTGGGAGCCTTTCACAACGTCTGATCAGACGGATCTGTACGTATTGTGGTCAGCGCGCTGAGATCTCTCCGCCTGAAGCCGTGGCCTATGAGACGGAGATGGGCGAGTCAAAGAAAAGGTTCATGGTGGGACGAGGCTGCAACTTCTGCGCTCGAAGTGGATTCCTCGGTCGAGTCGGCGTTTTTGAATTGCTCACAGTGAACGATAGCATAAGGAAGATGGTGGCCAAGAGCACTTCTGCAAGTGAGCTCAAGGAAGAGGCAATACGTACCGGTATGATACCGATGCGTACCGACGGTATGCAGAAGGTCAAGGACGGGGTATCCACCCCAGGGGAAATCCTGCGCAACGTGTATACAATCCTCTAGTTCTCTCCATTCACTCCGACCCCCGTTTGCCTCACTCCAAATTTGCACTGAACTCTTTCTATACCTGCTGACTGGAGCAACTCCCCCTGTATTGCGGTATTCGAGTGCGGCAGTTATATTAGCACGTACAACTACCTGTTAGGATAGTTGGGTCTACCATTCCATCAGACGCCCCACTTTGAAGGAGGTTCAAAAATGAGATCAACTACATCTCTCGATGTTGGAACAAATATGTTCCCCTGCCTGTTTCAGCCGGGTAGAATAGGCAGCTTGGCTTTGAGAAACCGCATAGTAATGCCGCCCATGGGGACTTGGTACGCTACTGATTCAGGCGCTGTTTCTCAGAAGCATATAGACCACTACAGCGAGCGGGCCAGGGGTGGAGTTGCAATGATAATCGTGGAGACCACCACTGTTGATACCGGTCTCGGCGTGCCCCCATATGGACTCCTGCGGATAGACTCCGATCGCTATGTGATGGGACACAGCGAGCTGGTGGAAGCTGTGCACTCCTATGGTGCCAAGATCGCACTGCAGTTGAACCATCCAGGGGCATGGGTCATCGAGCCTCCTCCTCCAGGCCACCAGCCGGTAGGACCATCACCGGCACAGGGGCTGTTGTTCTGTGGAAGCCTTCTGAGTCGTGACGTGCGTGAGTTGACCGTAGAGGAGATTCAGGGGCTTGTGGAGAGCTTCGGGGTCGCAGCTTTCAGGGCGAGGAGGGCCGGATACGACGCAGTGGAGATCCATGGCGCCCATGTATATCTGATAGCACATTTCCTGTTCAAGAGCATGAATAAAAGAGAGGACAAGTATGGTGGGAGCGTAGAGAACAGGACACGGTTTGCGGTAGAGATTATCAGGCGTATTAAAGGCGATGCTTCGTTGGAGGCAATGCCTGTTATCTTCCGTCTCAATGGCGAGGAGACTGTGCCCGGTGGCTATACCCTCGAGGAGGGCCAGGCAATCGCCAGACTGATAGAGGAGGCTGGTGCCGACGCTCTGCATGTGAGCATAGGCACAGGCAATGAAAGTGAGGGTATAGGCCAGACGGTAAGCCCCATGTCATTCCCCCAGGGTTACCTGCTTCCGCACGCGGAAGCTATCAAGAGCGCAGTCAAAATACCGGTAATCGCAGTGGGCGCGTTCCGGGAACCTGAATTTGTCGAGAGTACGCTGAGGTCTGGCAAAGCTGATTTCATAGCTTTAGGGCGGCAACTACTGGCTGATCCGGAATGGGTGAAGAAGGCCGCCGAGGGCAGGATGGAAGATATCCGCAAGTGTACTTCCTGTAATTACTGCGGTAGCACCATTGAGAGAGGCATGATCACGCCGGTACGCTGCGCGATTAATCCTTCTTTAGGTCGAGAGCGCCAGTTCCGGATTGAGCCTGCTGCTAAGCTCAAGAATGTGATGATTGTGGGTGGTGGCCCTGCGGGTATGGAGGTCGCCAGAGTAGCAGCCGTGAGGGGCCACAGGGTCAGCCTTTACGAGAAGGGGCAGGAACTGGGGGTTGGGCAGCTGAGGCTCACCTGGATAGCGCCGGGCAAGGAGAAGATGAAATGGTTGCACGATTTCCTGACAACCCAGATCTCGAAACTGAACGTAGAAGTCTTTCTGAACAGTAACGTGGACGCGGAAGCGGTTAAGGCTGCGAATCCTGATGTGCTGATCGTGGCTACCGGCTCAAGACCTACAGTGCCACCGATCCCGGGTGTGGATGGCAGGAACGTGGTGACTGCGCACGATGTCCTGGCGGGAAGGGTAACGATCGAGGGTCAGAAAGTTGCGGTTCTCGGGCAGTTCTCCACGGGAGCCGAGACTGTTGACTTCCTGGCCGAGCGCGGCAACACCGTTACCATTGTGGCCCGCTCGTCAGCCGAGTGCCTGGCTCAGTACAACGGGCCTCTGCTGGGCGCAAGGGTGGAGCGGATACTCAGGTTGCAGAGAAATGAGAGTGTGACAGTACTGAACGGGTGGGATGTGAAAGAGATATCGGAAGGCGAGGTTGTGATTGTTAGCGAAGAGGGCGATGAACAGACGCTCCCAGTGGACACGGTGGTGCTGGCAAGGGGTGTCACTCCGGTAGCAGAACTGGCGGAACAGCTACAGGGGGAAGTAGCCGAGGTCTATGTAATTGGTGATGTTTGTGAACCCAGAGATATTGCGTCTGTAATTTATGAAGGAGCACTCGTGGGGAGTAGAATCTAGGGCGTCCTTATGACATGTATACAGCCAAGGGGGGCGGTGCTATCCGATTAATACTGGCTGTAGCTTGCGATAACCGGATGTCCGTCGAAACGACGATTATAGAATTGGAGCTGAGCGTAAGATTGGATTGGATGCAACTCTACGGCTATTAACCTCCCTCATCTGGGCTGGGTTCCTCAATCCGCAGTATATTCTTTACGACGTCGCGCAGATACCGGACAACGTGTTGCTGCTCGAAACCGGACAACGCCGACAGGATAAGAGGCAGGCTGGGATTGAATTCACCCACCTCCTGATCCGTCATCAGCAAGCCGCCACTGACAACGAGAAAGAGAATACCACCGAGTCCGGCTCCTATTACAGGATGAGCGAAATACCACCAAAGTCTATTTGCATCCAGCTCTTGACGGGCGATGCGCGTATGCAGCTCGCGGAGGCCGTCGACTGCCGCACCCAGAGTACCCCAAAGCACAGAACCCATTAATACAAACTCAACCTTGGTATACGTTCCCTTTGGCCAGAGGCCTTCCTGAGCTATCCACCAGGCTGCGATACCGATGAAGACAGCCATGCATAAGGCTATCGGGTAGGCCAGCCATTTCTTCTGTTTTTCGGCTTGTATGATCCGCTGTCTCGCTATGCCTATTTTGTGTGCAGCATTATTTCGTGCACGCGGCGTATCATCTTTCTCAAGGTATTCCAACGCTTTGTCTAAATGTTTTTGTATGTCTTCCCGCGCACGCAGATTCAGTATTTTATTACTCTGCAGTTCGACATTGAGATTCTCTATTTCTGATTCCAGCTTCTCTTTTGTCATACTGAACACCTACTCCTGTAGTAGAAACGTTTTATCAACATATTATCTTGTATGTGTATAAGTCACGAGATTCTATCACGAAAAGCATTAAAGTGCAATAGGCTTTATCGGATAATCTAATCGAATTATGTGATCGAAGGACTTCGCTTCCTAATGGTGTTATCTGTGATTTGCAGGACATAGAGGTGTGAAACAGCTCAGGCTTGTTTTCTGCTATGTCCCGAATGCTGGTCTATTTAGGAGGGGTTCGAGATCGGGTAATAGGGGTGTGACCAATGATGTATTCCAATGCTTCAATGTATAATTTCGTGGATCGACTTGCTGCTTCGAACACACCCTTCTATATCTTGGAAACCCTCATATTGCCCTGGTCTGTGTCACCGTTCATTATCTCGCAAGTATGAAGATATATGCCGCAATAGGAATCGTATCTCTTAGCGTTCACTCCTCCTCCCCCTTTCTCCTAAGAAGCTTCATTCCTAACAATCGGGCGTCCGTTCTCACTCGCGCTGAGTTCCATGTGCACACATTCGGTGCCACCACTCAGAAATTTGTGCGTTATTCGGAATCCCGCCTTTTCATATGCTTTAACCGCTCGAGCAGTCCTGGCTGTGGGCTCGATCCAACACTTTCTGATTCTCATATTCCGGAACAGGTACTCAACCAACATTGAAAGCGCTTCCGAACCATAGCCCTTGTTCTTATCTGAATCACTGGCAATGATAATATCGAGCTCAACCGAACTATTGCCTCTATTGATCTCGTTGTAATTGACCTGCCCCACAGGTCTTCCTTCGGCAACTATGGCGTAACACCTGCCCTTTTCGGGCTCGCTACCGTCGAAATAGTGAATTTTCCAGTCCTTCCTAAATTGTTCCTGTGTTGGGATATTGCCGTCCTCATACCAGTAAGATGTTGAATCCGATCGAGTCGCCCATTCGTAGAAAAGGGGCATCTCATCAACCCTCATGGGTCTCAATAGGACTTTTTCACCTTGAATGAGCGGACGGGATTTAATGGATTTCAACTACTACTCAAATAATCCCCTGATGAACTCTCTACCTCCTGTTTTATCAGGCGTAGCATCACGATTCTAACGAGCCCGATAAACCTGTTGAGCAGCAACCAGTAAGGAGTGAATACAAGCAACGCTTTCCTGCTTGTACAGTACACCCTGCTTTCGGTAGAGAGGAGCGATCTCCTTACATCGATCCAGGAAACATGGAAATTCATGACGACCTTCACATAGCCTTTGTCATCGAATTCCCTGAATTCATCCGGGGTAACGTTAACGGGCTTAAACCCAAGCGGATTGAATATGGCCCCTAGTAAGGACTCTTCTCCTGTTTTTTCTTCCAGCGCCATGATTCCCACCTTGCTATAACCTTCGGGGGCGAAAAAATTACTAGGCAGTCGTCGGATGGTGAATAATAGTCTGATAACCTTTGATTGATAGAAATCGGTATTTTGGATGGCCGAATATACATCCTGCGGTGGGGCATTGATTTCAACCTTGTGAAATTTATTGAAGTGGTAATCTCTCAGGTACTTATCTATTAACAAAATTGTCCTCTTGGATCAAAGGGTGAGTAGGGAAGCTTAACTGAAGTCAATAACCGCAGCTAAGATAATTGTAGCATGTAGGGGGGCTTGACAAGTTAGCACTTATGTTCTATAATAGGTTTAAGTCATCTGCTCTCTCGTTTACCAGAGGAAGCCCACTCCAAGCATCGAGTGGGCTTTCTTGGTGCAATTACCATATTGCCTTGAGCATATGTCATTGAAACATGTAGAATTAAACCAATGGAGGTTTTTACTATGTACGTTCCGGCATTTAACGGCAGTCCGCGGAAAAACAGTACTACATTTAAGCTTCTCAAGAAAGCGCTGGATGGAGCGGCTTCGCAGGGCGCGGAAACGGAGCTCATCCATTTGAATGAACTCACTATGAAGGGGTGTCAGGCCTGCTTCTCCTGCAAGAAGCGCGGGGGTAAGAGCTACGGAGAATGTGTGCAGAGGGATGACATGACCCCGCTCTATGAGAAGATCGAGCGTGCCGATGCCCTGTTCCTGGGCTCCCCGATCTACTTCGGCGCAGTTACCGCACCGGCGAAGGTATTTATCGAGCGATTGTATCCTTATCTAAGCTACCGCGACTTGACTTCCAATCTCCCCAAGACGATAAAAACAGGACTGATATTCACGATGGGCGCCAACGATGAAGAGATGGCCATATTCGATCAACATATCCGGTTCAATAAGGCTATATTCAGGCTGTTGTTTGGATCTGTGGAGATACTTCTCGGTACGGATACCTTTCATGTCGAGGACTACTCCAAGATCGTCGCGGATTTCCTGGAGACAATGGTGGATCGGAAACTCAAGCATCGAAAGGAAGTGTTCCCCCGGGAATGTGATAACGCCTTCGAAATGGGGGCTAGATTCGTTAAAGGGTCTGAATAAATAGAGAAGATATGACTGTTTAGCCGACGGTATATGTCCCTGAACCGACCGCTATCAGCGTATTTTCTTCGTTGTGCAGTTCCATTCGCGTCACTGCTATACCCCTGCCCCTGCGCAGCACTGAACCCGTTGCAGTAAAAACCTTGCCCTTGGCTGGCCTCAGGTAATCGACCCGCATGTCGACGGTACTTACCTTACTGAGCTTTCGTGCCTGTTCCTCCAGGGAAAGCCCTTCGACCTCGTCCTTAAGCCTCCAGGTGACTACTGCGCCTCCGATGATATCCATCATCGCCGAGATAACCGCACCGTTGAGGACACCGCCGCGGAAACTCAGGGCCAGTTCCTCGCGCAAAGCGAGCTTGATGCAGATATTGCCGCCTTCCGTCGGTATAAATTCGAGGCCCAGCATATCGATGAAGGGAGGGTACTTTCCCTCGAGACCCATTGCCTTCGATATCTTTACGTCCCTTTCATCCAAAGGGCTCATAGCTAGCCTCCTGGGCTGTTATTTCACTGCATTCGTGGCTGCAAGTAATAATCCAGCAAGCTAGAAACAGTGGTGAAATTGCTGTATGTATAGTAGCACAGTGGTGTGGAAATCAATATAGCTATTGGAATGTAAGGTACATCGGTTAAAATCCTTTTCTACATATGGAGGTGAATGCCATGTCAGAGCCTATAGAACTGACGAAAGATGGGCAGGTAGCAATTGCTATGTTCAATCGACCTGAGAAGTATAATGCGCTTGGTTCGGAGGACGCAGAGTACGCGTTACAGGTTCTCAATACGCTGTCAGCGGATGATACGATAAGAGCAATAGTTATTTCGGGCAAGGGCAGGGCCTTCTGTGCGGGTGGCGATTTGAAGTGGGTTCTCGACTTCCCTCAAGGACTTTCGGCGGCTATTCACCAGTTTGTCGGTCATGCTCATCAGGTGGTGCTGGAGCTTTGTCGTATCAGGAAACCCGTTATAGCTGCAATAAACGGAATAGCTGCTGGTGGGGGATTCTCAATTGCCCTGGCTTGCGATTTCCGTGTGATGGCTTCTTCGGCTGTTATGCTGCAGGCATATACTTCGGCAGGCCTGTCCCTTGATATGGGAGGCACGTTCACACTGCCACGGATTGTGGGGCTGGCACGCGCTATGGAAATCGTGTCATTTGACCGACCGATCTCAGCGGAACAAGCGCTGGAGTGGGGCCTGATAACAAAGGTTGTGGATGATGAGCATGTCCTGGACGAAGCGATGAACATGGCCAGGGAATTAGCTGATCGTTCAATTCGTGCATTCGGCTGCGTGAAACACCTGCTCACGGATTCCTTCGACACACCGTTTGAAGCCCATATCCAGCGTGAGCGTGAAGCGATGCGCAACTGTGCCGCTCATCGGGATGGGCAGGAGGGGATACGTGCCTTCATAGAAAAACGCAAACCGCAGTTTAATCCACGGTAGATTTTTAAGGACAGATCTTCCCCATCGCTTAAACTGCCAGCCTGCCGTACAATATCCAGGATATGTGGTGATGCGTACCGTCTGTTCGGGGCTCATCATATTTGTGCTCGAACAGCTCCTTAATATCGATGAAATCGAAGTCTGCTTCCAGCTCCTGCCGCGTGCAAAGGTAAATGTACTTAGTGTCTATAAAGGAGTTGATCTCAATCGCACCGGGAATGCAACTGCCATATTGCTCGGGATCGTTTACAGACAGAGTGCTGAGGAACAGGTGCCCGTTGC
>CP070819.1:29090-33566 GCA_020344295.1 Dehalococcoidia bacterium | reverse complement strand
GTGGCTGTTGGCTTGCGTGATAACGGCATTATTACTCAAATGGTGGATGGCGCCAGTATAGCGGCTGGATTTGCCGCTGCTAACGAGGGACATAGCTTTGAGGTCCTGTCGTCAAGTGTTCATGGCCGCTATCTGAAGACCATCGGTTACTCGGATGACCTTGAGTATACATCCCGATTGGACATCTATGATGCTGTGCCTGTTTTCGATGGACAACGTATAATCCTCTCAAGTTGAGATTCCCGAGTGCCTTTGATAGGGATCGATAGGAGCAGGCTTAGCTAGAGTCTATAAACCTAAGGTTTTATCAGGATTGTTCCCCCTTCACCCCTCATAGCCTGCTCAAACGCTTCATTGATGTCAGCCAGAGGCATCCTGCATGTCAGTAGAGGATCAACATCGATTTTCCCGTCACCGATAAGCTTCATGGCAGATTCATAGTCACCCACTGACCAGCATACAAAACCTTTCAATGTCAACCCTTTCAGCACAATGCTGCTGAACGGAATATCGACCCAATCAAAGCATATCGATACGGCGACGATTGTTCCGCCTTTCCTCACTAGGGCCAGCGATTGCTGGGCAGTTGCGATGCTTCCGGCACATTCGAATACAACGTCTGCACCCCTGCCCTGAGTCAGTTCCATAATTCTATCAACAGGATCGGTTGCGTTGATATCTATGACTTCGTCAACTACTCCTCGTGCCAGTTCGATCCTGGATCGACTGGCCTCTGTAGCATATACCTGCCCTGCGCCCAATGCCCTTGCTACCCGCGCTACCAGCTGTCCTATGGGGCCCAATCCGAGAACAGCAACAGTATCGCCTTCCTTCATTTCCGATAATTTCACAGCATGCAGCGAGATGGTCGTCGGCTCGATCAATGCCGCCTGTTCATAGCTCATATTGTCTGGCAGTTTATGGACCTGATATTCCCTGGCCTTGACATGGGTGCGAAAAGCTCCTTGATATCGTTCTATCCCCAGATAAAACTCCTCGCAGAGCCCGATTTCCGCCCCCTGTCGACACCAGTAACATTCACCGCATGAATGGTGAGGCTCAACTGCCACCCTATCTCCCACATTCAGGCTTGTTACATTTGGGCCGACCTTAACTATGTCCCCTGAGAACTCATGTCCTATCCCCAGGGCTGCTCCCCACTTGTATCTGTGTATATCTGAGCCGCAAATACCGCAATACTGCACGCGGATCAATACCTCATCTTTGTCCAGACTGGGCTCAGGCATCTCCCTTATCGCCAGTTTCATCTTGCCTTCCACCATCGCCGCTCTCATTTTACCTCCCCCCATTGTTTGATCGAACGTGTTTATATTTGTTCAGCAGAAAATATGATACATCCGGAATGTTGCGATATTCTACAGCGGTGTATGGTATAACGCAATATGGTTGGATTAACATTGTTTAACAACGGTTTTTATGCCCACCCACCCGCCCATAATGCAGTTGCGGGGGCTAATGCCCCCGCATACCCCCACATCCCGCTATAGATTCAGAAGCGAAGCTCCGAGGTGTGGGTGGGTGGGTAAAAGCTCTTCAACAACCTCACTGTGCGTAATACTCCGAATATAACGCGATTCTGGTCGAGTTACCTGAAATATTGAGAGGATTAGTGTAGATATATTGAGTTACTATTGTTGACAAGCTCTAGTACTTTTGACTAGAGTACTTGACAGACTCTATTAGTTAGCACTAATCGCGGGACAACAGACTTGGGGAGGCCACATCATGACAGTAAAAAAAGACGGCGAGATGTTATCAAACTTGAAGCAAGAATTCAGGATAGTTAAGGATGGCTTCGACCGGAATCAGGTCCTGGCTTTCATAGGCGATCAGATAGAACAGAAGAACGAACTCGCTGCCAAGCTGGAGCATCTGGATTCCCTCACCAAGCTCGCTGAACGGACCATAGTCGTAGCAGATGAGCAGGCAGAGTCTATCAAGGCGGAGATATTGGGGCAAGCAAACAGCCAGGCCGCTTCGATCGTCTCCGAGGCGGAAGAGAAAGCCCAGACTGAAGCTGCCAGAATTGTCGCCGAGTCACAGGAAGAGGCTAAGTCTGAAGCTGATAGAATCCTAGCTGAGAGCGAGGAAAAGGCCAGGGCTGAAGCTGATAGAATCATGGATGAGGCCCGTCAGCGGGCAGAAGAGAACGCAATTGAAACAATCTCACTTGCTGAACGGCAGATTAAAGAGATGATAGAAGTCGCCGAGAGAGAGATCGCAGCAAACAAAGAAACCGCCGAGGGTGAAGCTGGTAGAATCATCGATGAAACAAAACAGAAGGCTAAGTCGGCGCAACAGCAGGCTGAGCAGATAGTGAAGGATGTGGGAGATGCGGTTGAATCGGTAAGGGCAGCGGCTGAAGAGCAAGCCGCCAGGATTGTCGCCGAGGCGGAACAGAAGGCTGAGGAGGAAGCACAGCGCATTCTGAAAGAGGCTATGGAGAAGGCTGAAGCTGAGGCACAGCGGATTAAGAGTGAATCCGAGATTCTTCTCGAGAAGTTCCGACAGATTGGCGAGGAACAGATAAGGGAGAAGTTCAGGAAGGTCTATGAGGGCCTGCTGTCAGACCTGGCTGATAATGCGGGGACGAAGGCAGGATCATCAGAGGAGGGAACCTCTGAAGCCAGCGTCGATTCAACTGAACAGGAAGAGTAAATACCATAGGAATCTGAAGAGTAACACACTGTTTCTTTACTATAAAGAAGGACTTACGCGACCGACTTTACAGTCAATTTACAGCTCGATTTCCTTGAGATCGGGTGCCAGATGTAGTTTTGCCCCGGTAACCGCCTGAACATCCTCGGCTGTCCAGCCGGGAGCCATCTCTCGCAAAAGCAGCCCTTCCCCGTTAACCTTGATTACGGCCACGTCGGTTACTATCAGGTCCACGCATTGCTTGGCGGTGAGCGGGTAGGTGCATTCGCTCACAACCTTGGGCTTCCCGTTCTTGGTGATATGCTCCATCGTGATGATCACTTTTCTCGCCCCGACGGCGAGGTCCATGCCGCCGCCAATGGTGCCCCCAAGCGCATCACCACCGGCGTTCCAGTTCGCAAGATCACCCCTTTCCGAGACCTCCAGCGCTCCCATAATGCTTATCAGCCTACCGCTGCGTATCATGGCGAAGGAGGTGACAACGTCGAAAACAGACATTCCAGGCACCGGATGAAAGAACCGCCCGCCGGCCGCAACATAATGCCAGTCCGCTTCCTCGATCTCATCCTCCGTGATTAGGGGGCCGTACGCCAACGCTCCGTTCTCAGAGTGAAATATCACGCCCTCCGGGATATAGAGGGCGCAGAGGTTCGGTATCCCGAACCCCAGATTGGCGTAATCGCCTGGCCGCAGCTCTTTGGCAGCCCTCATCGCTATGATGTCGGCATCCAGCCTCAGCTTTGTCACCGTTGCTGCCGGCTCGCTGCGGTCGAATTCGGGCGTCCGGAACAGCATCTGACGTGCTATCTCGATCTCACCCAGCCTGTATATCAGCTTCTTCCATTTACGTGGTGTGCCCAGGCCATCCTCGGGAATGCTTAGTATACGGTCGACGAATATCCCCGGTGTTACCACGTGCTCGGGGTCGATCGCCCCGACCTCCACGATCTCGTCAACCTCAGCTATAGTAACCCCGGCAGCCATCGCCATTACCGGCTGGTCTGCACGGTAGATGCCCTGATATATCAGATTACCCAGCTTATCGGCCCTGTGCCCCCGGATAAATGCGTAATCGAGCTTTATCGGCTCCTCGAACAGGTATTGCCTGTCGTTGATCAATCTGCTCTCTTTCCCCTGCTCCAGTACCGTGCCCACACCTACCGGGTTGTAGAATCCGCCCAGATTGGCTGCCCCAGCATAGAGCCTTGAAGCCAGGGTGCCGTGGCTCGTCAGCTCCACCTCCAGCCCTCGTTCGACATACTCTTTCACAAAGGCCCCGGCGCCGAGCCTCTGCACGCCTAATACAGGTGTGATCAGCTTCTTCAGCTGGGGCAGGATAGCCGTTGGCATCGTGGCTTCATCTTCAGTGAAGATAGGGAGTGGCACGAAGTTGTGGGTGACCACGGTGAGGTCTTTGACGCCCTTTCTCTTGATGGCGGCGATCAGGTTCTGGGCGGTCGCCGCTATGCCCCAGGACTCAATACCGATAACAGAGCCGTCGGGGATGTCAGCTACCGCCTCATCGAAGCTGGTGAATAGCTTGTTAGACATAAGGACCCTGCGTCCCCTGTGAAGAATAGTTTAAGAACCGATAGTCAGGATGCCTCTATATCTCGGATTGGTATTCTAATCTCCCGAGCACTTCTTGCGTCCGGCGCAGTGAGCAGTGGATCGCCTATGATCTCGATGATTTTATCACTCATTCCACACTTCTCAATAAAACTTCATTCTCGTTGATCTCCACGAACTTGCCGTCACTCGGCAGATCCCCGCCATCAACAAGCATGCCGTCAAATT
>CP070819.1:20268-28990 GCA_020344295.1 Dehalococcoidia bacterium | reverse complement strand
ATTGCAGTGTTGACTAACGGTAGATTAATCTGCATCGCTTTCTTACGAAGGACGTGAAGGTCTTCATGGCTACGCCATATCTCGTCTGCAGCTAGGGTGACTTTCGTCGAACCGACAATTCTAGCATGGACCTTTCGCTCAGGCAGCGGGTTCATTTCCGTCACTGTGAAAAAAGAGGTATCTGAGCCAATGGCCAAGTCAGTCTCGGCTACCTTTAGGGTGTACGTACTTTCGTTCACAACACCGTCGCCGCTGTCGTAGGTCACAAGATACGTCATCGTCGCCTTGGCCAGAATATCGCTATAGTCAGGAGCATCCCACGCCCGCAGTAGGTAGTATATGCTCGGGGTTAGAACCACGACTAAGATGACAATGAAAACGACGAGCAGCAATACCTTCCATTTCCAACCAAGTCTCTTCAACCATGACCAGATCCTGCGCATGGTATTTCCTTCTTTCTGTGATCACTTCACAGACTAAGGTCATAGCCTCGCCAACTCTGTGGGTTCCGATCTTTCCACAATTCCACGCTGCGCAGAAGCAGCAGAAGGCTTAAAGCCGAGGAGGGATTTATTGAGATGGACATGGAGAAATATTCCTAGAAGAGGTCTTTGATTTCCTCCTCTGCCTTTCTTTTAAGCTCTGCGGCTTCCCGGAAGCCGAGTTCTCTATAGGATTCGGTTGAGCCGTACTCCCTGGTCTTGACAACAACGGGCATGGGCAGTGCATGGCCGAAGATGAGCGCCTGCTGCTTGGCCTCCAGTTTGGAGAGCACTGTCTTCAGCTCGCTTTTCCCTGAAACGCCCATGAGCACGCTGTCGATGTCCTTCTCGTTGTCCAGAAGATAGGTCGCCTTGGTACCGAGCTGGGACATTATCTCGTCGTAGATGCCACTGGGACGCTGGTCGATGACCAGCAGGGTAACGTTGTACTTCCTCATCTCCCGGGCAATTATACCGAAGATCGTCTGGTCGGCTACCTCGGGATTAAGAAATTTATGGGCTTCCTCAATTGTGATCACCAGGGGGTGAGGTTTATCCACTTTCTCGCCCATAGCCCTTTCCATCCTCTCCCGGTACTGATCGTATATGCGGCGGGTCAGGATATTGGCGACCAGGACGTAGACAGTAATATCTGTGTATCTCCCGAATTCGAGTACCACGTGCATACCCCGGTCCAGATACTCCAGAATGCGCTGTACCGAGTTATCCCGGGCACGTGGCGTGAGAAATGAGAGCCTCTTCAGCCTCTCCAGGCCGCGGCGGAGGTTGCGATAGCTGCTTTCGTGGACGTGCAGCTTTTCCAGCAGTTCTTTGGTCTCTTCTCTTGTGCTTAGATCGAAGAAGCCCTCCAGCCACCGTGCTTGGCCGAATTCGCGGGCTAACTGGTATACCGCCTCGATCGCAGGTTCGGTCAGATTAAGAGTCTCCCGGAGCAGAGCGATATCCTCAGGCTCGATCTCGTCATAGCCGATCTGAACGACGTAGTCTGTGCTCACCTTGCGTCGGCGGGCGCTCTCTTCATCCAGAGTAAAGAGCGCAACCTGTGAGGGGAAAAGCTGCTTTAGGCCTTTTACATTGGGCACATGCTCGCTGGTTCCCTCCCAGCCGTACTCATTATGCATGTCGAAGATGAGATTTGCTGCCGCTCCTTTCTGCACCATCCCGATCAGCCGAAGCCTGGTCAGAAATGTCTTGCCGGTGCCGCTCTTGCCGAAGACGCCGTTGGAGCGGGTGACGAACTCGGGAATGTTGAGGCAGACCTTGGTCTCCATATCGAGGGGTGTGCCTACATAGAAATGTCTCTCGTCCTCTCGCCCGAATACCAGCTCCACGTCCTGCTCGGACGCCTCCCGGACGGGGGAGAAGTGACGAGGGACGGTCTTTACCGGCTTGGGCCCCTCCAGAAGGCTCGTAGCATCGCCGCTGATGGTGAGCATGGGCGTTACCTGGAGCTTCCCGTAGGTGCTCGTTCCCGTTACAACATCGGCGATGAAGGAATCGGCGATGTCGGGTGGTGTTATGGTGAGTTGCTGGTCGATGGCTCCCAGTTCTATATCCGTGATCATACCGAAGAAACGGCTTGTTTGCCCCTCGATCACCACATAACGCCCCACTGCCATCTCCTCTATGGGGGTGGCGCTATCTAGCTTGACCTCCATGCCTCCGGTGAGCGAGCCGCCGACGACGATACCCAAACGTTCCCCATGCGCGCTTGATTCGTTCACTGTCTGATCCTCCTCAGGACGGAGTTGAGCCGGTTAAGGTCGCTGCTGAGCAGGATGGCCAGTTCCTTGCCCGCTCCCACTAGGAAAGCGCGGCTGTCGTCGTAAGCACAGCTCGCCAGCCGCAGGCAGGCGGATATTACCTCGTCCGCCGTTACCTCTTTGGCGCCGAGCAGAATGGTCAGGAAATCCAGAGACGCGGTAAACCGACGGACATCATCGGGCTCACAGAGGTAGACAAATCCGTGGACGCGAGGCGGCCGGGGTGGCAGATAGCGGTAGATATTGTCGCCCTGCCGGTGTCCTACAGCCAGCGTTTCGAAGGTCGTGCGCAGCAACCTCGATAACTGGGGGTGCTGGCGGTAGATGTTCTCCTCATCGTGTTCATCCCTGCCCCGTGCGACAGGGCGGCGTCCGGGATCGATGCTCTCCGTCGATGCGTGGCAGACCACGCCGAATATGTCCACTTCGCTGTCGCTGGTCCTGACCAGGCTGCCCAGTGGAGGGGGGGAATGCAGATCGTAGCACTCAGCTACGAATGAGCCCGTGCTGGCCTCGATAACCTCGCCTATTCTTGCTGCCAAATCTTCACTCCTCTTATCTCCTACTTTGGCAATGATCGATTTGGGTTGTCGCTGTCCGTCTCCCATTGTACAGGGTTGTCAAGTATTTGCCGGCGTTGAAAATTCAATTATAAACGCGTCCACCAGACATCATATTCATGTCCGTAACGCTGGAGGACCTTGTATACTGCGTCTACGCCGAAGTACAGGGCTTCCAACGGGATACGCTCATCCGCGGCGTGAATGGTATCCTGGAAATTGAATCCCGGGGGCAGCTTCATAGGGGTGAAGCCATAGGTCTGTATGCCGAGGAGGGAGAAGAAGCGCCCGTCTGTGACCGCAGTCAACAGCAGGGGTAAGGGTACCCCGTCGGGATCCCCCTCGCGTATTATACCGGCTAGGGTATCGAACAGCCCCATGTCGGGCTCGGCGAATCCATGGTCGTACCTGATCACTTCCAACTCTACATCGTCTCCGATAAGATGACGCAGCTCGGACATGAGCTTCTCCGGGTCGTAATCCGGGAGCAGACGTCCGTCCAGCTGCAGGACGATCTCGGAGGGGATCACATTTATCTGCAGGCCGCCCTGAACGATCGTGGCGTTGACAGTGTTGTGAAACATTGGTTCAAAAAGCTGTCCCTTTGTGCCGAGCAAGCTCAGAGTTAGGCCGGCTGTTCTCTGCTTGAAAAGCAGGGGCATGATTCGGTTAGCAGGGAAAGGCAGAGTGGACGCGATAGTCTCGATCATCTGGCGCGCGACAGGCGTAACATGGGTCGG
Source organism: Dehalococcoidia bacterium (assembly GCA_020344295.1). Lineage (GTDB taxonomy): Bacteria > Chloroflexota > Dehalococcoidia > SZUA-161 > SZUA-161 > SZUA-161. The sequence continues at coordinate 25,424 of CP070819.1, read as the reverse complement.
CAGCCGCCCTCTATCCAGCTTCTGCAGAATGTTAGCCATCTTGGCCATTGTGCCGCCCCGCATCGGAATGGAGCCGTGTCCGCCAGGCCCCCGTACGGTTGCCTTCATCCAGCAAACCTGCTTCTCAGCTACCTGAATGGGATAGAACTTCCTCTTCCCGAGGTATAGTGTGAAGCCTCCGAACTCACCGAGGGCGTACCTGATATCCTGGAAGTGCTCCGCATGGTTCTCCACCAGGTACTTGGCACCATAGTCGCCCCCTGCCTCTTCATCGCTCAGGATGGCTAGAACGACGTCGCCGGCCGGCGTCAGGCCTTCAGCTTTGGCCCTGATGAAAGCGGCCAGGAGCATGGCAACCCCGCTCTTCATGTCCAGGGCTCCCCGGCCCCAGACATAGTCATCGATCACTTTTCCCTCGAAAGGAGGATGTGTCCAGTCTTGCCCCAGTGTGGTGACCACATCTACATGACCATAGAGCAGCAGGGGGGGCGCGCTGCCCTGCCCGGCCAGGCGCGCGATGAGATTCGGGCGCTTGGGGTCCCGGGCGAGAATGATAGTTTCAAAGCCTGCGGCTGCAAGCAGATGGTCTATATAGGCAACACATTCATCTTCGTCGCCCGGCGGATTGGAGGTATCGAAGCGAATGAGGCTCTGCAGCAGTTCGACGGGGCGCTGATAGATTGTCGCCAGGTCGTTATTCGCAGGAACAGACATCCCGTTACCTATTCCTCCGGTATTAGCTCTATCTCAAAGAGCTTGGGCCACAACTTTCCGGTTACGAACAGCCGGTCATGCTCTGAGTCATACGCGATTCCGTTGAGGACGTTTACATTCCCCTGTTGGTCTTCTTCGCTCAGAAGTTCATGCATGTCTATCCATCCCTCAACCTGACCGGTGAAGGGATCGATAATTATAATGTTGTCTGTGAGCCAGACATTGGAGAAGATATACCCTCGAATATATTCCAGTTCATTAAGGTTGACCACGGGGTTTCCCGAGTAGAGCACTTCGATCCGTCCGGTCTCTTCGTACGTTTCGGGATCTAAGAAATGTAGAATTGACGTTCCGTCACTCATGATCAACTGCTCACCATCATGGGTGATACCCCAGCCCTCGGTCGGATAACTGAACGTCTGCAGCAACTGAAAGCTGTCTTTATCGTAGACATACCCGATATTGGCCTTCCAGGTTAGCTGGACGATGTTATCCTTGTATATGGTTATACCCTCGCCGAATAGATGGTCCGGCATTTCATGGATTTCCAGGACATCCCCGGTCTCCAGGTCCACTCTGCGGAGCGATGAGCTACCCTTGAGACCCGTACTCTCATACAAAGACCCATCATGGAAAACCAGCCCCTGTGTGAAGGCTTCCTGGTCATGGGGATAGGTGTTGATGATACGGTATGTACAGTTTGCGGGATTCAGGGGTTCTTCCGCCGTTGAGCAGGAGCATATGAGAACTATTGACACCAGTGCCCAGAAACCCAGGGCGGTGACGCGTAGTCTACGATTCATTATCATTTGTTTCGCTGTTTTACAAATACGGACGAGCTTAAGCCCCCGGCGCCCGGCTTGCCAGACGTCTAGACATTCAGATAGCCAGCCTTCAAGGTGGCGGGACGCTCCGGCGTCCGCACCCTCTATGAAATCGGATCTAAATCCCATGCGCAGGGCCGTTTTCCATATATAACATAGGCTAAACCCATCGGGTGCGCTTACTCCGGTTCTTCTCCGAAGTCCCCGTTGGCAGCCGGTGTTCATTCAGGGTAAGCTCCAACAGATGACGGAACTGCTCGCGGTCGGGGCCGCTGAGTACCGCCTGCTCATGCGCCTCACTGAGCGCTACAGGGTAGCCATGGCCGCGGCGGCACTGGTCCAGTATCATGGCATGTAAGAGATCCAGATTACCCATATCCTCCACCCAGCAGGGGAACTCCACACGGGCGATCTCATTATCCACCTTAAGGTAGAAAAAGCGTATTTCATGGTCTGCATAGTAGTCCTGCACTATTGAGGAACCGCTGACGAAGGTTGCCGACCTGTCACCCGGTTCAAGGATTGCATGGAAGATGTCGCGGTCCCTAATGCCCGAGACAGTATCGCACTCTCTCTCCACGGAGGATGACTTACGGGGGCAATGCCGGTCACAGTCGGGGGGATCGTAGGGACATAGGGCTATCCTGAGCGTGTTCGCTACCTCCGTACTCCGGGGAAGGCTAATATAGCTGGCGAGGGCCAGGCCGGTACGCCGGCCGAGGTCCCTGATTCTGTCCAGGGCTTGAAGGAAGCCGTTTCTCAGCAGTTCCGTCCTGACGTATTCAGGGTAGGCATGGCCTGCCAGCCCCCACATGATAAGCGTCCCATCGACCAGGGCGGTCGAGGGCAGCTCCGGAGCAAGCTCTTCTCCCAGCTCGGCAAGAGCAAGGCACTCGGCCACTGCGCGCTTGGCGCCCAGCAGCCCGCCCTCTATGGGCAGTTCGCTGCTGCCGCGGGGATCGACAATAATTAAATCCTCTTTGTTTGAGTACAGGGTAGGCTGACTGTGCAGCACGGCGTCGGGCTGCTGTCCATATCTAAGCATGACACTGCCGATATTAATCAGATAGCATCTCGCCGGGCTGTGGCGGTCGACCCCGATATGAGAACCATCAGTGGCGATTACAGCGAAATCCGGGGGACATGGTGGACACGTGAAGCGGCCATCAAGCTGGCCGGTAATGCCTGCTATCAGCCAAGTAGTCCTGCTGTCCTTGATTTTCCTTCTCAGTGATTCGGGATCTAAGGATTGGTGCTGTATCGTATCGAGTGCTTGATCAAGACAGGCACTCCAATTCTTCTCCTCTACCTTGAGGCTTTCCGCCATATCATCTATCTGAGCCGCCAGGTGGCTTAGGTTAAGGGACATCTCTTCGCCTCATACAGGGGAGTATAGCAAAGGGATTTTCTAAAAACAATCGATCTGCCTGCCCACCAACGGGAGCTGCCGGGGCATAGCCCCCGAACAATACCTGGGTGGGTGGGTGGGTTGGCAGACATCGGCATTTGTGCAAGCTCTACCCAGATTCTTAATTTGTTTCAAGTTATGTTATAATTAAAAGGTTGAAGGGTTGTAGAGTAAGCTGAGATGAAAATGCCCAAATTATCTCGAGGTCTGGTTATCTGGCTCATCATTCTGGTGGTAGCTATCGTTATATTCTTTACGGTAATTTCACCGGGAGGTGGAGGCGATGGCGAAGAGGTAACCACCGGGGAGGTCATCGCCATGCTGCATGAGAGCGGCGGCGAGGTGACCATCCAGGGAGACTCGATGACCGCCAAAATCGGCGATAAGGAATATAAGGTCACCGTACCTGCCGATTTCGACGCATTCGATGAATTCAGGGATGACAGCGATGTCAGTATTAACTACCTGGGGACAGGGGGAGGATGGGGGAGCTGGGCCGGGATCCTGATCAACTTCCTGCCCCTGATCCTTTTCGGGGCTTTGCTCCTGTTCATCCTGCGTCAGGCACAGGGCGGTTCGAGCCAGGCCATGTCCTTCGGTAAGAGCCGGGCGCGACTCGCCACGGGCGACAAGCCGACAGTCACATTCAGCGACGTCGCCGGTGTTGAGGAAGCCAAGCAGGAGTTGGAGGAAGTGGTTGAGTTCCTCGCGTATCCAGATAAGTTCATCGCCCTGGGAGCGCGCATACCGCGCGGCGTACTGCTCATCGGCCCTCCGGGTACCGGTAAGACGCTGCTGGCGAGAGCCGTTGCCGGTGAGGCAGGGGTGCCTTTCTTCTCCATCAGCGGCAGCGAGTTTGTGGAGATGTTTGTTGGTGTGGGTGCATCTCGCGTGCGGGACCTCTTCGATCAGGCCAAGCGCAATGCACCGTGTATTATCTTCGTCGATGAGATAGACGCCGTTGGCCGTCACCGCGGGTCGGGGCTTGGCGGCGGTCATGACGAAAGGGAGCAGACGCTCAACCAGATACTGGTGGAGATGGACGGCTTTGACTCCAGCACCAAAGTGATCGTCCTGGCGGCGACCAACCGCCCGGATATCCTCGATCCGGCGCTGCTGCGCCCAGGCAGGTTCGATCGCCGGGTGGTACTTGACCAGCCCGATATCAACGGGCGTAAGGCTATCCTCGAGGTGCATGCCAAGGGCAAGCCACTGGACCCGAATGCGGACCTGGAGATAATCGCGAAGCAGACGCCGTTCTTCAGCGGCGCCGACCTGGCGAATCTGGTAAATGAGGCCGCTCTCCTGGCGGCGAGGCGTAATAAGAAGATGATCGGCATTGAGGAGCTTCAGGAGGCGATTGAGCGTGTCCAGCTGGGGCCCGAACGAAAAAGCCGTGTAGTCAGCCAGAAGGAGAAAGAGGTAATAGCCCATCACGAGGCAGGCCATGCCCTTGTAGCCCGGATGCTGCCCAATGCCGACCCGGTCTATAAAATCTCAATCGTAGCGCGTGGTATGGCAGGTGGTTATACCAAGCAGCTCCCCACCGAGGACCGCCACCTTTATTCCGTGGCACACCTGCGAGATATGATGACCACCTTCCTCGGGGGACGGGCGGCTGAGGAGATAATATTCGGGAATGCTCAGATCACGACGGGTGCCGGGAATGACTTGGAGCAGGTGACTGCACTCGCCCGTAAGATGGTCAAAGAGTACGGTATGAGCGAGAAAATGGGGCTGCGCACCTTCGGCCGTAGAGAGGAACTGGTCTTCCTGGGACGCATGGTAGAGGAGCAGAAGGATTACGGGGACCGTGTGGCCGATGAGATTGACGAGGAGATCAGCGCCCTTATCGACAGCGCCTATACGGAGGCCAAGGATATACTGACCAAGAATAAGGCCGCACTGGTCCAGCTTGCGGAGCGACTGATCGCCGAGGAGACGCTCGAGGGCGAAGCGCTGGAGGCCGTGTTCAGTGAGATGTTGCCGGCAGATAAACGGCCCGCCAAGAAGACAAAGGCCGAAAAGGTAGCGAAGGTGTCGGCGCCGGTCGAAAGTAACCCGAAGGATAAGCCCGCCGTGAGCCCTAATTAGACAGGGGTTTCATCTGCTTTGAAATAAGTGGGGCTGCCGATTCGGGAAGCCCCTCTTACATGTCCAAGCTCGCTTCAGCCGTTGTCTTCGTTTTCCTGACGTTCCGAGATGGGCTT
>CP070819.1:16727-20168 GCA_020344295.1 Dehalococcoidia bacterium | reverse complement strand
GCCACATTGAGGACATCGAACAATTGTTTTCTGTTTTGAACTCATATTGAAAGAATGCTGAAATATTTCTAGGGAGAAAGGACACAGATTAAGTTCTTATCATTATTTATCTGCAATTATATTGTATATGACTTCAAAAAAGGAAGTCGTTTGGGAGAACAATCTATTCATTGTTGATCCAAATACCCACAGAGCACATCACTAAGTCAAGTCCTGCCCTGCTACGGCTTCCGGACATGTTTGTTAACAATAATCAATTTCCCTATGCAAGCCCGAAATAGCTTGTTAGCTTATGCAGATATAAACTAATCAATTGATGACTAATCGAAAGTCAGTCTCTAAAACTAAACGAAAGTTAATCCCGGACGATTGCCTCCCAGCGAATTGTGGAGTATATTTATGCATACAATCTTCTTGGTATAAATACAAGCACATATGGAACAACTGATTTATACCTAGTTCTCGTTAATGGAACTCCCATTAAGCTAAGGCAGATAATACGCTACCTGGACCAGCTAGGGCGCATTCCACAGTACCAATACATGAATAGAACAACCAATCCAGAAGTAGAAATCTGAGCAGCCAGAATAGCCTTTATATGTCTGACACAAAGACTGATCGCAGAAAGCTTATAATATTTGCCTCCATCATTTGCATCTGTCTGATCATCGGCATTGTTCTGATCGTGAGAGGCTTTTTGACTATCGGATGGGTTAATGACCAGCTGGATACAATGGAGGAAGTCTTAAATCGTTCTTATGGCCCCTTGCTATATATACTAGGAACATTCGCGTTCATAATACTCCAGATTCTCGGTGTGGTTCCTGTTATACTGGGGCCGCTTGTGTATGACCAGCCCCAAGCATTTTTCCTGACGATGATAGGAGTTAACATCGGTATAATCACGACATTCCTGGTCGCCAGATATTTCCTGAAAGACTATTTTGCACCGAAGATGGAGGCAAGCCGCCTGAATCGCTTCACCAAGCGTCTTGAAACGAACGGCATTATGACGATGATCTTCTTACGGCTCGCGTTGTGGATGTTCCCGCCAATGAACTGGGCTATCGGTGCCACGAACATCAAGATTAGAGATTACATAATCGGCAGCCTGATCGGACTGACCCCGATTATCTTCGCCATCCACCTTGCCGTCAGCCGACTGAAAACAATCAACTCAACCCGGGATTTACTGAGGCCTGAGACTATAGCCGTACTGCTGGTATTCCTTGCCTTTCTACTCACAGTAATATGGATACGGAGAAGATACTTCTCCACAAAAGAGACCCAGTCTTATGAAGAAGTTTGACCGAGAATCAGGCATAAAGATATAGGGAGAAATGCATTATGACCGAGCAGAAACCACCCCGCTTCTTTGAGCATCCCCATATGTTCGGCTCATTCTCAAACTGGATCAGATTACTTTGGAACAATAGAGATGTAGACGCAAAATACATACCCCGCGTCCTTTCTGTCACCCTCTCCACTTTGGTTACAAGTCCTCTCAGACTCTACGAATCGATACGATATAGTAAGCCTGTCAAAAACACAGCGATTCACCCCTCACCCATATTCATAGTCGGCCACTGGCGAACCGGGACAACCCATCTGCACAATCTATTGTCGCAGGATAGAAGCCTAGGCCATGTCTCCGTGTTTCAAGTATCGACTCCGGGTTTCTGCCTTATCGGCGATAGGATAATCAAGAAACCACTCGCCGTTGTTCAAAAGAAACTTCATCCCACCAGAGAGATAGATAATATACCTCTTTTAATGGATAATCCGGAAGAGGAAGACGTGGCAATCGCCAATATGTCGCCTTACTCTTATCTCCACATGTATAGTTTCCCCCGAAGGGCGCGTTACTTCTTTGAGAGCTATATCACTTTCTTCGATGGCCTGTCTGAATCGACGCGCGCAAAATGGGCCGAAATATACCTGACGATTTTACGTAAAGCCACATTGAAGAACGGCGGTAAGCGACTGGTAATAAAAAACTGCGCCGACAGCACACGAATCAATACGCTTCTCGAGCTATTCCCCGACGCCAAATTCGTCCATATCTACCGTAATCCTTATCACGTGTTTCGTTCAACCTTGGTTCTCTATCAAACTGTATTGCCCAGAGCTCAGTTACATGAAATCAGCCCGAAAGAAATCGAGGACTGGGTCTTGCGGTTCTATACACAGCTCATGCAGAAATTCCTGGCCGACAGAGAACTTATACCCGCAGGGAACTATGTCGAGGTCAGGTACGAGGATTTGGAGAAGGAACCAATAGATCAATTACGTAGAATATATGAAACTTTAAACCTCCCTGGATTCGCCGAGGCAGAACCGGCCTTCCGCGCTTACATTATGTCTATCACAGGTTACAAGAAGAATCCGCAGGAGATAGACGACAACGTTATCACGAAAGTTAACCAGCACTGGCAGTTTGCACTTGATTCATTAGGTTATAATCGCATAGAGCCCGCAAGCAGCAAGTAATCCCGTGCTAAAAGTGAGGTGTTAGTTGACCGAGGTCTTCGCCATCTTCGGGATCCTGGTCGCGCTGGAGATCGTTTTCCCCTGCATTCTCACCTTCTGGTGGTCTCTTTTCCCGGCCAGCGTAGAGCGCGCACACTGGCGGATCAATAGCACCCCGTGGCGTTGTTTCTGGCTGGGCTGCTTGACCGCGATCATATCGCTGCCCCCGATTTTCGTCCTGTTTGTCCTCCCTCTGGAGCTGAGCAGGGTGATGGGCTGCATGCTGCTGTTTGTATTAATCGCCTTCGCTGGGCTGGGCGCAGCCGGCGTGTCGGTCAAGATTGGTGGTCGGTTTGCGATGCGTTACACGAAGGCGTTTCCTGCCGATATAACGATACGCAGGAGTATTGTGAAAGAGCTCGCAGTAGGGTTGTGGCTGGGCGGCGCAACCACGGTTATCGTGCTGCCCGCCATTGTCGTCCTGCTTGACCTGGACTTCAAGCTGATATGGACAATCGGATGGTCTGTGTTCTTCCTGGCACTTGCAATCGCAGGGTTGTTTGCGACTGTATCAGCCGCCAGGAGAAATGTACAGTTGGATTCCAGCAAAAATGCATCCGCTCTATCTGTATTCATACGCGGAGTGGTTGTTCTTGAACTGGCGGCAGGGCTTCCTATTATCGGCTGGTTCATCCTTTTTCCGTTCGCTTTTGTCACCTCGTTGGGTGCGAGTGTTTTCGCACTATTGCGATGGATGCCGCCGGTAGCAGCACGCCCTGCCCATTCCGTATCACTAATAAAGAGGATTGCGGTACCATTTGTTGTCTTTCTCTGGGTACTCCCATTTAGCGCCGTCTCCCTATCAGTTGTAGCTTTCATCGTACGAGGGGCCATTGTGATGGAAGCGGCTAGCGGCTTCTCAGTCATCGGCTGGCTGGTCATAGTCCCGCTGTACATCATCGTATTGCTGGG
>CP070819.1:12466-16627 GCA_020344295.1 Dehalococcoidia bacterium | reverse complement strand
ATAAGCGACTGGGAGGGGCGGCCGGTCAGTTATGGCGAGAGCTCCATCATAGCCTCAAACAGGGCCATCCACGCCGATTTCCTGAGGATGATACGGGAAACGACTCAACATATCTAGCTCCCGAACAGTTCGGGATGTATAACCTTTGCCATCTCCTCCAGCCCCTGGACGATGCGAGGACCGGTCCGGTTGACCAGGTCGCCATCTATAGCGTAGATTCTATCCTCTTTGGCCGCTGTCGTATCCTTCCAGCCTGTTAGCTCCTTTATCTCCTCAGGCGATATCACCGCCGTACCCATCATAGAATCCACTATGATGATCTCGGGATCCGAATCAACCAGTTCTTCTATGCTGAACTGCACCCAGGGACCAGCCGCCTGTGCGGCAATATTGTCGCCACCCGCCAGTTGAATGAGGTCATTTACGAATGAGGTCGGGCCTGCAGTCCACGGCTTGGTCGGATCGGTGGCATCGAACACGTAGAACACCCTGGTCGTATAGGCACCGCCCACCGTATCAACCACCGCATCGATCCGGGCTCTCATGTCAAGGATAATCTCTTCGGCCATCTGCTCGGCAGCGGTGATGTACCCCAGGAGACTGATGTCATCCAGCACACCATCGATATCCTTGGGCTGAATTACGACGAAAGGAATTCCAAGACCCTCAAGCTGATCGATTGCAGAAACGTGGCCGTCAGTTAGAACGATGTCCGGTTCCAGTGCTACAATCGCCTCGATGCTGGGATCGAAATAGCCTCCAATCTTGGGTTTTGACTTTGCTTCCTCGGGGTAGTTACAGAAGTCGCTGACCCCCACGATCTGCTCGTTCAAACCGAGAGCGAAAAGGGTTGCGGTGATACTGGGGACATGGGAGACAATTCTCTGTGGTGGAGTCGAGAACTCGAATGGTCTGCCCATGGCATCGACGCCGGCGACAGGTATCGGCGTGGGCGGTGGAGGAGGCATATACCATATTATCGGCATCTGTGTTGGCACGGGTGTGGGAGTAATTACAGGTGTGGGTGCCGGTGTGACGGCTTGTGTCGGTTCAGGCGTAGGTACTGGGGTGAGGACAGGGGTTGGAGTAGGTATGAGTGTCGGTATTGGCGTCGGCATCTGTGTAGGCGTAGGCGCCAATGTTGGTGCGGGCGTGGGGGTATTTGTGGGAACCGGTGTTGAACTCATCTCCGTCTTGCAGCAGATTCCACCAATAACGAGTGCAATCGCTAACAGTGCGGTGAGAATAATTACCAGCTTCTGCATTTGTCCTCCTATATATAGCAATTGAGTACCTATATCTCTATTCACAACCAATCATAATTCCCGCGTCACATAGACCCTCCTTGTTTGTACTCACCTGAAGATGTTATCTTGCCACTGCAATAGCTAAATTAAATCCACTCATGTGGATTATAATACATAATATCGGATTATATAATCTCAGAAACGCTTCTGTCAATACTGTATCCGCATTTTATTTGAACCGATCTTTGTCAGAGGAAAATCATTCCCAACATCGTTAATTGTATGTTAGAAATACTTGACATATAGTATAATATATGTTACATTATGTCATACTTTGATTACATTCGCCCTTGAGGAAAGGGTGGGCAGACAGGGAGGACCATTATGGCACCACTTCAGAAACGTGCGTGGTTGGGTATCGCAATAGGAGGGACTATCTCAGCCGCTGTACTGGGAATACTCATTATCAATGGGGCTACGTCTTTCTATGATGACAACATGATGAGATGGACAGTGACCGGCCTGATTATAGGGATGCTGGCAGCATGGGCTGTCCTCATCGCCCCTTTTTCCAGCAGCAAAGGCCGGATGAAAGCACTTTACGATGAACGAGACGAAGCCGTGCTTAGAAGGGCGTCTGGGGCGCAATTATGGGGTATTATCGGCGCACTTTTAGCATGGTCAATAGCGCTAACTGAGATTTATTGGGACCAGGGCACGATACCGATCGTTTTTCCCTATCTTATCTTCTGGTCTATCCTCATGGTTAACACGCTGTCCCAGGGCATAGGTATACTCATAGGTTACAGGAGAATGGGATAACATGCCGAAGGCTGAGATAAGTAACCGGATCAGACGGCTGCGCTTCGACCACGATGAAATGACGCAGCAGGAGCTTGCCGATAGGGTTGGCTGCACCCGCCAGACTATCATCGCCGTCGAGGCGGGGAAATATGTCCCCTCCCTCTCCCTCGCCTTCCAGATCGCGAAGGCCTTCGGCGTCTCCGTGGAGGAGGTCTTTCAGTACGAGGAATAGGCGTATCTTATGTCATCCCTGATACCGGCCCTAGATACCCAGCTTCGTCCGGTTGGCCTCGATATGAGCCTGGACGGCGTCCACAGCTTTCACTGCGTCCGTCTCGACATTCAGTACGCCCCGAGTAACATCCCGACAATCCTCGGTTAAAAGCTTGACCAGCCTGGGCGCACCCGTCACCGTAGGAACCGGATTGACATAGGTATAGAGGCCGAAGGCCAGGGCAAAGACCGCATCTATAGTGGCCTTCTGCTCCATGTATTCCGGCGCCACCGCGGCTACGGGAAGGTCGGGCACCGGGACGTCCCCCAAGGCATCGGAGATCGCCGCCAGCAGGTCTGCAACCCGCCCTGTATCGGTACAGGTCCCATAGCTGAGGACAGGAGGCACCTTCAGGGACTCGCAGATTTTTTTCAGGCCCGGCCCGGCGAGTTGCTTCGCCTCCGGACTGCAGAGGCCCGCTACCTGCAAAGCGCCGTTGCCGCATCCCATCGAGAGCACCAGAATATCCCGCTTGATCAGCTCCCTGGCGACACGCACAGTATGCACATCCTGACCGGAGTCCCTCAGCGTGGTACACGAAACGAGCCCCACTACCCCCCGCAGGGTACCGTCCTTTATCGCCTCCAGCAGCGGATCGAGGCTGCCGCCGAGGGCCTCGAGAATGCTCTCCGTCGAGAAACCAACCACTGCCTCATTCAGCGGCAGCGACTCCACCGGCTCGACGGACGCCCTCCGCTCCTTGAAGTTGTCGATCGCCATCTCCAACAGTTGAGCAGCCTGTTCCTCAGCTTTTGCCGGCTCATAGTTGACCCTCTCCTCGACGCCATCGAACGCCACCAGGTCGCTCACGGGCACGAGCCTGAATTTATACCGCTGAGCATACAGCGGATCGATCGGCATTGAGCAGTTCATATCACAGGCAAAGAGATCCACACAGCCGCTGGCGAGCACCGCCTCCTGCATGATCCAGTTTCCGGTAAAACCGTAGAAGACGTCATCCATCTCCCATCTCTGGATCATCTCCTGACCGGTCTCGATGTTGGCGATTACCCGCAGACCCTTGGCGCCAACGGCCTTCGCCTTCTCCTGCCACTCCGGCTTACGCGCAAGCTGGACCATGGCGAATCCGAGGAACGGCTCATGCCCGGTGGGCAGCGCATTGACATAGTCCGGGTCCAGCACACCCAAGTCCACGCGCATTGGATGCGGCCGTGGTACGCCGTACAGGATATCCTGACAGTACTCATTGACAATCTGGCTCTGATAGGCCATTGCCACACCAAGGCGCATAGCCTTGAGGGCCAGGCTTGTATAATATCCGTCGATGTTGGTCAGGCAGGAGCTTGTGGCCCGCATCATCTCGCCATAAATGCCGCCGGGGAAGATATCCAGCTTTTTCCACAGCTCCTTGCGCTCCAAAGGGGCCAAGGCCTCGACGATCAGGCTCGGCTCGTCGAACTTCCGGTTGAAATCAGCTTGCGCAAAGTCGCAGAGTCGAATAGCGATGTCTTTGATCGATCCCGATGTACTCACCCCGAGCCGCCCCGCGAAATCCTTCAGTTTGCTGGACTCTCTGATCTCGAAGGGCGTCCGACCATCGGCTGTGGCCCGCAGGGTCTTGATGGTCTGTTCGGTGTGATAGTGGTAGGTGGATGCGCCCATTACGTTTCTGAGCAGCATCATACGCATGGCCATTCCATCTGCCGTGATACCGCATACACCCTTCTTGTCCTTGGCTGCATCAGCACGGCAGGGGCCATTGGAGCACAGGTCACAGCGGACTCCGCCCAGGCAGAAGGGGCATCTCTGATCGGGATTGCCCCCCATTCCCTGGGCCTCGAACCTGTCCCAGATATTGTCCATATTGTCCTTTTT
>CP070819.1:8380-12366 GCA_020344295.1 Dehalococcoidia bacterium | reverse complement strand
GGGCCTGGCTGATGGCGGCTTCAATCACGCCCACTGCCTGGGAGGCTTGGTTGCCCATGTGCTTGTTCATGCCATCGACAAGGGCGTTGATTCCCTTGCCCTCGGGCGACGCCAAATACTTCTTATCTACCTTGACATCCTTGAGCAGAAGCTCGTAGCGTGCGCAGCCCCACCGGGCGCCCTGAAGGTCTCCCTCGCGGCCGCGAATTATGCCCGGCGCGTCATCATTGACAATAAAGAGAGTGAGGCCGCTGGTACGCTTGCTTGTGTCAGTCTTCATGAGGGCAAGGTGCCACTGAAGGCCGACGGGTCCGGGGCTGCACATCGCCATCCACCACTTGGGCCCGTTGAGGTAGTAGTAGTCGCCGTCGAGGGCGGCGCTGCCCCGCATGCTGCCCATGTCGACGCCCGACTCGGGATCGGTGGCCCAGACAGTGCAGAAACCTCCGTCGAGTGTTCGCTTCAAATACTCTCGCTTGGCGTCCTCATCCGGGGTCCAATCGAGAAGTATTTTCACTGCAGGCTCGCCGTTGTAGAAGGCGTCGTCGATCCTGGGCGTAAAGCCAATCTTGGTGATCTCACTGGAAAGGAGTCCGCAGTCAGTCGCGCTCCAGCCGGGGCCGCCGTATTCCTTGGGTATGACCCTTCCATAGAATCCGGCGTCGATAATCGCCTTGTGCATGCCATAGTAGACGTCAGACATCTCGGTCATGGCCAGAACGCCACCAAGTCGGTCCAGCTGCCTCCGGTTGGGCAGCCACCACTCCTCGATTATGTCCCTCGCCTGTTCTAGTTTCTCGTACATTTCAGGCGTCCACTCTTCGGGATGGTCAGCAGGGTCATAGATGTTGGGCTTGGTAATATCCATGCTGTAGTGCCTCCTCAGGATTTGCTTCGTTTTATTTCATCGGAAAATCTATGATCAGGTCAGCTTTCGCAGGACTCTACCTAATTCTATTTAGGATGTTCTAGATCCTAGGTCAGTGGGTAGTATAATAAATATAACAAAGCCGACAATTCAGTTTAATCGTTTTCTCGTATTAGTGTCAAGTTGAGATAGCTGGGGCGTAGATGAACAGTGAGTGTGTAAATTCGCCAAAGGGATTGGCCTCCCGGGAAGTGTTAGAATAGTTAATTGCACCATAGATAATGCGGTCTAAGCTGGCTGTGTTGAAGTGCATACAATCACTGTATATATTAGAATCGAGGCATCAATCTAGTTGCGGGGGTTATACCAACCATGAAACATATTGTTGTTTCCACCACTTTCGGCTGGATGGTAATAGGATGGTCAGAGAGGGGGATATGCTTTGTTTCATTACCTCAATTATCGCTGGAGGACGCGGTAGTGGGATTAGAAGACTCCCAGCAGTGCTCTGTTGAGGGACGCTCACTGTTAGGTGACCTTCCATTGCGACTGCAGAGATATTTCGAGGGTGAGGCGGTATCATTCCCCGACAAACTTGACTTGAGCAATACTACTGTTTTTGATAAGGCCGTTTGGGATGCAGCCCGTGCCATTCCCTATGGAGAGACTAGGAGCTATGCCTGGTTGGCGGAGCGGATTGGGAAGCCCCGTGCGTACCGAGCAGTAGGCGGAGCTATGTCTCGGAATCGCTTTCCTATAATCGTGCCATGCCATCGGGTTACAGCCAGTACTGGCAGATTAGGGGGATTCGGGGGTGGCCTGGAGTTAAAGAGAAGACTCCTTAAATTGGAGTCAGGATAGAGTATCAATTCTCACTTTTGCCTTCTACCACAACGATATTACCCTCATCGACAAGCTCAACGAGATGTCGATGAAGGTCCGGTCCGTAATCCGTAGCCAGGTCCGACATCTCGACATTTGTAGTACCTTCGCTGGTAACAATAGCGATTTGCACCCTGTGATCACCCGGAAATCGCCGGAAGAGCTCAACAATATCCCGGAGACGGGCGATATCAGCATCGAGATCGACGGAAGTAGGGAGATCTATTCTAAGTAGAGGACCAGAAGATGCCATATACAAACGTGCTGGTTATTCGATTGGTTCTTTACTAGTACTGGGCTGATACTGAGAAACACTGTAGCATGTCAGTTGAATTCGGTCATTGCGGGATCTTACCTTTCCCTTGACTACCAGGGTTTGTCCCTCCTGCCATAGATCTCTGGTCCGCTCGAAGACATCAGGCCATGCTGTTACCTCGATACTACCGGCAAAATCTTCCAGAACGGCAGTGACAAATGGACGATTGTCTTTAGTAAAAGATTGCCGCATAGAGGTGACCAAACCGGCAGTGGTTATGGTGTGGCCTACCATATCCTCGTCAATGTGACCGCAGAATGCATCGACATCGGAGGCCCACTGACGAGAAGCCAGCGTTAAAGGATGTTCGGAGATATATATGCCGAGCAGTTCTTTTTCCCAGGATAGCATCTCCTGGGACGACACCTCCACTTCGGGGAGATCGAGTCCGGGAAGTGGCACATCAACGCTTTGTCCCCAGAGATCGAACATTGTGGATTGGCCAACATCTTTAAGGCGCTGCTCTGATTGGGATAGTGACAGAATCCGGTCAATTCCGGCTAACAAAGATCCACGCTTTCCTAAGGGGTCTAATACGCCGACTTTAATCATGCTCTCCAATGCGCGTTTGTTGAGATTCCTGAGATCAGCTCTACGACAGAAATCGTCGATCGATGTGAAAGGCCCGCCTTGATCGCGAACTGATATGATTGGTCTAATCGCGTTATCGCCCACATTTTTAATAGCAGAAAGGCCGATTCGAATGACCTTTTCTGCTGTATTATTTTGTTCAATTATAAAATTCCCTCCACTTTTATTTATATCTGGTGGAAGTACTTTGATACCGAGACGGTGACAGTCGCTAATGGCGGTAGCCACTTTATCTGCCTGCCCTTTATTGATGGTTAGCAGTGCAGTCATGAACTCTACAGTGTAGTTTGCCTTCAGATACGCTGTTTGATATGCGATCATAGCGTAACTGACGCTGTGTGCCCGGTTAAAGGCATAGCCAGCGAAGGGCTCGATAAGGCTCCACACTTGTTCCGCAATTTTCTTACTGAATCCATTTTTCTTCGCACCGGCAAGGAATCGTTGCATCTCCTGTTTCATTACTTCCGGTATCTTTTTCCCCATGGCTTTACGCACTATATCGGCCTCGCCGAGGCTGTAGCCGGCGAAAGCTTGCACGATGAAAAGTACCTGGTCTTGGTATACTATGACGCCGTATGTCTCCTGCAGGATATCGGCAAGTGTGGGATCAGGAAAGCGAATAGGCTCGATACCATATTTGGCACGAATGAATGTGGGGATGTGTTGTTTTGGTCCAGGGCGGTATAGTGCTACCATTGCGGCTATGTCACCGAAGCAGTTGGGTTTTAATTCCTTGATAAAGCGGCGCATGGCCGGCCCCTCAAGTTGGAAAACACCGGTTGTCTCTCCGGAGGATAGAAGATCAAAAGTTTTAACATCATCAAGAGGAATATTTTGCAGTTCTATATCAATACTACGGTTCTCGGCGATAATCTGTCTGGCTTTCAGCAGGATGGTAAGGTTCGCCAACCCCAGAAAGTCCATTTTTAGAAGCCCGATCTTAGCTATTTCATCCATAGCGAACTGGGTCATAGTGATGCTCTGGTCTTCGGACCTGCTTGGTTTTTGCAGGGGAACGTGCTTAATAAGTGGTTCCTTTGAAATAACACCTCCCGCGGCGTGTGTAGACGCGTGTCGTGAAACCCCCTCAAGTTTTATGGCAGTATCAATGAGATGCTTTATATTTGCATTGTCCCGGTATCTATTGCGCAGCTCGATATTCGATTCGAGAGCCTCCTGAATTGTAGCCCATGGTGCAGGGACCATCCTCGCTATTTGATCGACATCCCCATAAGGCATGCCCAATGCTCGGCCTACATCCCTTAATGCTGCCCGGGCTCCCATTGTACCGAACGTGATTATCTGTGCTACGCGGTCGGGCCCATATTT
>CP070819.1:2955-8280 GCA_020344295.1 Dehalococcoidia bacterium | reverse complement strand
TATGACATTGAGCTTTGTGTTGAGCCACCTCAGAGCGCTCAGCCCGGCGAGCCTGCAGGTCTGCACTCTACTCGATAAAAAGGTGAGACGTCTGGCGGATGTGCAACTTGAATACATTGGATTTGAGTCTCCCGATGAGTTTCTCGTGGGATATGGCCTGGACTCTCAGGAGGAGTACCGGAACCTGCCATTTATAGCTTTACTGGAGGAAGGAAGAACCGAACGCTAAGTTCAGGATATCAATAAAAACGCCCCGAGTAACCTTCCCAGCCTCATCAGCCCTTCCCGCCCCCGGTCCCTGTGGTTTCCTACTCGTTCCCTATCCTGCGGGACGGACTCTTCTTGCTGGTTCACCTACTCGGGGGTTGACATATAATATAACATTTTTTAAGGGTTTTGTCAATTGTCGTAATCGATGGAGTAATCGTGTCTGTCAAGGAATCGAAGCACTAATTCACATGGATCTGCCTGCTACGAAATATATATTCGACTCGGGCCATAAAGTGAGTCATGGAATTAAATGCCCAAGTGTGTATTAAGAGGGCATCACCACGGATTTACAACTTGATTACAATCTGGTTTTAAGGCGCTCGACTTGCTGAATTCGCTTGACAACGGCGTATAATAGCCTTCATCGTTTAGACAGATGTCCGATTCTCCCCATTCCGATCTATATTCGAGTTGGGCATCATTTATGAGACAAAAGTCACTTACATCGGTTTATTCAGAGAGTAGACTAGCCGCTAGAAAGGTAGAGGGTCATTGGAGCCTAGTTGAATGGAAACGGAGGGGGGTGGAAAGATGTGGAAGCTAAGAAGTTGTCCAAAGTGTCACGGTGATGTCTTTCTCGAAAAGGATATAAGCGGCTGGTACCAGCGCTGCCTGCAGTGCGGCTATAACAGGGATATGATACCGTTGGTTGAGGTCAAGAAGCCGGTGAACAGCAGGAAAAAGGAGCCGGTCCTGCAACGATAACGGCTTGCGCTGTTTAGTATCTGATTATCGAAGATAGTCATAATGGATTCCTGCTTTCGCAGGAATGACACAAACAGGAATAACATAAAAGAGAGGGGGCGACCTGCATGGTCGCCCTTTAATGGTTATTGTCCGGTTGGTCAATGCCCGGTTGTCTACTCGCTGTGGATGTTTTCATCTTCAGTGCCTGTGAAATTTCTGCCATATTTACTTAATGAACTTGCGGGAACCTTTTTGCCTCCATTTACGTCTTTCTCTGTAGAAGGCAAACAAACTATGGGGGTGGATCATGCGATCTGTAGTATTACTAGCTGTTGTAGCGGTATTAATCGTAGCCTTACTGGGCTCGATGTTGCCCGGTTGCACCGACGTCGCTCAAGCGGTCGAAAGTTATGTGATAGTGGCACCTAAATCCCTTCAAGTGGGAGGTCAGGAAGCCGTTTCTGTGGCGCTGTTCGGTGAGGATGGGCTGACATCGGGAAGTGTAACGGTGGCGTTGCTAAAGGATGGAGAGAGGGTGCTCCATGCCTCGGAACATATTAATGGTAAGGGAACGTTGAAATTCGAAGTTCCCGATATTGAGGCGGGCGCGTATGAGATCAGGGTTACCGGAAATGGCTTCGAGGATAGTGCGCAGGTAAGAGTTGAGAGAAGCTCTCTCGTCTTCATGGAGACCGACAAGCCGATATACAAACCCGGACAGACGATCCACATGAGAGCCATTACTCTGAATCCCGACCTCAGGCCGGAAAGCGAGAGCGTGACGGTGGATGTCCTTGATGCCAAGGGGATCAAGATCTTTCGCCAGGAACTTAATACAGATGAATACGGCATAGCGACTCTGGACCTGCCGATTTCCAACGAGCCTAACCTCGGTGGCTGGAAAATCACGGCTACTTCCGAGAACGGCGAGACCCAGCTCGATGTGAAGGTCGAGGAATATGTGCTGCCGAAGTATGAGGTAAAGATGGAGCTTCCCAGGGAATGGTTTCTGGTCACCGATCCTATTACGGGTAGCGTTTTCGCTGAGTACAGCTTCGGCAAGCCTGTGAAAGGGGAGCTTGTAATCAAGGCGTCGAGGTACGTCGGGGAGTGGGAGGAGTATGCAACTTTGACCAAGGACATAGATGGGGAAACGGTGTTCGAGCTGCCCGCCGTCGGTTATGTGGCTGGAGTCCCCGCAGCCGGTGGGCTGGGGAATGTGATGCTCGATATTTCCGTGACAGAGGATGGTACAGGCTATAAGGAGAGCACGAGCGAGTTGCTGACCGTCTCCGACTCGGCGCTGAATATCCAGTTGATTCCGGAGAGTCTGATTTTCAAACCGGGCCTGCCTTTCAGCCTGCTGATTGTCACCGAAACCCCGGATAACGAACCTGTGGATGCAAATATAGACGTTAAAATAGCTTATCTCGACGAGGACCTGGAGGAGGTTTCAAATGATACGAGGCAGGTCACGACCGCGAAAGGTATAGCATTGCTCCAGGTGACTCCTCCCGGGAAAGCCGTAGTAATGATAGTGGACTGCTTTGAACTGACACCGGTTTCCTCTGTACCTCCGGCACGCGTGTCGAGGGCAATAGAGGCCGGCTATTCACCGACAGGGAACTTCATCCATGTTGAGCAGGAGAGCGAAGGTGTCCCTCAAATCGGTGAGGAGATAGTTTTCAAGGTTAATTCCACCAAAGAGGCGGCCAATTTCTACTATGAGATCGTTTCCCGTGACACAGTGGTATTCACCGATTACACGAGTAACGACAGGATTTCCTTCGTGACAACTCCGCAGATGGCACCTTCGGCCAAGCTTCTGGTGTATCAGATCCTGCCCAATAGCGAGGTGGCGGCAGACTACCTGCCGTTTGAGGTTCAGGCAGAATATCCCCATGAGGTTAGCGTTGGTTTCAGCACCGAGGAGGGCCGGCCGGGAGAGGTAGTCATGATCAATGTGCAGACCGAGGGCTCATCGAAGGTCGGTATCGTGGCGGTAGATAGGTCCGTCTTTATTCTCGCTGAGAACAGGCTGAACCTGCAGCAGGTCTTCGATGAGCTTGAGCGGCTGTATATGGAGCCGCAGGTCGAGCTCCACGAGTTTACGGTATTCGGCGGGGTAAATGTGAGGGGAGCCCAGGACATCTTCGAGGACGCCGGTGTTGTGGTGCTCAGTAACATGGAGGTACCGGAGGGCAAGCAGTACCAGTCTGGTGGGATGTGGCTCCGGGGGGGTGGAGATGTGGTAATGTTCGCCATGCCCGAGGCCATGGAGGACGGAGCCATGCCGCCGCCGAAGCCTATGGGGCCTGGTGAGCTGGCTCAGGGGGCCAAAAGCGTAGCATTGGCCGAGGTCGAGAGGGTGAGACAGTACTTTCCCGAGACCTGGCTCTGGGAGGAAATCATCACAGATGCCGGCGGAAACGGTTCGCTGCAGGTCGAAGTCCCGGATACGATAACAACCTGGATGCTGCGTGCCGTCGCCCTTTCCCAGGAGAGGGGTATTGGTATCGCCGAAGCCCAGCTCGTGGCCTTCCAGCCGTTCTTCCTCAAAGCCGATCTGCCCTACTCGGCGATCAGGGGCGAGGAGTTCCCGCTTAAGGTAGCAGTCTACAACTACCTGGATGAATCCCAGGACGTGTTCGTACAACTCGACGAAGGCGACTGGTTTGACCTGCTGGATGAATCAGAGAAGATGGTAAGTATCGCGGCCAACGATGTGGGCGGCGTGGAATTTATGATCAGTCCTAAGGAGCTCGGGATCAACGAAGTAAAGGTAACAGCGCGTAGTACCGAGGCCGCCGACGCTGTGATCAAGACCCTGATAGTCGAGCCCGAGGGTATCGCCAGAGAGATTGTCGAGAACCTTGTTCTCTCCGCCGGAAGCAACGAGGTTGTGAGTACTCAGATACCCGCGCTCGTGGTAGTGGACTCCGGCAGAGCCTACATTGCTGTGACATCCAGCTATCTGTCACAGACCCTCGAAGGGCTCGAGGGGCTAATCCAGATGCCGTTCGGCTGCGGCGAGCAGAACATGATCGTTTTCGCCCCGGACGTGTTCATTGCTAAATACCTTGAGGAGAGCGGACAGCTCAAGCCGGAGATCATGGCCAAGGCAGAGAAACTGATGATCACCGGCTATCAGCGGGAGCTGACCTATAGGCACCGGGACGGCAGCTTCTCCGCCTTTGGAGACAGTGACCCTGAGGGCAGCCTCTGGCTCACAGCCTTTGTCCTGAAGTGCTTCGCCCAAGCCGAGGACCTGATCTACATCGATGACAGCATTCTGGATGAGGCAACGGATTGGATAGTCTCACATCAGAATGCCGATGGCTCGTTCGATACCGTGGGCTTCGTTGCCCATGAGGAGATGATGGGAGGCGTCCAGGGGAGGAATGCTCTAACAGCGTACGTTGCTATTGCTCTGCTGGAGGCCGGTGAGCAGGCTGCTTCCGCTGCTGCGATCGACTTCCTGGAAGATGAGCTCAACGGGATTGATGACGCCTATACCACGGCAATCGTTACCTATGCCCTTGAGCTCGCCGGAAGCCAGCTTGCCGACGAGGCCCATGAGAAGCTGATGGATCTGGCGCAGGAGGATGAAAACGGCCTGCACTGGGGTGATGTCATTGAGCCCCTTCCCTGGGAGGAGGGGGAACAGATCATGCCCCGGCACGCGATCATGCCCAATAAGAGCATTGCCATTGAGGCTACCGGATATGCGACACTGGCCCTGATACAGCATGGTGATGCATTCAATGCCTCGCGGGCGGCCAAGTGGCTGGTATCACAGAGGAATGCTTACGGCGGATACGGCTCCACTCAGGATACCGTCGTTGCCCTGCAGGCACTGACCGAGTACTCATCCGATGCCCGAGCCGACGTTGACCTGACGATAAGCATAGTCGCCGGCGGAGAGGAGCAGGAGCTCAGGATAACCCAGGACAACTTCGATGTGCTTCAGATCATCGAGGTCCCTGTGAACGAGGACATCGAAATTAGCGTAGAGGGAGAAGGGGAGGCCATAGCCCAGGTGGTTGAGAGGTTCAATATCCCCGAAGCGGAGCCGCAGATACAGGAGATCCTAAAAATCGACGTTGATTATGATACGACGCAGGTCGAGGTGAATGACCTGGTTGAGGTTTCCGTCGAGCTTGAGTTCAATCCTCCGATCGAGATGGAGGCGGGAATGGTGGTCGTCGATGTCTCGGTCCCCACCGGATTCGCTCCGGTTACCGATTCTATAGAGCAGGTTGTTGACAGGGATGAGCAGATCAAGCGTTACGATGTTGCCGGGAGAAAGGTCATATTCTACATCGAGAACATGCTCCCCGGTGATGTGGTCTCCTTCAGCTTCGACGT
>CP070819.1:0-2855 GCA_020344295.1 Dehalococcoidia bacterium | reverse complement strand
TCGTACATATGTCCAGATAGCGATCGCAGCTTTCCTCTTTGCCATCTGGGCAGTGCTCTACGAGCTGAGAGACAGGGGTATAAAAAGCCGCTAGTACTCTTGGACTAAACAGCGACAAAGCTTTTCCACCCATCTGCCTGCATATTTCTCCGGGTATACGTCCCTGTGAGTGGGTGGTAACAATTCAGTCCCCTTTTCTTGCAATCGGGCTGTCCAGCTCCAGCACCCATTCCAGCATCACACACGTGGTGAAGGTCTCGTTGAATCCTTTAGCGGCCTCAACCAGGTTCTTTGGCGGCACCAGGTTATATCTCTGTTCGACTAAAGCTCGATCAATAATCATCTCAACCTGTTTAGCGAGAGGCACGCGTAGCTCAGGTGATAGATATTCCTCGGGGAAGTGTTCCGGAAGGTAGCCCCAATAGTAGGCAAGCATCTCGTAGGCCTTATTTAAACGATCTCTGATCTGCTCCTCCGTTTTCATGTGCCTGCCTCCTTATCCCTTTGTGATATGTCCTGTGATAATATATCGTAAACAAGGATACTTCCATAGTAAGCACTTGAGATAATTGAATAGCCATATTCCCTTTCTCCTGACGGTTGATCGGGTAAATAAGCATCCGTTATATAATCTTCTATTACGGGCACTTGTCGTACCCGATATTTAGCTGTAGTATATCGCGAGGAGTGAGGCAACTGTTACATGGACATCCCGGCACACGCATAAAGGCAGAAGTGGGATTTCAAGACGGGATTGCCCCGGCCTGTCGCACAGGCTGTACTACAAACTCGCAAATTGTGGATCTTCGGGCGGCGTTGTTGGAGGTGCCGTGGGAGCTGAGTCACCGGATAAGGAATCAATTAACCTGAAACGGCGAATCACACCATGGTTGAAAAAGTGCCCGCAATGCGGGAAAGGGATATTATTATGGGTTCCGTCGATTCCAGGGTTCGAGTGTCTCAACGCAGACTGCGGGCAAGAGTATACGGAAAGCGAGTTCAATTCAATACGCTACAGGGTTCTGCGGAACGTCGTACTGTTCCTGGTCCTAGCTATCGTTGGCGCGGGAATTATGGGTTTTGCGCTCTCTAACCTCAATGAATTAGACCGCCCTGTCGTAACCGGATTATCGGTTGCTGCTTTAATCGCAGTAATCTGGAATGTGTCCATGGCGAGGAGGTTCTGGAGATACCGGATGCAGCATCCAGGACTCTTACTGACTCTGGCTGCCGCCATATTCATCGGGTTGATAGCTTTTTTCACAGCAGCCACATACGTCGGTATCGCCCCGTTCGCCACTGATGGCGACTCTATTGCTGAACACAACGCTAATGGAATGATACCGGACCAGTCGCCGACACCTACGCCATCCCCGCAAAGCGAAACAGGTGGCGATGTGGGACTCACACGCCAGGACGGCAGCCTGAGGGTCACTATAGACGGGATATGCTCAGGCCCTAGGAACAACGTCAAGGTTGAGATGACGATCGCAAACACTGGAGCATCAGAACTTATACATACAAGAATCCAGACGGTACCCAAAGCTGACTTGTTAAACAACCCGCTCGCCGAGCCGACCCATGTCTGCTACGAAGGTATAGCTCCCGGACAGAAGTGTTTCTACCGCACCTCTGATGGTACTCATGTCGAATATGAAATTGATAACCACAATACCGAGACCTACATTATCGTTCGCGGCGAAGACCTTAACGGAAGTGCCTTCGGATTGACAGTGAAGCTACCGCCACTAGACGCATTCCCGAAGTGCACATAGGAGGTGGTCTCAACGATGACAGAGAATCACGAGAATGAAGTTGTAAAGTCACCGGGGGAAGAGGATCATAAAGCAGACACTGCGGAAGCATCAACAGCACATCAATGCCCTTTCTGCGGCAGCTCGGAGATTTCCCAGGACAGGGAGAAGGGCAATTGGAGATGCACCAAGTGTGAACAGGACTTCCAACCTCAGTCCGAAGCTGTTGAGGAGGATGGTGCAGCTAAGGTTGTCAAGGCACCCTGGGAGCAGCCACAAGGTGCGACAATGCCAGGGAAGTATGACAGCAGCACCAAAGGTCTGAAACCGCACCGGATCGATGAAGGTACGGCGCTCTTGCTGCTGCCGGTGAATCTGCAGTTCGCCTTCAACTGGATACTGAAGCTGGCGATGATACTGGGAGGGATCTTCGCAGTGGTCCTCGGCGGTCATGGGCTGCACGTCTACTTCAACGCCGTCGAGGGATTGCTGCCCGAGGGAAGGGACGGAGCCGATTTATTCCTGGAAACCGATGTTCCCGGCCAAATCAAGGGCATCGTCGAGTGGTGCAGCAACCGGGGGCTGAGCTCATGGACCGTCCCCACTTCCCTGATACAGGCTGGCCCGTTACTGTGGCTCCTCCAGACCTACGTGCAGGCGCGAAGATTCCGGCGGTAGAACCCCCTCATCCTGGACCAAAAGGACTGCTTATTGCGCCAATTTGCACATCACCTGGGAGGCTTGCTAATACAGCTATTTTTGGACCTCAACTAGGACATCACATAGGGCCGCATTCGGGCCGAGCACCGACTGCTGTGCCGGATTTATCATGTCGTGGGTCAGCTGGTTGAGATTGCCATCTATATACTGGTCGGTCCACCAACCCTCAGTGATAGCGACAACGCCCGGCTTAATGCCCTCAGCAAGCCTAGCCTTCAACTTAACCCGGCCGCGGTCGTTGAAGACTCGCACGACATCTCCGTCGCCGATGCCTGGCTGTTCAGCATCCCGCGGATTAATCTCTACAAAAGGTCCGGGATCATGGCTCGACAGACGGGGTACGTTGACCATAGAAGAATGCAGCCGGTATCTTGAATGGGG